>CACHCY010000003.1 GCA_902578495.1 uncultured SAR86 cluster bacterium
ACTGTTGTGTAATTTATGTTGGTCTTGGAGTCCAAAGAAAGGATTTATTGAAAATTAAAGTCTTTGTATTCGGCTGAAGCAATTTGTCTTGTGTTATCTGCATCTGTGATGACTCCCCAACCCCAGATCTTTTTTATATCGATGTTCAAGTATTTTTTAAAGTCTTCAACGAGGTTAATCTTCTCTTCTTTCCAGGTATCGACTCCATCTTGACTATCTCTAAGTGCAATATTGATCTGTTTTGAGTTCCAGGGATTAACCCAAACCGTTCCTTTTTCAACTGAATCTGTCCAAACATAATTAAGACATCTCTTCTGTGTAGGAAGTATTCCGTCTGATTTACAAAAAATGATTCTAGCTGCAAAGTCATGATTTCTTCTCAAACGCTCATTAGCCTCAAGCGGAATTAACACTTTCCATTGCCACGAAGCTGTATTTTTATCTAGGACATCAAAAGTATCAGTGGTCACGAATACACTGTTGCCTGAATTGGTATAACTTCGCACATGATTGTCACTGATCACTTCATAATCAGTGGTTCCTCCAATAATGCTTCTGGAAAAAAAATCATCGAAATCAGGATACGTCATCACAGTAGGGGCAACAAACAAGTAAGCCGCCAAAAAAAAGTTCCTCTTAAATGTGAACATAATGTGATATTTAAATAACTATTTAGTGATAATTTTCGATAGGGATTGCTTACAAGATTTATGCGTTGTATTGTACTGATCCATATCTGATATGGAAACCACAAAAAAGCATTTTAGATCTATATTTCTTTCCGACATACATTTGGGGACAAGAGGTTGTCAGTCGGATCGTTTACTAGATTTTTTATACACTCACACCTGCGAAAAATTATATTTAGTCGGGGATATTATTGACGGCTGGAAGCTTGAACAAAGTATTTACTGGCCTCAAGAGCATACAAATGTAATTAGAAGGTTTTTATCTTTTGCTAAGCAGGGGACAGAAGTTATTTTTGTCACAGGAAATCATGATGAATTTCTGAGGACTTTTACTCCCTTGAATCTTGGTAATATAAAAATGATAGATAAGGCTGAGCACATGACAGCTGATGGTAAAAACTTTCTTATTGTCCATGGTGATGAATATGATTTAGTTACGAGATACAGCAAATGGATTTCAATTTTAGGAAGCTGGGTCTATGAAGTTTTAATGTCTCTAAATACCTTCATAAATTCTTTGAGGAATTTTTTTGGACTCAAAAATTATTGGTCTTTTTCTGCATTTATAAAATACAAAGTTAAAAGCGCTGTGAATTTCATTAGTAAATACGAAGAAAGTCTTGTGAAAGCTTGTAAAAACGGGTCTTTCAATGGTGTTGTTTGCGGACATATTCACCATGCAGCTATAGAAGACTATGAAGGCATTACCTATGTGAATTGCGGAGATTGGGTTGAATCTTGCACAGCCATTGTTGAGTCAAATGATGGCACATTATCGCTAATAGACTACTCTAAAGAAGAATTAACCATCAACACCAAAAGAATTGAGACTGCTGAAAAAGCAGCATGAAAATTTTAATTGCCACAGATGCTTGGACCCCCCAAGTCAATGGTGTCGTAACAACTCTTACATCTTTAGTTTCTGAATTATCTAAAGATCATGAAGTAAAAGTAATTGAGCCTAGTTTATTTGCTTCTTTACCTATACCCGTTTACCCAGAAATAAGAGCATCTATTGATGTTTTCAACTCAAAAAAAATTCTAAAAGATTTTCAACCTGATGCTATCCACATCTCGACAGAAGGCCCAATAGGAATTTATTTGCGAAATTACCTTGTAAGAAAAAGAATTCCTTTTACTACCGCAGTGCACACAAAATTTCCTGACTATTTAAAAGACTTAATGGGATTACCAACTTCTATTACCAATGAGTTTCTGAAGTGGTTTCATTCTGGTGCAGCTAGAACTTTAGTGAACACTCCTTCTCATCAAAGAGAGTTAGAGTCTATAGGAATTCAAAATCTTAAAATTTGGAATAGGGCAATTGATAAAGGTGTTTTTAGACCGCTATTATCAGAGGAGTTAGATCCTTATTATCTTTATGTTGGCCGGGTTTCAAGAGAAAAAAACTTAGAAGCATTTTTTAGTCTTGACTTAGATTTACCAAAAGTTGTCGTTGGTGAAGGCCCGCAATTAAAAGAATATAAAAAAAAATTTCCCGATGTAAATTTCATAGGATATAAATTTGGAGATGAACTCGCTGAAATTTACAGCAATGCAAGAGTAAAGGTATTTCCTTCGCTAACAGATACATTCGGATTAGTTATGTTGGAAGCAAACGCTTGCGGAACTCCGGTAGCTGCATACCCTGTTACAGGTCCTATTGATGTGATATCAAATGGTCTAAACGGATATTACGACCAAGATCTAAAAAATGCTATAGAAAAAGCTAGTTCTATTCAGAGAGCTTCTTGCTTTGAATTTGCTGATCAGTTTTCTTGGAGTAATGTTGCGAAACAATTTTTAGATACCTTAATAAGATTGTGACAAAAATGAAAACTTACTTTGATTGCCTTCATATTCTTTTAAAACAATAGGATAATAAATCAATGAAGAAGTATGTTTTATTGGTTGAAGATGAGCCTGACTTAAATCAGACCGTTGCATTCAATTTAGACTCTGAAGGTTACTCAGTAGAGTCTGCTTTTAACGGCAAAGAAGCTCTTAAATTGATTGAAGAAAAAATACCAGATTTAATTTTACTCGATCTAATGCTTCCAGATATGTCTGGTCTTGAAATATGTAGAATTCTTCGATCCTCAAAAAAAACAAAGAACATTCCAATTATGATGGTAACTGCCAAAGGTGAGGAGATAGATAGAATTGTTGGTTTTGAGCTTGGTGCTGACGATTATATTGTAAAACCATTTAGCATTCGTGAATTTATGCTCAGAGTCGCCGCCATGCTAAAAAGGGCTGGTGATAAAATAAATAATGATGAAGAAAAATTAATTTTCGGCTCTCTTGAAATTGATATTGCTGCACACAGAGTCAAGCTAAAAGACAAGGAAGTCCCTCTAACAGCTAAAGAATTTTCATTATTGCATTATTTAGTTGAGAGAATTGGAAGAGTTTCTACCAGGGATGCTTTGCTCGATGATGTTTGGGGTTATAACTGCGAAGTTACAACTAGAACTGTAGATACCCATGTAAAAAGACTAAGAGCAAAGTTAAGCGATGTTGGAAACAATATTGAAACTGTAAGAGGAGTAGGATATCGTTTTAATTCAGCATCCTAGTTGAATTAAATATGTCGGTTAGAGCAAAAATATTTTTAATATCTTTCAGCCTGCTAGCGTTAGCATCTCTCGGGGGCGGTCTCTATATTCAAAGTCAACTTTCTACTTATTTAAATGACGATATAAATTCAAATTTACAGAACCATGCAAAAATTGCTCAAAAACTATTTGTTGATGCTGGCTTAAATTACGAAAATGCTGATTTTTTAGCTGATGACCTTGGAGAGGCTTCTGGATTAAGAGTAACCTTGGTATCTAGTTCTGGACAAGTAATAGGAGATTCTGAAATTTCTAAACAGGATCTAGCATCTGTTGAAAATCATTCAAACCGACCAGAAATTATTCAAGCAGTTAATCAAGGGTCAGGTTTATCCCAAAGATACTCCAATACAATTAATACAGATATGAGGTATTTAGCAGTAAAGATTCCTTTAGAGTCTTCAGAGGGTGTTGTTAGGGTAGCAGCTCCTCTGTCTCAAATAAATCAAGCATTGGCAAGGGTAAGATATACGGTTTTGGGTGCAGTTTTAGTAGGTTTTATTTTTGCAATTTTTGTTTCCTACTTCTCTTCTAATGTCATATTAGGATTTATAAAAGATTTTATTAATGAAGCTGATATTTCCTCTTCTAAAGATGACCAAGAACTTAGCGGTAATCAACAATATTCTCTTGAAACAGCCCAAAAGAATTTAAAGAAAGACCTTCAATTTCTTGCTAAGCAAAGAAAACAGTTCAGCTCAGTTTTAGAAAAAATGGGTCAAGGAGTACTGCTTATGAATAAAACTAATGAAGTTTTGTTCTATAACAAAACAATCAAAGAAGATTTCTGGCCTGAAATTGAAATTGGCTCTAAGTTTTTTTCAAACGTTAGTTATCCATCGTTTAAAAAATTTCTCAAGAAAGCTTGGGATAAGACAGACCACGCCGTTGAAATAAATGGCCCTAAATCAATTGATTCCTCATACTTAATAAGCGCTAGAAGAGATAAAGCTAATGATGAAATCTTAGTTGTTTTTAATGATATTTCTAAATTAAGAAGATTGGAACAAATGCGAGAGGACTTCATAGGAAATGTCTCACATGAGCTGAGAACACCAATATCAGTAATAAGGGCTAATGCTGAAACTTTATTACACGGAAACTTTGTTAAGGATCCAAAAGCTTTAGTGTTTACAGAAGCAATTTTATCTCAATCGGAAAATATGACAGAAACAGTTTCTGAATTACTTAAATTAAGTTCAATTGAAGCTGGAGAATTTGATTTGAATATGGGCAGACAAAACTTGAAATCTTTTATTGCAGGAATTTTAAAAAAGCACACCGATCATGCCTTAATAAAAAATATATCATTTGAGGTAGATATTGATGAAAACCTGGATGTATTAATTGACTCATCTGCTTTTGGAATAATAATGAGTAACTTTATTACAAACGCTTTAAAACATTCGCCTGCAAGTTCTACCGTGATAATTAAAAATGATTTAACTGATGATTTTAATTCAAGACTGTCTGTAATTGATTCAGGACGTGGAATTCCTAAAAAATATCGCCAAAGAGTTTTTGAAAGATTTTTCAGAGTTGATAGAGGAAGAGCCAAGCAATCCGGTGGAACTGGATTAGGATTGGCTATCTCTAAACACCTTGCCAGACTTATGGGTTACGAGATAGGCATGCAGCCAAACAAACCAAACGGCTGTAAGTTTTGGATAGAGATCAATTATTTATTGAACGAGGAAAAAGTTTCTTTAAACTCTGAACTTAATCCCGCGTAGTTTTCATTTAAGTATCTATCCACTAGGGCATCAGAAATACTCCAAGATGCAGAGTGAAGACTTGCAGTTGGAAAAAAATTCATGATTCTCAAAAAAATTTTACCAGCGCTCTCAATGATATCTGCTCTATCTTTTGAAAGTGAGAGTTTTGTTATCTTCTCTTCGTTACTCAATTTGAGTAAATTGTTCAAACATTTATCTAAATCTATGAGTGATATATCGTGTCCCTTATCTCTTGTGATAATTGAGATTAGTGATCTTATATTTCCTCCGACACCTACTATTTTTCTTATTGAAGATTTATCAAAAGAATTGAGATAATTTTCAAATTCATTCCACTCAGATAATCTATCTTTATCTAGGTATATTCGAACAGCACCAAGATTGAAAGATTTTGATGTCTTTATTTTATTTGAAGAATAAAAAAATTCTGTGCTTCCACCCCCAACATCAACAAACAAATGAGATCCGTCCTCAGGATATTTTTTTGTTAAGAATAAAAGTAAATCAGCTTCCTCTTCACCAGATAAAATTTTTAAATTAATATCAAAACTTTGATTTAAGAAATCACAAACCTCTTTACCGTTTCCAGCTGTCCTCATTGCAGAGGTTGCAAATCCACCAATAAATTTTACATTTTTTGACTCCAGCTGTTTTAAGAGGGCGCTTAGTTGATTTTCTATTTTTTTTATTGTCTTTTTCTTAATTTTGCCTTTATTAAAAACATCAGTTCCCAGCCTAATGGGTATCCTTTTGTATGTTTCAAGCTCTGGTTTAAGCGAAGCTTCATTTTTTATTATTCTGTACTGTTTGTACTTTAATGCATTTGATCCTAAGTCAAGACAGCCTACCCGAAATAAATTTTTATTATTCATCAGAAAAAGAACTTAGCACTTTGAACTGATCGTAAGATAAGTTTTCGAACTTTACGCCATTTATCTTGAGGTTATAAATATTCATACCTTTTGACCATTTTTTTGGTTTTGGGATATTTTTTTCAGGGTATTCAAATTTTTCTAAGATATATCTTAAGGAATTTAAAGAAGCTACCATTTTTGTATTGGCATTTATTACTACCCATGGTGATTTTTCTGATGAAGTTGTAGCAAACATTTGATTTTTATAAAATGTAAAAGCATCCCATCTATCTGCAACTTTTAAGTCATTTTCGCTAAATTTCCAAAATATTAATGGGCTGTTTTTTCTTTTCTCAAACCTCTTTTTCTGGATGTCCTTTTTAACAGAAAGATATATTTTTACTATTTCTATATTTTCTTTAGAAAATTCTTTTTCCCAAGACAATACATTTTTCATAAAGTATTTGTATTGTCTTTCAGAACAATAATTCATGGTTATTTCTGTTAGTGCTCGGGTATACCAAGATCTATCAAAAAAAACTATCTCACCAACATTTGGCATATGTTTTTCATATCGTGAAAACCAATGTTGGGATTCTCTTTTAGTTGGAATTCCCAACTTAACTAATCGAACATGTTCTGGTATCAAGTATTTAGATAAGACTGATATGCTTCCGGTCTTTCCAGCGGTATCTCTTCCTTCAAAGACAATAGCAATCTTCTTCTTTTCTTGAATCACCCATCTTTGTAATTTCAAAAACTCTGCTTGAAGTTTTCGTAACTCTCTACGATATAAATCAGGATTAATTTGAGAATATTCAGCTATGTCATATTCAAGCATTTAAAAACTCTTTTATGAAGATTTTGTGAATTTTAATTAAATCATCTTAAAAAGTTTAACTAAAGTAATAAATTCATATATCGTGCTACTACTTAAGTATTTTTATCAATGGCTTTTGTTGGCATAGAAACTGAAATAATTATTTTAGCCTGCGTGTTTGGTTTTATCATGGCGTGGGGTATAGGTGCAAATGATGTCGCCAATGCATTTGGTACTTCGGTGGGATCTGGCGCCATAACGCTTAGAACAGCATTATTAATAGCTTGCATTTTTGAATTCGCTGGAGCTTATCTTGCCGGCGGCGAGGTAACAGATACCATTAGAAAGGGCATCATTGATGCTGAAGAGTTCACTGGAAAATCAGATGTTTTAGTTTTCGGGATGTTGTCAGCGTTATTAGCGGCTGGAACTTGGTTATTTTTAGCATCTGCTCTGGGATGGCCAGTTTCTACAACTCACTCTATTGTTGGCGGGATTATAGGGTTCTCAATAATTGGACTTTCTTTTAATGCAGTCAACTGGCAAGCAGTTTCCAGTATTGCAACTACGTGGGTTTTATCTCCACTTTTATCAGGTTTACTGGCCTACTTTGTCTTTAAAAGTATTAAATTTTTAATTCTAGATACTGATAATCCTTTTTTAAATACTCTTAAATATAGTCCTATTTACCTTTTCTTTGTTGGTTTTGTGATTTCAATGTTAACTTTTTTGAAAGGTTTAAAGCACGTAGGAATTGATTTGAATTTTGAGTATGCATTCCTTCTCTCAGCTGCCTTTGGAATAATGCTTACTTTAGTGGGAATAATTCTTTTGAGAGCCAGCAACATCATGAAACAAAAAGATGCAAATATCGAATCATTTTTTGCGATTTTAGTCATATTTACTGCTTGCGCAATGGCATTTGCTCACGGTTCTAATGATGTAGCCAATGCAGTCGGACCGCTTGCAGCGGTAATCAATACTGTTTCAGTAGAAAATTCAGTTAATAATCAGACCTCGATAACTTCTTGGATATTATTATTAGGGTCCATTGGGATAATTATTGGTCTTTTGACTATGGGCTTTAGAGTTATCGGAACCGTTGGGAAGGGGATAACCAAAATTACACCTTCTTCTGGGTTTGCAGCAGAATTGTCAGCTGCAACCATCGTTGTATTGAGTTCTAGTTATGGATTTCCCGTTTCAACAACCCACACATTAATTGGAGCAATCATTGGCATTGGGCTTGTTAATAGCTCAAAAAGTATGGACTGGTCAAAAGTGGTTCAAATTTTTTCAGGTTGGATAGTAACAATTCCTGTTGGGGGCTTTCTTTCAATCATTATATTTTGGATTTTTAAATCCATATATTCCTTTTAAATAAAACTGAATGAGGATATTGAACCGATAGCCAATAAAGTTCCAAGAGGTACTTTATCTATTGGATTATTCATAAGACTTTTCAATACGAATATTACAATACCTAAAGAGGAAGCAAGTAACAAAGTAAATGAAAACTCAATAGGGGAATGAAAGAAGCCCAAGCCAAATATTAAAAAAAGATCTCCGTTACCCAAAGTTTCTCTTTTCATAAGTCGGTCCATAATTTGTTTTGCAATAAAAACAGTCAAGGTCATTACCGATGCAAAAATGATATTCGTGAAACTCCCTTCAAAATATAGTGAAAAAAAGCTTATTAAAATAAAAAACAGCAAATAGATTTTTGGTATCAGAAAATACTTATAATCAAATAAGGCAATTGCGAATAAAAAGCTGAAAAATGGAATAGTCAAAAATAAATCTAGAGAATTATCAGACAAGATCAACAAACAAAAAATCAGCCCGAATAACAATTCAGATATTAAGTGATCAATCTTGATTGGCTTTTTGCAATATCTGCATTTACCTTTTAAAAATAGAAAACTAAAAATAGGGAATAAATCTAGCCAAGATAATTCTTTTTTACAGTGATCGCATTGAGAACGTAAAAATCTTTTATTGCTGTCTAAGATTAAATTATCGTCTCTGGCAATTCTTTGATTTGTAGTTTCAAAATAACTCCCAACAATACTTCCAAAGAAAAAGAATAAGAATAAAGTCACACTAATAACTCAGAGATAATTTTTGATTTAATCATATCTCGAATTTCATCGAATTCCTCTTCCTCTAAAAACTTTGGATCAGGAATATTCCAATCAATATTTTTAATATTAGGTACATAAGGGCATACGTCGCCGCAACCCATTGTTATTACGTAATCAAAAGTATGATCTTCGAAGAAATCAATTTTTTTTGGCTCACCAGAATGAGTGATATTGATTCTACTCAGAGATTGAATTGCTTTTGGATTTATCTTTTTAGCTGGATTTGAGCCGGCTGAATAAGCAAGAATTTTATGCGAATAGAGATTCTTGCAAATTGCTTCAGCTATTTGACTTCTACAGGCATTCTCCACACACAGAAATAAGACACTAATCATAAATTCTTGTATAAACGAAGTAGGCAACAAAGCCACCTATTAGCTGAGCCAAAATGAAGTAAAAAATATATTCCGGATTAATTCCTGTAAATGTATTGGTTAGAGATCTAGCTATAGATACCGCAGGATTTGCAAAGGATGTGGAAGAGGTAAACCAGTATCCTGCTCCAATGTAAAATCCAACAGCATAAGGAGTAGAAAATTTAGAATTCTTCCTGACTAGCAAAATAGTCATAAGTAATCCGAAAGTAGCAATTATTTCACTGAGGAAGATATTTAAGCCATCTCTATCCTTTGTAGAAATTTCTACAAAGCTAAGATCAAACATGATATTGGCTAATATCACTCCTAGAATAGCACCTGAAATCTGAGCAAGAAGGTAAAGAATAAATTGCTTAAACGGTAATTCTTTCAACATAAAGAACATCGTTGAAACGACAGGATTAAAATGACCTCCAGAAATGGTTCCAAACATTAAAATTAGAACAATCAATCCCAGGACAGTTGCTAAGGAATTAGCTAACAAAATAATTCCTTGATTAGTTGTTAGATTTTCAGCCATGATGCCGGAGCCCACAATGATCATGAGTAAAAACATTGTTCCAATAAATTCTGAAAAAACTTTTCTAAGCATTTTTGTACCTTAATATATTTGACAGAGATTTTGATCCAATATTTTTCATCTTCACATTAATGTCACATTACGTCTTCAAAATGCTCTCGTGAAAAATTTCATATTATGTGTTTTAGTGATAAGCAGCTTTAATTTAGCTTCTCTCGGAACTCTAGACGAACGCTTAGACCCGATTGTGATCAAAGAATACGGAACAAGGCTAGCTCAACCGACACTTTCTCATACTGAGATCAAGCCAGGTGCCTATTTAATTGAATGCGACACCATCTGCGGCAATTCTCTGTTAGTTTATGGCAAAGAAGGCGCCATTTTGATCAACTCAATGTTGGCCAAAATGTTGCCTTGGCTTCGCAAGGAAATAAGAGATATATCAGGTATCAACAATATAAAAATTCTTATCAGCTCTAACCCTCATTTTTGGAACACCAACGCAAACGGTCTGTTCGGTGGAATGATGGATTTTATGATCTCTCATCAAAATACTCGCGATAGAATTCTACAAGACTCAACCATCGGTGATTTAAATATTCTCCCAAACTATTTTCAACAAAGTCATGTGGATAATGCAGGTGCAAGAATAACTTTTGAAGACAAGGTAAGAATTAATTTTAATAATGAAAAAATTGATCTTATGCATATGGAGAAGGCTTCTACCGATGGAGACTTATTGGTTCATTTCACTGAAAAAAATGTAATTTTTATAGGAGACATAGCCAAAAGTAATGGATTGCCTTTTGTGAACAATAATGCGGGTGGATCCGTTGAAGGAACTCTAGCTGCTTTAAAAAAAGCTCTTGATTTAGGTAATGAAAACACAGTTTTCATTCCGAGCTTAGGACAGGCTATGTCTTTTAAACAACTCAAGCGATACATCAATAAGCTAGACAAGATTTATCTAAGAATTGATTCTCTCAAGAAAGAGGGTCTTTCTGTCTTAGAAATACTCAACGACAGGGAAATTAAAAATCAATTAATTACATTTAAAGATAACTTCATGTCCAGTAGAGAAACCTACGTAAAACAACACTTTAATTAATTTACATTTTTGACACATTTCTGTCACTTCATCTTATTTTTACAGCACAATTCTGACAAATTAGATTTGTATTATTTCATGGTCGATTTATTAACGGAGTTTTAACATGACAAAAAATAAAATTTTTAATTTATTTCTTTTAACTTCTGTTATAGGTCTAGTCATTAGTTGCGGGGGAAGCGATAACGATAGTTCCTCTTCTGCTTCAAGTTCATCAAGTTCTTCGACTCCAGCAGCAGCATCTTGCCCCACAGTTACGAATGCTGCTGGAGCTTCTGTTGTTTCAGGAACAGATGCAGCTGGTGCTTTGACTTGTACTTATACAGGAACTTACAACGATAGTTTTCAAATGAAAGCATCTGCTACACATATTTTAAGTGGCCCAGTTAAAATTGGTGACGATACTACTTCACCAACCCTAACTATTGATGCGGGATCTACTATCAGGGGAGAATCTGGAGAAGACTCTTTGAATATTCTTAGGGGAGCAAAGATTCTTGCAAAAGGAACTGTCTCAAATCCTATTATCATGACTTCTGCTAGCGATGACGGAACTTTAGCTGCTGATGCTAATGCTCAATGGGGCGGATTGCAGATAATGGGTAAGGCTACACAAAATTGTACTGATGCAGAAAAAAATGCAAGCGGAATTTGTGAAAGATCTGCAGAAGGGTTCGATGCTGTACCAGTTCAATACGGCGGTAACGATGATAACGACGATTCTGGTGAATTATCCTATGTAGTCGTTAAATATGCAGGTTACCAATTTAATCAGGAAAACGAACTTAACGGTATAGCGTTTTATGCGGTTGGTGATCAAACAGATGTAAATTACATCAGAGTTCACAACAATAAAGATGACGGTATTGAGTTTTTTGGTGGGACAGTTAACTTCAAATACGCTTACCTTACCGGTAACCAGGACGATTCGTTTGACTTCACAAACGGTTGGAGAGGAAAGGCTCAATGGGTAATTATTGACCAAAACACTCCGGATCCTGCTACCGCTACGGGTAACGAGCCGGATAACGGAATGGAATTCGATAGCAACAGTAAGGCTCCTAACGCCACACCTAGGTCTAATCCGACTATATCTAATTTCTTAGTAATCGGTAACAGTGCAAAACACGGTGAGCTCGTTCACCTAAGAGCCGGAACTTCAGCTACTTTGGTTAATGGAATTATTGTGGATTCATCAAACCTAGGACCTTGCATTGAGATTGATGATGCCGAGACTTTTACTGCTGCAGGTTCAGCTTCTTCTACTACACTCAGAGCTGTCTCAGTAATGATAGATTGCGGTGATAACAAGTTCAGTGGAGAGTCTTCTGGTGATGCATTTAGTACAGCTGCTTGGGCTACTGCGCAAGGAATCACAGAAGGTACTAATTCGTTAACTGGATATGTAAACGGTGCTACAGAGGCATCTGTGACAGTTAATACTGCGTTATTAGGGTCTTTCTTTGATGTACCAACGGAGATCGGTGCAGTTCCATCTACTGGTTCTGACTGGACTGCCGTTTGGTCTGATATTTAAGACTAAAACAATTGATAAATTGAGCTACCACCTTAAAATGGTAGCTCAATTTTTTTGGAGCTAAAAAAATGAAACATCCTTCCCTGATATCTTTATTTATTTTCTACTCTGCTCTCTCTTTTACACAAGATACTGGCGACTTTGAAGAATTAGTAGTTTCGGGAATTTTTATCCCAGACGAAAAACGAACAACTTCTGAAATTTCAAATGTCATTGATTCGACTCAAATGTCTGAGGCAGGCGATAGCAATATAGCTGACTCTTTGAAAAGAGTAACCGGTCTTAGTTTAGTTGAAGGCAAATACGTTTACGTTAGGGGTTTGGGCGATAGATATTCAACTGCTTTGCTTGATGGTTCTTCGATAGCATCACCAGAACCATTGAGTCGAGTTGTCCCTCTGGACTTATTTCCGACTAATATCTTAGAAAGCGTCTTAGTTCAAAAAACTTTTTCTCCAGAGTACCCTGGAAATTTTGGGGGAGGCGTGGTGAATTTAAGAACGGTTGCAGTTCCCGAACAAGCATTCACTGATTTCTCTTTCTCGTTAGGCGGTGACAACCTAACCACTGGTAAAAGTTTCTTAACAGCTCCAAATTATGATTTAGATATTTTTGGCATTGGTTCGGAAGATAGAGCGATACCCAATGCATACTTAAAAGCACAATCGGAAGGTAAAATAATCAGAAGAAATAATAATTTTTTCTCAGGCGGCTTATCTCCAGTAGAACTTCAAGAAATTGGTGTTGCACTTGCAGCTAACATGCCTACAAGAACAAAATCTTCTTCCTTAGATCCTGATTTTTCTTTGTCTTTGTCGACTGGTGATTCGTTTGATATCGATAGAGGAGATATGGGGTTAATCTTTGCGTTAAATTATTCAAACGCATGGGAATCTCAAGAAAAAATGCGTAACTCAAACTCTTGGAATTCAGATGCTGAAGATCCTGAGGACGTTTTAATAGTTCTTGATAGAGAAACGTTTACCAATTCAACCAACACAATAAATCTATCTTCTCTTTTGGGTCTGGGATTTAATATAGATGACGATCACACAATAAAATTAACCAGTTTTTTAACTCGAAAATCTTCAGACACAGTATCTTTTATTTACAGCGATTTAGCTCTTTCTAATTTTCCAATGGAGAAAACTTATGTTGAGTGGGTTGAAAGACAAGTCTGGACCAACCAAGCTTCAGGAGAACACTTTTGGGGAGATTTGCAATTCAATTGGCGTACATCCTTTGCAGACAGCACCAGAGAATCCCCTAATAACCTCGATACACAATATGAAGTCTACGAAGATGGCACGAGATATTTTGGTAACAGAAATGATAAATTTAGATTAAAGTTTTTTGATCTTCAAGACTCTGTTGTTGATATAGGGGCAGATATCAAATACTTTATTATCACTGGCGATGTCAGCATGGATTTTAAAGCTGGAGCTTCGTATTATTTCAAAGAAAGAGATAATCAAATTTCTAATTTTGAATTTGATCGCTCTCCAACTGCTACGACCTTATTTGATGAGACATTTCTTACTCAGCCTTTAACGGAGATTTTTGCAGAACAAAACATCGGTCCAGACACATGGGAAATAAACGAGATTACTGGAGCAGCTGATTACTACAAAGCAGATTCAGAAATATTAGCTTTTTACGCTGGTATCGATGGTCAATTTACAGATTCTTTAAGATTGTCAATCGGATTTAGGTATGAAGATTCCGACATTAATGTTTCAAACTTTAACAAATACACTAAAGCTGAAAGTGATAGAAGCGATTTAGCGCTAGATAAAGTTTTGCCTGCAATAACACTTACTCAAACCTTAGATAATAATATGCAAATAAGATTGGGTGTGAGTGAGACCGTGGTGAGGCCTAATTTTAGAGAATTAGCCCAGTCCGTTTTCTTTAATCCCGCCACTAACAGATCTTTCGTGGGAAATCCTGACTTAAAAATTACCGAAATTACCAATTTAGATTTTAGATACGAATGGTATTTTGGTGACGGTGGTCAGTATTTTTCTGCAGGATTGTTTGCAAAAGATCTTACAAATCCTATCGAGCAAGGAATTCAACCAGGGACTTTTTATAGAGAGTTTTCAAACGTAGATGAAGGTCAAATGACCGGTGCAGAATTTGAAATTTTTTATGATTTTTTCCCATTCTTCATAAGAAGCAATCTAACCTTTATGAATTCAGAGGTTGATACAACATCTCAGTTTGTTCAAGAAGAAAGAAGCCTGCAAGGCCAGTCAGACTTCTTAGGTAACTTTACTTTCGGCTACGAAACGGATGCACACAAAGTTATTCTTGCATATAACTACACAGGAGAACGTATATCTGAATTAGCTCCAATTAAGGGTGCACCTGCTTATTATGAGCAAGGTACAGGAATTCTAGATTTTAATTACACTGCTTATATCTATAACGGAAACAATGATCTTGAAATAGGGTTTAAGCTTGGTAATTTAACGGGTGAAAAATATGAAGTTTTTCAATTGGATGAAATGGTAGAACAATACGAATATCCAACATCATATTCATTCAGTATTAAAGTTAATTTCTAAAAATTACTATGTTTTTAAGTAAACATATATAATGAATTTTATGGTTTTTGGCATTAAGCTCGATTTTCAGAGCTATTTTGATTACGCAACGGAATTTGCACTTAAATTCCGTCTAGTTTTTGCTTCTGTTTTTGCCATTTTTATTTCCGTTCAACTTTATTCTTCTGTAAACAGCATATTGTTTCCAGATATAGATTTTAAAGCTTCTACTGTTGTAAATACTTCTCAACAGTACGTTGCGCTTAATTCGGATCCTTTTTCTTCAGCTAAGGCCAGCGCTATCAATCAATCCATAGCTAATTCTTCTGAAAGTAATAAAAAAGGCCCTGAAACTGATCTGAATATAAAATTGTATGGAATTGTAAAATCTAAAGAAGAAAATGTTGCCATTATTGGTCTTCCAAATGAAAAACAGAGGAGTTATAAAATTGGAGATAAAATTTCAGGTAATCTCGTTGTGGAGTCAATAGATGACACGTTTGTTAATTTGAGAAGAAACGGGAAACTTGAAAGCTTATCTTTTGCCGAAGTTATAAAAAACAAAGGTTTTAAACAATCCATAGATCCAACCAAAGTGGCTTCAAAAGATTGGTTACAAAATCTTGAAATCAAAGAGCTTATTTCATTCAATCCCGTCATCAGAGATGGGGAAGTTTTAGGAATAAGAGTTAATCCGGTGAAATCTTCACCATTTTTTCAAGATGATAATTTAGAACCCGGAGACATCCTTACATCCTTCAACGGTCAAAAGGTAACGACAGTTGATCTAGAACGAGAACTTAACCAAAAAGTTAGAAATATAGAGGTTGGTGTTATCAGAGACGGTAGCCCAATTACCCTTACAATTAACCTAAATTAAAATATGATTTTTACGAGAGGGATTTTACTCCTTGCGCTCGCCTGTGCATCTTTGTCATTGGCGTCTGCAAAAATAAATTTACGTGATGCCGATATCAAGGTGTTCATATCAGATATGGCCGGCGTGACCAATAAAACCTTTGTAGTCGATCCCAGGGTAAAAGGCTCGGTAACGGTCGCATCTGAGATTGATTTAAGCATTGATGAGGCTTACGAAGTATTTAAGTCTGTGATGGCTGCCCACGCTTATTCTGTGGTTGATTATGGGAATCTTGCCAAGATAGTGCCTGAAGTCGTTGGTAGAACGGAATTCCAAGCCAACTACTCTGAAAATAGTTTGTCTGATGGATTGTCAATAAATGTTTTTAGACCAAAAAATATTTCTGCAAAACCTTTAGTGGCTCTCTTGAAACCCATTACCAACAGATCAGGTCACCTTGAAGCCTTTGTTGATGCAAATGCAGTTTTAATTGCAGACAAGGCATCGAACATTACAAAAATTATGAACATTGCAAATGAGTTAGATCGTCTTGATCAAGATCTGGTTGAATTAATTTCTCTCAAAAACTCTTCTTCTAAGGAAATGGCTAAGATGCTTAATGATCTACATTTGAAGAGTGCATCTAACCGAACAACTGCACAATTTAATGCCTTTGGAATTGATCGCATTAATGCAGTATTGTTAGTTGGAAATCAAGAAGTTACGACAAAAATGAAATCCATAGCATTTGATTTAGATAACGAAGTCAGCGAGTCAAAAAGTTTAAAAGTTAGGTATTTAAAGTATGCATCTGCAGAAGAGATAAAGGATATTTTGACCAATGTTGCGGAAAATATAGATAAGAGCCCTCAAGGGAGTTCTGGTGGGAAAATTAAGACATCTATATCAGCTCATAAAGAGACAAACTCTTTAATCATTAATGCTGATCCGGATATCCTTGGCCAATTAGAAGATGTCATAGACAAAATAGATATCAGAAGAGCTCAGGTCTTAGTCGAAGCAATTATCGTAGAAATCTCGGAACAACTTACAAAAGATCTTGGTGTACAGATTCTTTTTCAAGGCGATGGAGTGGAACAACCAGCATTCGGCACAAGGTTTGGAAGTCCGAATCCTGATTTAACCGCTTTTGCTGCTTCTAGTTCAAGTCTCTTGGCAGAAGAGGGCTTAGCTGGAACAGTTAAATCCGTTGCAGCATCCTCATTGCTGGGAATTGAGGGTATTGCGGTTGGGATTGGAAAAATTGTTGCTGGTCAAAGTAGCTTTGCATCTATTTTGAATGCTATTGCAAAAGACTCTGATTCTAACGTCCTATCTACACCTTCAATCTTAACTATGGATAATGAAACTTCTTCTATTTTAGTAGGACAAGAAATTCCTATCACCACTGGAGAATCTCTAGGTGCAAACAATGCTAATCCATTCAGAACTATCAACCGTCAAGAAATAGGAATTAAACTTTTGGTAACTCCGCAAATCAATGACGGTGACTCAATTAGACTTGATATCGAACAAGAAGTTTCCAGTTTATTTGGACCCATAACAGAAAGTGCGTCAGAGATAATTACAAACAAAAGAGAGATTCAAACTAAAGTCATGGTTGAGGATAGACAAACCGTTGTGCTTGGAGGTTTGATCGATGAAGATATTCAAGAAGTTGAAAGAAAGGTTCCAGGACTAGGAGATATTCCAGTATTTGGAAATCTTTTTAAATCAACATCTAAATCCAAAGTGAAAAGAAACCTTGTTGTGTTCCTTAAACCAACAATTATTAAAAATGCTGCTGATATGCAAACTATCAGCACTGAAAAGTACAATTTTCTGAAAGCAGAACAACTGCTATTAGAGAAAAGAGGTAAGCCTGTCGTTGATTTGAGCCTCATCGAGACGTTTTTAGAAGATCAGTAGATTATGGAGAATAAGAATACACAAGACTTTCAATTGAGCTATAAATTTGCTCGTGAAAATGGAATTTTTATTGCAGGGATAAATGAAAACAACTTAGAAGTATTGACTTCCGACGAAGTTAAATTAAATAAATTATCTCAATTAGAAACTAAATTTAAGAAGCCGCTAGTAATTAAATCATTATCCGGAGCAGATTTTTTTAAACACATTTCATCTTTTTATTCAGAAAATACCGATAAGTCAGAAGATATTGTGGATGGCCTTGGAGATCAAATTAATTTAGAACAATTAGCTTCCGATTTACCAAAAACTGAAGATCTTCTGGATGACTCAACCGAAGCTCCCGTAATCAGACTAATTAATGCCGTTTTATCGGAAGCAATTAAATCAAATGCATCTGATATACACATAGAGCCTTACGAAAAAAATCTCTCTATAAGGTTTAGGGTAGACGGTATATTGAAAGAAATACTTTCTCCAAGTAGCAGAATAGCCTCTCTTTTAAATGCCAGAATCAAAGTCATGGCTAATCTTGATATTGCAGAAAAACGAGTTCCTCAAGACGGCAGAATCTCATTAAAGCTCGGGGAAAAATGGGTAGATTTAAGAGTATCAACTTTACCCTCTAATTACGGTGAGAGAATTGTTCTCAGACTTCTTGATAAATCTGAAGCAAAATTTAATTTAGACGATCTTGGTATGCCTGCTGGGCAAAAAGAAGTATTCACCAAGTCCCTCGCTCAAAATAATGGAATCATATTAGTAACAGGGCCAACGGGTTCCGGTAAAACCACAACTTTGTATGCCGGTTTAAACCTATTGAATGATCAAAGTAGAAACATTTTAACGGTCGAGGATCCAATTGAATATGCCGTGGACGGTATAGGACAAACACAAGTCAATAATAAAGTTGGAATGACTTTTGCCGCGGGACTGCGAGCAATTTTAAGACAGGATCCAGATGTGGTGATGGTAGGTGAAATAAGAGATAAAGAAACAGCTGAGATTGCAATTCAGGCATCTCTAACTGGTCACTTAGTTTTATCAACGATTCACACCAATGACACCTTAGGGGCTATTACTAGATTGATAGATATGGGCGTTGAACCTTATTTATTAGCTTCATCGTTAAGAACAATAATTTCACAACGACTGGTAAGAAAACTTTCATCAGATGGAGAAACTTATTCAGGGAGGCAAGGTATTTTTGAAATTTTAGATATCGATCAAAACGTTAAAGAACTTATTAACGATGATTTTTCTGAAAAGAAAGTCAGGGATATTATCGATCCGCAGCATGATTTTCTTGAAGAATCAGGTCAAAAACTTATTCAGGAGGGCGTCACAACTCTTGAAGAAGTTAGAAGAGTTCTTATGGAGGCCTGATGCCTGCATTTAATTACGAAGCATTATCGTCGGATGGAAAAAAAATAAAAGGCAGCTTAATTGCAGATGATATCAATTTAGCCTCTCAAGAATTAAAAAGTAGGAGTTTAATTCCTATAGATGTAAAAGAAAGAAAAGCTTCAGGATCTTTTTTAAGTTTTTTGTCACATAAAATTAAATCAAGCGATTTAGCATTAATTACTCGTCAAATGTCCACTCTTATAAATGCGGGTATACCTGTTGATAGGGCATTAGATTCGGTAGCTGAACAGCTTTCAGATAAATCAAGTGCCAATAAACTCAAGGAAATATCCATGCGGGTTAAAGAGGGGTATAAGTTCTCTGAAGCTTTAAAGGAATTCCCAGAATCTTTCGATAGTTTATATGTGTCACTTATCGAAGCAGGGGAATCTTCTGGAGAATTGGGAAATGTTATGGATGAGACAGCTGATTACCTAGAAAAAAGAGCAACTCTAAATCAAGAGATTCTTGGTGCAACAATATATCCAATGGTTTTATTTGCAACTTCCTTAGTGATAATAAGTTTGTTGCTAATCTTTGTTGTTCCAAATGTTGTCTCTCAATTTGCTAACTCTAATCAGCAATTACCATTCTTAACAATGGCAATGTTAGGAATTTCAAATTTTTTTACAAGCCTCTGGTTCGGATTGCTTATAGTTTTTTTAGCTTTAATTGCTTTTATTGGAATCAGATTGATTGGGATTAATAAGTTTTTTCTTTATGTTGATAAAGTCCTATTAAAACTTCCAATAATTAATAAATTTATCATTGATTCAGACTTATCAAGATTCACTAATTCTCTATCCATTCTCAGATCAAGCAATGTTCCCATAATTAGGTCATTGGATATTTCTGCAAATACTGTCAGCAACAGAATTTTAAAAAAAGATATTAATTTTGCATCCGTGGAAGTTTCTGAAGGAAATTCTCTTGCAAGATCATTGAGTAAATCAAAATACATACCTTCATTGATCATTGAAATGATATCAAGCGGTGAAGCAAGTGGAGAGTTAGAAAATATGTTAATTAAGGTTTCAAAATACCTCCAGGATAGATTTAATCATTCTACTAAGATAACTTTAAATCTTTTGGAACCTGCGGTTATTATTTTTATGGGTGGATTTGTTTCTTTGATTGTTTTGGCAATTTTATTACCGTTGATTCAGTTAAATACATTCAGCCTATAACGAGGAGTAAAATATGATGATGAAAAAAATAAAATTAAAAGGCTTTACACTTATTGAAATCTTAGTTGTTTTAATGATTTTAGGTTTATTGACTGCCGTTATTGCAATCAATGTTTTACCGAGTCAAGAAAGGGCAAGAGAAGATAAAGCTAAAGCCGACATTAGACTTTTAGAACAAGCTCTTGAGCTCTATCGTCTTGACATGATCTCTTACCCAAATTCCAGAGAGGGTCTTCAAGCTCTTGTGATAGTTCCGGAAAATCATAGATTTAAAGAAAGATACAGATCAGGAGGGTATGTAAGAAGATTGGAAAAAGATCCCTGGGGTAATGATTATAAATATAGAAGACCCGGAAGATTTGGAACTTTTGATTTATATTCTCTAGGGGCTGATGGTGAGGAAGGTGGAGAAGGATCGGATAAAGATATTGGCAACTGGGAATAAAACATTATCTGGGTTCACAATAATAGAAATCTTAGTTGCTTTCTTTATTCTTGCTATTGCTGCACTGGCTTTCTCTTCTTTAATCACTGATTCTTCAAGATCCATTAACTTAATTGAAGAAAGATTCTTGGCAAATAATATTGCAGAAAACTTAGCTTTGAAAAACTTAGTCAAGGACGATTATCTTACTTCTTCGCAATACGACGAAGGAGAGGAAACATTTCTAGGCATGCCGTTCACTTGGGAAAGAGAGTTAGCAACTTCAATTGAGAGAAATAGAATTGAAATCGAAATAAAAGTTTTTTCTGAAAATGGTGATTTATTGGGAAAATCAAAGGTTTTTAAAGAGGTTCTGGCTCAATGAAAGGCTTATCTTTAATCGAAATGCTCATTGCAATATCTTTATTCGCTCTTTTGGCATTATTAGGCTCATCGTTATTGAATATATCTGTTTCTTCGAATCTTTCCATTCAAGAAAAAAATGATAGGTTAGATAAATTGGTTCTTTTGAATAAATATTTAAGACAAGATTTTACGCAATCCGTAAATACAATCCCAAGAGATCAGATGGGCGCTTATGAATTATCAACCATGGAATTAAATTCCTCAGATTCTGACGAAATCTTACTAAGGTTAATAAAACTCTCAGATACAGATGGATTGGAAGATACCGGTGCTCTAAGAAAGATAATTTATAAACTAGATAACGGAGAGCTGATCAGAGAATCCTACAGGTACATAGATAACGAGGATCCTTTTCAAAGTGAAATCCTTCTTGATGATGTGGATTATGTAGATCTTGAAATATTTTTTGAAAATGTCTCTTATGAAGCATGGCCTATATCAGAAGAAATATTTTTTGATAGCAGCCTTCCGGAGGCAGTTGAAGTCAAAATAGGATTTTATGACCTTTCAATATTCAATAAGATTTTATTGGTGAATTATGGATAAGAAAGAAAGTCTGCCTGGAATAGCGCTAATATTATCCTTATTTATTATAACGATCGTTTCTTCTATCGGTGTAATGATGAGCAATGAGACGCAGCAAAAAGTTAAATTTCATATTTACGAAAATTTTTTCTCTCAAGCATATCTTGATCTTTTAAGTCTCGAAGTAATTGGAAAAGAATATTTAAAACCGGAACAAAATAGACAGCAAATTGCTTTAGCCAGCTCATCAGAGTCCATTGAAAACTCATTAAGTTTTGAGACTGAAAACGGTCGAGTTTTTGGAAATTTTTATGACAGGAATAATTGTTTTAATGTTAATTCTTTGGTTTCAAAAATCAATAATTCTCAAGATAGGGTTAGTAGGATCAATTCGCAGCTATTAAAAAACCTTGGAATGAGTCTAGAAATTCCTGAATATGACATGGATATAATTGTGTCCTCATTAATTGATTGGATTGATACCAATTCCACTCCACAGGATACTCTTGGCGCAGAAGATGTTAATTACACAGCCAAAAAGAATCCATACCTTCCAACTAATCAATTAATTGCTGACTTGCCTGAAATTAGAAACATTAATGGGATGAATGATGAGATTTACAAACAACTAAAACCTTATCTATGTGTTCATCCTTCCAGGGAGCTAAACATCAATATAAATGCTTTGTCTCCAAAATATCCTCATCTAATAATTGCCATTACGGAAAATCAATTAGATTTTTATTCAGCTCAAAATGTGCTGTTATCAAAACCTTTTGGTGGCTATAAATCAGCTAAGGAATTCTTTGATATGCCAGAATTTGATGGATTGGCTTTATCAGGATCTATTAGAGAGTCGTTATCAACTCAAAGTAATTATTATGAAATAGATGTAGAAATTACTAATGGATCAAATACTTACGATTTAATTTCAAAAATCGAAATAACCTCAACAGGACCAAAAGTTTACATGCGGAAGATTGGAAAATATCTATGATACAAAAAGTAATAGAGCTTATTGAACAAGATAAAAGTCATTATTTTCTTCAAGATAATGACACTTTTAAATCAGTAAAATTTGATTCCGAAAGTCACAAAGTATCAGGAAGAATATTGCTGACTAACGAGTTCCATAATATTGATCTTAATCTCCCCGATGTATCAGATGCACAGCTTAAGAAAGCTATTCCTTTCATGATAAAAGATGAGCTTATTGAAGGTGATTCTGAAGATGATTGGATCCAATCAAAAGACTCAAAAGAGATTCTTTCTGCATCAAGCGAATATCTTAATTCAGTTAGAGATTTAGCT
Source organism: uncultured SAR86 cluster bacterium (assembly GCA_902578495.1). Lineage (GTDB taxonomy): Bacteria > Pseudomonadota > Gammaproteobacteria > Magnimaribacterales > AG-339-G14 > CACNYO01. The sequence continues at coordinate 23,021 of CACHCY010000003.1, forward strand.
TTTCAAGAAAATCTTGATTTTTTAACACCATTTCACGCTTTTGATTCCGAAGTAAATACTTTAATTTTCTTTGAAAATTTTGTTTACGTACACTCTAAGAGAAACAAAATAAGATTGATGATGTCTTTGGCAACCTTCAAATTAAGTAAAGAAAATATTTTTAATCAATTTAAAGCTGATCCTCTTGAAGTCTTTAGCGTCGAAGAAATATCCCTCGATAAGGATTTAAAAATTCAATCAAAAGTCTTTGATTCTTATGAAGATCTTATGATCCATTCTTTCAAATCAATAGACTTTTCATATTTCAATCTCATGCAGGGAAGGTATGAAAAACGTCTAGATATAGATAAGTTATTCAAGCAAAGCAAAAAACCTTTAATCGCTTTAGCTTCAATTTATTTATTTTTTATTAGTTTGAGCCTGATTGAAATTATTTCCTATTCTTTTCAAATTGATAATTCGTTAGAAAAGTCAAAGCAAGTTTTTAACCAAAAATTCCCAAGTCTGAATTACGAGACCGATTTCAATGAAATTAAATACCGTTTGATGAGACAGAATAACGATCAAGATCAATTAAAATTAATATCTACAGTCAGTAATGCTGTTACCTCTCTAAGTTCAACTAATTTAAATTCATTTGTGTTGTCACAACAAAGAACTGCTTTTGAAGTTGAGGCAAATTCATTTGCCGATTTAGAAAGAATAATAGCTAAATTGGAAGGAGAGGGGATTTACGCTCAAATAGGCACATCGAATAGAAGTAATAATTTCATCATAGGAGAAATCATAATTGAAAGTTTTTAGTTATCTAAATTCCTTAACTCGACAACAACAAATAATATTTATTTTGACGTTGTCTTTACTTGTTCTAATCGTTCTTAGTTTCTTTTTGAATTTTATTCAAAAGACATCAAACAATCTTGAAATCGAAAGAAATAAAATACTCACAGAAGAAAGATTAATAAATAAAATTAATTTTTTCCCAGGATTTATCAATCAAGATAATGTTTCTATATCTTCCTTAATAACCAATTCTTCTGGCGATTTTAAAATTACCATCGATAGAACTCAGGTCATAGACGAAGAGTCAATTATTGTCTGGATAAATGATGCAGATTTTATGAGACTTTATGACTGGCTTTTCTCAATTCAAGATCGAGTTTCATTAGATAAAACTAGTCTTACTAAGTCTTCAGGCGGGAGAGTGTCTGCTCAATTAAATTTATCTAAAATCTAATGAGTCTTCGATATTTATTTATCTCGGTAGTTTCTCTCTTCCTTATACTTCTTTTTTTATTTTTACCCTTAAGGATTGCTTATTCCACTGTTGATGATCTTTTTCCAGAAATCTCTTATAGAGACATCAACGGAACAATTTGGAATGGCACATTTGAAGAAGTTTTTTATGGTGATACTCTGATTGGGAACCTTAATACCTCTGTTGGTTTTAATAAACTTCATATAAAAATTGATCGTGGGAGGCTTGATCTAACAGGAGATATTTCAATAGCAGAGCTAGTCATGAATGAAGTAATTAGTCTTAGCTCCATAAAATTTATATTTGATAGTGACAACTTTGGCTCAAAATTGCCTATGAAAATCCTTCTTTCATCAGATAACTTAAAGTTAGGTTTTGATAAAGATAGATGTATTTCTTCTTCAGGAAGAATTAACGCTATGGTGAATGATCTTGAATTGTTTGGTGAAGTTTACGAAACTTCGGTTGAAGCAAGTATAAATTGCGAAAATAATAAATTAATTGCTAATTTTATAACTTTTCCAAATGCTAATCTCTTATCAGGCAATATAGTTATAGATAAAGAATTAAATTATGAAATATTTGGCTCCTCTAGAATGTTGGAAAAAGTATTAGAACAATCTCTTACCGCAGGAGTTAATGTCAATCCGTCCATAGAGTTTCAAGGAAATATTCATTCCTTACTTAGATAACTAATATTCCGTATAATCGCGCCATGTTAATTGGAAAAAATCCTCTGGGTCTAGCACCAGAATGGTTCATAAATAATATTGAATATCCTTCAGAACAATTATCGATAGATTCATCTGGGGTCAAAATAAATGTAAGGACTTGGGGTTCAAGTGAAAAAAAGTGCCTTCTGTTTTTACATGGCTTTAATGCGCATACGCATTGGTGGGATCATGTCATTCCAGAATTTGCGAATGATTATTTTGTTGTTGCCATGGATTTTAGCGGTATGGGAGATAGTGAACACAGAGAAGCTTATTCGCAAGAAACATACGCTGATGAAGTAAAAGACGTTATAGAAGGTTTAAAACTAGATAAACCGATTATAGTTGCTCACAGTATGGGAGGTCATGTTTCCATTATCTTTGGCAATAAATACAAAGACCTCTGCGATGAAATAATCCTTGTGGATTCAACCATTGTTCTTCCTCCTGAAAAAGCAAAACAAATGTCATCTCGTAGGCCAACTGTTAGATTAGGAGTGGCATCCCCTACTAAAGAGGATGCAATTGAAAGATTTAGGCTCATGCCTCCTCAACCTTGTGAGCTGGATTTTGTCTTGAAATATGTTGCCGAAACTTCTTATAGAGAAACTGAGGAAGGGTGGAAATTGAAATCGGACCCTTCAATCATGAAAACTTATTCGTATTTAGATCAACATGAGAATTTAACCAACCTTAAATGCAAACTTTCTCTTATCTACGGTCAGCTTAGCCAACTCATGACCCAAGAAACTTTAGATTATTTTAAGTACGTGAGTGGTTTATCTGATGATAGGTTGCATATGATTCCTGGTGCAATGCATCATTTATTCTTAGATAAACCTAAAGAATTTATCGATTCATTAAAACAAGTTCTAGCATCATGATAGATGGATATTGTCACCCGGATTTTAAAGAGTTAGAGAATCACTTCCGTTCTTTGATAGATTCTGGTTATGAAACTGGCGCGTCATTCGCTGTGGAAAAAGATGGTGAAATGATAGTGGATTTATGGGGTGGATTTAAGGATAAAGAAAAAACTATGCCTTGGGATAAAGATACCATTTGTAATGTCTTCTCTGTCACAAAAGGAATTATCGTCCCATGCATGATGCACTTAGTTGAACAAGGAAAAATATCATTGGATGACAAGGTAAGTAAATATTGGCCAGAATACGGAACTAACGGAAAAGAAAATACCCTAATCAAACATTTTTTAACGCATAGAGCGGGAATGTTTGGTTTCAGAGAAAGGCTTGAAAATCCAAGATGGCAAGATTGGTCTTCTTTCATCAAAGCTCTTGAAACCCAAGAACCATTTCATGAGCCTGGCACAAGCCAAGGTTACCATGCATTGACTTATGGTTTTCTTAATGGCGAACTCTTCAGAAGGGTTACAGGTCAAACAATAGGATCTTATTTTAAAGAATATATTGCTGATCCATTTGACCTAAATTTTAAGATTGGTTTAGACGAAGAGGATTTGCCAAATTGTGCAGATACAATTTCTATTTCTGATGCTATGGGGCCCTCAAAAGGATTTCAGATATTTATATCTTTGATCCCAGAGTTATTTCTTCCTCAGCCACTGAAAAACATAAAGAGATGGTTCAGAAAGGGAGATTTTAAGGTTGCTTTTGACAGCACTGCAGCTAACGATGATCAGAACTATATGAATTCGACAGACTGGAGGATGGCAGAAATTCCAGCTGGAAACGGACACGGCAATTCAAATGCTTTAGCAAAGTTTTATGGCATCTTATCTAATGGTGGATCAAGAGATGGGAAGACAATCATGTCGAGGGAATCGATCAATCAGGCTTTAACTCCCCATACTTCTGGACCGGATACAGTTCTTTTTTTTGGAGATATTAAATTTGGACTAGGATATTTGCTCAATACACCGCTTTCTCCAATTGGAAGATCTGAAAGTGCTTTTGGGCATGCAGGCATAGGTGGTGCCTGCGCTTATGGTGATACAGATAAAAAAATTGGTTTTTCTTATGTCAATAACAAAATTCATAAAGGCTTGAAGCTATACCAATCCTCTAACGAATTATCCGATATTCTCTATAAATTAATTTAAAAGAAAATGATTCTGGATCCATTGTTTTATGTGGTAGCAATCATTTCTGTTTTCCTTCATGGAATGGGAAAAGGAGGATTCATTGGAGCAGGATCCTTTGGTTCTCTTTTGGCAATTCCCGTTATGTCTTTTTTTGTTCCACCTTTTCAGGCTGTAGCAATTCTTCTTATACCTTTGATTTTTATGGATTGCGTTACAGTTTGGAGATACAGGTATAAATGGAACATTGAAATTATCAAATTTATAATTCCTCTTGCTTTCGTCGGAGTATTAATTGGGACTTTTACATTTAGCTATCTGACCAATGACCATATAAGAATCATCATTGGACTAATGGCTATTATCTTCTGTTTGAATTATTACTTTCGTAAAGATTCAGATAAACCTAAAAAGCCATCTAAATTTGCCTCATACTTTTGGCCTAGTCTTTCAGGTTTTACCAGTTTTTCAATTCATGCTGGCGGATTGCCATTGAGTTTTTATCTTCTTCCTATGAGGCTAGATAGAACTATGTACGTTGCAACTGCCGGTCTTTTTTATTTAATGATAAATTTATTCAAAATTTTTCCCTATGCTTATTTAGGCGAAATGAATTTTGAAAATATATATACTTCACTCTTATTACTTCCTTTAGCTCCTCTCGGTGTTTATTTTGGAGCTTATCTTGTTGATAAAATAGGACAAGAATGGTTTTATAAAATTGGATACTTTTGTACTTTGCTCGCAGGCTGCAAACTATTTTATGATGGATCCATAAGGCTTTTTTTATGACAAATTTAAGCATTAATATAAATAAGATAGCTTGGTTAAGGAATGCAAGAGAAGGAGATATTCCAAACTTGGTGGATATGACCATGAATATTATAGATTCGGGTTGTCATGGAATAACAGTTCATCCAAGACCTGATTTAAGACACATAACGCCAAAAGACGTTGCAGAAATAAAAAAGATCATACCAAGGAATATAGAATTTAATATTGAAGGAAATCCATTTGAACAGCCAAACGATGAATATCCCGGTTATATGGAATTGATTAACTTCTATCAGCCTGATCAGGCAACTTTAGTCCCAGACGATTCGATACAAAAAACTTCTGATCATGGATTCGATTTAATTAAACCAAATCTGGAATTAGAAAAAATAGTTAAAACATTAAAATCTTTCAATATAAGATCAAGCATTTTTATCGACCCAGATATTGAACAGTTAAAACGTGCCAAAGATTTAGGAGTGGATAGGGTTGAACTCTACACAGGACCTTACGCATCTCTCTACGATAGCCAATCAACAAAAGATACTTATCGTTCTGTTATTGAACTTGCTAACGAGATAAATTTGGATCTCAATGCCGGTCATGACTTAAATCTCAAGAATCTTCCTTTTCTTATGGATTGTGGTGAGATAAAAGAAGTTTCTATTGGACAGGCATATGTATCTGATTGTTTGATCTATGGAATCAAAGAAACCACTAAGAAATATCTTGAAGTGTTAAAATAAAATTATGGACATTATTGAAAAGATTAATAATCAAATTGCTGACAACAAAATTCTTTTATACATGAAAGGATCTCCTGATAAGCCTGAATGCGGTTTTTCTCAACGTGCATCACAAATACTAATGGCATGTGGAAAGGAATTCTCTTTTGTAGATATTTTAAGTAATCCAGAAATCAGACAGGAACTTCCTTCTGTTTCGGAATGGCCAACTTTTCCTCAATTATTTATCAACGGTGATCTAGTCGGCGGTAGCGACATCATGATGGAGATGTACCAAAACGGTGAACTCAAAGAATTGATAGATTCAGTTGAAATCTAAATTGGAAGAATCCAACTTAAGTTAGCTAATAAGGTAAACAAGGTTAAAACTACAGTTAGGGTATGCAATCTTCTAAAAGTTGTAGACCTGTCTTGATCTCGAGCTTTGTTTGTTGCTGGCACTACTAGGTAAGAAATAATCATTGAAATCGCAGTAACTGCTGCGATAACGATCCCCTGGATGCTCATAAATACTGATGAAACGATTAAAGCGCTAATACCTAAGATAAAAATTACCATAAAAAATCTAGGAAAAATTTTTCTTAAAAACTTTGAAGCATTTTCTGCATCAAGTGTGGTAAAAACTACAGGAGCAACAATAGCAGTTTGAAAAAGAATCATCCCGGAAATTACTCCAGAAAGAAGTTCTATAAAAATCATTTGCTAGTCAGTAATGGTTATGACAGCATCATTAGCCATACCAGAATGTATAAAACAGAAATAATATAGCTGATCGGGAGCATCGCTAGGTACGGTAATATAAATTGTATTGTTTGTTTTAGAAGTTTTCACACCTCTAATGAATTCCGGTTTAGAGGCATGTAAACCATTTTTTTCTATTGAGAATCTTAGCGGGTGAGAAGTATAAGAATCTGTTTGAACAAAAGCGTATGTCTTACCCCTTTCTAAGGTAAGGTCTTTAGCTAAGTCACCATCAATATAAAATTTATTTCCTGAATCTGTGCTCTGGACAGTTACCGTAAAAGATTGAGTAGTTTCAGGAACGGATTCTGTATCTTCTAGATTTACTGAACCATTTGGAAGAAAAAGTCTCCAATTAGCATCTTCACAACCTGCATTGTAGTCATATGCATCAGCAGAGCATTGATAACTGGGACGAAAATTTATTCCTACAATATCGTTACTATTTGTTGTATTGGAAAGCTTTGTAACTTGTGCGGTAACAGAATCAGATTTACTGATTTCGGTTCCAGAAAATCGTACCCTCGGCCATGCATTGCCTTCGTAGGTTGCAACTGAATCATCATCATTACTGTATGCGTAAACAGATCTTTTTGAACTAGTTGCAGATCCCCCCATATTTGACTCACTGTTAGCACCCATTATCTGAATTATTTCAAGACCATTTATCGTAGCAGTCGATGCTGCAAGGGTAGGTGATGAGGATTGGCTGCTGCTTGACGAGCTCGATCCATAGCTTGATGAACTTCCATAATCACCAGAAGAACCTGTACCAGTTTCTTCAGAGCTTCCATACATGGAACCACCGCCTCCACCACAAGAATAGAGAAAAAGAATTAGAATAGGTATAAAAATTTTCATAACAACTCGTAAAGTGAATCAGAATTGATCCTTCTTAGCATTAACGCAGTAATAGGGCCAAATCACTAATAGTCATTATAGCTAATTTTTATAACCAAAATCCTAAACTGAACTTTTAGAGATAAGCAATTAACTAAAGTCTTTTAGCATCTTGCGGAGTTCGAGTTGATGCTGTTCTTCTTGTCCAATTAAATCTCTTGTATATTCTTCAAGATAGACTGATTCACCCTCAACTTTAGTGAGAAGTTTTTTGTAGAGATTCAATGCATGCATTTCATGCTCAAGACTTTCTTCTAAAATATCTTTTATTGAGTGGTTATTTGTTTCAACGATATTAGCTATTTTCTGACTTGGATGGCCATCTAAACCTGTTAATAATTCGCCAGCTTGTTGTGCATGTTGTAATGACTCGCTTGCTTGTTCTTTTAAAAAATCCACGATGGGCAGCCTATGAGGACCAGTAACCATCAAAGACGAATGGGTATATCGCACCACACCTGATAGTTCATATTCCATGATTTCATTTAATATTCCGCACACTACGCTTGTATCAAAATTTTCATTTTCCATTCTTTACACCTCAAAATTTTTCAAACTATATCAGTTAATTCTTTGAAAATTCTTGATGAGAAATAGATGGGAATTGATAATCATTTTTATTAAGCATTTAACTTAGCAACGTAGAAGAAATTTTGGATACGAAATGTTTTTCATATTGATTTACATTGGCAAGATGTTTAAAGATATAATCCTCAAAAATTTTTTTATATGAATAAGATAATACTAGCTTACTCAGGCGGACTAGATACGACTGTTATCCTTAAATGGTTGCAAGAAAACTATGATGCTGAAGTTATTACGTATACCGCAGATTTAGGACAAAACGACTTAAGAGATGACGTGGAAGATAGAGCTTCACAAGCTGGTGCATCTCACTCAATAGTTGAAGATCTTAAAGATAATTTTGTAGAAAATTACGTTTTTCCTATGTTTAGAGGGAATGCTATTTACGAAGGTGAATATCTTTTAGGTACTTCAATTGCAAGACCCTTAATCGCCAAAAGGCTCATTGAAATTGCAAGAGAGGAGGGAGCTCAATTCATATCTCATGGGGCTACAGGTAAGGGAAACGATCAGATTAGATTTGAATTAGGAGTTTATGGACTAGCTCCTGAATTGAAAATTATTAGTCCTTGGCGCGAATGGGATCTAGTATCGAGGAAAGATTTAGTTAAATACTGCAATGAAAATCAATTGCCAGTTGAAGAGGGTAGTCAAAACGAACCTCCTTTTTCAACCGATGAAAATTTATTACATATTTCTTATGAAGGTGGAATCTTAGAGGATATAACCTCGGCACCTCCAGAAAGTATGTGGCGCAATACTAAATCAATCGATGATGCGCCTGATTCGGGAGAAGAATTTTCCATAGAGTTTGAAAACGGAGATCCTATTGCAATTAATGATGAAAAGCTTTCTCCTGCAGCATTATTAACGAAGTTGAATGACATTGGTTCAAGAAACGGTATAGGCAGGCTGGATATTGTTGAATCAAGATCTACTGGAATGAAGTCAAGAGGTTGCTACGAGACGCCTGGTGGCTCGATTTTACTGAAAGCAAGAAGGGCAATAGAATCAATCTGCATGGATGGAGAATCAATAAAAACTAAAGACGAACTTATAAGTAAATATTCCGGTTTAATTTATGATGGTTTGTGGTGGGCGCCTGAAAGATTTGCAATACAAAGTCTTATAGATAATTTCTCAAAAAATATTCAAGGACAAATAAAAATACTAGCCAAGAAAGGTAATGTAATCATTTTAAGCAGACGAAGTGATAAATCTTTATATAAAGCAGATTTAGCAAGTTTTGATGAGAAAGGTGACTTTGATCAGAAAGATGCCGAAGGTTATATTAAGATCAAATCGTTAAGATTAAAAAATAGAGATAATTAAGAATCAATTAAAGCTAGTTTCTCCATTTCTTTAAACTTCCTAGCCATTCCTATTATTGTTTTTCCGGGTCCAGAATCCGTAATGCTCAAAACTTTGCTTTTATCAAGAAAATCTAAAGTTTCTCTCCACCTAACAGTTTCACATAGTTGATTGATCAAATTATCTTTAATTTCATCGATATCAGAAGTTGGGAGCGCAGTAAAATTAGATATTATCGGAACTCTAGGATCTCTGAATTCTATTTTTTCTAATTCAGAGGCTAATTTTTCTTGAGCATCTTTTAGCAAATAACAATGTGATGGCACAGACATATTTACGTATTGCGTTTTAACTCTTCTTATTTCTTTGCTTTCAAGCAAAGTTTTACACTTTTCAATATTTTCAGTTTCGCCCGCAAGAACGCCCATTCCATCAGCAGTATCAGTAGACAAATTTACTGTGCATCCATCCTCAGAAAGTTCTTTTATTAAGGATTGAATATCATTATGGTTCATTCCCATGACAACCAGCATTTTAGCTTCACCGGGTGCAACTGAATTCTGCATTAGCTTTCCTCTAATATGAACTAACTTTATTGCATCCAAAAAATCTAAGCATCCTGAATAAACTAGTGCTGAATATTCACCGAGAGATAGACCTGCACAAAAATTATAATTGTCTTTATCTGTGAAGTGTTCAGCAAGGGCAATGCTTGAAGCCATAATAATTGGTTGAGAATATTCTGTTAAATCAATCAAATTATTTGAATCATCTGTAACTAACTCAACAAGATCAATATCAATAACATCAGAAGCTTTGATGAATAAATCTTTTGCTTTTTCGCTTGAACTGAACAGGTTATCCATCATGCCTACAGTCTGAACTCCCTGACCAGGGAACAAAATTGCATTCATGATCCAGAAACTTTAAGTTTTTCTTGCAAACCTTTATTGGAGGTTGTGTAACCGAAAGGAACTCTCTCACCGGGATTTATTCTTTTAAAGGCTTCTTGCACGGCTAGGGTAGTTTCATGAAAGCCGCAGAGGATAAGGTCTAATTTTCCAGGATAAGTATTGATATCGCCAACAGCAAAGATGCCTTTTTGATTCGTTTCAAATTTTTCTGTATCTACTTGGACTTTCCTTTCGTTTAAATCAATTTCCCAATCATTTATTGGCCCAAGTTGCTTACTCAAACCAAAGAAAAATAATGCCTCATCGCAGTTAATAACCTCTGTCTCTTTAGTTTCAAAATTCATGATTTCTACTCCCTCAAAAGACTTACCACCAACAATAGATTTTATGACAAAAGGAATTTTTAACTCTATTTCACCACTTGCAACAAAATTTCGCATTTTGTTTTCGGTATGTTCTGCTCCTCTAAAATCATCTCTTCTGTGAACAAGTTTTATTGATTTCGCTTTATTTGCTAATTCCACCGACCAATCTAGTGCACTATCTCCTCCACCAAAAATAACAATATCTTTATCTTTGTATTTATCAACACTTCTGACTGCATAATCTATTCCTTTACCTAAAAATTTATCCGGAGATTCAACAGGCGGTTTTCTAGGTTCAAAAGACCCAGCACCAGCCGCTATAAAAATATTTAGTGTCTTAAAAGAAATCCCATCAGTCGTTTCGGCTATCCAATAATCTCCTGACTGTTCAATTTTATCTACTCGTTGATTTAGGTGAACTTCGTAATCAAATGGCTCGATTTGTTTTAAAAGTGAATCTATATGCTCTTTACCAGTTTGGTTTGGTACACCGGGTATGTCGTAAATAGGTTTTTCTGGATAAAGTTCAATGCATTGACCGCCAATTTTATCTAGATTGTCTACAAGATGACATTTGAGACCCAGTAATCCTGCCTCGAATACTGTAAATAGACCTACCGGACCAGCTCCAATAATTAAAATATCTGTTTCAATGCTTTTAGTCATTAACTCACTCTCATTCCTGGTTTTGCACCCTGATCAGGGTGCAGTATAAATACGCCTTCTTCATCGTTACTTGCAGCAAGAATCATACCCTCAGATACTCCAAATCGCATCTTCCTAGGCTTTAAATTAGCTACACATATAATTTTTAGACCTATTAATTTTTCTGGGTCATAAAATTTTTTAATACCTGCAAATACTGTTCTTTCTCCTAAATCTCCCAGGTCTAGAAGTATTTTTAGGAGTTTATCTGCTTCTTCCACGTTTTCAGCGTTTTTGATCTCAGCAACTCTCAGATCTATTTTTATAAAATCTTCTATAGAAATTTCATCCATTTGAACCTCTTTGAATAAGTGCTTCTAATTTCTCATCTTCTAATCTATGAAGGATAGGAGAAAAAGAATCTAATTTATGATTTATTAAAGGAGTATCAATATCATCGATCGAGCCGATTATCTCATTTAGAAAACTTTCTCCTTTAGAGCATGTGTCTGGAATCACTATTTTGAGATAAGTGTTAATAACTCTAAATAGATTTATTGTTGTGCTCGCAATCTTGATAACCTCATCCCCATTTTTTTCATCTTTAGCTAAAATCCAAGGTTTTTTTTCATCCACATAAGCATTTGCTGAATCAGCTAATTTCATGATTTCTTTAATTGCCTTTGAGTATTCAAGATCTGCAAAAAGATTAGTAATTTCATTTTTTGATGAAATAAAATTTTCATAAAATTCATGATCGATACTATTTCCTATCTGATTATCATTCTTTTTTAAAAATCCTGCTGATCTACTGGCAATATTTACAAATTTTCCGACCAAATCAGAGTTAACTTTTTTTTGGAAGTCATCATAGTTAAGATCAATATCATCAATGGAAGGCGATAACTTTGAAGCCAAGTAATATCTTATATAGTCAGCATCAAGGATATCTAAGTAATCTCTCATACTTAAAAAATTACCTTTTGACTTAGACATTTTTGCCCCGTTCAAGCCTAAGAAACCATGAACAAAAACATTGGATGGTTTTTTAAATTTAGACGTCTCAAGTAAAGCTGGCCAAAATAAGGCATGGAAATTCATGATATCTTTTCCAATAAAATGATAAATTTCTGTATTGGCAGTTTCTGACCAAATTTCTTCTGCAGACTCATCATTTTTTGCTCTTAAATGATTTTCAAGACTGGCTATGTACCCAATAGGGGCATCAAGCCAGACATAAAAGTACTTCCCCGGCATATCAGGAATTTCAAACCCAAAATACGGCGAATCTCTACTAATATCCCAATCTTTTAAACCTTGCTGAAACCATTCTTCAAGTTTATTTTTAACTGCTTCCTGAAGAGGTGTGGCTTTCATCCAATTTGCCACATTAGTTTCTAACTTTGATAATTTAAAAAAAACATGCTCACTAGTTTTTACTACTGGCTTTTGACCGCTGATTGTTGACACTGGATTGATTAATTCAGCGGCTTCATATTTCGCACCACAGATTTCACAATTATCACCGTACTGATCTTCAGCGGAACATTTTGGACAAGTACCTTTAACATATCTATCTGAGAGAAATAAGCCTTCACTTTCGTCAAATAGTTGTTCGATCTCCTTACTTTCAATGAACCCAGATTCTTTAGCTTTGTTATAAATCAATTCACTGAAGTATTTATTTTCTTCACTGTGAGTTATGTGGAAATTATCATGAGAAATATTGAATGATTCTAAGTCTTTCATATGAGAGGATCTGAATTCTTCAACCATTTTTTCAGGTTCGGTCTCTAATTCCTTAGCTCTTAGCATGATAGGAGTGCCATGAGCATCGCTCGCACATACATAGTGACAAGTAATGTTGTTTGCTCTAAGCAACCTTACCCAGATATCTGTTTGTACGTGCTCTAAAAGATGCCCTATGTGCAAGTCACCATTTGCATAGGGCAAAGCGCTCGTAATAATTACACGGTTGTTTTTTTCAGGAAGAGGCATATGCTTACGAAATGGTTATTCTGTACATCAAAAGATTGAGTGTTATTTTAGCATTTTTCTTTGTATTTATAGGGTGCGCCGTCTCTCCCGAGTTGAGAGATTCTCTAGATCCTTATGAAGAGCAAAATAGAAAAATTCATGAATTCAATGAGAGAGTAATAGAAAATTTAATTGAACCTGTTACAGGAGCATATGTTGAAGCAACTCCACCTTTTGTTCGGGATCGAATTACAGATTTTTTTGAAAATATTGATGACGTCAAGTCAGGCTTAAATAATATTTTGCAAGAGAATTTCTCTAAGGCATTAAATGATTTTGGAAGATTTATTTTCAATACAACTTTTGGAATTTTTGGTCTCTTTGATGTAGCTACCCCAATGGGATTTGATAAGAACGATGAAGATTTTGGACAGACACTAGGAAAATGGGGTGTTGAACCCGGTCCTTACATAGTTTTACCCTTTCTAGGTCCAACTACTGTGAGGGATGGCTTATCCAGAGGAATAGATTCTGTCATATCTCCTTTGGCTGTAGCTGATGATCATCCAACTACATCAGGTTTATTGACTGGATTAAATGTCCTTAATCAAACAACTGTTTTACTTGAGCTAGATAATTTTGTCAGCGGAGATAAATACATTTTTTTCAGAGATGCATACTTGCAGCGTAGAAAGTATGAAATCAGTGATGGAGAAATTGATGCTGATGACTTCGTTGATGAATTTGAAGATTTTTAATCTTCGAAGGCTCCATAGACCATAGCTTGCATTTGTCCTCTGAACGGAAAAGTTGTTGAGGGCCTTAATTGGGTCATAAAAATACCTAATAAATTCTCCTTTGGATCTATCCAGAAGAAAGTACTTGCCATTCCACCCCAATTATACGACCCTGCAGTTCCAGAGATTTGTGTGGCAGCTTGATCGACGGTTACAGCCATACTCAAACCATAACCCATTCCTTGATAACGTACCTCAGAAAATCCTCCTCCAGCATTCATGTCTAACAAAGTTTTATTGTCCGGGAGGTGATTCATAGTCATAAACTCAACAGTTTTTCTTGAGAGTATTCTTTTGCCATTTAATTCACCGCCATTCAAAAGCATCTGACTGAACTTAAAATAATCTTCTATGGTAGATGCGAGACCACTCCCACCACCTTTATAAACTTTATCTATTAACATGTTGCTTTCTTTTCCAGAGGGATCTTCTAAGACTAATTTTTTTTCTGGTGTTCTCCAATACAAAGCTGTCAATCTATCTGCATCCTTTTTAGGCACAATAAATCCTGTATCCTTCATACCTAAGGGATCAAATATGTTTTCATTAAAGTAAGCATCTATTTTCTCCCCTGAAATAACTTCAACAATTCTTGCGCAAACATCTATGGAAACGCTGTACAGCCAGCCTTCGCCAGGCGAAAATTGAAGGGGAAGGGTAGCTAGAGTTTCGCATACGTCTTTTAAATCCAGAGAACGTCTTTCTCTGTCTGGCAGTAATTCATCAAATACATGTCTGTAGGCACTATCTAAGTGATTTTCAAAATTAATTGAATAGCTGAGACCAGAGGTATGAGTCAATAAATCTCGAACGGTCATTTCTCTGTTCACTGGTCTGGTATCAAAAGCTGGATAGATTCCACTTATATAAACTGATTGATTTTTAAATTCAGGGAGAAATTTGCTAACCGGGTCTGCCAGATGAAAGTAACCTTTTTCATATAACTGCATTAAGGCAACTCCAGTTACAGGTTTCGTCATTGAATAGATTCTAAAAATCGAGTCATCTTCCATCTTAAGATTTTGTTCAATATCTCTTAAACCTTGAGAGTGACAATGAACAATTTCTCCATTCCTTGCCACCAAGGTTTGCGTTCCGGATATTTTTCCTGGTGATATATATCTATCCATGAAAAGTTCATCCATGAATTGGAGTTTTTCCTTGGATAAATTGTGTTTGCTTGGATTAACTATCTTCATTAGATTCCTTTTGATTTAATTTGGCGTTTATAAAATCTTTATGATTCAGGTACAGAAGATCAGCAATTCTTCTTATCAAATGCTCTTCATGCTTATCCATCTGCCCATCTGCAAATGCTATTGCCCAAACAGAATTCAAGACTTCTTTTTTCTGATCGTAATCAAGTTGATCGTTAAGTATTCTCGTGTGTTCATAAAAAGAAATTAATTCTTTAGACTTAGCAAGAGTTGCATCAACAATTTCTTGTATCTCTTCTTCTTCAATATCTAATTTACTGAGGGAATTAGCCATTGCTTTCAATTCAGATTCATCCAGTTGATTATCAGCATAAGCAACTTCTATCATTAAAGAACAGATAGATTTTTGAATACTGTTATCTTTACTTTCTTCTTTAATTTCTTTTGTTTTAAATAAATTTTTGAAAAATTTCATGCGACTAGTAAATGTTTTTTGTTCAGTATTCTTATTATCTCATCTACGTTCAGGTTATCCGACATAATTATTTGCCTAATCTTTTTTGAATAACTAAAACCTTTAAAAAAATTTACCATATGCCTTTTGATCAAATAGCCTGAAAATCCTAAATCTTGATTTTCCATTAAATATTTTTCCATCATCATGACAAGAGTTTCAATTTTAGTTTCTTTGGTTGATTGATAAAAAATTTTATCTACTTTTGTTAATTCATAAGGTTTTTCACAGACATGTCTTCCGTACATCAAACCATCCACCATTTTTAATTTATTTTTATCTTCTAGAAAGTTAGATAGACCTCCGTTAAGTATTATTTCAATATCTGGAAAATCTTCTTTTAATCGATAGACTCTTTCATAGTTAAGCGGTGGAATATTTCTATTTTCTTTTGGATTCAATCCTTCAAGCAGTCCTTTTCTGGCATGCACATATAGAGTTCTTATTCCTGACTGTAAAATGATTTCAATAAAATTATCTAAGGTTTCTTCGATATCTTGATTATCTACTCCTAATCTAATTTTTGCAGTTATAGGTATATCAGAAGATGCAGTCATAGCAGAAAGACAATCTTTTACTTTAGTTGGTTCGTACATGAGAAATGCTCCAAAACCACCTGATTTAACTCTTGGGCTAGGACAACCAACATTCAAATTAATTTCATCGTATTTGTTTTCATTAATTATTTTAGTTGCTTCTGCAAGATCCTTTGGTTCACAGCCTCCAAGCTGGAAGACAACTGGATTTTCTATATCAGTTTTTTGAATGTATTTATCTATTCGTTTGTTTTTCAAAAGGGCATTGGAATGCACCATCTCTGTGAATAAAACAGCATGTTTTGAAGCGAACCTACAAAGATTTCTAAAATGCGTATCAGTTCTTCCCATCATTGGGGCGATACAAAAGGTTCTATCCATTAAAAGTAATAAAAAATTGCTGTTAATCCAACAGAGCTCAATACGATTGTATAAGGAAGAGCCAGCTTGACCATTCTTAAATAAGACAGACCAATTAGAGGAGCCACTGATGATGTTAGCAAGAAGAGAAAGGCTGCTTGTCCGTTTGGAGTAGCGACACTTGGTAAGTTTGTGCCGGTATTTATCGCAACAGCCAATGCATCAAATTGATCTCTGCTGATTTCTCCAGAATCTAATGCAGCTTTAATTTCGTTGATATAAATAGTAGCAACAAAAACATTGTCACTGATCATGGATAAAATTCCATTTGCTATAAAAAACAGAGGTGCTTGAAGTTCCACGGCCTGAAGAAATACATAATCAATAACAGGTTTAAATAAATGTTGATCGTGTATAACTGCAACCACAGCAAAAAAAACAACAAGTAGGGCTGTGAAAGGAAGAGCTTCCTCGAAGGCTTTTCCTAAATCTTTTTCTTCAATGATCCCTGTAAATGAAGTCAAAAGTATAATGATCATCAAACCTATAAGACCAACAGCAGCAATACTAAATGCCAACGAGAACATGAGGATTAATCCAATGATTAGTTGAACGAGAAGCTTGGCTTTAACTTGATCTGTTAAGTTAGCTGTTTGATCATCATCAAATGCTTGAAGAATATCTCTGACTCTTTCTGGAAGTTGAGCGCCATATCCAAAAACCTTAAATCTTTCTAAAAATAATGTAGTGAACAAGCCAGCGATTAAAACAGGCATTGAAATTGGAGCCATCCTGATAAAAAATTCTATAAAGTCCCATTCGGCAATGGATGCAATAAGAAGATTTTGTGGCTCTCCTACAATAGTACAAACACCACCAAGAGCTGTTCCCACGGCTCCATGCATTAGTAGGTTGCAAAGAAAGAGTTTAAATTTTTCTAAATTAATTGATTCATTATCGTCTAGATGAGAATCATCGTTTAAATCATGTTCATCTAAATAATCTTTTCCAGATGCCGCTTGGTGGTAAACAGTATAAAAACCAACGGCGACGGATATTAAAACTGCTGTTACAGTTAAGGCATCAAGAAAAGCAGATAAAAAAGCGGCAGCGAAAACAAAAAGAAGAGATACAGTTGTCTTATTTTTTACTTTCAATAAAAGCTTAGTAAAAATAAAAAGAAGTAAATCTTTCATGAAAAATATTCCAGCAACCATGAACATAAGTAATAGAATTACTTTAAGGTTTAGAGAAATTTCGTAATAAACTTGACTGGTTGTAGTTAGACCTAAAATAACTGCCTGAAGTGCAATCAGTCCTCCTGGAGGAAGAGGATGACATTTAAAAGTCATCGCAAGTGTAAAAATAAATTCTGCAAGAATAACCCAACCTAGAATTGTCCCAGCAGGTAAGGAAGTTGCAATACAAATAAAGTAAAGAATTGGATTTATAACTAAAAAGGCTAGAATGGTCTGTTTATACCAATCAGGAGCATGACCGAGAAAGTTCTTAAAAATTGCTGAAGACATAGTTTTTTTATATGAATATTTTTACGCCGGCTAATTTTATAGATGATTCGTCCAATGAGTCAAAGTACTTTCCTGTATATAATTCAAAGTTATTACACTTTTTAAAAGAATCTTCAGTTCGTCCGGCTACTGAGGATGAAATGAAATGGTCAGGTCTAGAAGAAAAAAGTAGACACTTTATTGGATATTTAGATGACGCACCCCTTTATGCTGTCTCTGTCTCAAACGAACAAACAATGATTCCAGATACAACTTTTACTGATTTAAGAGCTTTATTTCCTGTTATGAATATGCAGCTGTTCGAGGCTATCTCTAGAGCATTTCAGATAGTCAACTGGTCAGACTCCAATAGATATTGTGGTTTTTGTGGATCAGAATTACATCATGATGAAAAAGAAAGAGCTATGAAATGTCATAATTGTCATGCGCCTTTAGTTTATCCAAAAATTTCTCCATGTATTATCACTTTAATTCACAAAGACAAAAGCATTTTATTGGCTCACAACAAAAATTTTCCAATAAATCTTTACAGCACCATTGCCGGCTTTATTGAAGCTGGAGAAAGTGCCGAAGCCTGCTTAAAGAGAGAAGTTAAAGAAGAAGTTGGAATTGAAGTTCACAATATTAAATATTTCCAAAGTCAGTCTTGGCCTTTTCCTGGCCAATTAATGCTTGGATATTTTGCTGAATATAAATTTGGAGAGATAACCCCAGATAACGATGAGATAGATGATGCTCAATGGTTTGAAGTTGATAATTTACCTAATACTCCTCCACCAGGCGTATCAATTTCAGGGGATTTAATTCAACATTACCTGAATAGTCTTAAATAAATTATTTATTTCTTGGATCGTTTGAAGCCCTAATATCGCCTTTATGTTGCGTCTGATCTACAACTGATTCCTCTTTTTCAACCTTTTTGGGCTCTTCAACTTTCTTAGGTCTAGATAATTTAACTGGTTTAGTAGCTTTTTTATTAATTCCAGATTTCGGTTCCTTTTTATTTTCTTTAACCTTACCTACAGCTGCATCAGTTTTAAGTTTTGCTTCAGATCCTTTTTTTGCAGAAGTTGAAGTATCTTTTTTTGGCTTAGAGATTTTTTTCTTTGGTGCTTCATTTACTGAATCTTTTTTCGCTGTTGCCTTAGATTTAACCTGATCCTTTTTTTGGTTAGACGGTCTTCTCTTTTGATTAGAATTCCTTCTGACATCTTGTTTGATCGACTGCTTTTTGCCTTGAGCTTTTCTAGGATTTCGTTTTCTTATATTTTTTGGTTTTTTCTTTCCTTTAGGTTTATTACTTTTTAAGAGATTCATCAATTTAGATAACAAACCAGTTTTAGGTCTAGATGATGGCATCAGATTAACAGCAGCTTTTTCCTCCTTCCTTGAAACAGGAGAGCTTATTGAATCTTTCTCTAATTGTTCTTGAACATAGGAACTTGTTTCTTCTTCAATTATTTCCCCATCTTTTAATCTTACCACTTCAAATCTAGTATCTGGACGTATGGGATCAGCTATAACAGTTACTTTTAAGTTAGCTCTTGCCTCGATATCGTTAAGCCTTATTCTTCTTTCATTCAATAAAAGAGCAGACATTGATGGCGATACGATCGCTCTCACTTCTCCTGTATTTTCCTTGCTACTTTCTTCTTCGATTAATCTTAGTACAGCGGTTGAGAGGGTATTAATATCTTGAGTCCATCTTTCTTTCAAAGAAGATCTTAGTCTTTGTCTAGAGAGTTCAAGAAGACCAAATCTTGAAATTCTGCCTATTTGTACTCTCGCTCTATCTGCTGAGAGAGAATTTCGCATTTCATCTTCTACTTTTCTTTTATTTTCAAGATTCATCATGTCAATAAAATCAATAACTACCAGGCCGCCAATATCTCTGAGTCTCAACTGCCTAGATATTTCTCTCGCCGCCTCAAGATTTGTATGCGTTGCAGTTTCTTCAATATCTTTACCTGAGGTTGCTTTTGATGAATTTATGTCTATTGCAACTAAGGCTTCTGCATCATCAATGACTATTGACCCACCTGATTCAAGTTTTACTTCTCTTTGATAAGCAGTTTCTATTTGAGATTCAATTTGATATCGAGTGAAAAGAGGTAGGCTGTTTTCATATCTTTTTATGATATTTGATTGTTCTGGCATGACTCTATCTACAAACTCTATGGCTTGGTCATAAGCTTCCTGTGTATCTATCCAAACTTCGTCAACGTCTTCCCTAACATAATCTCGGAGAGATCTAATGATCACATCACTTTCTTTATAAATTAAGAAAGGACCATTTTTTTGAAGATTTGCTTCCAAAATTGCATCCCAAACTTTAAGTAAATAATCTAAATCCCACTCTAATTCAGCTAATTCTTTTCCTTCCCCAGCGGTCCTAACAATTATCCCCATTTCTTCAGGAATATTCAGAGCAGATACCTTTTGTTTTAAAGTGTCTCTCTCGGAAGGATTCAATCTTCTAGAGATGCCTTGTGCTTTTGGATTGTTCGGCATTAAAACCAAAAATCTTCCAGCCAAACTAACAAAGGTGGTTATTGCTGCACCTTTGTTTCCACGCTCTTCTTTTTCAACTTGAACTATAATTTCTTGATTTTTTGACAGACAATCAGTTATGGATAATCTTCCTTTTTTATCTTTTGGATAAAACTGCGGTGCAACTTCCTTGAAGGGTAGAAAACCGTGTCTATCAGCACCAAAATTAATAAAAGCAGCCCCTAAACTTGGTTCCACTCTAGTAACAATGCCTTTGTAAATATTTCCCTTCCTCCTAACTTCGTTGATATTTTCAATATCTAAATCATAGAGGGAATCTCCTCTTGTCATGGCAACGCGAAGCTCTTCAGGTTGAGTAGCATTAATTAACATTCTTTTCATATGTACCTCGAAAAAAATGTTTTATAAGTAATTAAAAGTCAGCAATGACTTCAAAAATGTAAGATTTTCAGGATTTACGCCTACTGACCTGAAAAAATATTAATTGTTCTTATAAAACTCTATTATTTAACATGCAAAAAAATTCTTTATCTTTGAAAAATTTATACGTTTAGGAGATTAAAAATAAAGATAAAGAGCAAAATTGCTATGTTTTATCTCCTAAAAAAGAAGCTAAACTACCACATTAATAGGATATTTAAAAACAATTCCGCATAAGAAATTGACAGAAGACAGCTATAAAAAGGTTTCCATCGAAGAAATTGACGCAAATTCTTTAAACCAAAGAGTAGATAATTTTTTGATAGGAAAATTTAAAGATTTACCTAAATCAAAAATCTATTCGATTATCAGAAAAGGAGAAGTGAGAATAAATGGATCCAGAGTAAAACCTCATTTTAAACTTTCCTTAGGAGATAAAATAAGGATTCCCCCTTTGTTTTTAACTAAAAAATCTAATCAAAATTCACCAGAAAAAGGACTCATAGATGAAATTAAGGAACAAGTAATTTATGAAGATGACGAAATATTAGCTATAAATAAAAATCATAATTTAGCCGTTCATGGAGGCTCAAGAGTAAGTATTGGTTTAATAGAAATTGTCAGAAACTTTGGAAAAGATTATAGAGAAGCTCAACTTGTTCACAGATTAGATAAAGCAACATCAGGTTGCATCATAGTAGCCAAGAATAAACAAAGCACTCGTCTTTACAATTCATTAATCAGATCAAATCAAATAATTAAAAAATATCATTGCTTAATTCATGGCTCTTGGCCAAAGAAACTTAATAACATAAGACTGCCATTGAAAGTCAATAAGAACGAAAGTTTAAAAAAGACCATTGTTTCTGAAGATGGAAAATATTCAGCAACAAACTTTAAAATGATTAAATCTAATCAATACTTTTCTTTACTAGAATGCTACTTAGAGACAGGTAGAACTCATCAAATTAGAGTGCATACCAGTGCCAGTGGTTTTCCAATAGTAGGGGATTTAAAATATTCCTCAATAACCTTAAATGGTGACATGGAGAAAAGAATGTATCTACATTGTTCAAGCTTGGAGATTGTTGAGAAGGATCTGAAAATCACCAGCAAAGTACCAAATTCTTTTTTTCAACCTTTTGAAGTTTGATGAGAAACGAAATTTCATCTAGAATCGCATCCTTTAATTATGGCAGTACAAAAAAGTAAAGTATCTAGAGCAAGAAGAGGAGCACGTAGGTCCCACAATGCTCTAAAAAACACAACCTTATCTACCGATCAGGTTTCAGGAGAACGTCATCAGCGTCATGTCATGACTTCAGATGGTTTTTACAAAGGCAAGAAGGTAATGGAAGTAAAAATCAAAGAAGACACTGAAGAACAAAATACTCCAGAATAATTAAGTTTTGAATTCTCAATATGTTTTTGTATCTGGTGCTTCGAGAGGCATTGGTCAAAGCATACTAAAGTTATTTTCTTCCAAAGGGTTTCCTGTGATCGGAACGGCTACTTCTGAGGAAGGCGTTAATGTTATAGATGGATTTTTATCTGAATTATCTGGAGAAGGCTTTGGAATACAACTTGATCTCTCTGATAAGCAATCAATTGAAAAGTTATTTAATACTTTGAAGGAGAAAGAGATCAATCCAGAGATTGTCGTCAATAATGCTGGTATAACAAGAGATAATATTTTTCTGAGGATGAAAGATGCAGAGTGGGATGAGGTAATTCAGGTTCATCTTAGTTCTGTTTTCTCATTACTTAAATTTTTTTCCAAAAAAATGGTGAAAAATAAATCTGGAAGAATTATTAATATCTCATCTACATCGGCTGCCATTGGAAATAAGGGGCAAGCTAATTATGCAGCTGCAAAATCAGGTTTAGAAGCATTTTCAAGGTCTTTAGCCAGAGAGCTGGCTCCTAGAAATATAACCGTTAATTGCGTTGCTCCAGGTTTTATAAGGACAGATATGATCAAAGGTATGGATGAAGATACTTTAAAGTTTATGTCAGACCAAATTCCTCTGGGAAGGCTTGGTTCTTCTGAAGAGGTTGCTGAATTAATTTATTTTCTAGCTTCAGAAGAGGCTAATTACATTACTGGTCAGACCATTCATATAAATGGTGGACTTTATATGTAGGTTATGCATAAAAAAAATTAAAAAACTTATCTTCTAGGTATATAATTCGACAACTTTTTAACCTTAACGAGGTATTTATGAGCAGCACACAAGAAAGAGTACAGAGAATTGTTTGCGAACAATTAGGCGTAAGTGAAGAAGAAGTTACTACAACAGCTTCGTTTATAGACGATTTGGGAGCAGACTCACTTGATACTGTTGAACTTGTAATGGCTTTTGAAGAGGAATTTGAAATTGAGATTCCTGATGAAGAAGCTGAGAAAATAGCAACTGTTCAAGATGCTATCAGTTACATAGAATCTGCATCTTAACTCCATTCACATACACTCATGGCCGCATCTCGTAGAGTTGTAGTTACAGGCATGGGTATCATTTCCCCGTTGGGAAATGAATTAGAGACAACTTGGCAAAATATTTTAGCCGGTAAAAGCGGCGCCAAGACTGTTACTGCATTCGATGTAACAGAATACCCAACCAAATTTGCTGCTCCAGTAGAAAACTTTGATGATGTAAATCATCTGGATGTAAAGACTAAACGAAGAGTTGATGAATTCATTCAATATGGACTGGTTGCTTCCAAACATGCAATTGAAAATTCTGGCTTGGAGCTAAATTCCATCGATTCTTCGAGAATAGGAGTCTCGATAGGATCTGGCATCGGTGGTTTAGATACCATTGAAAAAAATGCTCTGACTTTAGATAAGAGAGGTCCTAGAAAGATTTCACCATTTTTTGTTCCAGGAGCAATCGTAAACATGGTTTCTGGCTTAGTCTCCATCGAATATGGATTGCATGGCCCTAATTTATCGATTGTTACAGCTTGTTCCAGTGGAAATCACAGTATTGGATTTTCAGCTAGGTCTATTTCACACGGTGATTGCGATGTCATGATTACCGGCGGATCAGAGATGGCTATAACCCCTCTAGGTTTAGGAGGGTTTTCTGCAGTAACAGCATTATCTACTAACAATGAAAATCCTACCAAAGCTAGCAGACCATGGGATAAAGATAGGGATGGTTTTGTTTTAGGTGATGGAGCAGGTGTTTTAGTATTGGAAGAATACGAGCATGCTAAAGCAAGATCTGCAAATATCTTTGCAGAAGTGACAGGATTTGGAATGAGTTCCGATGCTTTTCATATGACAGCGCCTGCTGAAGACGGGAAGGGTGCCAAACAGGCAATGATTTCAGCATTAAAGGATGCAGATTTAGATAGCTCTAAAATTGACTATATCAATGCTCATGGAACATCTACACCTTTAGGAGATATCATTGAAGCAAACGCGATAGCTGACATTTTTTCTACTTCTCAAGAACATATAGCTGTTTCATCTACAAAGTCTATGACTGGTCATCTTTTAGGAGCAGCGGGTGCAATTGAATCAATTTTTTCTATTCTAAGTCTCAGAGATAATCGTCTCCCTCCAACCATAAATCTTGATAATCTTGATGGAGATGCTCCAAAACTTAACTACGTTGCTAATGAATCTCAAGAAAAAGAAATTAATTGTGTTCTAAACAATTCATTTGGTTTTGGTGGAACGAACGCATCTTTGGTGTTCTCAAAAATCTAGGTGATAAGACTTTTACTTACAGTTTGCTTCATAAATATTTTATTCAGCCTATTTCTATTTATAAAACCGTCTGAAATCAAAGAGGATTTAATTTTTGAAATTAAAAGAGGAGATTCTTACCCTAGGATTGTTGATAAATTAGAAAATATAGATATAACCATTCCCTCATTTGTTACGGTTATCCTTCAATACACATCGTTAGACAAAAATATCACTTACGGAGATTATTTAATTAGAAAACATGAGAATCTTTTCTCTGTTTTAACAAAAATAATTTCATCAGATACCCATTATCGAAAATATAGAATCCCTGAAGGATCCACTATTAGTTCTATACTTGATAGATCGAACTTACCAGTTTCCTTGAAAATCAATGGAATTAAATTTGATAGAACAAATATCCATGCTCTTGAAGGGAGATTCCATCCAAATACCTACTACTACTCAAGCGTTGAAAATAGTGAAGATATCTTTTTAGAAGCAATTCTTACTCAAGACGGTCTTCTAGAAAAATACTGGAATTCAAGAACTCCTTACGTCTCTTTGCAAGAACCTCAGGAACTTTTAGTTCTAGCATCTTTATTAGAAAAAGAGGCATGTCCTAATGAACATAAAAAAGTAGCAGGCGTTATTTATAACAGGCTGCGTTTAAATATGCCTTTGCAAATTGATTCTTCGGTTATTTATGGCATTGAGGACTTTGATGGAGATATTAAAAAGCATCATTTAAGAAAAGATACTCCTTTCAATACATATACAAATAAAGGATTACCTCCCATGCCAATATCAAATCCATCTGAATCAGCTATAAGGGCAGCATCAAACCCCGATATTCATAGCTTTCTATACTTCGTTGCGAAAGATAGATGTACTCATCATTTTTCTGAAACATACGATGAGCACAAAGAAGCTATAAAAAAATATCAATAGAAACATCTCCTTGTTTGATAAACTTTACTGAATGTTTATTAGCGTAGAAGGTATTGAAGGATGTGGAAAATCAACTCTAGTAAATGGTCTAGGTCAGTACCTTCAAGAAAGAAATATTGACTACGTAATCACTAAGGAGCCAGGCAGTACCTCAATAGGGAAAATTCTTCGCTCAATCCTTCTAGATAAAAAGCAACAAATTAGTCCTTTAACAGAACTTTTATTAATGTTCTCTGATAGATTGGACCATCTAGATAAAGTAATAAAGCCATCTCTAGAAGAAGGAAAAATTGTCATTACAGATCGGTATATTGATTCAACTTATGCCTACCAAGGTGCTGGCAGAGGTATCTCCAAAAGCATCATTGATAATTTAGTCAGTCAAACAGAAATAATGTTACCTGACAGAACTATTCTGTTAGATCTTAGTCCGGAAGTAGGTTTGAAAAGAGCCTCCACAAGAAATGAACTTGATAGGTTTGAATCAGAGAATATAGACTTCCATGAAAGGTTAAGGAAAAGTTTCTTAGATGCGGCAGGCGCAAATCCTGATAGGTTCCTTACCGTAGACGCTGAACAAGAGCCTGACAAAATTCTTCAATCAGTTATCAATAAACTTTTTTGAAATGACTAAGGACTTAGAGAATCTGATTAATTTGATTTTTATGAGCAGCGCTTCCTCAGTTCTTCTTTCTGGAAATTTAATTTCACAACCAGAAAAAATTGCATTGCATATTGCTCAATCTTTTTTGTGTAAAGATATCAAAAAAAATAATTTGTTCTGCAATGATTGTCATTCTTGTAATCTATTTTCTGCTAATTCTCATCCCGATATTAAAGTAATTGAGCGTTCAAAAGACAGGACTCAAATTCAAATTAAACAGATCAGAGATGCATCAGATTTTATATATTCGACCCCATTAATTGCCGATAAAAAAATTGTATTGATCCTCAGAGCCGATGAGTTGAATTTTTTTGCGCAAGACACTTTATTGAAGTCATTAGAAGAGCCGCCGGAAAATTTAAAGTTTATTTTAACCACTTCTTTACCTTACAGGCTTAAGCCAACAGTTTTAAGCAGATTGACGCACTACAAACTTAATCCTGAAATACATTGTCTGAATTCTGAATCAAATAATAATGGATTTATCGACATTAATAAAAATGATTACCCAGAAGAATGCTGGAACAAAGATGAAAAAGTCATAAGATTGTTTGATGATTTAGCCTCCTTAAAAGGGAGGAAGATAATCAACTACTTAATCAAAGATAAAGACAAGGATAACCTGCTGATAAAGCTAAATTGGTTATCAAAAATAATTGAAGAAAGCATTCTCATTCATTTCACAGAAACTTTAAGTGACACTCCATTTGCTCAACTTTCCAAAGAAATTAAAAATACTTTAGATGCAGACACATTGATCTATCTATACGATGAAATTTTGCCTGTGATAAATTCCTTGCAGTCAAATGAAAATCTTAACTTTGATTTTCAAACTGCTGCAATTAGCTACTGATTTTTTTAAGAATTAATTGGTAAATTGAAAACACAGGGAAAGCTACTAGGATCATTTGTAAGTAGATAGTGATGCAATTACCAACAAAACTTAGGACTACTGATATTTCATCTTGAGACGATAATCCTAAAACTGCATAAAGAATCAAAACAAAAGAAATCGTTATAAGAGTTAGTAAAACTCCTGCGTTAAATAAAGACCAATGTACTTCTTTAGATTCATTCCATAAATTGTCTAAAGACCCCAAGATAGAATTTCCTTCCAAGACTAAATAATAGACTGAGTAAGTAAATCTAAACTGGATATAAAGCCCAGGAATAATAAATAAAACTAAACCAATGATTGTCATGATTCCAATGATTACTTGCAGAAGAAAAATCTTTAATGCTAGTTGAGCTGAGACTATTACATATCCAATTAATTTATTAAGGGACCCATTTCTTAAATCTCTACCAATCAAAATAGCCATGCCCGTATATAAAGGAGTCAAAAAGATCACTTGGAAGGCTAATATTAGCCCAGTAATGACAAAGTAATCTTCGCCTAAAGAAGATAGATAATCCGCTGTAGTAGACAGCAAACCAATAAATAAAATTGGAAATAAAAATATCTTAGTAAAAGCTAAAAAATTTTTAAAATATAAAGTGAAGCCTGAAGAGATAGCGTTTAAAATCATAGAAAAGTAAATGTAGGAGACATTATGATAGAAATTTGGTCAAAACCACAATGCCCATTCTGCGATGCAGCCGTTCAAATATGTGAAACAAAGGATTTGGAATTTAAAAAATATATGCTCGATGAAGATTTTAATCGAGAAGAATTCACGGAAAAATTTCCAAATGCCAGAACCTTTCCTCAGATTATCGTCGATGGGGAGTTAGTAGGTGGCTATCAAGAATTTAATCAATACGTCCAGACTAAATCTATATAGCAGTGGATTCGATAAATTCAGCAATTCTGCTAATAGATAGTTACTTTGGTAGCTCTCCGTGGTTTCCAGCTTTACTTTTGGGAACAGGTATTTTTTTTACTATCTATCTTAAATTCCCACAAATCATTTTTTTTAACAGAGCTTGGAAAATTCTTTTTTCTGGAAATAAATATAAAGATAACAAAGGAGAAACCACACCTTTCCAAGCTTTAAGCACTGCTTTATCCGGAACAGTTGGAACCGGAAATATTGGAGGAGTGGCAATGGCAATCTTTATCGGTGGACCAGCGGCACTTTTTTGGATGTGGATTACCGCTTTCCTGGGAATGACAACTAAATATGTTGAAGTATCTTTAGCTCATAAATATAGGATCTCGTTAGAAGATGGATCCATTGCTGGCGGTCCAATGTATTACATGCAAAATGGCTTAAAGTCTAAATGGTTGGGAATCATCTTTGCGTTTTGTTTGTTAGTTACTACATTTGGCTCAGGGATGATGCCCCAAATAGACAATATCAGCAGTACGTTATTTTCCAGTTTTTCCATACCCAATCTTACGACGTCTATTGTCATGACTATCTTAGTTGGACTCGTGATAATTGGAGGCCTTAAAAGAATAGCTTCGGTTGCCGCTTCCATTGTGCCGACAATGGCTGCAATTTATTTTATTGGTGCGCTGAGCGTGATTTTTTACAACTATGAAAATATCCTTCCTACTTTTCAAATGATATTTAGCGATATCTTTACGGGAACTTCGGTAGTCGGAGGATTTTTAGGTGCAAGCATAGCCACGGCTTTCAATTATGGAGTTGCGAGAGGGCTATATTCAAACGAGGCGGGGCAAGGTTCAGCGCCAATTGCACATGCTACTTCAAAAACGAAAGAATCTATTGAGGAAGGTTTTGTATCCATACTTGAGCCTTTTATTGACACAATTGTAATCTGTACTCTCACCGGGCTGGTTATCCTTTCTTCAGGTGCATGGATAGAGAAATATGAAAACAAATTCGAAAGAACAACTTTTTTCATTCTAGAGGGAAGTTTTGATGAAACTGACTCGGAAGAACTAATAGATTTCTTTCAAGGAAATAATAATTCCATCAACCTTCATTCAGGAGAAATAAAAATTAAGTCAGGAAGGGTTGAGGGAAATTATACTTTTATAAACAACAGATCGTTCGCAGAAGATATCCTTATCTACGAAAATGAAAATCCATTTAACGGTGAAATTATCGTAAAAGATGGCCTAGTTTCATCTAATGTGGATATCGTTGGAAAATCTTTAGTTAAATCTGCTGTGCTGACCAGTAAAGCATTCAACAAAGGTTTCTTTGGCGATTATGGGGAATACATTGTCACTTTAGGTCTCTTATTATTTGCTTTCAGCACAGTGGTGTCATGGTCCTATTACGGAGATCGATGCACAATTTATTTGTTCGGTAAAAAATACGTTTTTCTTTATAGGATCGTCTATATGTCGGCTTTTTTTATTGTTGGTACAGGTTGGATTGATACAGAAATCATATGGAATTTTGCACTGATAACTGTAGCTGCGGCTGCATTACCAAACCTAATAGCTATTTTTCTTCTATCTAAAGAAATGAGAACTCTTCAAGATAATTACACTCAAGAAAGGGAGAATTGAGATAAAAATAGAGGCTGTTGTTATCGGCGCTGGAGTCGTTGGTTTGGCTGTTGGAAAATCCTTAGCAGATAAAGGCATTGAAGTAGCTGTCATTGAGAAAGAAAATAGAATAGGCGAAGGTGCTAGCACAAGAAATTCTGGCGTTATCCATGCTGGTCTGTATTACTCTCCAAAATCTCTTAAAGCTAAAGTATGTTGCGACGGCCGACAAAAGCTTTATCAATATGTAGCTACAAAAAATATTCCTTTTAAAAAAACTGGGAAGCTTATAGTAGCGACTGAAAAAAATCAGCTAGATCAGCTTGAGTCATTGTATAAAAATGGAAATTCCAACGGAGTTCCATTAAAAATGCTGTCAAAAGAAGAGGTTAAATTTCTTGAAGAAGAGATAAAGTGTGAAAGAGCAATTTTTTCAAGCGAGTCAGGAATAATAAGTGTGCCAGAATATTTGACTGCCTTAGAGGAGGACATAAAAAAAACCGGATATGTAGTTTTAGCTTCAGAGTTAAAACATGCTAAAAAAGTCAATGGACATTTTGAATTAACACTTAATTCAAGCGATAAAATTCAATGTAATTTTTTGATTAATGCCTCAGGTCTTCATACCAAAGACGTCGCCAATAGAATCGAAGAAATAAACTTACCAAAAATTAAAACAGTGATGTATGCGAAAGGTCATTACTATTTCTATAAAAAGAAAAATCCTTTTAAGCACCTAATCTATCCGCTTCCTAATTCAAATGGACACGGTATCCATGCTGGAATGGATATTGAAAATAATCTTCGCTTTGGACCAAATGCAAAATGGGTGGATTCCATCGAGTATTCTTTTGATGAAAATACTTTGGAGGAGTTTTGTAATTCAATTAAATCTTATTGGGTAAATTTCGATCCCTATTGTTTATCACCAGACTACACAGGAATCCGATCAAAGATAGTAGCTGAAGGCGAGGGCAGTCAGGATTTTGAAATTCTTGATGCAAGTGACCACGGACTTGAGAATTTAATTCATTTACAAGGTATCGATAGTCCTGGTTTAACTAGCTCTCTTTCTATCGCTGCTGAGGTGATTAGTAAATTAGGAATCCACTAAACTAATAAAAAAGGTAAAGTCTTCAGAAGTCTCCTTCAATACCGCAGTCTTTCCGCTTAAACCTCCATGTCCGCCAATTAAGTTTATTCTAAAGAGAATTTTATTATTTGAAGTTGAAAGATCTCTTAATTTAGCAACGTATTTCGCAGGCTCATAGTATTGAACTTGTGAATCGAATAGCGAAGAAGTTACCAACATGTTCGGATATGGAAGATTGGATAAATTATCGTAGGGTGAATAACTCTTCATATAGTCGTAATCTTTTTTATTATTAGGATTGCCCCATTCATCGTATTCGAAAGTTGTTAATGGAATAGATTCATCAAGCATAGTTGTCACAACATCCATAAAGGGGACTGCTGCTAAAATACCTTTGTATAACTCTGGTGCTTCGTTTGCTATAGCACCCATTAATAAACCGCCGGCACTTCCTCCCATAGCGAAAACATTATCTTTATCTCCAACACCTTTTTTTAAACATCCTTGAGTTACATCGATAAAGTCATAAAAGGTATTCTTCTTCTTGTACATACGTCCGTTCTCATACCAATGTTTACCCATTTCTGATCCGCCACGAATATGCGCCAAAACAAATATAAAGTTTTCTTCTAATAAGGGCACAATACTGGAACGAAAATTTGCATCAATAATATGGCCGTAAGAACCATATCCGTAAAAGAGTATGGGTTTTTTATGTAAGGGGGTCCCGTTATCCTTGTAAACAAGAGACGCTGGTATTTTTATGTTATTTCTAGATTTTAATGAAAGCCTTTCGACTTTTAAGCCTTTTGTGTCGCATTTAATTTTTGATTTCCAAATAACGGATCTTTTACCAGAAATTAAAGACTCCTTATAAACAGTCTCAGGTTTATTTAGCGATGAATACGCAAAACAAAAATAGTCAGCTTTTGGATCATGATTGCCTGCTAGAGAAACGTCATAACAAGGTTCATCAAATTTAATGTATTCATGAGCCCCGTTTTTGGAATTAATTTTTAATATCCTAGGAAGACCATTTTCTCTTACATCAAGAAGGATATGATTTTTGAATATTTCAAAATCCAATAGATATCTTTTTTTACTTTCTTTGAGGATGGGTTTCCATTTTTTAAATTGATGACAAACGGATAAATCAGAATATTTAAGAGAAAAGTTGTCCTGACCGCCCATGTTTGTCATGACATAAAACGCATTATTAAAAATATCTACGTAGTATTTATGTTTTTTCTTTCTCTTATGAATTAATTTCAATTTGATTGGATTATTTAATGAGAAGAATCGAACTTCATTTGCATTAGTCTGGCTGGAGTAAATAAAGCCATATTCTTTATCTCTTGAAATTCCTAAACTGCAATGAAATTGTGGGTCGGTTTCTTCAAATAAAAGTATGTCGTTTTTCTGAGAGGTTCCAATTGTATGAAGAAAAACTTGATTGCTCGTTAATGTCGTTTCATCTCTTTTGATGTAAATAATATTCTTTGAGTTTTTAGACCATATAAATTGTCCGTCCGTTCCGGAAATTTTATCTGACAGGTTTTCTCCTGCTTTTATATCTTTAACTTTGATTGTGTATTCTCTGCGCCCATTGATATCTTCAGCGTATGCCAAAAATTGATTATCTTTGCAAGGTGAGACTCCTGAAACTTGATAAAATTTTTTATTTTTAGCTAATTTATTGATATCTAAAATCAATTCTTTCTTTGAATTTTTTTTCTTTGATCGATAGTATTTTCTATACTCATTTTTTTTTAGAGATTCCGAAAAATAAAAAAATCCATTTCTTTTTATCTTTAAAGACTCATCTTTAGCAGGAATGTAACCATTTAGTTTTTTGAAATAATTTTCAGTAATATTTGATTGGGTTTTGATCCAATCATCATGATAAGCACGTTCAGTTTTTAAATAGTCAAGAACTGTCTTATTTTTTCTAGTGTCATCTCTTAGCCAATAATAGTTATCAATTCTTGAATCATTATGTTTTTTTAAAACCTTCTTGACTTTTTTAGCTTTAGGTAATGCCTTCATAATATTTAATTGTCTTTTATTCTTTGATCTTTATAATCCGCAACCATTAAGGATGATTACTTTAAAACTTTCACTTTACTAAGGAGATAAATATGAAATTTTTCCATCACCTCTTAATTGCATTATTCTTATTTTCCTCAAACTTTTTCGCTCAATCTGATAACGAAGATTATACGCTTGAGGAGATAATTGTAACCGCGCAAAAAACAGAAAAATCATTACAAGATGTTCCTATTGCTGTTTCTGCTTTATCAGCTGATGATTTGGCTTTAAGACAAGCAGTGAGATTTACTGATTTGCAACTTAACGTTCCTAACCTAAGTTACTCAGAGACTAACTTCGGTGGTAGCTCGGTGTCTATCAGAGGTATTGGAAGACTTGCCACAGGAATTTCTTTTGACCAATCAGTAACCACACATATTAATGAATCTCCTTGGGGAGAAAATACAAACGTAGCAACCATGTTTGATATGGACAGAGTGGAAGTACTCAGAGGGCCACAAGGAACATTATTTGGAAGAGGGACTACCGCGGGATTAGTTAATCTAGTTACCAAAAGACCTTCTATAGATTCTGGTGTTGAGGGCTATGCCGGTTTTACAGCTGGAGACTACGATCTTCAAGTTTTTGAAGGTGCGGTAAATATTCCTTTAGATGATAATTTTGCAGTTAGAGCTGCTTATACCCAAACCGAACGAGATGGTTTTACAGAAAATTTATATGCTCCTGTAGGCGGCACCTTTGACGGAAGAGAACACTACGTTGGAAGAATTTCTTTACGATACGACACAGGAAATACTGTGATTGACTATATGTATCAAGAACATGAAGAGGAAAGCACCAGAACTTTGAGAACTAATTATGTTTGTACACCAAGTACTAATATTGCTAGAGGTTGTACCTTAGATGGAGAGGGTATTGGAATTGCCAATCCTGCTGCTACTTACAACGGAATTCTAGCTGCGGTCTTTCTAGAATCTGCTCCGTTAGGAGCCAATACGGCTGCTTATACAGCTTTTGGATTGAACGATGCACCAAGGCCTGACAACATGACTTTGCGACAGACGCACAGTGATTTTGTTCCAATCTTTGATCGCCAATCTGGAACTCATCAATTAACTATTTCTCATGACCTTGATAAAGGAAGGTTATCTTTAAATATGATGAATAGAGAATCTTCTTCTTACACAAGAATGGATACAACTCTGGCTGTTGAACCTTTGCTTGGAGTGAAGGTATCTGATAATCCTCTCACTTACGTTGGAGGTCTGATAAGTGTAGACATGCTAGATCATTGTGTAGCAGATCAGTGTGGAACAAAAGGACCAACTCAAGCAGAAAGATTAAGCGGTCAATCAGGTAAATACGTTTTACAAACTACCAACAGAAATTCTTTCATTGATGGATCCAGTAACGAACAACTTACCGAGTATTTAGAGCTTAAATACAGTTCTGATCTAGATGGAATTTTTAACTACATCGTGGGTATAAATCATTACGGGCACTACGAAGACGATAGTTACTTAACCACTTCTTCGCCTCTAACATTGTTAGGAGATGCTCAATTCTTTGTACCAACCACATTTGGTAATACAAATGAGTATGCATTAGAAGCAAACGGTTTATTTGGAGAGCTTTATTTCGACGTTCAAGATAACTTAAGAATTACTCTTGGATTACGTTACGGAGAAGAAAAGAAAATCAATGATATCGTTACCACGACCTACGGACAAGCAAGAAATGTTGGAGCATTTGCTGGAGTTCCCTGGTTATTGGTGGATGGTGATTTGTATAACTGTTTTGAAGGCATTGCTGGTGCATTTGGGCAAGCTCCAGATCAAGCAGTCATTGGTCAAATATTAACTGGTCAAGCAAGTAACGGTTGTGGGGTAGGTGACCAGGAAACTGTAGATCTATATGGAGTATCTGCGCAAGTAAATGCTGCTTCAGCAGCATTAGCTGGCGGTATTGCTGCAGCTGGGCAAATTGCTGATCCTCAACAACAAGCTATTGCTACTGGAACAGCTTATGCAACTTATTTCATGTCAGTAAAAGACTTAGTTCCAGCTCTTTACGATAGAAGTGAAGATTACAACAAGCCTGGATGGGAGTCGTATCAAAAAAATAAACTTGATTACACAACAACTGCAGGAAGATTAATCGTTGATTACGCATTCGGTGATGACTCCCTTTTGTATGCATCTTATTCGAGAGGTACTAAACCAGCTGGTATCAATCCTCCAATTAATCCAAGGATTTATGAAAAAGGTTTAATTCCCGCTAACACAGTTGAAGAGAAAGTTGATTCGTACGAAATTGGTATCAAGTCAATTTTGCTTGGCGGTCAAATGAGGCTAAATACTTCTCTGTTCTATAACAAATACACCGATATGCAAATATCAAGGATTCTAGCGACTACAACTTTTAACTTTAATATCGATTCAGAAAACTACGGTGCAGAAATTGAAATGGATTACGTTCCAGCTGCAGCTCCTAATTTAAGATTAGATTTTATGTTTGCATACATTAAAACTAAGATCATGGATGATGCGTTAACGATCGATCCATTTAATATTTCTGCCGAAGGCACCAAATATTTTGATGCTAAAAATACTGTCTACAAATGTATCGATTTGTTCTACGAAGGTGAAGGTTGTGTTGCAAACACATTCATCGCCGATAAAGATCTTGTAAACGCAGCTCAAGCAGTTTTAGCTAGTTTGGATGCCTGGTTGCCGGTTCCTGGAACTACTCAAGCTGATGGTCATCCGATCTACATGTCTAGGGTAGCATTATCAGCTCTCGGCATACCTACTACGACTGGAGTTAAACAAAGTATTGATGGCAATAGACTTCCTAACACTCCTGAATTAACTACCTCTCTAGGTCTTTCTTATAACTTTGAGGTAGGCAACGGCATTTCTGTCGTCCCAAACATTTATTACTATTACCAAAGTGATATGTATGTAAATGAATTCAATAATGCTCTTTACGGAAAAGTTGATGCTTGGGATGAACTTAATATTGGTTTAACTGTTGGAGATATTGAAAACCAATGGTATTTCAGATTTTTCTCAAGAAATGCGCTCGATGAAGATAACATTACTTGGAAATATAACTCTACTGATGTGACAGGAAATTTCCAAAGTTACTTCTTGAGAGACCCAAGAGTAACTGGAATAGAGTACAGATATAGATTCTAAAATTATATTTAGATTAAAAAGCCTCTTTTAAATACAAAGGGGCTTTTTTTTATAAAAACACTAAATTTCAAAAATGAATAAAATCGTTTAATTTTTGCTAAATTTAAGATAGATTAGATGTTAAATACCTAAAAAAGGGAGTTTTTTAGGTTATTTCTACATGGAAGTTTAACTCAAAACAAAAAAGGGGAATGTTATGAGTATAAAGAATTTATCTTCGTCGTTTCTTGTCCTGACGCTAATTTTTACTGGTATAGCTTTTTCTCAAGACAGTGGTCTTGAAGAAGTAACGGTAACTGCACAAAGACAAGAGCAAAGTCTTCAGGACATACCGTTGGCGGTATCAGCTCTTACAGAAGACGATTTATTTGAACAACAAATTGAGGGTCCAAGTGATCTTCAATTAACTGTACCTAGTTTGAGGTTTGGATCTGACCAATTCTCTGGCGGTGGTGGTTTTGAAATTAGGGGTGTTACCAACCTTGCTGTTTCTGCGACTGCCGATGCTGGTGTAGCTACGCACGTTAACGATTTAGCTATCGGATCGACTACTTTGCAGGATGGTAACTTCTTTGATATGCAAAGAATTGAGGTCATTAGAGGTCCTGCTGGAACTTTATTCGGTCAAAACTCTGTTGGTGGTGCTTTAAACTTCATCACAGCTAAAGGTGATACTTCAGGTTTCTACGGTAATGTTAGAGCAGATGTTGGCGATTACGGCAGATTAGGAACTACAGCGGTTTTTAACATTCCTTTAGATGACAAAGTTGCTTTGAGAATTGCAACGAATACTTTAGTTCAGGACGGCTTAATAGAAAATACTTATAAAGGTTCTGGTGGATTTCAAAATACAGACAATAGAAAT
Source organism: uncultured SAR86 cluster bacterium (assembly GCA_902578495.1). GTDB lineage: Bacteria > Pseudomonadota > Gammaproteobacteria > Magnimaribacterales > AG-339-G14 > CACNYO01. The sequence continues at coordinate 59,764 of CACHCY010000003.1, forward strand.
CAATCAGCATATCGAATGACTTTAACCGTTGAAGCTACTGACAACACTACTATTAATGTTGTTCATCAAGGATCTATAGAAGATTCAAACAGAAACTTATTTGCTGGTACATGGTGTGATCGAGATCCATCGCTCGTTGTCGGTTGTACCCCAGTTGAAGTCCAGAATCAAAAATTTGAAATTACTCATCCAATGGGTACTTTTGTTGAAAACCTTCTTGTTGCTATGGGAGTGCTTGATTTTACTCCTGTGACAGATATGAGTGGTGCTCCACAAGAATTCTGGCAAGTTAATCAAAGAGGAGCTCCTCTTTATCAAGTTGATGAGTACCTCACTCAGCTTATTATTGAGCATCAAATTAATGATGACTTAAGCTTAACTGCAGCTGCATCAAGAAAAGATAGAAAATTTTTAAGACAAAGTTCTTATGCATCCCCAACTCTGCAAGCTTTAAGATTTAAAGACACTCCTGCATCTCCTGGCGGGTTAGTTGTGATGTCTGGTTACAGTCCTGGCAGAGATGGAGGTTTTGCTTCAAATCCTGCAGGATGTGACGATGTCACCGCTGGTTTATATGGTCAATACGGTGGATGTGTTCTAGATACTTTGAGTTATCCAACTGGATTTGACCATTCAAACGCACTTTCAGACACAGATAGCGTCGAAATGAAAATTTCATCTGACTACGATGGCAATCACAATTTCTTAATTGGTTTAAATCACACTGATACTTTTTCTGATAACCATTACGATGTTGGAGCTACAGGTCTGGATGCATTAGCATTTAAACCTCCTGCGCTTTATGTTGGACCTACCAATGCTGCTTTAGGCATTCAACTTTATCCTTCTCTTTACAGGACGGACTCATTGAACACAATAACTTCTTCATCAGTGTTTGGAGAGTACTATTTCCAAGCTAGAGATGACCTTAGATTAACTTTTGGTCTTAGGTACAACGAAGACTATAAAGAAAGTTTATCTAGACAAGCTTTTGTAAACGTTGCTGGATATGCTCCAGGAGTAGTATCTGATGGTGCAGCGGCTGCAATAGTAGGCACCTTGCCTTCTTCAGCGCAAACAGATCCTCTTATTGCTGGAATGGCAGATACAGTTGCAGCTCAACAAGCGGGATTACTTCCTGCTGGTGCTGCTGCTGCTCTATGGGAAAGCGTATTTTGTCCTTCTAACGGTGGATTCTGCGCATTAGCTGGTTCTATACCTGACTACGGTGAAGTTTATAGAACTACAACAGGATTTGATCCTGAAATGGAATTTAGCTCAACTACCGGTAGATTTGTAGTTGATTATTTCATAAACGATGATTCCATGATGTATGCCTCTATTTCTAAAGGATTTAAAGGTGGGGGTATTAACCCTGCAGTTGATCCTATAGTTTTCCCTAACGTTCCTCTTGCATTCCCTGAAACAAATGTCTGGAACGTTGAAATTGGATTCAAAAACGAATTTCCTGATGCTGGCGTAAGATTTAACGCAGCTGTATTTGCATCTCAATTCGATGGATATCACGTAACAAAAATTATTAAGAAAACATCTCTTAACGAAGGTGTTGACGTAGATATTATGGGTGCTGAGTTTGATTTACTGTACGTACCACCTTCAGTTCCTGGTTTAAGCGTAAATGCTAGTTTAAGTTTTACTCAATCAACTATTGCTGATGGCGAATCTGCTCTTGACCCGCATAACCACGATCTTCAACTTACAGGTGGTGGCAAAGATTGGCATTTAATGAAAGATGTTGAATCTGAGTTCTTTATTGTCAAGAAAGAGGCTCTAGCAGCTATATGGAATTCTTGGTTAACAGAAACTGTAACTGGTGGTGCCGCTACTACTCCTTTAGATGGAATTGTTGCAGCTTCTGCTGGAACTGTTTCAACTGAAGATCTTATGGCCGGATTAATTCCAGCTGAATTTCACGGTGACAGAACATTAGGTCAACCGACTCCAGTGAGTTACTTAGTTCCTGCTTTAGGACTTACTCCTGCAGAAGGACACTTACCATCATTAGCGGATAGAAGTGCACTTGGAACGATGGCTCAACTTCATGGATTTAATTTGAATCCAGCTGCGCCAGATATACAAGATGGTCTTGATTCTGATTTGTCTGGAAACCAATTAGTTCACCCAGACGTAATGGCAAATGTTGGACTTGGTTATGAACTTGATGCTGGGCCTGTAATGGTTAACTTTAGATTGGACTATTATTATCAAGGTTCTAGATACGTTCGTATCTTCAATCTTCCAAGTGATAAGTTAGATCCATGGAACGAACTTTCAGCTCAGATCACAGTTACTCCATCTGATAAAGCTTGGTTTGTTTCATTCTATGGTCAAAATATTACCGATGAAGAAAACATTGACTTTATGGGTCTAGGAAGTTCAGCTGTTGGTAATACAAGAGGAATTGCTGCAAGAGAAAGAGCTAGATACGGAGTTAGAGCTGGATATAATTTCTAAAGTAAAGCTTAATCTACAAAAAACCCTGCTTTTATGTGGGGTTTTTTGTCTTGTCTTGTCTTGTAGTGATAATTTACATTTAAACATTGAAATAGAATCTGGATTAATTGAAGGTTACGAGTCAGAAGACGGAACTATAAAATTTTTGGGTATTCCATATGCAGAACCTCCATTGGAAAATTTAAGATGGAAGCCACCTGTAAAAAAATTACCTTGGTCTGGGACTCTCAAAACTGTTGAACCAGAAAAAGCTTGTAGTCAACCAACAAATGATAGGACTGGAAATAATGCATTCTATAAGTTGATACTTCAGGAATCAGGATTAGATCTATCGTCGTTAGAAGAAGTATCAGGATTTGATGAAGTTTCTGAGCTAAACACATCAGAAGATTGTTTATATCTTAATGTTGTAGTTCCTAAAGGTGGAGTTAAGAAGAAACCAGTTATGTTTTGGATTCACGGTGGGGCAGGTAGATGGGGCTCAGGACATGAAGGTAATTATACTAGTTCATATCTTCCAAATCAGGGAGATGTGATTATTGTCACAATTCAATATAGGTTAGGTATTTTTGGCTGGTTAGCACATCCCGAACTCTCTAATGAATCAATACATGGTGTATCAGGAAATTATGGTACTTTAGATCAAATTCTTGCGTTGGAGTGGGTTCAGGAAAATATTTCAAGCTTTGGTGGAGATCCTAATAACGTCACTATTTTTGGTGAGTCTGCTGGAGGACAAGCAGTATCTTCTTTACTCATGTCACCACTTACAAAAGGTCTATTTCATAAAGCTATTTCTCAAAGTGGCTCAGCCATACCCAATATATCAATTCCATTGAAGGCTTCAGATTCTGGCGTCTCAGCAGAGAACTTTGGTATAAATGCAGTAAATTTTTTTCTTGGTCAAAGTGGATCGATTGAAGATTTTAGAAAGCTTCCAGCAAGAGAAATTGTTGAAATTAATGATCCTATGCTTGATAACACCATAATGGCTAACATAAGCGGTCAAATTGTAGACGGTTACGTATTTCCAATTAACAGTTTGCAATCTTTTAAAAAAGGGAAAAATCATAAAGTTCCATATTTAATTGGATTCAATGCAAACGAAGGAACGAGTCTCTTACCTTTAATTATAGATAAACAAATGTTTTCTTATTTTGGAGATACTTGGCCGTATGTTATTTGGTCATTCATTGACCCAGAAGCAGCTCTTATGGCTTTTACTGATCCCTCTAAATTATCACCACCACCTGATCAATATTTAAACCTTATTGATACCAATGTAGATCCTTATAAAACTGCAATTGATCTCTGGGGTGAAATGTTTTTTGGTGCTCCTGCATTTCATGCAGCTTTAAACCATAGTGAGCTAGCAAATACCTATTTATATTATTTTGATGTTGATTTAAACGTTCCAAGTGATTATCTCGGTGCCACACATGCTCTTGAGCTAGGCTATCTATTTAATGAAGGTGGACTCTTCGGAATTGAAGAAACCATAACTGATACGGATAGGATGATTGCAAAAGAGATTCGTAATGATTGGATTGAGTTTGCTAAACATGGGCGTATTGAGAGTTATATACCGTTTAGCTCTAAAAACCCTACTGCAAAAATTTATTCAACCAATATCAAAAATTCTCGTTTATGGAATGAAAATTTCTATAAATTTATGAGTGATTACTGGGATTCAACTAATTAATAAATAAGTAGGTATTTATATTATTTATACTTAACTATAAAAGTTGAGGTTGACTCAAAACAAAATTATAAAATTCAAAAAATAAAAATATTTAAATTTTTACTGAATTAAGTTAGATTACTCATTAATTCAAGGAAGAAAACTTAAACAGGGAGTGTTATGAAATTTTCATCTAAATTATTTTTAATTTTTTCTTTTCTTCTATCATCTTTTTCTTTTGTGCAAGAAAGTGATGGATTAGAAGAAGTAACAGTTACTGCTCAAAGACAAGAGCAAAGTCTTCAGTCAGTTCCTTTGGCAGTTAGTTCTTTAGACACTGATGATTTAGCAGTTAGGCAAATTGAAGAAGCTAAAGATCTTCAAATGTTTATTCCAGGCCTAAGATTTGGCGGAAACATTGGTGAGGGTTCCGGTTCTTTTGAAATAAGAGGAATGACAAACGGAGCTACTTCTGGAACTTCTGATCCCGGTGTGGCTGTTCATATTAATGATATGGCGGTAGGAGTTGTGGATGTCGCTTCCGGTGGTATTTACGATATGCAAAGAGTTGAGGTCATTAGAGGACCAGCAGGAACTCTATATGGAAGAAATGCGATTGGTGGATCCATAAACTTTATTACAGCAAAAGCAGATACTTCAGGCTTTTACGGTTCATCTAAAGTTGATTTAGGTGACTACGGAAGATTTGGGACTGAATCAGTATTTAATGTACCTTTAGACGATACAGTTGCATTAAGAATTGCAACTTACACTCTCAGACAGGATCCTCTTATTGAGAATATATATTCACAAGGTCAAGATATTGATAACAGAAATCAATCTGCTTACAGATTGACTCTTACTTTTGATGCTTCGGATAAAACAACAGTTAATGTCATTCATTCTGCATCGTTAGAGGACTCAACTAGAAATGTATCTGCTGGATCGTGGTGTGATAGAGACCCATCCCTTGTGGTTGGTTGTACTCAAGTTGCTCCAGAAAATCAAAAATTTGAAATAGCTAATCCTATGTCTACATTTGTTGAGAATCTACTTGTTGCGCAAGGAGTATTAGATTTCACTCCTGTTACAGACATGTCTGGTGCACCGCAACAATTCTGGCAAGTTAATCTTAGAGGAGCTCCTATGTACACGGTTGATGAATACCTCACTCAGGTGTTGATTGATCACGATATTTCTGATGAATTATTTCTTTCCGTTGCGGCAAGCAGAAAAGATAGAGATTTCAATAGAAGAGAGGCTTGGGAATCTCCTGAACTGGATACTCTTAGATTTTTAGATTCTCCAGCAACTCCTGGCGGGATAGGAACTATGTCAGACACATTTAATCCGGCATGTTCAGTTGAAAGTTATACTGCGGGTTGGTTTGGCGGCTGTATTCTTGATACCGTAAATAATCCTGTTGGTGCTTTTGGATATATGAGTGAACAAATCACTGATTCAGTTGAAATGAAGTTGGTTTCAAGTTTTGATGGAGCTCACAACTTCCTTTTTGGTATGAACTATTATAAAAACGTAGGTGATACTAATACTGATGTTGTTGCTTCTGGTTTAGATGCTTTAACGAAAGCTCCTGCAGCGGCTTTAGTTGGCGCACAATTAAATGCATTGGGTATTCAGCTATATGCACCTCACTTTAGAACAGGCAATATTGATACTATCGAATCTTCTGCGGTATTTGGAGAATACTACTATCAAGCTAATGATGATGTGAAAATTACCATAGGTCTTCGATACACAGATGATTTCAAAGAAGCTTTACCGAGCAATCCTTTCATTAACGTATTTGGATATCAAAAAGGTTTTATGACTGATGTTTTAGCCGGAATGCTTACAAGCGGTCAAGTCCCCAGCGCTGCTGCATGGGAGGCTCTTTTCTGTCCTCCAGGCGGCGCATTTTGTCCAGCTGGTATTCCAGGTAGAGAAGGTTTAAGCGGTCCTGGTGAAGCTTATAAAGCAGCTGGTTTTGATACTACACTTGAGACAAGTAAGTTTACTGGTAGATTCGTTGTTGATTACTTTATTAACTCTGATTCTATGATGTATGTCTCGCTTTCTAAAGGTTTTAAAGGTGGTGGAATTAATCCTGGATTTGATCCAGGAGCTTTTGCTGGTGTTCCTACAGGTTTTCCAGATTCTGAAGTATGGAATGTAGAAGTTGGATTTAAGAATGAGTTTCCTGATCAAGGAATTAGATTCAATGTTTCTGCTTATGCTTCGCAGGTTGAAAATTATCATATTGGTAAAATCATCAACAGAACTACAATTAATGAAGGAATTGATGTTGATATTACGGGTCTAGAAGCTGAGCTTTTAGTTGTCCCGCCTGAAGTACCTGGACTATCATTTAATGCTTCAATTAGTCTGACTAATTCTTCTATCGGTGACGGTGAAAAAGCTATTGATGTCATCAATAGAGACCTTCAGTTATCTGGTGGCGGAGCAGAGTGGCACCTGATGAAAGACGAGCAATCAGAGACTTATATTGTTAAGAAAACTGCTTTGGCGGCTATGTGGCAAACAACTTTGCAAGAGGCCATTACTAATGGTGCAGCTACCACTCCTGCAGACGGTATTACTGCATTGAATCCTTCCTTGGATGGTCTAGGTCTAGTTTCAACAGTTTTCTTTAACCCAATAGAACATCATGGCGATAGAGCTTTTGGTGAACCTACTCCCGTGAGCTATTTCAATCCATTTACTTTCGCAATGCCAGCAGATGGACACTTGCCATCTTTAGGTAATAGGTTAAGAAATAATGCTGATTTTGATCCATTAAGAGTATTAGCTCAGCTTCATGGATTTGATTTAGTAGCAGGAACTGATATCAGCGAAGGTCTGGAAACTGATTTATCAGGAAACAGTCTATACCATCCTGAAAGTCAAATTTCACTTGGTTTAGGGTATCTACAAGACGTTGGCGAAATTAAAATTAACTATCGTCTTGATTATTATATACAAGGCCAAAGATATAACAGGGTTTACAACTTAGCTAGTGATTATCTTGAAGGATGGGATGAATTAGGAGCACAAATCACTGTCTCAGACAGTGATGATTCTTGGTTCGTTCAATTCTACGGTCAAAACATTACTGATAATGAAAGTATCTATTACAGAAATTTAGAAAGTACTGCAGTAGGTAATTATCAAAGAATCATGGCTAGAGAAAGAGCTAGATACGGTGTAAGAGCTGGATGGAATTTTTAATTAAATTCTTTACCAAAAAAACCCTGCTAATGCAGGGTTTTTTTTTGATTAAGACATTATTGTTATAAAATACAAACTAAGGTTTTACCCAAATGATCAAATATATTAATAATATTGCTGGTATTTTAATTTTATTAAATATTTTTGATCAAATTTTTTCTTCAAGCAAAATCATTCCAGAAAACATTTATTTTGATATTTTTGTTATAACTTCGTATATTTTTTTTGGGGCAGAGTTTATTTTTAGGATTCTTATTGAAAGAAGATTTTCTTTCTTGTTAGTTTTTGATTTTGTTGTTTTGGCTAATTATGTTTTCTTTGGTTTTTACGATTTAAGAATATTAAGAATTTTTAGAGCTTATTCAATTTATAGTAATCATAAGATGTTACTACCAACAAACACCTTATTAAGAACAGTGTATAACCAACGTTTAGCGCTATTAGGCTCTCAGATAATGGTTTTTTCAGTTCTGTTGATTTTTTCTACTTTAATTCACTTTATTGAGAGGGATATTAATCCTGAATATTTTGGATCTATTCTTAACTCAATGTGGTTTGGAATAGCTACCTTAACAACAGTAGGATACGGGGATGTAACTCCTTCATCTCCTTTAGGTCAAGTTTTAACTTCTTTAACGATGTTTTTAGGTATCGGAATGTTTGCATTGCCTGCAGCAATTTTAGCTTCAGCTTATTATGAGGAAATTCAAAAAAGAAATTTTCTTATCACGATGGAAACAATTTCGAGTATTCCACTATTCTCAATGTTGCCAATAGGCGCTTTAAGTAAAATTAACGATAAGTTGGTTGCAGAGATTTATCCTGCTAAAAGAAAGATCATCGAAAAAGGTGATGAGGCAGACTGCATGTACATTATTGAATTTGGATCTGTTCAGGTTGAAATTGAATCTCCAGTTACTTTGGGGCAGGGTGACTATTTCGGAGAAAAAGGAATCCTTTCTAAGGAGTTGCGTAATGCATCAATTAGTTCTCTGGAAGAAGTTAAACTACTTTCTTTGTCAAAAGAAGATCTTGAAGAATTAATGGAAGAGTATCCCCATCTCTTTGAAGAGCTTGAAAAAGTTAGTTTAGATAGAACCGGTTAATTAAACGAATAAGAGAATTTCGTACTTAATCCTTGATCATCCTCAACGGCATTGAGTATAGGTACTGAATCATATGCAATATCGTACTGCAGGCTGATACTAAATTTTTCATTAACTTTAAAATTAAAAGCCATCAAGAGGCTTGTTTTGTAATCGTTAAAATCTAATATATCGGGTTGATAATAAATAGTCGTATTGAAGTTAACGTTTTCAGCGATTTCAAAATTATCATGGAAATATAGAGAGAATCTTGTTGTATCAGTGACCGAATCTTCTAAATCAGTTTCTTCTTCATAGATAACTCCTGCTCCAAATCTCATTTGATCATCTATGATCATTCTAAGACCTGTCCCAAAAAGATTCCTTTCTCTGAATAATCTAAATGGATTCTTGGCCGATTGAATAAAAAATTCCGTATTGTATTGATTGTATGTTTCGAAAACAGATCGTATGTGAATGAGTTGAGAGATATCGGTAACGTTTTGATTTATTTTCCTCTCAGATTTTCTGAGAATCATGAAATTCTCGACGTCATCAAGATTGTAATCAAACCTTAGGTCAAATGAATAGAAATCTCTGTCTCTATTTCCTCTAGATGCATTTAAAGAAAAACCTAATCCAGCAAAAAAACCTTCTTTACCTTCGTTTCTTAACTCTTCTATATTCACAATAGTTTGAGACATAGCCAAGGAGGGCAAGAACAATGTAATGAAGAGGAGTTTATTTAGTTGTTGCAACATACGCTCCATTCCAATTTGGATCAGCTAAATTCCGCTTCATGTCTTTAATTCTGTCTTTAAAAATAGCGTAGTATAGATCAAACTCAATGACTTGTTGTTTCCATTTTTCAATAAAGTTTAAAGCTATATCCCATTGTTGATTTCTATAATTTTGAAGAAATTCTTCATGATCTTTAATAAACTCTGTTAATTTTCTATCTTTTAATGAGAATTCATCGAAAGAAGTATAGATTTTTACGGGTTCATTTTTCCCTTTTACTTGAATCAGATCTAATTCGAAAAGATTTACATTTGATTTAAGAGCATTCACTGTTTCGTGGCCTAGAATCCTCTGAAAACCATAAGTTCCAGATTGACCCTCTAATCTTGAAGCAAGGTTAACAGGATCACCTAAGACCGTATAATCAAACCTTTTTTCAGAACCCATATTCCCAACAATACATTCACCGGTATTGATTCCAATACCAATTTTTAGTTCCATGCCTTTCTGTTTTTGGAATTCAATATTAAATTCCTCTAATGCTTTTTCCATATCAAAAGACGCTTTTAATGCTAAATCAGTATGATTATCTTGATCAGTGGGTGCATTCCAAAAAGCCATAATGCAATCTCCCATATATTTATCAATAGTACCGTCATTATCTAAAATTTCATTAGACAAAACAGTGAGTAGGTTGTTTATCAATTCGGTTAATTCTTCAGGATTAGATTTATAACTTTCTGATATGGCTGTAAATCCTCTAATATCAGAAAATAGGAAGGTCATATTTTTCTTCTCTCCACCAAGCTTTAGCGATTCACTTGATTCAGCAAGTCTAGAAACCATTTCTGGAGCTAAATATTGAGAGAATGCTGTCCTAACCTTGCTTCTTTCTAGCTCAGTAAAAAGAAAATTAAAGAAAGTAATTATTAAGTAACTTGTTAAGCATATTATTAAAGGAGAAATAGGATCTATTAAATAATCTAATTCGTTGAAGCCATAGAAAGAACCGTAAAGACTGCTTAAATTTGCTACTAAAAATGTTATCAAGCCCCCGATAGGACCAAAATATTGAATGATTAAGCAAATCAAAATAGAAAAAAGTAAGCCAAATAAAAACTCTGCTCCTTCCATCCAATCTGGTCTAACTAAAAACTCTCCATTTATAATTTGTTGAATTCCTTGGGCAATGATCGTGACACCAGGTATATCTTTCTCAAGAGACGTATTTCTAATATCTAGCAGTCCTGACGCACTTGTACCTACAAGGACAATCTTTCCAGCAAAGAATTCTTTATCAAAAGTATTATTTATGACTTCAAAGGCTGAAATTATGTTCAAATTTTCTTTAAATGTTGAATGTAGCCAGAGGTAACCGTTTGAATTAGTAGGAATTATTACGTTTCCAAGTTTTACGTTGTTGATACCAGTACTTTCACCAAAAGCTAACTCTCCTGAAGCATTAGATGACTTGATTTGATACGTGCTTGCTCCTATCGCAACCCTTAAGGTTTCCAGCATCAAAGATGGTACTATCTGTCCATTCACCACTTCAAATGTTGGCAAGCTTCTGACAATACTTGAATCTCCTCCAATACTCATAGACCCAACTCCAGCAGAAGAATCTATTAAAGCGGGTAAATTATTTTGCATACCTGTGTAATTAGGAAGAAATTCTTTTGGTGAGTCACCTTGAATTATTAGGCCGTATTTAGGTGCTGTGTCCTCAGTTATTAATGTATTATTTGGTGCACTTCCCAGAACAACAGTAGAGTGTGATTGCATAGACTCAGCAAAAACTCTGTCATTTGGTTTTATTTTTTTTAACTCATTAATAAGATCAGAATTTGTTGAATATTGCTCAGAAAGAACGTCACTTCCAGTTCTATCTCTTTCAGCAAAAACAATATCAAATGATGTAGTAAGAGCCTGCTCTGTATTACTAACTAATCTAGATAATAGATCTCTAGACCATGGCCATTGACCTAGATTATTTAGCGACTGATCATCAATATCAATTATTACAACGGGATCATCTTCTAACTGATCCCTTGGGCTTATTTGCTGCAAAGTATCAAAAGCAAACAATCTTAAATCATTAAAAATATTTAATGGATTCGCTAAAGGAATTAATCCTATTAAAATAGCTAAAGGTAGAAGTAATTTTTTTTGAATGTTCTTCATTTTCTTTTTATAAAACCTTTATAATTGACGCCTTGTCATGTCTATTAAATATATTTTATTACTATTTATCTTTTGTTTCGGTGTTTTTGCATTAGCACAAAACGTACCACCGACTATATCGGATCCTGAGCAATTAGAAACCATTAGAAAAGAAAGGCAAGCTATTTTTGATGAATTAATAGAAGACCCAACTAATCAAGGTAATTTATTTAAATACGCTAACTTATCAATTATTTTAGGAGATTTAGAGGCTGCGATAGGAGTCTTTGAACAAATGTTAATTTACGATCCTACTCTGGCAAGAATCAGGCTAGAACTAGGAGTGCTTTATTTCAGGCTAGAAGCCTACGCTCCAGCAAAACTATACCTTGATAGTGTTAAAGACTATGATCCACCTCAGGAGGTTATTACTAAAGTTGATTCCTTTTTAGCAGCTATTGAAGAACAGGAAAAACCACTGACGGTTAATCAATTGATGACTTTTGGACTTGCTAGCTCTACAAACGCCAACGCTGGTATAGATGCCGATATTATAGAAATTGCTGGTTTTCCTCTTGAAGTTTCTCCTGATTCAAAACCTCAATCTGATTCAAAATTCTCTGTAAATTACAATTTATCTTTGACTCAAAATTTGAATAATCCTCGCGGTGATGCAATTAATTATTTTCTTGCGGTTGCAACCACCTATCAATCTAGATTTACACAATTTGATCAAAGAAGTTTTGTTTTTGGTTTAAATAGTAGTTTAGATGTAGAAGAGGGTAGTCTAGGGGTGCTAAAAAATCCATCAGTAACTCCAAGTTTTACGAGAATTCAAGTTTACTTGCAAGGAAAGCCTCTGCTTGAATCTAATGCTTTCACCGTGAGTCACTCTGGATCTTTATCGAATGGTTCTGTTTTTGAATATGGTTTTAACGTAGATAAAAGAAATTTTATTGGGTTAGAGGCAAAGAGCGGTTATCGATACGGAACTTTTGTAAATAATACTTTTAATCTTCCGAATAATAATTCTAGTTGGACTATGAATATCTTCTCCGATAAATACGAAGCCAATCAAAAATTCGAGTCTTTTAGGCAATGGGGTTTTGGTTTTAATTATAGAATGCCTCTCCCAGATGCATGGGTCATGGCCGCGAATTATGATTGGTCTACTAAAAACTATCTTGCTCCTAACGGTCCTCTTGGAACAAGAAAAGATATTAATGAATCATCAGATTTAACCTTTTCAAGACTCTATATAAATTGTTTATCTATGAATATTTTTCTAAAACCGTTCGATAATAGAAGTAGCATTGATATATTTTCAAGAAGTAACACTGATGTAGGTGTAAACCTTTCTTATCTTTGTTTAAATAACTAACCTTAAATTTTACTTGAGTATATAATCCGCAGATGAATCAAATAGTTCAATTTTTCTTAAAGATTAGAAATAGTCGTTTTTTTAATGGAATAGTAATTTTTGTAATCATCGGCTCTGCTATTTATGCAGGAGTTAGTTCTTATGATCTCTCAGAGAATTACGTCGAATTATTGAACTTTTTAGATACCGCAATAACAGTTTTCTTCTTAATAGAGATTCTTATCAGAATAGTCGCTGAACGATCTCTAATTAAATTCTTTAAAGGCGGTTGGAACGTCTTTGATTTTATCATCGTAACTGTCAGTTTAATTCCAATCACTGGAGGAGAGACGGCATTTGTTGCAAGATTACTCAGGATTGTCAGGGTATTGAGAATTATCACTGTTGTACCTGCCTTGAAAAAAATTGTAGATGCGCTGTTTGAAACGCTTCCAAGAGTTGGTTTTGTAGCTCTTTTAATGTTTATTTTCATCTATATATGGGCAGCTATAGGTACTTTAGTCTTTGGTCCAACGGATCCAGAACACTGGGGCAATATTGGTCTTGCTATGCTTACTCTTGCACAAGTTGCAACATACGATGACTGGGCTGCTGTTATGAAAGATATTATTGAGGTATTCCCTTGGGTGTGGATCTACTTTATTAGTTTCATTCTGCTTAATGCAGTCATCATGTTGAACATGGTAATTGGAATCATTGTCGACGTTATGTCCAAGAAATCAAGCAGCGGCCAGTTAAGTGCTGATGAGAATCAATAATTTTCTGATTCTTATTTTCTTATTATCTTTATTTTCTTGCTCCTATCAAAAGGTAGTGAAAAATTCTATGTATGATTTAGATGAATTTGATGCATGTTATTTAGATCATAAATCTACTCTAGACACCGAGAAACAGAAGTATCTAGATATGCTTATAGAGTTAAGAAATTATAATTGTTCTCGGTATTATGAACTTTTTGTGAGAGGAACAATTATTCAGGGATATTAAAACCAAAATATCAGAAGCAGTGGGGTTGAGATAGCTATTATGAGTAATTCTAAAGGCAGACCTAATTTCCAGTAATCTCCAAACTTATAATTACCTGGTCCCATTACTAAAGTATTGCATTGGTGTCCAATGGGAGACAAGAAAGCGCAACTTGCACCTATAGCAACACACATCAAAAATGGTTCAGAGGGATAACCAAGCTGATCTGCAATAGTAACTGATATGGGCCCCATAATAACTGCAGTAGCTGCATTGTTAATAACATCTGATAAACACATTGTTGCTACCATTAAAATGACTAGGGTCCCGACTAGACCAAATTGAATTGATTGGGCCGCTATTGCTGTAGCTAATATATTTGTTAGACCGCTTTCATATAAAGCATCTCCTATAGGAATCATGGCGCCAAGCAACACAATAACAGGCCACTCAATATGACGATAAAGCATGTTTGGTTTTAGTAGTTTAGATGCTACAAATGCTAATACACATAATAAGAATGCTATGACTACATTTAAAAAGTTTGTGATAACTAGAAGAAGACTAAAAGAAAATAATCCAAGAGAAAGTAAGACTTTAGAATCATCCTTTATTACATCTAACTCTCTTTGCCAGAGAGGCATTAAACCAAGATCTTGCATTTTCTCACTAGTATCTTTTTGCTCTTCTCTTGAAGCAATTAACAATACATCTCCAGCTTTAAAATGCTCGTTTGAAAGACTTCCTTGAAAATTTGTACCTTTTCTCCACAGACCAAGAACTGCCATTTGTCTACCAACCATATTTGAAAAATAGCTTATAGTTCTTCCAATTAATCTTGAACCCGGAGAAATCATAGTTTCAATTTCACCGAAACTACCCGAATCAAGATCTTTAATTTCAGTTCTTAGGGATAGACCGTACTTATCCTGAAGTCCAGATACTTCCTCAGGATTGATTTTTAAAAGTAAAATTTGAGATTCTTTTAATTCCTCAAAATTACTTAAAATCTCTCTGGCATCAGAGGTTTCATTTACCGATCCTATTAGTACTATATCTGAACCTAACTCTTTCCTAAATTCTTGAGTTCTTTTACCTATAAGATCGCTATTCTTATTAATGACAAGTTCAACTAAATATTCATTAATATCAACTAAAGATGACGAATCAATTTCTCCAGATCTATTTTTTACAAGAATGAAACCTAGCAGCGCAATGAAAATCACGCCTCCAATGCTCACAGGCAGCCCAGCATAAGCAAAGTCAAAGAATTCAAATCCCTGATCTGAATATTGGTCTCTAAATTCAGAAATAATAATATTTGGTGGAGTTCCTATTTTTGTATTCATTCCCCCAAGAATTGATGCAAAAGCTAAGGGCATCAGAAATTTGGAAGGGGACCAGCTCATTTTTTGGCATATACCTAAAGTTACAGGTAACAACATGGCCATAGCACCAATATTATTCATAAAAGAAGATAAAATAACCGCAATACCCATCAAAATAACCAAGAACTGAAATTCGGTGTTAGCAATCTTTTGCAACAGATTACCAATTTTTCCAATCAATCCTGATGCTTCTAGACCTTTACTAATAAGTAAAACAAGCGCAACTGTAATAACTGCGGGATGACCAAAACCCACAAATGCCTCTTTGGCTGGAACAAAACCAAGAACAACTAAAATTGCAAGACTTGTCAATGCTACTGCATCGTAGCGAAATCTGCCCCAAATAAACATAGCAACCATAACTAAGAGTATGGCTGATAGGATGATTTGATTGGTTTCCATAAAAAAAGAGCTGTTACTTTACATTAAGTTATTTCAATTGACATAGTAGATTTCTTTTTTTTTAAAAAAACTAATCAATCGTATATAAATTAAGGCTTTTTAACCGCAAATATAGTAAAATCAAATAACAAAATAAGTTTTTCTTAGTTTGACTAAGTGTCATTTTGACAATAAAATTCTTCTTTTTCTTAATTATGAGAAAAAATATGGGAAAAAACTTCATGGAGTGGGTTTATGAAGAGAATAAACATGAAAAAATTTAACAAAGTATTGATCCTTCCTTTGTTAGTTCTTGTTCTAGCAAATTGTGCTGGAACTAACGTTACAACTTATTCATCTGCATCAATTATGCTTGATGACTTTATTGATCAAAACGGCGGTAAAGGTGAAGTTAATGATGAAACATTGCACTATGCTTTAGACATTCAAACTTTGTCTTGTTCTGAGATGCAAGCTAATAGAATAAGAATCTCTAATTTAATCAATAATTTATCTGAAAAAGTAGTAGAAAATGCGAATAGAAGTACAAGTTATTCAACTTATGGATTAACAAAGCACGATCCTTTAATTGGTACTAGTTTTATCGGCATAAGCTCTGTAGGTTTAAATCCAGAAGTAACGGAATATAGAAAACTTAAATTAGTCTTAGAAGAACTTAACACTACTTCTATCCTCAAGTGTACTCCACCTGAGGTAATGAGAACTCCGTAAATATTTTCTAATTAACAAGACTTTATGGCTATATAATTAATTATGGTCATTCGTCTTGCTTATTTTTTTAGTTTCTTATTTCTCTTTTTTTACGGAATTTTCGCTTTTCTAGGTATTAGTATTTCTCTTGAACCAGGAATGGAGGTTGGAGGAGTGTCTAGGTGGTGCGAAAGAGTAAGCGATAGTATTTTTAGAGAGCCTGTAAATACTCTTACAAACCTAGCTTTTATGGTAACTGGCTTGATTATGTTCCACGTTCTTAATAGAGATGAAGAACATATAAATACCTTTCATACTCTTACTCCTATTGCAATCCTATATGCCTCTGCTGCTATTTTTTTGGGTCCTGGATCGTTTCTCATGCATGGAACACATACTGAATGGGGCGGTTGGGCAGATAACTTAAGTATGGTTATGTATATTGTCATCCCTTGGCTTTACAACTTCAAAGTTATGGCTAAATGGAGCGTTAGTACTTTTTTCAAAGTCTATTTAAGCATTATTGTTGCCTATGGATTTGGTAGATGGTTTTTAGGAGATGGAATGGGAATAGGCTTTAGTGTTTATGGTGTTTCTATAGGTGTATGGATAGTATCTGAATTCTTATTTAAATATTGGAGCCAAAGAATGAGGTTTTTATCTGGTTTTATGGGGTTCCTTGTTGCTGCAATATTTGGAATTTATCCACAAGAAATTTTTAGTAATCTTGATCAATATTGGTGGATTATATTTTTCTGGCTACCTGGGCTTGTTTGTAACACTAAACCTGATTACGAACGAAAGCATTTCCCATGGTTTTTTGTTGGAATGTCTTTATATATTTCAGCTTTTGTAATTTGGTTACAAGGCTATCCAAATCAACCTTTATGTAACCCAGATTCCTTAATCCAGCCACATGGTATTTGGCATATATTATGTTCGTTAGCGACGTTAAGTTTCTTTGTTTTTTTGAGAACCGAACAAACAAAAAAAAGAGAGGCATAGACCTCTCTTTTTTTAATGAAATTATCTTCTAGGCCAGGCTTTAACCGGAATTACCAAAGAAGTATTTAATACTTCTCTCATTCCTTTTACTTTCCTTGAAAATTTTTCAAAAGCTTTTGAAGATGTTAGTTCCGTAGCTCCATCAGTTAAAGTTACAAAATCAGATGCTCCGATATAAACAAAATGAGTAAATTCATCGTTACCATATAGAACTCTGTTTAGTCCATAAGAGCTTGTAACAGATCCTGATTCAACATTGGATTCCATTAGTTCTGACCAAGCCTCAGCGTACTCTTCTTCGTTTTCTAGGCTCATTCTCATATCATATTTAGTGAAAGCACTATCAACAGTCCAATCATTGGCTTCAATGATAGGGACAATTGCTAGGTCTGATACTGGGCTAGCCGAATTCATCAACGATCCAAGCATTGTGGCAGCTTCTGGACAGCTTTGAGTTAGTGCGCCTGCGTTTTGAAAATCTTCTCTAGTCATGTAAGAGGCAATAATAAAGTGCGTTGAATCACTTGCTCCATTTAGAGTTTCAGACATTAATCCTAAGTCGCCTGGAAATTTCTTACCGCAATCAGAAGCATGAAACTTATCCAAAGCTGAAATTACACCGGCTGGATTCGTTACATTCATATGATAGAAAACATGCATCACATGCCTTTCAGTTTGTGCAAAAATAAATCCAGATGAAATAAAAGTAATTAATATAAATAATTTTTTCATATTTTCTCCTTAAAAATGATTATTGTTGTGGCGCCCAATCTTTAACAACGCCAGACATATTTACTGCTTTAAGTTCTCTGATATTTGAAACTTTCTTTATAAAGTCGGTATATTCTTTAGTAGGAGTAACGTTACTCATGTATCCATCTAAATAAACATCTATATCTTTAAATCCACAATAAGCAAAATGAGTACCGTATCTTTCAACATTCATTCCAGGACCCATGGCAACCAAAGCCCAAGATCCAGCACATTGTTCGCCTGAACTCATCAGGCTTGAATAAGCCTTTGCATAGTTTGCAGGATCTTTTACATCCATTAAAAATACTTGAAATACTTGATCAGCATTAGGATCTCCGTCACCCATTAAAGGCATTCCCATAAACTGATACGTTTGTTCAGATATCTCATTCATAGTATTGAGGAATTTTCCTGCTGCAGGGCAATTAGTCCAATTATTTGCCCACATTAAATAAGACATTTTATTAGGAAATGTAACAATAATTGTATGAGTAGTCTCCTCTGGTCCATTGAAAAGCTCCTGCATTAATCTGACAGAAGATGTTCCTGGACAGTTAGCATTTGAAAGACTATCCAAAGCAGAAACAACAGCCAGTGGATTGTCAGTTTTAATTCCAAAAAATGCTTGGAATGGTCTTTCTTGAGCTGCAACAAATGTTGAACCCATTAAAGCCACTATTAATAATATTTTTTTCATAATATCTCCTATATTAGAACTTTTAATATATATCATTAATAGAGCTAATGTAACGGAAAAAACACCAAAAATAGCGTAAATTGATTAATGTATGAGTTAGAAATCCAATGAAAAATTTAATTTATTTAATTCCTTTATTTTTTTTATTTTCTATTTCTCTTTCTATACAATCAGGACAAATATCAAAGGTTAATGATATTGACATCTGGTGGGATTCATTTGGAAAAGAATCTGATCCACCATTGCTTATGATCATGGGATTAAATGCTAATAGTCAACATTGGCCAAAAGAATTCATACAAGAATTAGTAGATAAGGATCTATATGTCGTTATATATGACAACAGAGATACAGGTAAATCAACTTGGATAAATAATGAAAATTTTTTTGTAAAGTTAGTAAAAATTTCTCCAAATTTTATAAAAAAATGGTTCGTAGATTTAATTTTTGGATCAATGATTGATGAAAAGGGTAGATTTAATATTGAGGGATTGCCATCTTCCTATGATATTGAGGATATGTCTTCTGATGCTATAAATCTCATGAGAAGATTAGGTATTGATAAATTCCATATTCTTGGTGTGTCAATGGGCGGCATGATTGCTCAGCAAACTGCGATTGATTATCCAGATAATATTATTTCTTTGACTTCTTGGATGTCATCGCCAGGTTTCAATGTTGAAGGTCTCAAAGGTCCAGAACCATTTTTTGTGGAAGCTATAAAACAATCAGCTTTATTAAACTTTCAAAATAAGCAAAGTGAGTCTATTTTGTATATTTACGAAAAACAAACCGGATCTAAATATAATTTTAATCAAGCAGAATATCAAAAAAGAGTGAACATGATCTTAAGTCATGGAGAGAATTCAAATTCAGGACATATGCTGGCAGTTGGTGCTTCTGAAAATAGATTAAATACATTGCCTAAGATTAATATACCTACACTTGTAATTCACGGAACGGAAGATCCATTGATTCCTTTCGACCACGGTAAAAAAACTCATTTTTTAATTAATAATTCAAAGTTTATACCTCTAGAGGGAGTTGGGCATGAATTTGTAAAAGATCAATATGGATTTATTACAACTGAGATTTATAATCACATAAGAAACGCAATAGGAGAAAAAAAATGAGTGATGTACTGAAGGTAGATAATTTAAAGGAGGGTGTATCAATACTTACGCTAAATAGACCAGAGGTTCTTAATAGTTTAAACAAAGATCTCATAGATTCTTTGTTGGAAGCATTTGATGAAATCTATAAAGATAACTCTATAAGATCTGTAATAATTACTGGCGAAGGTAGAGGTTTTTGTAGTGGGGCAGATCTAGCTGGAGGAGGTTGGCCTAGTGATCCAAAATGGTCTCCAGGAGAGTCTACTGCTAATGCAATGGAGATAGGATTTAATCCTTTGGTAAGAAAAATTGTTAATTGCCCAAAACCTGTTGTAAATGCAATTAATGGTATTTCTGCTGGAGGGGGAGTTGGATTAGCTCTTTGTGGTGATTTGATAATTGCATCAGAGTCCGCAAAATTCAAACTTGTTTTTGGGCCACAATTGGGAATTATTTCTGATGTTGGCGCTTCATGGCTAATTCCAAATTTACTTGGCAGAGCTAGAGCAAATGGAATGGCGCTATTAGGCGAAGATATAGATTCTAGTCAAGCATTAAACTGGGGTTTGGTCTGGGAGGTTGTCCCTGATAATGATTTAAAAGATAAAGCAATTGAATATGCCAATAAACTTGCAGATGGATCAATTACTGGTTTAAAAGCTATTGTAAAAGCACATGATAATGCTCTAATAAGCACTCTTAATGAGCAATTAGATTATGAAAGAGACACCCAAAGAGTTCTTTGTGACGGTGAAGTATTCAAAGAAGGGGTAACTGCATTCATTCAGAAAAGGAAACCAAATTTTCGAGATATTGAATAATCCTCCTATAAAAATTTTCAATGAAAGTAGTTTTTGATGTTCAGCATTTATACTATCTGCCTCAATATTTACCTGTTATAGATGCTCTTAAAGAATTCACGAATGAGATAAAAAAAATTCAATTTATCTAATCAGATTCTTCCCAATGGAACTTTGGTAATTTTCTCACACCCTTATCTATCTGTTCAGCCCAAATATCAGATAATTCTTTGAAAAAAGGGGAATCAAGTTTTAGTTGTTCTTGAAAATCTAAATTAATTTCATCTTTCTTGAAAACAACTAAATCTATAGGAGGACCTACTGTCAAATCTGATCTCATCGTAGAGTCTAAAGAAAGAAGTGCTACCCGTGCTGCATCGCCCAGTGAAATATTTTGATAAATCATTCTATCGAGGATGGGTTTACCGTATTTTATCTCTCCAATTTGTAAATAAGGTTGATCATCTGACATATAAATAAAATTTCCTTCAGGATAGACAAGTAACAGGTTTGGATCCTGCCCTTTAATTTGTCCTCCAACTATAAAATAAGAACCAAGCAAGGCAGACCCTTGATTCAAGTTTTCTTGGGCCTTAGATTGATATTCAACGTTTAGTTCGCCGATATAAGTAGCAACTTCCTCTATATCTGCGCATGTATTTAAGCTTCTTTCTGCATTTTTGGATTCTAAATCTTTCTCAATTCTGTGATAAACAGCTTGTGAGGTAGAAAGATTTCCAGATGTTAAGATTACAAAAGCTCTGTCGCCCACATTAAATGTAAACATTTTTGAGTATGTGCTTATGTTATCAAGCCCTGCATTAGTTCTTGAATCTGAAGCAAATACTAATCCATCATTTATTTTTATTGCTAAACAATAGGTCATTTTTAATCTAAATGGATGATATATTCAAAAAATAGGAGATAAGTAAATAACAAGATGAAACTTTCATGGTCTAAGTATGAGCTATCTAAATCGTACGATGAGTATATTACACCAAAGCGCACCGTTAGAGGTCACTTAAGAAAAATTGGAAATTTTTTTGAATCTCTTTCATTTAATGATCTGCAAGAACTTGATAGTGCAACAAAATCTGCCATTAAATCAATGGGTATTAATTTTCGAGTTTATTCAGATGAAGGTTCTGAAGAACGAACATGGCCTTTAGATTTTATTCCTAGAATTATAAAAAAGAGTGAGTGGAGTATTGTCGAAAAGGGACTAAAACAAAGAACTAAAGCACTCAATTATTTTATTGAGGATTGTTATAACGAACAAAGTTTTCTTAATTCTGGAGTCATCAATAAATCTTTAATAACAAAATCAAAATATTTTTTGAAATTTTGTAAAGGAATTAAATTACCTAATAAGTCTTGGGCTCATATATCTGGAAGCGATCTTATAAAAGATATAAAAGGGGACTTTCATGTTCTAGAAGATAACTTGAGAGTTCCATCAGGAGTATCTTATATGCTTGAAAATAGATACGTCATGAAAAGAGTTTTTCCTGATTTATTTTCACATTATGGCGTTTCTAAGATAGACGAATATCCCACTAAACTATATGAATGCTTACAGGATGCATCATTATCCAAATTAAAAAGACCTGAAATTGTTCTACTTACACCTGGAATTTATAACTCGGCTTATTATGAACATTCATATCTCGCACAACAAATGGGGATAGACCTAGTCGAAGGTTCTGATTTAATCGTTAAGAAAAATATAGTTTATAAAAAAACAATTGAGGGGCTTCAAAAGGTTGATGTAATTTATAGAAGAATTGATGACGACTATCTTGATCCAGAGGTAGGTAATCCATTTAGCGTTATTGGAGTAAAAGGATTGATTAGAGCTTGGAAAAGCAAAAATGTTTCCATTGTTAACGCACCAGGATGCGGAATTGCAGACGATAAGGCTGTTTATTCCTATGTTCCAGAAATGATCAATTTCTTTCTGAAAGAAGAACCTATTCTTCCAAATATAAAAACTTTCATACTTTCAAATATAGAAGAAAGAGATTATGTTTTTGAAAATATTAAAAAAATGGTTACTAAACCTGTTGCTGAGTCAGGAGGGTATGGAATATCAATAGGTAAAAACTTAAATGACAAAGAAATACTCAAATTAAAAAAATTACTAATGAAGGATCCTAAAAATTATGTTGCTCAACCACTTATAGATTTATCAACATCACCAACATTTAGAAGAGATTCTTTATTTCCAAGACATTTGGATTTAAGACCGTTTATTCTGTCTGGGAAGCAAACCTACGTAACAGTTGGCGGCCTTACTAGAGTTGCACTTAAAAGAGGCTCAACTGTTGTAAATTCCTCTCAAGGCGGGGGAAGCAAAGATACTTGGATAGTAGATGCTTAATGTTAAGTAGAAGCGCAAAACATTTGTATTACCTTGCCCGATATGTAGAAAGAGCTGAAAATATTGCAAGAATGATTGATGTAAATCTTGAGTTAATTTTAGATTTTCCTGACGATCATTCTTTAAACTGGAAACCTCTTATCGATACTTTAGAAATTAATGAATTATTTGAAAGCAAATATAAAAATTATAATGAAAACAATGTTTTAAATTTTTTGTTTGAAGATAAGAAAAATCTAAGTTCTCTTAATAATTGCCTGGAGATGTCTAAATATAATATAGAAACCATAAAAGATGATTTACCTAAAACTGCCAATATAAGTCTTAATCATCTATATGATCATGTTCTTGGTCAGAAAATTTCTAAAGTTCATCAACGAAGGAAACTTCAACATATAACAAATATTGTTTCGATGACTCAAAATTTTTTTGGCGCTATAAATGATAATCTCTCTAGAGGTTATGAGTTTGAATTTATCAGACTAGGCAGATTCGTTGAGAGAACAGACATGATATCCAGAATTATTGATTGTTTATGTATTTCAAAAAGTTCTAAACAAACTCATGATTTTTCTACGATGGAATGGATTAGCATGCTTTCAACATTGTCAGCACAAGATGCATTTAGAAAGGAATCTAAAGGCGAAGCGAATAGGGGAGAAGTGATAACTTTTTTACTTAAGAATGACAGTTTTCCCAGATCAGTATTTCGTAGTCTAATCACTATTGAAGCATGTTTGAAAAATCTTCCTAAAAATACAAAGTTACTACAAATGATAAATAGGATTATCAATATTTCTGAGAGATCCAAACTACATAACTTTGATGATAGAAGACTACATTTATTTCTAGATAACCTTCAAAAAAATGTATCTAAAATTGATTCTAAGATTCACAGTACTTATTTTTAAAAAGTATTAGAAAAAAGATTTATTTTCGTCATAATTCAATTACTAAAGGAGAAAAAAATGAGAAAAATTTTATTTTCAATATTGATTACTATTTTTTCAGTAAATATATTTTCAGATGATCATGGAATTAAACCAGGAAATGTCGTTGCTGAATTTCACTATTTTGATGTAACCGATCCAATGTCTTTTGTGGCAACAGTTGATAAATTTGATGCATCTTCTTGTGCGCAAAACTGGAGAGAAAAATCAGGCGTAAATATTGGTCTTTATGCGCTCGCTGGCGGAAGTCATTCCCATTTAATACTGGTCGTATACGATGATTTTGATCAAATGCAGATAGGATCCTCTATTTTTGGATCATGTCAAGAATCTGCTCAGATGATTAAAAGCATGGATGATTCTTCCAACTCTCATATGTATTATAATTTTGTAACAGAATTAGCTCTTGAGTCAGGGGATTGGAGAACTGATACAGTTTTTGCTAACGTGGATATAAAGGTTGAATCGGGTGAAGAGGCTAAATATTTGAAAGCTTGGGTAGATTTCATGGAATCACAAGAAAGTGTGGGTTCGTTTGGAATTAACCGAATCCTCTTTGGAAACAAATACTACACTCATATGATCTATTTAGGTTCTAATTCCTTGAGTGAACTTACAAATTCCATGAAAACTGCATTTAGTTCGAGAGACTATCAAACTTATTTAAATAAAGTGGAAGATATTCGAACGAATGTTCAAACAAGGATGGCTCAATTTGTAAAAGCATATCCTAACGAAAGATAAGGATGATATTGATAAAAAATACCCGATTTACTCGGGTATTTTTTTAAATAAAATACTTAGAAAGATTCACTGAAAAGTGATTTTAGATTTTGATCTTCTTTTATCTTTGACTTTAAAATTGTTTTACCTTTATCCAATATTTCATGATCATAGTTGATGATTGAATTTTTAAAACTTTTTTTAGCTTTCACCCTTTTGTAATAATCTTCAAGAAAAGGTTTATCTCTAAATAATATTTCGTCCCAGCCGACTTCTTCAATTCTATGAAGAATAACCGCCCAACTAATGTCTGCTAAGGTAAATGAATTATTTATAATCCAATCTTCTTCTTTTATCTTTAAATGATTATTTAGTTCAAGTAGGTGATTGTTAATATTCTTTAATGATCTTTTAATTAACCTTCTGATAGGAGAACTACTCGAGAAAGCTTTATATCCAAACATCTTAAGAATAATAAAAAGGAAAACTCTTATTTTTAACGGATGATTTATTAAACCAAAAACTATTTTGTTGAAATTTATATACTTAATCATTGAAGCAAAAAGTGGGAAGGTCAAAGCACCTATACAGTTTCCTGCATAGATATCCTGATTTTCCATTGGATCTCCTACCATGGATGATTTTTTTACCCAATAATCCATTGTTTTTTTATCATTTTCTACAGAAGGAATGATAAAACTTGAAGAAGACTCTTTAGTTAAATAGTAAATTTGCTCATGCGATTCATAAATTGGATAACCTTCATGAAGTAAAACTGGGACAGTCGCACCAGGATTAATTCTTAAAAAATTTTTTGATGCTACTTCATATTTACCGGTTTCTATTAAGTCTATATGCTCCTGTTTATATTCTATTTCTAATTCTTCAAGACATAATCGAACTTTACGAGAACAAAGCGAGAAGCAATTATGATAGAGAATCCATTTTTCATCTGTATCAATAACTTTAAAACTTTGTTTTCCTTCTTTATCCACGTTTTATTTTTTTCCTGGATAAATAAATTAGGAAAATCACCAACAAGATAAACAAGATTGCATAGGTTTTATTTGCTAACAATAAAATCCATATAAATATAAGAGTTCCGATAATAGGGGAGGGCTTTTCTACCAATTCAAAATCATAATTTAACCAAGGAGTTCCACTCTCTTCAAATAACATTCTATCCCCGTGAAGATAAAGATAACTTGCATCAGGATATCCTTGGAGATTTCTTTTGGGAATTTTATTGAGAGTTTCCTTCATTCGATCAAAAATATCAGGATAATCTTTTGATAAATCATACTCTTCAAGTGGGTCCTCTATGATATTAAATAATTCATAGTAATTAACCGAGTTACTTCCAGCTGGACCTTTTTTAAAGTAAAGCTTCCAATCTTCATTGAATAAGGCAATTTCTTCAAAAGCTACACTGGCAGCTAAAACTGAATTTTGTGGTTTATCAATAGTTCGTTTAAGCAAAGAGTCCCATCTACTGGTACCTTCAAAAAAACTAATTTCATAATCGATTTCAGCTGCACTCAATAAAGTTGGTAAGACATCCTGTATGAAAAAAAACTGATTAGAAGATTCATTTTTAAATTTACCTTCCCACATCATAAATGCTGGAACCCTTATACCTCCTTCATATGCTGATCCTTTACTACCTTTTAATCCTCCACTGCTTCCTTTAGCATTCAATAATTCTGGAACAACTACTGCTCCAATTGGATCAATGTCAAAGACAGGACCATTGTCACTAAAAAAAAGTATCAGGGTATTTGACGAAAGCTTTTCATCTTTTATGCTATCGATGATTCTCCCAATTTGTTTATCAAGAATACTAATATTTGCTGCATAAATTCTTTCTTTTGGATCATCAATATATCCAAACCTTTCTATGTTCTCATAAGGAGCTTGAATAGGGGTGTGAGGAGCATTGAAAGCTACATATAAGAGTAAAGGTTTGTTATTTTGTTTATTTTGTATGACTTTTATTGCTTCGTTCGCAATTAAGTCTGTTGAATAACCTTCTTCTCTTAAAGGCACACCATTCTTATGCCAATCAAGTCTTCCTGACATTGTATGGTTAAAATAATCGATCCCTCCATTCATAAAACCATAGGTTGTATCAAAACCTCTTTGACCTGGTAAATATTCTTTAGAGTTCATTCCTAAGTGCCATTTTCCAACTAAAGCTGTTTGGTATCCCGCTTCTTTGAAATACTCAGGTAGTATTTTGTACTCAAGTGGAAGCCCCGTGGGACTTGTAGAAGGATTACTAATTGGTCTTAGAATTCCTACAGAATATGCTTCAAGCCCTGTCATTAAGGACGCTCTTGTAGGACTACAAATTGGATTTGAATAAAATCGATTTAACTCCAAACCCTCATTCACGAACCTATCTATGTTCGGGGTTGGAATAATGCTTTCATGGTATGAAACGTCGCCCCAACCCAAATCATCAGAAACAATAATGACAATATTTGGCTTTTCGTATGGAAAAATAGAATTAGAAAAAAAAAGGAAACAGAAAAGTGTAAACCCTAAATTTTTAACCAATTGACTCTAAAAAGTTAGCTAAATTTTTTCCTATTTGATCGGGAGAGGTTTCTTGAATAAAGTGATTTCCTTTAACCGTGACTTCTGAAAGATTTTTCCAAGTTCGTACAAATTCCCTTTGATCACCAATAAGTATTGATCCAGGATCAGCATTAATAAAAAGTTTAGGAATATCAGAATCTTTGTGAAAATCAGCATTTTTTTGTACCTCATCAACAACCTCAGGAGGTTCTCCCTCTAGAGGAATTTGTCTTGGCCAAGTAAGAGTAGGGCGCCTACTTTCTCCACTCTCAATAAAGGGCCTTCTATATTCATTTTTATCATCTTCAGAAAGACTTGGTGCGTCCAAAAATAAAATCTTCTCAACAAAATAATTCTTTTCAAGAATTAACTCTTCACCTGCTTCAGATCTATAGAGACCAAAGATTTTTCTTGCCATTTCGGGCCATTGATCCCAAACCATAGGCATTACAATTGCTTCCATGAAGGTTATGGATTTTATTCTCTCAGAATTTTCTCTTGCAAATTGAAAACCCATAGCAGATCCCCAATCATGTATGACTAAATGAATATTATTTCCAAGATTTATTTCTTCTAATAAAGAAGTTAAATAATCATATTGACCATGGTATTTGTAATCAGGATCATCTGCGTTGTTTAGTTTTTCTGAGTCTCCCATACCAATAAGATCGGGTATTACTATTCTTCCTAATCCTTCTACATGCGGAGCTATATTTCTCCACAAATAGGAAGATGTAGGATTTCCATGTAAAAAAACTATTGGGTCTCCTTGACCTTGGTCAACATAGGCCATTTCTTTACCTTTAATATTAATATATTTTTTAGGATACATTTTTAAACTAACGCTACTGCCATCATAATAAGAATAATTGTCGCAGGAAGCCAAACTAGCGTTCTTATGATGCCTATTCCGGCCATATATAAAGCTCCATGGGCTACTCTTAGTATTAACCACCACATTGCTAAACCGCTAATATCTACTTCAGCAGCAATAGACCAAACTGCCAAGGCAAGAAAAATTGGAAGTGTTTCTTTCAAGTTATCTTTTGCCTTCGTAGCCCTGGAAAGCATTAAAGAGGGCGGATGTTCAGGTTCATTATCTCTATTAGAAATTTGCCAATTTACATTTTTTGAATTCAACATCATTGGTATAAGCCAAATTTGAAATAAGGCCAACAGTAAAGTAAATCCTATTATCATTTCCATAATTTTCTCCTTCTTATGACTTAAGTATAAGTTATTTTTTTTAATAAATTAAAGCAGTTTTCAATTTACTATTTTTCCTTATAGTCTATGATCATTTAATGAAAATTATTCATTTTCTATTCCTTTTTCTTCTTTCTATTAATTTATATTCAAGCCAAGAGATACTTACCTTAGGTTTTGGCTCTTGTCTTCATCAAGACCGTAGCATGGCTATTCTAAAGACTATAGAAAAGAAAGAATTGGATCTATTTATGTTTATTGGAGATAACGTCTATGGAGATCAAAAGGATGGAGAATTAGATAAACTTATTAGAACTTACAAGCAACAACGCTCTAATTTAGAAGATTTTTTAATAAATGTAAAAACAGAGTTTGTTTGGGATGATCATGATTTTGGATTAAATGATGGTGGTTCTAATTATCGTTACAAAGATAAAGCAAAAGATCTTTTCTTAGAAACTTGGCAAATTCCTTCTAACGATCCCCGCAGACTAAGAGATGGTCTCTATTTCGATAAAATGATCAAAAAAAATGGTCTTAAGGTTCATTTGATCTTCTTAGATAACAGATCGTTTAAATCCGAATGGAAATTAACAGATGAATTCAACAAAGAAGGAAAAGAGAGATATATCGAAGATTTCAATCCTGAAAAGTCATTGTTAGGGAAAGATCAGTGGAAATGGCTCAAGGACAAATTAATAGTTGATAGCGATATAAAAATTATCTTATCTAGTTTGCAGATTTTGAGTTTAGGGCATGGATGGGAATCATGGGATAAATTTCCCTTAGAAAGACAGAGATTATTTAATTTAATAGACGAATCTAATTTTTCTAATCTTTTCATACTTTCTGGAGATAGACATAGAGGAGGTTTTTATCAGTTTAAGACAGTTGGTAATAACAATATTTATGAATTCACATCCAGTTCATTGAATTTACCAATACCATTCAATACAGAGGAAGAAGGCCCACTGAGGATTGGTCCAACCTACAGAAAAGCTAATTTTGGTGTTATTCGTATTTTTGAAGACAAAGTAATTATGGAACTCACTTCAAACAAGGGAAAGGTAGTAAATTCTTTAAACGTTAAAATTTATTAATATTATATATATTCGTATAATATATATTATGTAAAGTAATAAATATTAATCAATCTCCATATAAACGACCGAATACCCTTCTTTTATAGTGCTTTCAATGATTTCAGAAAATCCATGTTTTTTATGAAAGTTAATAGATAGCTCATTAGGTGGATCAATATTTACCTCTGCACATATTGGTATATTGAAAAAATCTCTAAATGATAATAATTTCTTATAGAGAGTGCTTCCGATGCCTGAAGACTGATATTCATTAACTACTGCAATTCGATCAATATAGAAAAATCTCTTATGTCTTTTTTGAAAAAATTTATAATTGATGGAATGATATTTAGTATTTTCTCTAAGACAAATAACAAAACCCAAACATATACCCTTCTTTATAATTCCATAAGAAATATCTGATATTTTTATTAAATTTATAAATTCCTCTAAAGATACAGATCCAACTTTAGGAACTTGTTGTTGATTGATTTCGTAGAATGATGAAAAGATTTCTACGTCTTGATTAATTTTTAAATTAATTAACTCCAAATTTAAGATCTTGGAAATAAACTAAGCAAAAATTCTGAAGTAGGATTTTTCAATATTTCTTTCACCGTTTCTTCATACAATGCATGAGACAAGGGTAAAAGGGATTGCATTTCTGATTCACTATTAATAGTCCATTCAGGTGCAGAATTTGGAAGAAGATCTTTCTTAATATCCCATCCAGTAATAATCATCCAGTAAGCAAATTCTTGAACAATTATTCTTCCATAAATCTCTGAATCATTTTTAATGTCATCATACGAAGAAACATCATAATAGCCTTCAGAAATTGCTTCTTGCATAGCTAAATAAACATCTGAACAGGCATCTGTATAAGAATACTTCTCTGGAAATATGTAATTAAATCCAAGGACAGTAATCGTATGAAGAATATGTTCTATTACTTCATTAACTTGGCCTGATTTATCAATAGGTTTACTCTCCCCTATTACATCAACATTAGGATTATTGTCGTGGGTATTGTCAAATCCTGGATAATTTCTTTCATCAAAAGCACGATCTCCAGAATAATCATCATATTCGCCATAGATGATCCTTTGAAGAACACTTTTATCATCCATTTTGTTAATAAGATCTGCGGTCCAAGATGATTTCATGCCATCGTCTCCACCCAGAAGCTCTCTGTATGTTTGAGCAACTTTATATACAAAATCATTACTTACATCATCCATTCCAGCAAAGATTATTCCTTCATAATCAATAATTTTGTCATAAGGAGGATATTGATTACTTGATATAGGCTGAGTTAATGGGTCAAGAGATCTTGAAAAGGAAATATTTGGAGCAGTTATATTATTAGCAGTACAGGTTGAAGAATTTGATGAACCTGAATTGCTGATTGGATTTCCTCCATCAGACGGTGGTTCAATACCTCCATCACCTCCTCCTCCGCATGAGAATAGAATAATTACTAATGAGATAAACAGGTATGATTTTTTTAACTTAGACATTCTTTGAGGGAATAACTGTTTCAATATTTAATTGCCCTTTTAATCCAGCAACTCTGTGTTGTGCACTTTTTATATAATCTGGATCAGAAATCATATCTAACATTGCTTTCCTGTTTGGATAAGTAGCTATCGCAACAGAATCCCAAAGTTCTTCCACTTCGCCCAACATTAATCTTTTTACATCAGCTCCAAATATAGCCTTTGCCCCTACTTTAGCTAGATGATGTTGTACCTCTTCAGAATAAATAGCATAAGCCTCTCTTCCCGATAAATCTGTTTCTCTTTTATCTGGATATTCAGCTTTATCTTTAAACTTGAGAAGATTCACCATATAGATTGGCTCATCATTCCCTGTTTCAAGAAATTCTGCCATTTGATCATCGTTTGGCATTACTTTATTTTCAAATTTCATCAGACAGCTTGCTTAAGTTTTGATTGAATAATTTCTTCAGCTTCATTTACTATCCTGTCAATAAGTTCTTTTACACTAGGGATGTCATAGACCAAACCTGCAACCATGCCGCACGACCAAGCTCCAGCATCCATATCACCGTCCATCATGATTGTTGGATAGACTCCTGCAACTTCATCAACAATATCTGAGAATGTTAGCTTATCTCCAAGAGCTTTTTCTTTTTCCATCAATCTATCAACTGCAGGATTTGCTAATACTCTCTCGGTGTTAGTAAGAGACCTCATAATTAACCTTGTATCTAATTCAGAAGCATTTACGATAGCTTTTTTAACGTTTTCATGAACAGGAGCTTCTTCAGTTGCTATGAATCTTGTTCCCATATTCATTCCCTCTGCTCCTAGAGCCATAGCTGCAACTAAACTTCTCGCGTCAGCCATTCCTCCAGAGGCTACAAAAGGAATTTCTAGTTCGTCTGCTGCTCTAGGCAACAAAATAAAATTAGGAATATCGTCTTCGCCTGGATGGCCTCCGCATTCAAATCCATCAACAGATATAGCATCACACCCAACGCTTTGGGCTTTCAAAGAATGTCTTACAGATGTGCACTTATGAATAACTTTAATCCCAGCGTCTTTTAAGGCAGGCATATATTCAGCAGGACTCCTTCCAGCTGTTTCTACTATTTTAACTCCACCTTCAATAATAACTTTAATAAGGCCTGGATAGTCTGGTGGTGTTAACGAAGGTAAAAAAGTTAGATTCACACCAAAAGGTTTATCGGTCATATCCTTACATTTTGCTATTTCATTTGCTAACTTTTCTGGAGTACCTTGAGTAAGACCAGTGATTATTCCTAAGCCACCAGCATTCGATACAGCAGCTGCCAATTCAGCAAATCCAACATAGTGCATACCACCTTGAATAATGGGATGCTCTATATCAAAAAGTTCAGTAATTTTTGTTTTCATAACTCTCCTAGTTAATTGACGTAATAATAATTTCTTTCGAATCTACAGGTAATATAACCATTGTTCCGTCGTCAGATAAAGTCCAATTTGAAAGAATATCATCTATTCCTCTAGTAAAAATATCTGCAACTAAATCAGTTCTTGGTGCGGGAATTAAATGGTAATAAACAAGATGGCCAACGTTTGCTTTTTTCGCTAGATTCGCAACTTCAATAGTGTTGGTATGGTAATTTTGTATATCTACAATAGCAATCCTGGAAGAGGAATTCTCTGGAAGAGCGTTATACATCATATCTAAAGTTCCTTTATGAAAAGCCTCGTGGAATAAGACATCAACATTCTTTGAATTATTTAAGATTGCTTCAGAGTAAATAGTATCCCCGCTTAAAACTATAGATCTTCCTTTGTATTCAATCTTAAAGGCTAATGAAGGATCGATTGGTTTGTGGTCAACCAAGAAAGCTGTAATTATAATTCCGTTAGATTGGTATACAGGAACGCTAAAGTCACTAATTTCGTATCCATCAAAACCTGCCGTCTCTAGAGGAGCAAATTTATCACCATGATGGTCATTACGATATTTCCAATCTAATGAATAAGCTTCAGTAAATCCTTTAAGAACCTGATTTATCCCCTCAGGACCGTACACTTTTAATTTAGACTTTCGACTATTTCCTACCCAATTCCACATATGTATTTCAGGAAGTTCAGCGATATGATCAGAGTGCAGATGAGAAATGAAAATACCATTTAATTGGTTCAAGGGAACACGCCAATTTCTTAAATTATCTATACTTTTATTTCCAACATCAAAAATGAAGGTTTCCTCCCCGGCTTTAATCATTACGCAAGTTTCTGCCCTAGTTGGATGAGGTAGAGGAGATTTTGAACCGCATACCAAAGCACTTAAAGAATCTTCTTCTGGAAAAATATTTGGTGCGGTGCTTATTAAACTTTGAGCAAGCCGTTGAAACAAAGCATCTTGTACGGCTGGCACTCTAGTTAGGAAAAATAGTATTCCAGCGATTATAAAAATAACCAAAATTAAATAGGTAATAATTTTTTTCATATCAGGATTTCCTTTTTAAAAGTGAAATAATAAATAAAATTAATAAGAAAGCAGCGACAAAAGGAGCAGATTCAATTCCTGGAGTTGTGCCGGTTTTATATTCAGCTAAATTGAGAGGAGAATTTGAAGCATTTATAACTCTAACTGACCACTCAATTAAAAAAACTAAAATAGTTAAAGGTAAGAGGGACTTGTATCTAAAAAGGATTACCCAAGCAAAAGCACAAAATAATAATTGAATTAATCCCCATAGCGAAAAAAACGCATAGATAACTGGCATTGGATCAGGTGAGCCATCTATCACTATCATATTTGCTATACCGTGCAGACCAAATTCTACGTAGAAGAGATGAATAATTGATCTCCAGGTCATTAATAAAAGAAAAGGAATAAAAATGTAAACCACCAATCTAGAACCAAGATAATTATTATCAGCAATCTTGGGAAACAACATAGCAAACATGAGTTATCCCTCTTTTATGAAATCAATAAGAATATTTGATAGTTTTTTTGCCTTAGTCCACTGAAAAAAATGCCCTCCTCCTATATTCGGTGCACTTTTTGCATTAGGACACATTTTCAAGACGTCTTTTTCGGCTCCATTTGTAACTGGATCATCGCCCGCAAAGACACTTAAAAAAGGTTTCTGCCAACTTTTATAAAATTCTCTTGCTTTCTTTTGCGCATCTAATGATTGATCAGGAATCATCGGTACATGACTAGGCATAGCTCTTGGACCCATTTTATAGGATGGATCAGGGAATGGTGCTTCGTAGGCTTTATCAAGATTTGATTTAAAAGGAAATAGTTTTCTTAAGCCAAGTCTAAGAAATATAAAATAAATTAAAAATTTGATGCGTGAGTTTCTTTCCATCATGCTCGTCATCATAAATCCAATGGGAAGATCTTCGGTATCCCAGCAAAGTTTCTGCCAATACATAAAACTTAAAGCTGGATGATGTGATGAATCGCTACCCGAAATATTTTTACCATCCATTTTTCTTATTTCTCTTTGCATAGATATTGGATTAAGTTTTATATCACTATTTCTAAAAGCTTTGATTTTATCTATTACGTCTTGAGGTACATCAGGGTTATATGGTAAACCTGTATTCCCCATGGCTACTTTAAGAAATCTATCTGGTTGGTTAGCAACAACCCTTAGTCCGATAAGGCCTCCCCAATCCTGACCAAAAAAAGTGAGATTATTTAAATCATTAGCTTTTATCCAATCGGTCATCCAATCCACTTGTCGTTGATAAGAATAGTCTTCTCTTGATGCAGGTTTATCGGATTTACCGTAGCCAGGTAAATCAGGAGCAACGACTCTTATTCCAGCATCAGTTAGATAAGGAATCATTCTTGAGTACAAATAACTCCATACAGGTTGACCGTGCATCACTAAAAGAGTTGGACCATCATTTGGACCCTCATCTATATGATGTATTCTCAGATCAGAACCGTCATGAGTTTTTATGACGGTGTAATTAGGTTCATATGGGAAATCTTTTATGTTTTTAAATCTACTATCCGGAGTCCTTAAAATTTTCATCTTTTAGAACTTTATAGAAGCCATAGAATCACAAATTTCATTAAACTCTGTAATCGTTTCATTAATAATTATTTCTACTGGTTTTATTTCTTCTATTAATCCTATTGATTGACCTGCCAATGCAGGTGCTGCATTCATATCGCCATCAAAGTATAGATTCTTAATTCCAGACATCGCACTCATGTCCATCAGACCATCGTCGTAAATTTTATCTGTAAAATCAGTTTTCAATGCTCTTATGCAAGGTTTAGCTTTTTTGTTGAGAATATAAGTGCCTTGTTCATTACCATTTACGATCGCGTTTTTAAAATTATCATGAACTGGACTTTCTAAGGATGATACAAATCTTGTACCCATTTGAATGCCTTCTGCTCCAGCAGCAAATGCAGCTGCCATTCCTCTACCATCTACAATGCCTCCAGCTGCAACAATAGGAAGATCAGTGTGTTTCTTAATTGATTGAATTAATACATGAAGTCCAACTTCCTCGGGATTTTTAAATCCGCCCCCTTCTGTCCCCTCTACAACTAAACCATCAACTCTTGCATCAACTGCTTTCATGGCGCCAGCAAGGCTTGGTACAGCATGAAATACTTTGATATCCGCCTCCTTTAATTTATGTATATATTTGGCTGGATCTCCTGCAGAGGTTGTAACAAATTTAACATTTTCACCTATAACAACATCAAGCATGCTCTCGTCAGATAAAAATAATATTGGCAAATTAACTCCAAAAGGACTGTTGGTTAATGTAGCCATTTTTTTAATTTCTTCTTTGCATTGATCTACCTCACCAGATGAAGTTTCAATAATGCCAAATGCACCAGCATTGGATACTGCTGAAGCAAGGTTGCTTCTTGCTATCCATCCCATAGGGGCTTGTATTATTGGGTATTTACAACCCAACATTTCAGTAATTCTATTCATTTGATGTCACCAATGATTCGCAATGATTTAATTGTAAAAAAGAAAAAACTTCATCTTTTTTATCAGTATCTAGTTTCTCATATTCTTCTTTAATCCATGCTAAACATTTTGCTTGATACGGAAAAGATTTTTGTTTCCATTTACCTTTATCTAAATCAATTTCCCACTCATCACTGCCTTCTTCAATTGCTTTTTTATTTGCAATCATCGTTGGTACATAGGAAGTACTCATCTCTTTGAATAAGTCATGAATTGTCTGAGGAAGATCTGAAAGTGTTAACTTATTTTCTTTAACTTCTAGTCCGCTTCTATCTTCAAGAGATCTAACCCATCCAATTACCCTTGGAGCTAATTCATGAGCAATTTTACGAGGCGTTGGATCAAACCCTATAAGTTGAGTGAGCTGTCCATATACAGAAAAATCACATGAGGATGGAGATGATCCAAGTAAATACGGTTGGATTTTTAAATGATTTTCTAAAATCTCAAGAAAAGATTTATAACTTTGATCAATAAAGGGGGCAGTTTCGTCGTTAGATCCAACAACCCATAATCTATCTATTTGTCTTTTTGCAAAGTTGTCTTTAAAAAATGCTAGCTCATCATCAGAAATATTATTCATAATTCCTAATGGTAAAAGTGTGCCGGCATTATCAGCATCTTCAGCAAAATGCCAACGATAATGAAACATATATTTAGTGCACCACTCATCACCAAAGTCTTCTAAAACATAATTAATAAATCTTAAAGATTGATCTTCAGGATAAACAGATCTATCTGGAAAAGAATTTTCAAATTCTTCAATTAATGGCGTTGAATCAGTTACCGCAGTTAATTTTCCATTTCTGGGAAGAAGAAAAACAGGTAATAAAATTGGTTTCGGTGGATCAATATTCATTGGTTTTAGAACATCAGATACATCTCCCCAAATAACTTGATGTGGAATTCTTTTATATCGCAAATATGCAATCATCTTCCTTGTATAGGGTGACGCTGGATTACCTATTAATTTAATGGATGTTTCGTTCATTTGAGTTAATCTTTTTAAAAATATATAATATGACATAAATCATGTCAAAAGATAATTATATGGAAATTATATCTATAGACGGTAGAAAAAAAAGAAGCAAAGATACGTCTGAATTAATTATAGATACCGCATTTTCTCTTCTTAACGAGGGCATTTTAAACATCACTCATGAATTAATTGCCAAGGAAGCAAAAATAGGAACTCGTACTATATTCCGTCATTTTAAAGATAAGAATTCTTTAATTATCGGTATGCATAATAAGCTTTTGAATGACTTTGAATCATACAAACCAAAAATCAATTTGGATATTGATGTAAGTTCAAGGTTGGAATTACTTATTGAGTTTACATGCAATACATATGAAAAATATCAGTATGTATATCATTGGACAGTTAAAAATTTATGGTATTCAAAGGATGTAAGGATGAATATCGTTGAGTGGAATAAAAGAAGTAGCGACTATATATTTGAATTTCTTCCCGAAATAAAAGATCAAAAATGGGAAGAAAAAGAATTTATTTTGAACACTCTCTCGTTTCCATTTTGGCAAAGACTTGTTGGAATTTCTAAACGCACAAATAAAGAAATTAAGGGTATTTTATTTAAAAATTTAAAAAATTATTTTTAATTACCTTAGCTTGCCTTGAACTTTTGCTCTGTGCCTTCCAACAGAAAAAGAGCGTTTTGATAAGTGCTTTGTGTTCTTACCGTTGACTCTTTTTCTCCACATCTTGAAACTGCTTTCTTTCATTTCTCGTCTCATAATCTCTATAACTTCCTGTTCTTTTAAAGAAAACTGAGCTTCAATTGCATCAAAAGGTGTTCTATCCTCCCAGGCCATTTCAATAACCCGAGAAATATCTGAGTCACTAAGATTTTTCATTTCAGTAAATTAGATCAATATAGTAACTAACTATAGCTAGGAGAATAATAATCACACCTAGCGAAGAAAGTAACGTCCAAAGATGAAACTTTTTATCTTCCTTTTTCATCTGGCATAATAGTCATATACAAACATATTTTATGGCAAAAGAAGATTTAATAGAAATGGAAGGTGAAGTTATCGACACCATGCCTAACACTACATTTAAAGTTAAGCTTGAAAATGATCATGTGATAACTGCTCATATTTCAGGAAAAATGAGAAAAAACTACATCAGAATTCTCACTGGAGATAAGGTTAAAGTTGAAATGACACCTTATGATTTATCTAAAGGTAGGATTACTTACAGGGGTAAATAATTAAACTTTCTCTTTTTTCTTCTCTTCTTTTCTTGGACTAGACTTAAGATCGATTTTTAATTCATCATCTTCTACTGAAACGATAACGCTACCGCCATTTTTTGAAAGTTCTCCGAAAATTAATTCCTCAGCTAACGGTTTCTTGATTTTATCTTGAATTATCCTGTACATAGGTCTTGCTCCCATTTTTTCATCGTATCCTTCTTTTGATAGCCAAGATCTTGCAGCATCATCAACTTCTAAAGAAACGTGCTTCTCATCAAGTTGCGCCTGAACTTCAGTTAAAAATTTATCAACTATTGTAAGAATTACTTCTTCAGGTAAAGAATCGAATTGCACTATTGCATCAAGTCTATTTCTAAATTCTGGAGAGAAAGCTTTTTTGATAACTTCAGCACCATCCGATGAATTATCTTGTTTTTGGAACCCCATAGAATTCCTAGCCATCTCTTGAGCGCCTGAATTAGTTGTCATGATTAAGACAACGTTTTTAAAACTGGCTACTCTACCGTTATTATCAGTCAATGTGCCATGATCCATTACTTGAAGTAAGACATTAAAAACCTCAGGATGAGCCTTTTCAATTTCATCCAATAAAATTACTGAATGTGGATTTTTTACAGCTGCTTCAGTCAATAATCCACCTTGATCATAACCAACATAACCAGGAGGTGCTCCAATTAATCTTGAAACAGTATGTCTTTCCATATATTCAGACATATCAAATCTGATTAGTTCTACGCCCATAGACAAAGATAATTGTCTTGATAATTCTGTTTTTCCGACCCCAGTTGGTCCGGAAAATAGAAAACTTCCAATTGGCTTTTCTTCGTTACCTAGACCTGCTCTAGACATGACAATAGAGCTGACTAATTTTTCAATAGCATCATCTTGACCAAAAATAACTCTTTTTAAATTTTCTTCGAGTTTACCTAAAGAAACCTTGTCATCTTTAGAAACACTTTTTTCAGGTATTCTAGCCATCAGTGAAATAACTTTTTGGATATCTAGTTCAGAAACAGTTTTTCTTCTGTTATTTTTTAGAAGTTTTAACCTTGCACCGGCTTCATCAACAACATCAATGGCCTTATCTGGAAGAAATTTGTCATTTATGTGTTTTGAAGAAAGTTCTACTGCTGATTTTAATGCTTCTTTTGAATATTTAAGTTCATGGTGTTCTTCAAATTTTGATTTTAAACCTTCAAGAATTTTTAAAGTTTCTTCCTCAGATGGTTCTTCAATATCTACTTTCTGAAATCTTCTTGATAATGCCCTATCCTTTTCAAAAATATTTCTATATTCAGTGTAAGTTGTAGAACCAACCAAAGTAAAACTACCTTTTCCCAAGGTAGGTTTTAATAAATTTGAGGCATCCATTACTCCTCCAGACGTTGCACCTGCGCCAATTACTGTATGTATCTCATCTATGAACAGAATTGATCCTTCAATTTTTTTTAGTTCTTTAAGAATTGACTTTAATCTTTTTTCAAAGTCTCCTCTGTATTTTGTTCCAGCAAGCAGAGTTCCCATATCTAAAGAAAAAATTTGACGATTTTTTAAGACATCAGGGACATTCCCTTCTACTATATTTTTTGCAAGGCCTTCCACAACAGCTGTTTTTCCAACACCGGATTCTCCAACTAATAGCGGATTATTTTTACTTCTCCTTGAGATTATTTGAGTGATTCTCTCTAATTCATTAGATCTGCCAATAAGTGGATCTATGTTTCCTTCAGCAGCTTCTTGATTTAAATTAGTAGCGTATTTAATTAATGCATTTTGATCAGATTCTTCGCCATCTTCATTTTGATAATCTATTTCTAAGTCTTCAGATTCTTCTTCTTCTCCATGACTGAGGTAGGAAACGGCATCTAATCTTGTCATGCCTTGTTGTTTTAACAAATAAACGCTGTAAGACTCTTTTTCACTAAACAAAGCAACAATTATATTAGCTCCTGTAACTTCTGCACCTTTTGTACTTTGAACGTGAAATACCGCTCTTTGAATTACTCTTTGAAAGCTTAGAGTAGCTTGAACATCTTTATTAGAATCTGTATTTTCAGGAATAGAGTCCTTTAGAAATTTATCTAACTCTAAAGTTAATTTTTCAATATCGACATTACAAGCAGACAATAGCTTAAGAGCTTCGTTATTATCTAAGAGACAAAATAACAAATGCTCTGTTGTAACAAACTCGTGATTAGAGCTATGTGCTTTTTTAAATGCGTTGTTAAGACAATTTTCTAAATTCTTTTCTAACATCAATCTTCGTCATCCACTGGTTCAATTTCACTTATTAAAGGATGTTCATTTTGTTGAGCAAAATCATTAATTTGCGATGATTTTGTTTCAGCAATTTCTTTTGTAAAGATACCACAAACTCCCTTTCCATGAGTGTGCACTGCTAACATAATTTGCGTTGCTCTTTCCTGATCATAATTAAAAAACTTTTGTAACACATATACTACAAATTCCATGGGCGTATAGTCATCATTCAACAAAAGAATTCTATATAAAGAAGGTTTTTTTACTATTGGATCTGAAGGTCTGACAGCGACTGATAAGTCGCCTTCAAATTCTTCTTCTGGATTTTTGCTCTCTAATTTAATATCAAAAAACATTAAATCTATGCTATTTGAGATACCCCATCTTCATTCCTTTGCATACTTCGTCTGCAAATTCTGAACACTTAAGTTTTGTAGCGTTTTTCATTAATCTAGCTAAATCATAAGTAACGAGCTTGTTTTTAATTGCCCAGCTAATACCTTTGATGACGTTATCTGAAGCTTCATTCCATCCTATATGATTAAGCATCATTCCCGCAGAAAGAATTAAAGATGATGGGTTTACTTTGTCTTCACCAGCATACTTTGGAGCTGTTCCATGTGTGGCTTCAAATAAGGCAATATGATCTCCAACGTTAGCTCCTGGAGCTAAGCCTAACCCACCTACTTTGGCTGCTAAAGCATCAGAAATATAATCACCGTTTAAATTCATGGTAGCAATAACATCATAATCTGCTGGTCTTGTTAAGATTTGTTGAAGAAAGGAGTCAGCTATAACATCCTTAATTACAATAGTTCTACCAGTTTTTGGATTTATAAAACTCATCCATTCACCGCCATCTAAAGAAACTGCACCGTATTCAGTTTTAGCAACACCATAACCCCATTCTTTAAATGCACCTTCAGTAAATTTCATAATATTACCTTTATGAACTAAAGTTACTGAAGATCGATCATTATCGACAGCAAATTGAATTGCTTTTCTTACCAGTCTCTCAGTTCCCGGCTTAGATATTGGTTTAACTCCTATACCGCAAAATTCTTCAAACCTAATATTTCCAACTCCCATTTCTTCTTTAAAAAATTTGATAACTTTTTTGGCCTCTTCAGAGTCAGCCTTGAATTCTATGCCAGCATAAATATCTTCAGAATTTTCTCTAAAAACTACCATGTTAGTAGATTCTGGATAGATTACTGGACTTGGGACACCTTCAAAATACGTAATAGGTCGTTCGCAGGAATAAAGATCTAATCTTTGCCTCAAAGCAACATTTAATGACCTTATCCCTCCTCCAATAGGAGTTGTAAGTGGCCCTTTTATTGCAACAATATACTCTTTTATTGCATCAATCGTTTCTTCAGGTAGCCAGGTGTCATTCCCATAAGTTTCAACTGATTTTTCACCACAATATATTTCCATCCAAGATATTTTTTTTTCGTCTCCGTAAGCTGTTTCAACAGCATTATCGATGACTTTTATCATAGCTGGAGTTATGTCAGTACCAATACCATCGCCCTCAATAAAAGGAATTATTGGGTTATTGGGGGTTTTCAATTTACCCTTTTCGGTTATCGTGATTGGCTCTCCATCTGATGGAATAACTATTTTTTCGTAACTCATAATTTATATTTCTTTGAGGTAGGGTCAAATAAGGGAAAGATTGTACCATTAAAATAAAGGTTTAAGACTTTTGCATTTTTTTAATAAAATACCTTTATGAGAGTACTAGTTGGTATGTCTGGCGGTGTGGATTCTTCAGTTTCTGCAGCACTTCTTCTGCAAGAAGGCTACGAAGTAGAAGGAGCATTCATGAAAAATTGGGAAGATGATGATGGTACCCCTCTTTGTACTGCTAAAGAAGATTTTATGGATGCTGCAAAAGTTGCAGATCAATTAAAAATTAAATTGCACCATGTAAATTTTTCAAAAGAATACAAGAGTAAAGTTTTTAATAAATTTTTAATGGATCTAGAAAAGGGTAAGACTCCTAATCCTGATGTTTTATGCAATCAATATATAAAATTTAATGAATTTTATAAATATGCTATTGAAAATGAATTCGATTATATAGCTACAGGTCATTATGCAGGGATAAAGGAGATTTCTGGATTAAATTATTTAGTAAAAGCAAAAGATGAAAATAAAGATCAAACTTATTTTCTCTGTAACATAAATCAAGAAGTTTTAAATAAAACTATCTTTCCACTTTCTGAACTTACAAAGAAAGAAGTTAGGGATATTGCTAAATCAATGAATTTATCTACTTTCGAAAAAAAAGATAGTACTGGAATATGTTTTATCGGAGAAAGACCCTTCCCTAGTTTTTTAGAAAACTATATTAAAGATAAACCTGGAAAAATTGTTTGTGACAGGGGTAATAATGTTGGCACGCACAGAGGCCTTTCTTTTTACACATTAGGGCAAAGACAAGGATTGGGAATAGGTGGATTGAAAAATTATGACGAAAGACCGTGGTATGTAGTAGAAAAAAAATTATCAGAAAATATTCTTGTCGTAGCTCAAGGCAACGATAATCAAAAGTTATTTGAAAAAAAATTATCTGTTAATTCTATTAATTGGATCTGCGAACCTAATCTTACCAAACCTATTAAATTGGAAGCCAAAATTAGATACAGACAAGATGATCAAGAATGCATCCTATCGAAAAAAGGTAAAACGTTTAGTGTAGAATTTACGAAACCTCAAAGAGCTATAACTCCAGGTCAATCAATTGTTTTTTATCAAGATAAAGTTTGTTTAGGCGGTGGAGAAATTTATAAGTCATGACTAAAGAATCACTTTTATCAATATCTCCTATCGATGGAAGATATAAAAATAAAATTAAAGAACTTGAAAATTATTTTTCTGAATTTGCTCTAATAAAAACTAGAGTTGAAGTAGAAATAAGATGGTTATTATTTTTATTAAATACAAAAAGTTTTAAATTTTTACCTCCAATTAATATAAATCAACAGAAAAAAATAGAGAGCATCCTTTTAAATTTTAATTTGAAAGAAGCTTCAAAAGTTAAAACTATAGAAAAAATTACAAATCACGATGTAAAAGCCGTTGAAGTTTACATAGTAAAGCAGCTTGATTCAGCAGGGTTATCCAAATTGAGTGAATTTGTACATATTTGTTGTACTTCTGAAGATATCAACAACCTATCTTATGCATTAATGGTTGAAAGATATAGAACTGAATATTTATTACCAAATCTAAAGTCTTTTAATAAAGAAATTAATAAAATGGCTATCAAATGGGCAAATATTTCTATGCTCTCTTTTACGCACGGTCAAAAAGCTAGCCCTACTTCTCTAGGGAAGGAATTTAAGAATTTCTTTCATAGAATTTCCTTTCATCAAAATAAAATAAATGAATCGAAACAATCTGCAAAATTTAATGGAGCAGTAGGTAATTTTAATGCTCATCATGCGTTGGATTCAAAAATCAATTGGCCAAAAATTACTAATAAATTTATTTCTTCCTTTAATCTTGAATATTCTCTAATTTCATCTCAAATTGAGTTTAAAGATAATCTAGTATTCTTACTATCAAACGTAGAAAATTTAAATAATGTACTAATAGATCTATCAAAGGATGCTTGGCTTTATATATCTAAAGATTATCTTAAACAAAAAATTTCTTCGAACGAGGTAGGTTCATCAACTATGCCGCACAAAGTAAATCCAATTGATTTTGAAAATGCTGAAGGAAATTTAACTTTATCAAACAGTTTAATTCCCGCTATCAAAAATAAATTACAAATTTCTAGATTACAAAGAGACTTATCCGATTCAACAGTGAGTAGAAATATTGGCCTTTGTTTTGCATATTTAGAAATCGCACTTAAATCATTGAATAAAGGGCTTAAAAAACTTGAGCCAAATAAGATAAAAATTAAAGAGGAATTACAGGATAGTTGGGAAGTTTTAGCAGAAGCAATTC
Source organism: uncultured SAR86 cluster bacterium (assembly GCA_902578495.1). Lineage (GTDB taxonomy): Bacteria > Pseudomonadota > Gammaproteobacteria > Magnimaribacterales > AG-339-G14 > CACNYO01. The sequence goes on from CACHCY010000003.1 coordinate 104,213, forward strand.
AGACTGTAATGAGAAAAAATAAAATTTCTAATAGTTATGACATCATAAAAAAGGTAACAAGAGGGAAAGAACTAAGTAAAAAAAGTTATCGTAATTTAATAGAAAATCTTCCTATTAATGAAGTAGATAAAACTAAACTTCTTAAGCTAACTCCTATACAATATTCCGGCTTAGCTAGCTATCTAGCAAAATTAAAATAAGTATTCATTAAGAAGAGGACTGTAAATGCTTGATTACAAAAAGACTGTAGAACATTTTGAGCAATTAATAGCTAAAGGTGGAGATTTATACAAAAATATTTCTGCTGAAAATGCTGCTCGAATGGATTTGCAAAATAGATTCAAAACAGGATTGGATATAGCTAAATATACTGCAGACATCATGCATAAAGATATGTCTGAATATGATGGAGATTCATCTGTTTATACTCAATCTTTAGGTTGTTGGCATGGTTTTACTGCTCAACAAATGATGATGGAGATAAAGAAATCCAGAGAAACTACTAACAAGAGATATGTTTATTTAAGCGGATGGATGGTCGCTGCTCTGAGATCTGACTTCGGACCTCTTCCAGATCAAAGCATGCATGAGAAATTAGCTGTTCCAAACTTAATTAAAGAGATATATACATTTTTAAAAAGAGCTGATGCAGTTGAGTTACAACATCTATTCAATGAATTAGATGAAGTGAGAGAAAATGGAGAAGATGAATCAGAAGTGATATCCAAAATAGACAACTTTGAGACTCATGTCGTGCCAATAATTGCAGATATCGATGCTGGTTTTGGTAATGAAGAAGCAACATATTTATTAGCGAAGAAAATGATTCAGGCTGGAGCGTGTTGCATTCAGATTGAGAATCAGGTTTCTGATGAAAAACAATGCGGTCACCAAGATGGAAAGGTTACAGTCCCTCACGAAGACTTTTTACATAAAATCAATGCAGTTAGATATTCCTTTTTAGAACTAGGCGTTGAAAATGGTTTGATAGTTGCTAGAACAGATTCTTTAGGAGCAGGACTTACTCAGAAAGTCCCAGTAATGCATGAACAAGGCGACCTGGCAGATCAATATAATTCTTTTCTTGAAATTGAAGAAGTTACTAACCTTGAAGAATTAGATGAAAACGATATAACCATCCATCAAAACGGCTTATTAGTAAAACCTGTTCGTCTACCTAATGGCCTTTACAGATTTAAAGACGGTACAGGTTTTGACAGAGTCGTCCTAGATTGTATTACAAGCTTACAAAATGGAGCTGATCTTTTGTGGATTGAGACAGAAAAACCTAACGTACAGCAAATTGCTGACATGGTTAATGCAATCAGAAAAGTGGAACCCAAGGCAAAGCTAGTCTACAACAATTCTCCATCTTTTAATTGGACTTTGTCATTTAGAGAACAGGTTTACAAAGAATGGGTTGATTCGGGTAAAGATGTTTCGGCATATCCTGATCCTTCCTCGAATCCTAAAGGTTTAATGGACGTTAAGTTTGACGATTCTGAGCTGGCCTTAGAAGCAGATAATCTCATACAATCTTTCCAGAAAGATGCATCAAGAGAAGCAGGAATTTTTCATCATTTAATTACTCTGCCCACTTATCACGAAACAGCTTTGGGAACTGCAACATTAACTGAAGGTTATTTTGGTGATGAAGGAATGCTAGCATACGTTAAAGGTATTCAAAGACAAGAGATAAGAAGAGATATGTCATCTGTAAAACACCAAGATCTTGCTGGGTCGACAATTGGCGATACTCACAAAGAATATTTTTCAGGCGATAAAGCACTTAAAGCAGGTGGAAAAGACAACACGATGAATCAGTTCTAATTACTTAGGACATTTTTTTGGATTGCCGCCACATATAGTGCATTCCAAATCACTATCGATATTACTCATACCTCCACAAGATCCTTCTAAAGGCTTGTTGTTCAAGATTAATCCTAAACTCAATCCTAAGATTGATAAGATCACAACGATAGATGCAAAGAAAAAAGTAGCCATATTTAGTGAATTATATCTTCAAAAGATGGAGTCATTCTAATAGAAAATTCACCTTTTGACCTAAAAATAAATAAGGCTGCAATTGAATTATTAACTGCAAATTCAAAACCTTCTTTTAAACCCATGACATTCAATGCAGTTGCTAAAGCATCCGCATCACCAGCATGTCGAAACTGTCCAGGCAAGGCTACAGAGACGGATGTTAAATTATTTGAAATTGGAAAACCTGTCTTAGGATCAATTGTGTGAGAATAGCGCTTATTATCTAAAGTAAAAAAATTTCTGTAATCACCTGAAGTTGCCACAGCCATATACTTTTCGTTGTCTTTTTTCGATAAACACTCAATCGGTTTACTGTTTTGAGTATCAGGATTTTCAATACAGATAATCCAAGGAGATTTTTTTTTATTTCCTTTAATAAGTATTTCTCCGCCGATATCGATAAAATAATTATTTAGATTTTGATCATCCAATAATCGAGCAATCTCATCAACTGCATAACCTTTAGCAATTGCAGAAAAATCAATTTCTAAATCATCATTGTCGCTAGAGTCGCATCCCTTGGGAATAATATTCTCAATATCATCCTCCTCTGGTACAGACATTGTTTTTATAGGTCCAAAACCCCAAAGATTTACTAGGCTGCCTGCAAAAATATTGAAGTTTTGATTTACAAACTTACATATTTCAATCGAATGATTTAATAAATTAGTGAAATCATCATTAGTAGCTTGTTTCTCTTTTCTATTAAATCTCATTAAGTAAGACTCACTTTTATAATTTGAAAAAAGCATATCAATTTCACGAAGTTTTAAATCAATAGATGATTGGATGTTATTCAAATTTGGAGAATTTGAAATTTTTATATTGTAGTAAGTTCCAAATATAAATCCTTGGTATTGATTTTCATTTGAAACACAACCAGTTAAAAGAAGTAAGAATATAAAGAGATATCTAACTGCCAAAATCATCAAACATGATGTTCTCAGGTTCTACTCCAAGGCTATCAAGCATTGTAAAACAAGCATCCATCATTGGAGGAGGACCGCACATATAATATTCACAATCTTCTGGAGCAGGATGATCTTTGAGATAATTATCAAGTAAAACTTGATGAATGAATCCAGTCATACCGTTCCATTCATCTTCAGGTAAAGGATCTGATAGAGCTGCATGCCAGGTAAAATTCTCGTATTTTTCTTCCAATTTATTGAAATCATCAATATAAAACATTTCTTTTAGACTCCTAGCTCCGTACCAAAACGTAATTTTTCTGGAAGAATCCAATCTCAAAAGTTGATCAAATATATGAGATCGCATAGGTGCCATACCCGCACCACCACCAATGAATACCATCTCATTTGGTGTATCTTTAGCCATAAATTCTCCAAACGGACCGAAGATGGTTAAATTATCACCTAGTTTTAAATTAAATAAATAAGATGAAGCTTCTCCTGGTGGAAAACTTGTTCCAGGAGGTGGACTTGCAATTCTAATGTTAAATTTCATTATTCCCTTTTCTTCAGGATAATTAGCCATTGAATATGCTCTAATAACAGGAACACCTACTGTAGCTACATTTTCAAAAACTTTAAATTTTTCCCAATCTCCTTTGTAAATATCTTTAATATCGAAAGATTTATAATCTGCTTCATAAGGAGGTATTTCCATTTGAACATAGCCCCCAGCCTCGAAACCAACATTCTCTCCTTCAGGTAATTTCAAAACTAATTCTTTAATAAAAGTTGCCACATTATCATTTGAGACAACTGTTGTTTCCCATTTTTTAACGCCAAAAACTTCATCTGGCACTGTAATTTTCATGTCAGCTTTTACAGGGACCTGACAAGAAAGCCTCCAGCCTTCTCTTTTTTCTTTATTATTAAAGTGAGCTTCTTCAGTAGAAAGTATTGAGCCGCCGCCTTCAAAAACTTGACAACGACACTGAGAGCAAGTGCCCCCTCCTCCACATGCCGAAGAAAGAAATAAATTCTCTGAGGCTAAAGTCTGTAATAATTTTCCTCCTGCGGGGACTTTTATTGCTTTATCCTCTTCTCCATTAATTTCGATAATAACATCACCAGTGGAGACCAATCTTGATCTAGCAAACAAGATTACGAAAATCATCAGATTTACTATTAATGCAAAAGTAGCGATTCCAAATATAAGATCTAAATTAATCATTTAGAGTATTATTCCTCCAAATGACATAAAACCAAAGGTCATCAAACCAACAGTTATAAAGGTAATACCCAATCCTTCAAGCCCATCTGGAATGTCGCTGTATTTTAATTTTTCTCTGATACCTGCTAAAAGAACAATAGCCAGTGCCCAGCCTACTCCGCCTCCAAGGCCATAAACAACACTCTCACCAAAGTCTAAATTCTTTTCTACCATGAATAGAGATGCGCCAAGAATTGCGCAATTTACCGTTATAAGAGGAAGAAATATTCCAAGGGCAGTATAAAGTTTGGGAACGTATTTATCTAAAAACATCTCAAGAATTTGCACACATGCTGCAATAACCCCTATGTAACTGATTAAACCGACAAATTCCAGAGATACATCTGGGTAGCCGAGCCAAGTTAAAGCCCCATCTCTAAGTAAAAAGTTATAAATAATATTATTTAAAGGAACAGTTATGGCTAAAACAACTATTACAGCAATTCCAAGACCAATTGCAGCTTCAATTTTTTTGGAAATGGCTAAAAAAGTACACATACCTAGAAAAACAGATAATGCTAGGTTCTCTATGAAAATTGAAGATATAAAAATAGATAGGTAGTGCTCAAGCATGATGTGTTTCCACCTCTTTAGGAGCATTTTTACTCATCAGGAATTCTTTTTCTTCAACTTGTTCGGTCTTCCATGATCTTAGTGCCCATATGAATAATCCAATTATTAGGAATGAACTCGGTGCAAGCAGAAAGAAGTTATTACCAACATACCATCCACCATTTTGAGTAGTAGTTAAAATATCAATTCCAAGAAGTTGACCAGAACCCAGTAACTCTCTGATAGCTCCAACAACAATTAGTATAAGACTGTATCCTAGTCCATTTCCTAAACCATCTAAGAAACTAACCCCAGGAGTATTTTGCATAGCAAATGCTTCTGCTCTACCCATAACAATACAGTTAGTAATAATTAACCCAACAAAGACAGATAATGTTTTGCTTGTTTCATAATCGTAAGCTTTTAGGAATTGATCCACTAAGATAACCAAAGAAGAAATAATTGTCATTTGAACAATAATTCTTATATTTGTTGGGATTATGTTTCTTATTAAAGAAATAAAGAAATTTGATAGGCTAACAGTGATAGTTAAAGCAACACACATTATAAGTGTAGGATAAAGCTTGCTAGTAACCGCTAATGCTGAACAAATACCTAATATTTGTAAGGCAATTGGATTATCCTTGAAGATAGGTGTTAATAATATTTCTTTGAACTTAGACATCGTTTAATTGAATTTCTTTGTTCTTTAGATTATTGATGAAAGGTCCAAATCCCTCATTACCTAACCAAAATGCAAGGAGATTAGAGACCCCCTTACTGGTAATGGTTGCTCCAGACAAACCATCAACTTCATAAGAATAATCTGCACTTTGTGGATTAGAAAAACCCTTAATAACTGAAATCTGAACTAAACCATTTTCATCAAAAACTTTTTTTCCATTCCAAAGTTTTTTCCAATTAGGGTTGTCCACTTCAGCCCCCAATCCAGGAGTTTCTTTATGTTTATAAAACTCCAAGCCGACTATCGTATTTAAGTCAGAATCAAGGGCTAGATAGCCATACAAAGTACCCCATAATCCATATCCTCTAACTGGAAGAATTAAGGTTTTCAATTCATTATTTCTATATTCAATATAGACCTTTGAAAGATTTTCTCTGACGCTTATCATGGCAATATCTTCTGAACCATTGAGAACTGTGTGTTGAGAAGAGTCTCTCAATATAGAATCTAGATCATATTGTTCTGGAGGAAAGCTTGAGGGTTCTCCATCGTTAAGATTAACAACCACTTCCTCAATCGATGCTAATGCTTCTTGAGATGAAGGATAAACTTCAAGTAATCTTGCTGCATCAATAATTTTGCTTTGTTGATCAAAAATTACATTTTGTTCTTGTTGATCTCTCAAGGATACAGCAACAGTAGATATAACAGCACCACAAACAATACATAAACCTACTCCAACCAGAATGATATTGAGAATGCTATCTTTCTGCATAAATTACCTTATTTCTTTGATTTATATTTTGCTTAACAACGAAATAGTCAATTAATGGTGAGGTTAAATTCGCAAATAAAATTGCTAACATCATTCCCTCTGGAAAAGCTGGATTTACAACACGAATTAGAACGACCAAAACTCCTATTACGATTCCATAAATCCAACGTCCTTTATTTGTATGTGATCCGGAAACAGGCTCTGTAGCCATAAATACCATGCCAAAAGCATATCCGCCAACTACCATGTGCCACCAAAATGGCATAGAAAACATTGGGTTAGTATCACTTCCAATGATATTGAAAAGATAGGAGGTAGCTATGGTTCCTAGTAAAACTCCTGCGATTATTCTCCATGATGCTACTCTAGTGAAAAGGAGTATTGCTAATCCAACTAATATAGCAAGAGTAGAAGTTTCGCCAATTGACCCTGGAATAAAACCTAGAAATGCATTTGACCAACTGTAAGATTCTGGAAGAAATTGGTAACCAGATTCAGCAGATAGACCTAAGATTGTTGCAGCAGAATAACCATCAACAGCGACCCATGATAGATCACCAGACCAAGATGCTGGATAAGCAAAATACAAGAAAGCTCTCCCTGTTAGGGCTGGATTCAGAAAATTCTTACCTGTACCACCAAAAATTTCTTTTCCTATAACTAAACCAACCGATATACCTAAGGCAACTTGCCAAAGAGGTGCATCAGGAGGACATGACAAAGCAAATAAAACTGTTGTAACAAAGGCACCTTCACTAATTTCATGACCTCTAACAACTGCAAAAACAGCTTCCCAAAATATTCCAACAATGAAAGTAACAATATAAATAGGCATGAAAAAGACCGCGCCATAGGCGATACAATCAAAAATATTATTAGGATTTAAACCAGAAACGAGCTCAATGATTGGCCAATGCCAATCTTTTATAAATTCTTGACCAGCAGCATTTAAAGCCTCTATTGCAATCAATGATTGATAACCTAAGTTATACATTCCAAAAAACATTGTTGGAAAAGTTGCCATCCAAACAATTGCCATAACTCTCTGAATGTCAGAACCATCTCTTACATGAGTTATTCCGGAGGTTTTTCTTGAAGATGAATAAAAAAGATTTTCAAAGACATCAAATAAAGGAAAATATTTTGACCATGCACCATCTTTTTGAAAATTTGGCTTGGTTCTATCTAAGAAATTTCTTAACGGATCAGACATTAGATTAACCTTCGTCCTCAATTAGTTTTAAATTTTCTCTCAGAATAGATCCATAATCATATTTACTGGGACACACATAAGTAGCGAGACTTAAATCTTCCTCATCTAGTTCAAGAATACCTAAATCTTGCGCCTCTTCTGTATCTCTAAGAACAATACTTTTGAGCAATTGAGTTGCCATAATATTGAAAGGCAAAACATCTTCGTATATTCCTATAGGAACGATGGCTCTATCTGATCCATTCATAGAGGTTGTGAAGTTAAGAGGATTAATTTTTTCAAAAAACTTTGTAAAAAAGACTGGTAAAAAAGAATGTTTCTTTAAGTCGGGTCTAAACCAATTAAACAATTCTCTATCAACATCTTCGACTTCTCTTAAAACTGATATTTGATTATGAAAATGACCCAAGTAAGATTCGTTTTTAGCAGCATTCCGACCAGACAATACTGAACCTGAAACAATTCTGTTGGTTCCTTCTATAAGTTTATCTTTCACTATTTCAATTAAATCCACGCCACTTATAGTTTCAAGAAGAAAAGGAATCTCCACTTGAGGGCCTGCAACGCTTACAAGTTTTTTGAATGATAACCTACCAAAATTAAACATATGCCCAATTTGACAAACATGTTGATAATTTATTGTCCAAACAGATTTATTTCTTCCTAATGGTGAAATGTAATGAATCTGAGTACCTACGTTTCCAGCGGGATGTAAATTATTTAATTCGTATAACCTTACTTTTTCGCTTTCAACGAACAAATTAGACCCTATTTTTGAAGAAATATGCACATATTTAGATGTTATTAAGGATAAGATTTCGATTCCTTTATTAAAGTCATCAAAATTTTGTTCGATAAATATTTCTGGATCAATAGAGAGAGGACTAGTGTCCAGGCAGGATATGAATATCTCATCTACGTTCTCGTCAATGTTTGGAACTTTAGAAAAAGGTCTTTTTTTTAAATTAGTCCATAATCCACTTTCAATTAAGATATCTCTTACATTTTCTTTGTTTGCATGAAAGCTCGAAAGGTTTTCTATAAAAATAATTTCTTCATCATTATTGTCAGTTTCAATTACCAGCGATTCAAAGGCTCTTCTTTCTCCCCTATTTATCTCTATGACCTCACCTGAAATAGGTGCAACTAAAAATAAACCTGGGATTTTTTTATCCTCTAATAATTTTTGTCCTTTTATAATTTGATCTCCAACCTTTACTAACATTGTCGGTTTCAAGTCATGATAATCTTTGCCTAAAACAGCGACCTTCCTAGTTACGTGTTTAGTAATTTCTAAATCAGTAACTTCTCCGGAAATAGGAACATCTAAACCTTTGGATATGGTGATATTTCTCATTACAAAAAGTAAGGGAGACGATTATATTTTATTCCTGCAAGACTTTTGATTACTCTTAGGAGTTGAACACAGTAACCTAATTCGTTGTCATACCAGGCATAAATCACTATTTGTTTGTCATCACAAATAGTTGCTTCAGAATCAATAACGCAAGCGTATCTACTTCCTACTAAATCAGATGAAACGATCTCTGAAGAATTAGTAAAATCAATTTGGTCTTTGTATATTGAATGAAATGCTAATTGTCTGAAATATTCATTAGCTGTTTCTTTATCGATGAGAGGTTTATCTAGGGAAAGTTTAAAAATTGCCAATGAAACATTTGGAGTGGGAACTCTTATTGCGTTTGCCGTTAATTTCCCTTTTAAGTTTGGAAGAATTTGACTTACAGCTGAGGCAGCACCCGTTTCTGTAATTACCATATTTAAAGCAGCACTTCTTCCTCTTCTAGATTTTGAATGATAATTATCAATAAGATTCTGATCATTAGTATAAGAATGAATTGTTTCAACATGTCCATTTATGATTCCGTAATCATCATCTAGAGCTTTTAAAAGAGGAACAATTGCATTCGTTGTGCATGAAGCAGCACCAACAATCTTATCCTTATCATCAAGATCATTTTCATTTACACCATAAACAATATTTTTTAGTGGTTGTTTGGTTGGAGCAGTTAACAAAACCTTATTTGCTCCTTTTGATTTTAAATGAGCAGACAGACCTTTTTCGTCTCTCCAAACTCCTGAATTATCAATAATTACAGCGTTATCTATTCCATGCTTTTTATAATCAATACTAGATGGATCTCCATCTATAAATTTAATGAGATTTCCATTAATTACTAATCCATATTCATCTAAATCAACTCTAATTGTCCCTTTGAAATTTCCATGAACAGAATCTCTTCTCATTAATTCAGCCCTTTTGAATAAGTCATCATCACTTTTTTTTCTGACAACAACTGCCTTCAACGATAAGGTTTCTCCTGATCCAGTATCCTCAAGTAAAAGCCTAGTAATTAATCTTCCAATTCTTCCAAATCCAAAAAGAACCAAGTCTTGAGGTTCTTGAAGAACTGGATTTTTATTACCAATAGCATCGGCAACTTGTTCTTTAACAAATTCTCCAAGAGATAAAGATTTAGAATCAAACATGTACCCTGCTGAGATAATCCCTACATCTATTTCACATGGACCCAGATCAAGATCCTTTAGTATGTTTAAAACCTCATAAGTTTCAAATTCACTGAGTTCATTTTTTTCTGTTTCTCTTACCAATCTATGTTCTTGCATAATTTGAGATACAGACAGAGTAATTAAAGGATTACCATAGAGTAATATTCTAACGTTTTGTTCCCGATGAAGATTTCCAATCATAGGAATCATCTTCTCAACTAAAGATTGTCTTTTAATCCAATCAGAAAGATAGTCTTTTGGTTTGGATCTATCTCTCTTATCTGGATTTTGATCAGATTTTGTAGATGCCATCTATATTTAATCTATAAAGATGCGTAGTTACTTAAATGGTAGTCAGAATTTCCGTATAAAGTTCTTATTGTGGTTAGCCTTTTAAAGTAATGACCAATTTGCATCTCATCCGTTACTCCCATTCCACCGTGAAGTTGAATTGACTCTTCTCCTATGTGTTTGCCGGATAGTCCAATTTGATATTTTAATGAAGCTAATGCTTTCTTTTTATCCTCAGTATTATCGTTCATCTTTGCAGCACACATTACCAACAAGGATTTAGATTGTTCATAATGCATAAAATTATCTACCATTCGATGCTGCAGAGCCTGAAATTGACTAAGTTTTTGTTCAAATTGCTCTCTGGTTTTAGTGTATTCAAGAGTCATTTCATTCATTTTACCCATGATGCCTACTGCCTCTGCACAAATGCCTAAAGTGGCAAGATCTATAGCATTATCAATTGCAGTAAAACCTTCATCTATTTCTCCTAATAAAGAATCTTTAGAAACTGATACATTCTCAAGAGTCAATTCAGAAGCTTTTCCACCATCAATAGTTGAGTAATTTCTGAGGGAAACTCCTTCTGCATTAGCATCCACCAGAAAAAGAGAAATACCTTTTTCGTCACACTGATTGCCTGATGTCCTAGCAGAAATGATTAAAGTATCTGAAGCAGATGCATTATGAACTAATGCTTTATAACCATCTAAGACATAGCCATCATCAGATACTGTAGCTTTGGTTAAACAATCAGATAAATTAAATCGACTTTGAGGCTCTATGTAGGCAAAAGTAACTATTTTTTCTCCGCTTATCATAGAGTGCAAATAATTAGATTTTTGGTCATCTGAACCTAAATCTGCAAGAATTTTTCCAGATAAAAGAATTGATGGGACATATGGTTCTACGATGAGACCTTTACCTAAATTCTCCATAATAACCATCACGTCAACTGGACCACCATTATAACCACCATCATCTTCAGAAAATGGCATTCCCAACCAGCCTAAACTACCAAAAGTTTTCCAATTTTCTTCATTGAAACCTTTTTCAGAATCTAAGAATTTCTTTCTATCGTCAAAAGTATATTCTCTTTCAATAAATTGATTGATACTGTCTTGAAGAAGCTGCTGTTCTTCTGTTAATGAAAAATCCATATCTCTTTCCTGATTTGCTTATAAACCCAAAACTGCTTTAGAAATTACGTTCCTTTGAATTTCATTACTACCACCATAAATAGATACTTTTCTGTAATTTAAGTAATGAGGCATTACTGGTGCAGCAAAGTCAGGACCAATTCTTGATTCATTTGAAGCTAAATCTTCCTCAGTCATAAAAGGATGTGCATAGTAACCTACTGCTTCTACGAATAAATCAGACAATTCTTGCTGAAGATCAGTTCCTAGAATTTTTAGGATTGATGATTCAGGCCCAGGATGACCTCCCGCTGACATTGCAGCAAGTGTTCTTAGTTCAGTATATTCAGCCGCAGTTAATTTGATTTCTAATCTATCAAGTTTAGACATGAACATTACATCATCTTTTAAAGATCCCTCACCCACTTGAATTTGAGTAGTGATATCTCTCAACCTATCCAGTTCTCTTTTTAGTGAAGGTATACCAGCAATACCAGTTCTTTCATGAGCTAAAAGGAATTTAGCAATGCTCCATCCAAAACCTTCTTCACCAACTAAATTGGTAACAGGAACTTCAACATTGTCAAAATAGACCATATTTACTTCATGAGTTCCATCAATGGTTATAATAGGTTTAACTTCTACTCCAGGAGTCTTCATATCAATAAGTAAGAAACTTATACCCTCTTGCTTCTTGCCACTACCATCTGTTCTTACTAAACAAAAAATCCAGTCGGCATGCTGAGCTAAGGTAGTCCAAGTTTTAGCTCCATTAACAACGTAAACGTCACCTTTTTTTTCTGCTTTTGTTTTAAGGGAAGCTAAATCAGATCCAGAACCTGGTTCAGAGTAACCCTGACACCACCAAATATCTCCGTTTAGGATTTTTGGAAGATGAAATTCCTTTTGCTCATCAGAACCAAAAGTATAGATTACTGGTCCACACATGTTTACACCAAAAGGCATTAACGTAGGTGTGTTAGCTGCAGCTAATTCATTTTGAAATATATGTTTTTGAGTAATTGTCCATCCAGTACCGCCAAGTTCTTCAGGCCAATTTACTGCCAGCCAACCTTTGTCGTTTAGGATTTTGTGCCATTTAACAGTATCTTCTTTACTTAAAGGAATACCTTGATCTTGCTTCTCTTTAATTTCAGAAGGATAATTCTGCTCAATAAAACTTCTAACCTCTTGTTGAAATTCTTGATCTTCTTTAGAAAATGATAAATTCATTAAAACACCTTTATAGTTTAGGGCAAAATAGACGACGTCATTATACACAATGTTGCGAGATCTTAATAAGCAGTAACTAATGAATTTAGATCAAAAAAATATAATAATTTTTGAAAGCAAATACCAATTGGAAAGATATAAAGCATCTGATCCTTCTTTTTTTGAAGATCTAGACGTTTTAACAGATCTTGAAATTCTTCCATATGATAATTTTTCTCCTGATCCATCTCTTTTAGGTAAGCGTATAGAAACTTTTAGATCATTAATAGAAGATGAAGTTAGCTTTGCCTGCACTGCATCATCAATCATCCAACCTTTATTTGATAAGAAGTATATTTTTGAAAAAACATTTGAAATATCAAAAAATCAACAAATTGACTTAAGTAAACTAACAAAATTTTTAATTAACTCCGGTTACGAAAGATCAGATTTAGTCGTAAAGAATGGACAATACGCTGTTAGAGGGTCTGTAATAGATATCTTCCCGAGTAACTCAAAGCTACCCATAAGAATTGATCTTTTTGACGATGAAGTTATTTCTATAAAATATTTCAAAAATGAAGATCAAATTTCTTTCAAAGAAATTGATTCATATAAGTGTATTGCTGCTAAAGGATACGAATTAACAAACGAATCGATTGATATCTTTAAAAAAAATTGGAGGAATACCTTTCAGTCAGACGGACTATTATTCGATAGTATTTTGAAAGGTAAAAATTTAGAAGGATTAGAACATTATTTACCTTTATTTTTTTATGAAAGAACCTTTTTTAAAGATTACTTTAAAAATTACAAAATAATCTACATAAATGAGGCAAAAAAATATCTATCGGAATACTGGGACTTAATTAATGAGAGATATGAAGACTTTAAATTAGATTTAGACAGGCCTCCCCTACCTCCTGAAATTTTATTTAATACTTTAGATGAAATCTCTTCGTTAAATTCAGAGAATTTAATTGTAAGTATCCAAAATAATAAAGATGAAATAGATAAAAAAGACAATTACTCCTATGAAAGATTTTCTATAACCGAGAATATTACTTTTGAAATTGACTCTAAGGTAGTTCATTTAGATCATGGAATTGGGATATATAGAGGATTAAAAAAATTAAATAACACGGAATGTTTGATCATTGAATTTGATCAAGGAGATTTAATATATTTACCTGTTCACTCTATGAATTTGCTTTCGGCTTATATAGGTATGGACGAAATAAAATTAGACTCAATAAGAAAGAGTAAATGGAATCAAAAAAAACAAAAGACATTTGAAAAAGCATATGATTTTGCTGCTGAATTAATAGAATCAGAAGCTAAAAGATCAAATTATAAAAGATCTCCATTGGAGATAAATAAAGAAGGTTTTCAAAAATTTATTGAAAGTTTTCCATATGAACTTACACCTGATCAGCTTAAATGTTCTCATTCTCTGATAAACGATTTCAATTCTCCTAAAATGATGGATCGATTAATTTGTGGTGAAGTTGGTTTCGGTAAAACGGAGATGGCATTAAGAGCTTCGTACATTTCTTGCATGAATGGTTTTCAAGTTTGTTTGATGGTCCCCACTACAATTCTTGCGGAACAACATTATGAAACCTTTACAAATAGATTTTCTGAATACGACGTTAATGTAGTCTTATTAACCAGAAATCTATCCACTCAAGAAAAAAAAGATGTTTACTCAAAGATCTTGAATCAGCCAAACCTAATTGTGATTGGTACTCATGCGTTAATGAACAATAAATTAGATTTTAATAATGTTGGTCTTTTGATAATTGATGAGGAACACAAATTTGGAGTTAAACAAAAGGAAAAAATTAAATCATTAAAGGCACAAATAGATGTGATGTATTTATCAGCGACACCGATTCCACGAACATTAAATCTAGCCTTAACTGACTTAAAAGATTTTTCTATCATTGCATCTCCCCCTCATGGAAGAAAACCGGTTGAAACAATTGTTTCAAGAGAATCAAAGTCTTTCACCAAAGAAGCAATACGGCGTGAAACATTAAGAGGAGGGCAAACATTTTATGTGTGCAATAGAATCCATAAGTTAGAAGAGGAAAAATATAAATTAACTCAAATATTTCCTGAAAAAAATATTGATATTGTTCATGGTCAAATGGATCCTCTCAAGATAAAGGAAATATTAGATAATTTTAAAGAAGGAAATATTGATGTCCTTGTATGCACAACTATTATAGAAAGTGGAATAGATATTCCCAACGCAAATACACTTATAGTGAAAGATGCAGATAATTTTGGCTTATCCCAACTTCATCAATTAAGAGGAAGAGTTGGTAGATCTCCGACACAGGCGTATGCATATTTTTTTACCAATGAATTCAAGGATTTAAAAGGTAAAGCAAAAGATAGAATCACAGCTTTGCAATCAACGGATTCCTTTAATGCTGGACTAGCCTTAGCAATGAGGGATCTTGAAATAAGAGGTGCAGGAGAAATCTTAGGAGAAAAGCAAAGCGGTTTAGTTCTTGATGTTGGTTTAAATCTTTTTAGTGAAATGATAAAAAAAGCTAAACATTTATTAAAAGGTATGCCTGAGGAAAAAATCATAGATACATCAATTAATTTGAACGTTCCTGCATATATAGAGAACGACTATCTTCCTCAAGCTGAGCTTAGACTAGAAATGTATAAAAGATTAGCAGAATCTAAAACACTAGATGAATTGGAAATTTTAAAAGTTGAAATTGTTGACAGATTCGGCCCATTTTCAAAAACTTTCCAAAACCTTATAGAATTGACGAAACTAAAAATTATTTCTATGCCGCTGATGATTAAGAGAATAATAGGTACAAATAAAAGAATAGAATGTACGTTTGATTCTGAATCTCCGATCCTGGCTGATAATAAAACTAGTAACGTATTAGTTTTTAATCCTCAAGAAGATAATTCAATTTTATTTTTACAAAATACATTCTCGACCATAATATCCAACCTAAAATTAGATGAAGCTAGCTAATTTCTTTATTCTTTTGATATCTTTTAATCTCATTTCGGTTGAGCAAGATCAATTGGATGTAGATTTTCTTAGCGATGATGAGTATAGAATCGACTTAATTTTTATTAAGTATTTAAAAGATGAGGAATTAAAAGAAAACTTCCAAAATCCAGCGGTGAACTTTAAAAAATTTTTTGTTGCTCTTGATGAATTCCAGTATCCAAATTTAGATATCGTCCCTACAAATTTTGAAATTCCTAAGGAAAGTCAATCCATAGATATTCCTTTTATTAAGAAAGAAACACAAATAAAGACTATAGAAAAAAATATAAGTACTCGAAAAAGAGAGTTTCCTAGAGAAATATTTCAGATAGATAAAAGAGACGATAATTTAATGAAAGAATTTAAGGATCTCATCAGGAGAAGTAGATACTTTAGATTCATTGGAGAACAATCTTGGTATCAACCTATACCAACAAAAGATAATTCATTTGAAATCTTTATTGATTCAAGTATTGAAAGAGGTTCAAGGATTTATGGTTTTTTAAGACCTTATAAAGGAAGATATTTACACACTGATATCGAGATTTATTTAGCAGAACAAATTCAGGGAGATGAAATCTTAAGTATCGAAGAATCAGATAATACTAATCCAAATATAGAAGGTTATTTATTCAATAATTCAGGTCTAGAATTACAAAAGAAGAGTCTGCCAAATTTACAAGAAGAAGAGCTAGTGCCTATTTTCCAATTAAAAGAATCTAGAAGACTTAGATCGGGAGAAATTAATTATTTTGATCATCCAAAATTTGGATTACTTCTTTTAATAACTAAGCCGAGTTAGTTTTTTCTAAGTTCTGAAGATGTTCTTTAAGTGCATTTTTGATCTTTAAATGATCTGAGTCATCCGAATCGTATTTTTCTAATTTTTGTATAGCTTGACTTAAATTTAGCCAAGGTCCTTTTGAGAATAATCGTTCGTTAATAAATTGAGAAAAATCTTCATTTTCATCATCAGATAATAAATCAGGTTTCTCTAAAGCTATAATTCTAGATGCTAATTCTCTGTATCTACTGTCTTCAAATCCTTCCTTTAATTTTGTTCTATCTTGCCAAGTTGATATATGAAATTTTTCCATCCAAAGTCTGTCTGAATCACTAGGAAATCTTTCATATATAGCTTGATCTACATATTTTGGGGGTGGATAACTTTTTTGTTTTTTTATTAAAAGTTCAGAGAGTCTTTCTGAAAATTCAAAATTTTCTTTTAATAAATTTGCCCTTCTCGTTAATTCTTTAATTGATAAATCCAGATATGAGGAAGGTTTTGAAATACTATTTAACGGAGTAACTGGCATACTTTTATTTATTGAAACTAATTTAAATGCACCGCCTTGAGTTCCTAATTGTTCTAAAAGTTCATGATCCTTGAGTTTAAATAATTCCTCTGGATTGAAATACAAATCACAAACTATTATTTGATTTTGATTCGAGTTATTTTGTCCGCACGGGTAGATCGGATAAACATATTTATTTCTTCGAACCACCTCCCCCAATAAGCAAAACTTTTCAGATCTTAATATATCTAAGTTTCCTTTCTTAGATGAGCCTTGAATGAAAATTTTCCATGCTTCGGGAGCTTTTTCCTTAATAATTTTTCCAAGTTCAACCATCAAGATACAGTCCTCTAAAGCATCATGTGCTCCTTCGGCAGAAATACCATTTGCTTCTGCTAAATCACTCAGTTTGAGGCTTAAATCACCATTTTCATTTTTACCTGTTTTAATTTCATCTGAATAAAAGTTTGCTAATAACTGAAACAATACATACATATCTGCTCTACCGTTATTATTAGTATTAGTTATGTATGGATCTAATAAATACCAATAGAATTGTCGTCTGAGTAATTCCTCATCAAACTTGTGACCGTTATAGGTTATGTGAACCAAATTTGAAGAATCTGACCATTGTTGCCAAGTTGAGTGGATCTCTTTTATTAGATCGTAATGAGTTTTGTTGCAATTTGAATTGAGGGTAGAAATCTTTTTATGAGTGAAATAAGCTCCCGGATCTGGAACTATCCATGGCAAAATTTGACATTCATCATCAATAGAATCAATTTGATCAAAATTTTCATACGTTAAAATTGAGCCAATTTGAATAATTTGAGAAAAATTGATGTTTAAACCTGTTGTCTCAGTGTCATTGAAAACATATGAGACGTTCTTTTCAGGCATGATTATTTAAAATAAGCGTTTTCTGTTTGTGAATGATCGGTTGAATCAATGATTCCAGTAATTTCAGGAACATTTTCTATAAGAGTTTTTTCAACGCCATCTTTTAGTGTGACGTCTATCATGCTGCAACCCTGACAACCGCCACCGAATTGAAGAACCGCTTTATTGTCATCAAGAACTTCAACCAGACTAACCTCTCCTCCATGCGATGCTAATGCAGGATTAATTTCACTATGTAAGTAAAAATTAATCTTATCTTCAATGGAGCTTTCATCCGATAAAAATGGAGTTTTTGATTTCGGTGCTCTAATTGTGAGTTGACCTCCAAATTTATCTGGATGGTAATCAACTTTGGCATCCTCTAGGTATGGAAGACTTTTCTCATCTAGAAAAACGTTAAATGATTTATAGGTTTGAGAAAAATCAGTTGGATCTTGTTCGCCTGGTTTACAATAAACTATACATGTTTCTGCCCTATTTGAACCAGGATCAGAAACAAAGATTCTTATGTTTGTGTCTTTTTCTTCAGAATCTTTTAAAAGATTACCTAAATATTCTTCTGCGTCCTCTGTGATTTCAACAATATTTGACATTAAAGTTTTGCATCGAGTTCAGGGACAGCAGTAAATAAGTCAGCAACCAGCCCATAATCTGCTACTTGAAATATAGGTGCATCTTCATCTTTATTAATCGCTACTATAACTTTACTATCCTTCATTCCTGCTAAATGTTGAATAGCTCCTGATATTCCAACGGCTATGTATAGATTAGGTGCAACAATTTTTCCTGTTTGTCCTACTTGGTAATCATTCGGAACAAAACCAGAATCTACTGCTGCTCTTGAGGCACCTATAGCAGCTCCTAATTTATCAGCTACAGATTCCAGAATTTTAAAATTATCTCCATTTTGCATGCCTCTGCCACCAGAAATAATTACATCTGCTGAAGTTAGTTCAGGTCTATCTGACTCAGCAATTTCTTCTTTTATGAACTCTGATATTCCAAGGTTATGGCTTTCTTGAAGATCAACAACCTCAGCACTTCCATCATTTTGTGCAGCATCAAAAGCAGTTGTTCTAACAGTGATAACTTTTTTTGAATCGCTGTTTTGAACGGTCGCAATACAATTTCCAGCATAAATTGGTCTTTCAAAAGTATCGCTAGACTCAATTGCGGTGATATCAGATATTTGAGCAACATCCAAAAGAGCGGAAACTCTTGGCATGTAATTTTTACCATTCGTTGTTGCTGGGGAAAGGATGTGACTATAGTCAGCAGAAATTGCAACAATTAAGTCTGCAATATTCTCAGCGAGACAATGTTCGTATTCGGGAGAATCTGCTACTAATACCCTTGCTACTCCAGATATCTTTGCAGCTTGATCTTTTGCTCCAGAACAATTTGATCCGGCAACAAGAACGTGAATATCGCCTTCCAGATTAGTTGCAGCAGTTACAACATTATTAGTTGATGCCTTAATTTCTTCGTTATCATGTTCAGCTATTACAAGTATGCTCATGTTATTACCTTTGCTTCATTTTTAAGTTTATCAACTAAATCATCTACAGTTTCTACAATGATTCCAGCTTCTCTAACTGGAGGAGGAGAAACTTTTAAAGTTTTATTCCTTGGCTCAATATCTACTCCTAAAGATCCAGCCTCTATTACATCGAGAGGTTTTTGCTTTGCCTTCATAATATTAGGTAATGAAGCATATCTTGGTTCGTTTAACCTTAAATCTGTAGATACTATACAAGGAAGATTGACAGAAATTGTTTGCAAACCACCATCAACTTCTCTCGTAACAACAGCCTTTTCTCCTTCAATTTTTAATTCAGAAGCAAATGTTGCTTGAGCGTACCCAGTAAGAGCTGCCAACATTTGAGAGGTTTGGTTATTATCTCCATCAATAGCTTGCTTGCCTAGTATTACTAAGTCAGGAGATTCTTTTTCAACAACTCCTTTTAAAAGCTTTGCAATTGCTAAAGGTTCAACCTCAATCTCAGTTTCTACCAAAATAGCTCTGTCAGCACCCAAGGCTAAAGCAGTTCTTAATTGTTCTTGAGAAGCTGAAGACCCTACTGTGACAGCAATTATCTCAGTAGCAGTACCTCCTTCTTTTAATCTGACAGCTTCTTCTACTGCAATCTCGCAAAATGGATTAATAGCCATTTTTACATTATTTAAGTCGACGCCTGATTCATCAGCTTTTGGCCTAACTTTAACGTTGTAATCAACAACTCTCTTTATTGGAACTAAAATTTTCATAATTCTTATATAGTGTTAAGGCGGAATATTACAAGAACTACATATTCTAAAGGATTTGCTACTTGAAAGTAAGTCTTTAGAATACTCACATAGATTAGTAGGTATGGAAGAAAATCAAATTGAAAGAGACGTCATGGAATATGATGTTGTTGTTGTGGGTGGCGGTCCATCTGGCCTATCCACTGCAATTAAGTTAAAGCAATTGGCTGCTGAAAAAAATGCAGAATTAAGCGTATGTCTTATTGAAAAAGGCTCTGAAATAGGAGCCCATATATTGTCAGGGAACTGTTTTGAGCCTAGAGCTCTTGATGAACTTATTCCTGATTGGAAAGAAAAAGGAGCTCCTTTGAATTCCCCAGCAATAAGAGATGTTGTGAAATTTCTGATTAACGAAAATTTATCATTCAACATTCCTTTTCCCTCTTTTTTAATGCCTAATTTTAATAATCATGGCAACTATGTGATGAGTCTGGCTAACTTATGTAGATGGCTTGGAACTCAGGCAGAAAATTTAGGAGTAGAGATCTTTCCAGGATTTACAGCTGCAGATGTGATCTTAGAAAACGATGTTGTTAAAGGAATCCTTACAGGTGAAATGGGAATTTCTAAAGACGGTGAGAAAAAAGCTTCTTACCAACCCTCTATGGAATTAAGAGCCAAATACACAATTTTTGCCGAAGGATGTAGAGGTCACTTAGGGAAACAACTTATTGCAAAATATGAGCTAGATAAAGAAAAAGATCCTCAACATTACGGTATTGGATTCAAAGAAGTATGGGATGTCCCAGCTGAAGTACATTCAGAAGGTACTGTAATGCATACTTTTGGTTGGCCGAGTAAATCAAAAGCTGGTTCATATTTTTACCATGGAGAGAATAATCAGGTCTATATAGGCCTAGTTGTTCCACTCGATTATTCAAATCCACATTTAAGTCCCTTTGATGAATTCCAGCAATGGAAACAACATAAAGATATAAAAAAGATCCTGGAGAATGGAACAAGAGTAGCTTATGGAGCTAGAGCTCTCATCAAAGGAGGTTATCAATCTAGACCAAAAATGACTTTTCCTGGTGGACTTATTGTCGGAGACAATGCTGGCACACTCGTTTTCACCAAGATTAAAGGAACTCACACAGCAATGAAGTCTGGAATGCTAGCTGCAGAAACAGTATTTGATGCAATTCAAAATAATAATCTAGATGCTGATTTAGAATCTTATGAAGAAAAATTTGATTCATCTTGGATACAAACTGATTTGTATAAATCAAGAAATATGACACCTCTTCTCCATAAATATGGAACGTGGATTGGAGGAATTTTAATGGCTATCGAGCAATTCTTATTTAGAGGTCGTTACCCATTCACATTGACTCATAAAACACCTGACTATGCATGTATGAAAAAAGCAAGTGAGTGTGAAAAAATTGATTATCCAAAACCCGATGGAAAAATTAGCTTTGATAAACTATCTTCTGTTTTTCTTTCAAATACCAATCATGAAGAAGATCAACCTTGTCACCTAACACTCAAAGATTCTTCTATTCCCATTAATGTTAATCTACCGACTTATGATGAGCCGGCTCAAAGATATTGTCCTGCAGGTGTCTATGAGGTTGTAGAGAAAGACGGAGAACACAAATTTCAAATTAATGCTCAGAATTGTGTTCATTGTAAAACTTGTGATATCAAAGACCCTAGCCAAAATATAGTTTGGATAACCCCTGAAGGCATAGGTGGTCCTAATTATCCAAATATGTAATCAGTCCAATTTTCCAAGCGAAAATTCCTTATCGTTACTTTTAATAAATAATTCTTTATCCCTCTCGTAGGATTCGTCTACTAATTGATAAAAAACATTTCTACTGATCAGCCCTTCTAAGTTTTTTCTTACCTTTAAATATGGCGAAGGTTCTTGTGTATCTTTATTAATTTCAACTCTTAACTTATCTAGAGTATCCAAAAGTACAATATCGCCAACATTGGTCTTGAACAAAAACACTTCTTTATCGTTTTTAATTTCTTTTTGGTAGGTAACGATAACGAAGGGCTTATCTTCTACTTCAATCTTAATTTTTTCTACAGGGGTAACAAGGTAGTAATTTCCATCCTCATCGAATCTAAGAACCGTGCTAAATAAACTAACCATTTTTTCGCGGCCTATAGGGGAATCCATAAAATACCATTTTCCATCTCTGGATATTTTCATCTGAACGTTTTCACATAAAGGAGGGTTCCAATCATCTACTGGAGGAAGTGAACCTTCATTTTGAAGCTTCAAAATGTCACTAAATAATTGAGCAGATGTTTTTGGACTAGATTCCATTACAAAGTTAATAAATAAAAAGAACTAATTATAAAAACGATACCAGTAAATTTGTATATCCATGGAATGAAATTATTAAATTTATATAAAAATCCTTTACTTGTGAGCAATAAAGACAAAAATGCAAACCATATAAAAGTACTAATTGCTATAAATACAGCATAAAGGATTAGGATATTCAAAGGAGTATCAATACTTACAATTGCAAAA
>CACHCY010000004.1 GCA_902578495.1 uncultured SAR86 cluster bacterium
AAACAATCCTGGATTGGTATGGCTGGACCAGCAATGATTGAAGGAGGAGGACTGGGAGTCTATGATCCCAAAGAAATAGGTCCTGCTGAAGAACAATACAAAAATGGAGTGCTTGATTATTTAGCTGAAGATGAAAAAGAAGCAACTTTTATTGCAAAAAAACTTCTTTCTTATTTTCAAGGTAATTTGTCTGATTGGTCTATTGATGACCAAACCAAACTAAGAGACATAATTCCTGAAGATCGACGATGGGCATATCCTGTTAGAGATGTAATAGAAATTCTTTCAGATAGAGACTCTTTTTTGGAGCTTAGAAAAGTTTATGGACGAAGTGTTATCACTGGGTTCATAAGAATTGAAGGCAAACCATTTGGCCTTGTAGCCAGCGATTGCCAGCAACTTGGAGGAGCAGTAGATTCCGAGGCAGCTGAAAAAGCAGCTGCATTCATTGAAATATGTAATGCACATAATTTACCAATTTTATCTTTGGTTGATACCCCAGGATTTATGGTAGGCCCTGATAGTGAGCTTGAAGGTTCCGTCAGGAGAATGGCAACGCTCTTAGTATCCGGGGCAAAAATAACTTCTCCACATATAGCAATTTTTTTAAGAAAAGGTTATGGGTTGGGAGCACAGGCAATGGTTGGGGGTAGTTTTCATGATCCCATTTACACCGCTTCTTGGCCTACAGGAGAATTCGGAGGAATGGGGCTAGAAGGAGCTGTAAAGCTAGGATTCAGGAAAGAACTCGAAGCAGAAACAGATCCAAAGAAAAAAGAAGATCTCTATAATAAATTAGTTGAGAGATCTTACGAGAAAGGTAAGGCTATAGAAGCTGCCGCACATTTAGAAATTGATGCTGTAATAGATCCTGCTGATACTAGGAAGGTGATATTGAAGGCCCTAAAGAATAAATTTATTTAACCTTATCTTCGGTATGCCTTTCACCGTTGAACACAGCCGCAAATTCTAGGAGTTCATCAGACTCATTAAAAACTCTATGGAATGCTCCATCTGGAACAGGAATTACATCCCCTTTGTTAACTTCAAATTTATGGTCATTTATTTGCATGATCCCAGTCCCAGAAGTAAAAACATACACTTCTTCTTGACCATCATGACTATGACCACTGGTGGCTTTATGCGGATTTAATTTGGTAATGCTTGGAACAAGTTTGTTTAATTCCTTGTTATCCAAAACGACGTATCTGTCGTCTTCTTTTACTACATACCAATTACTTTTATTCATAAACTCATTATACTAAATTTATTGAACATAATAGAAAACTAAAATTGAATGTCGGATAATTTATTATTGAAAGGCTTAAAAGTCATTGATGCAGGAAGCTTTATTGCTGGACCAGTTTCAACAACCATTCTTTCTGATTTTGGTGCTGAAGTAATTAAAATCGAGCCACCCAAAATAGGAGACAGTCTTAGACATCTCATAGAGAGAACAAAAAGAGTGAATCCGAGCGCCGAAGAAGATTATTGTTGGCAACTAACTTCTAGAAATAAGAAAAGTTTAGCCTTAGATTTAGGCTCAGCAAAGGGCCAAGAAATACTTCACAAACTCATCAAAGAAGCAGATGTTTTTGTAACTAATATGCCTCAAAGGATCAGAGAAAAATTAAAAATCAACTCCTCTGATTTATTGCCATTAAACGAAAGATTAATATACGGATCTCTAACAGGCTATGGCGAAAAAGGTCCAGATTCACACAGAACTGCTTTTGATACAATGGCTTGGTGGGCAAGAAGTGGTTTAATGGATATAGTTAGACCATCCGAGAATTCTCTCCCTGCTAATCCTCCCATTGGAATGGGCGATCAACCCACAGGCGTAGCCCTATTTGCAAGTATAATGACGGCACTCTACCGAAGAGAAAAGACTGGTAAAGGAGGCGAAGTACATACTTCTTTGATGGCAAATGGAGCATGGTCCAACGGATCATTTATTCAGGCTGGATTATTTGGAGCACAGTTTCCTGACAGAAAAGAACCATCTCCACTCCATCCCTTTGGAGGCAGATACAAAACTAAAGATAATAGATATCTGATTCTTGCAATTATCGATGCAAATAAGGAATGGCCAAAATTACTAAAAGCTCTTGATATTGAATATTTTAACGAGGATCCTAGATTTTCATCCTTCAAAAAAATGAATGAGAACTTTATGATTTTATATGAGGAACTCGAAAAGATATTTATACAATATTCATTAAAAGAAATTACTGAAAAATTAAGGTTCTCAGAAGTTACTTTTGGCATCCTAAGTCATTCAAATGACCACTCGGAAGATCAACAATTTATCGAAAGTGAAGTATTAGTAAAATTTGATGAAGGTAGTTTTGATGAGGATTTCTTCACAGTAAACAGTCCTATTTTTTTAGAAAATGAATCAAAAAAAATTCCTACGAAAGCTCCGAAGTTGGGAGAACATACGAAAGAAATACTTTCTTCTTTAGGTCGAAATGAAGAAGAGATAGCTCAACTTAAACAAGATGGTATCATTGATTTTTAATTCTTTGATTTTAAAAAAAAATGCGCTTTATTCTCTTTTTTCTACCCTTAATTAGCATCTCAGCTTATTCAATGGATATTAAAATCTCGAAAAATATCTGGGAATTTACACCTGATGGTGTGATGGGAGGTAAATCAAAAGGTTCAATACAATTTCTAAATACGGAAGGTTTTGACTACATTTCTTTCAGAGGAAATGTCAATACAGATGGCGGCGGATTTCTTATGTTCAGATCTAAAATAGATAAAAAGGATTTAAAAGAATTTTCAAAGATAAGTTTTTTGGCTAGAGGAAATAATGAAAAATACTATTTTCATATTAAGTCGAGGGGGCAAGTTTTACCGTGGGTCAGACATCTTAAAGAATTCAAAGTTGGAAAAGATTGGAAAGAGTACGTTTTAAATATTGAAGACTTTGTTGGGTATAGTAATAGTAGGACTTTCAATAAATCCATAAATCCAAAAAAAATAAAACTTCTTGGGATTGAAGCTTATGGAAGAGATCACGAGGTAGAGCTAGATATAGCAAAAATAAAAATTTTCTAATTATGATTACAAAAGCTGACGATTTTCCAATCCATCAGATTTCAAAACCAGTTGCTGAAACAGGAACCGAAAGAAATTTTTATGATAGATATTTTTTTAATGGATATTCAAAAGATGAGGATATTTACTTCGGTGCTGTTTTGTGTGTATATCCAAATCTTAATATTATGGATGGCTCATTTACTCTTGCATATGAAGGCAAACAATATAATTCGAGGGTGTCTAGGTATCTGAACTTAGAACGTCTTGACACTAGGGTCGGTCCTCTAAGCGTAGAGGTAATAGAGCCACTTAATAAACTCAAAGTCACACTCGCTGACGTAGAAAACGACCTAGACGTTTCCATAGAATTTACAAGTAGATTTGCTCCTATGAGAGAACCCCAAATGCAACTTTTCAATGGACCAAGAATGATTATGGATACATGCAGAATGACGCAGCAAGGATCATGGTCTGGAAAAATTGTTCATAATAAAAAAGAGATTAGTCTTGATAATGATTCTTTTATAGGAACCAGGGATAGATCTTGGGGCGTTAGGCCCGTTGGAGCTTACGATAGTCAACCAATGGTTCCTTTTTCAATGCCACAGTTTTATTGGTTATGGGCTCCAATTCACTTTGATGATTCAGCAGCACATATTTATTTTGTCGAAGATGAGAAGGGTAATGCCAGCTCAACGATTGCTATTGCACAAGGTCCTGAGTACGAAGATGAATTCATAATTCAAGACATTAAAAAATCTGTTTCTTATCATCCTGGTACCAGAAGAGTAAAAAAAATGGACATATCTGGAACAGATGATCAAGCTAAACCCATAACAATTTCAATTGATTGTGGTATGCAGGTTTTTATGTGTGGCTTAGGTTATATGCACCCTGAGTGGGGTCACGGACATGATAAAGGAGAATTAGCCTCTTATTTTGATGATTATGATTTAAATGATGACCCTGGAGATCCACCCTTTCTGCATGTGCAATCTGTTTCAAATGTGACGATGAAGATAGGGGATAAAAGTAAGACAGGTCGAGGTGTTCTAGAGCAACTCATATTGGGTCCTCACGAGCCGAGTGGCTTTAAAGATCTATTTGATAAACCCTAATGCCAGTCTCAACTGAGAAGGATTTTCAATCTAAGATTGAAAAACTCGAAAATTGGCTTGCCTCTGAAGAAGGCCCCCTCAAATTAACTCCTCATGAGTCCTCGATGGCTTCAGGTTTTTCCAATGAAACTTTTGTTTTTGATTTAGAGAAGGAGAATTCAGTGGAGACCCTGGTTTTAAGACTCGAACCAACGGAATATCAAGTTTTTCCAAATTACGACTTGCCCATGCAAGCATCAATAATGAAGGTTTTGAGAGGAAAGAATATGCTCACTCCTGAAGTTATTTATGAAAATTATGACGATAATATTTTAGGTTCTGGTTTTTATATTATGAAAAGCATCAATGGCTCTGCCCCTAGTGATAATCCTCCGTATCATATGGATATGGAAGGAATGATGGGAAGGGCTACTCCAACTGAAAGACATAAGGTGTGGTTGGAATGGCTTGATCATTTATCGCATTTCCATAATTTAGAATTTTCGAGCGATGAATTGAGGGATTGCAAAATTAACACAGAGGAAGATCCTTTGGGAATGCATTTAGACTATTATCAAAGTTTTTTGAATTGGGGCATGGAGGGCGAACCTCATGAAATTTGTTCAAATGCTCTAGATTGGCTTGTTAAAAATAAACCGCCTCTTCAAAAACAAACTTTATGTTGGGGCGATGCTAGACCTGGAAATGTTCTTTATGAAAATTTTTCAGCAAAAGCTTTACTTGATTGGGAAATGGCTAATTTTGGTGATCCTTTAATGGATTTAGCATGGGGATTTGCAATAGATGATGCAAATAGTCTGGCGTTGAATGTTCCAAAATTAGAAGGAACTATGGATGAAGAAGAGGGTAGGACAATCTGGGAAAATAAAACAGGGTTATCATCCGAATTTTTTGCTTACTATCGGATATTAGCTTTATTTAAGTTTTCAGTAATTATGGTAAGAGTTGCAAAAAGACTAATATTTAATGAGATAATGCCATTAGATTCTGATTTTCATGTAAATAATCACGTTGTGGCTTTTTTAGATAAGGAATTAAATGAAAACAATTAAAGAAAAAGAGATTTTTCCAGTCAATGCACAAGCGATATGGGATACTATTTCTGATCCAACAAATTCAAGTTGGGTGCCTACCGTTGAAGAGATTTCTTTAGACGGGGACGTCAGATCCTTCTCTATGGAGGGCATGGGAGAGCTAAAAGAAAAAATTTTAAAAATTGATCACGATAATAAAATTTTTCAGTACTCTGCTATTCAAACTCCTGCTCCAATCGAGCATCATTTAGCAACCATACAGATAAGTACTTTAGATAATGATAATTGTGAATTCTCTTGGACAACAGAAATTGAACCTGAGATCTTCGCCGAAGGAATTCATCAAGGGATGCTTATTTCTCTCAAAGAGCTTAAAAAAATATTTCCTTGATGGCAGGCTTTTCGGATGCATTTTTTATGCAAAAAGCCCTTGAACAAGCTAATTTAGCTTATGAAAAAGATGAAGTGCCAGTTGGGGCTATATTAGTTAAAAATAATGAAGTTTTATCTGCATCTCATAATTTATCAATCACAAAAAACGATCCTTCAGCTCACGCAGAAGTTTTATGTTTGAAAGAGGCAGGAAAGGTTCTTAATAATTACCGCCTTTTAGGAACAACATTGTATGTGACTCTTGAGCCTTGCATGATGTGTGCCGGCGCAATTATCCATGCAAGAATTAGTAGGTTGGTGTACGCATCCTCAGATGAAAAAACAGGATTCATAAATTCAAGAAATAATTTAGATGAAAATGGATGGTTGAACCATAAGTTAGATATCAGTTCCGGGATACTTGATAGAGAGTGCTCAAAGCTAATTAAAAACTTTTTTAAAGATAAAAGATCTAAATATTAAACTTTGTCCAAACTGGTGCGTGATCAGAAGGTTTTTCCATTCCCCTAATTTCATAATCGATTTCAGAAGAACTAATTAAATCTTTTAAGCTTTTAGTAACCCATAAGTGATCAATTCTTAGACCCCTTTTTGGATTGTCATCGAAACCCCTGCTTCTGTAATCAAACCAACTAAAAGTGTTGTTTTCCTCAGGATAGAGGCATCTGTAGGAGTCATATAAGCCAAAATCTTTCAAATTTTCTAGCCATTCTCTTTCTTCAGGAAGAAAACTGCACTTTCCAGTCTGCAGCCATCTTTTTCTATTATTTTCTCCAATTCCAATATCAATATCTTCAGGTGAAATATTAAGATCTCCCATTACAATTAAATGACTTTCAGGATCAAAATCTTTTTTAAGATAAGTTATGAGATCTTTATAAAATTTTTCTTTGTAGGGGAATTTAATCGGATGATCTCTGCTTTCTCCTTGAGGAAAATATCCATTAAATATAAACAGGGGACCTTTTTTTGTCTTGTATTCTAGCCATACAAGTCTGCATTGAGCATCCTCAGGATCTGTTGGCATTCCAATGCCATGATTTATAGGTTTATTTTTGGACATCAAGCAAACTCCGTAATGACCTTTTTGACCATTAATGATCACTTCATAGCCTAAATTTTTAATAGTCTCTAGAGGAAAATTTTCATTATCAACTTTGGTTTCTTGGAGACCAATAATATCTGGAGAGTGTTTATCTATTAATTTTTCCAGTTGATGAATTCTGGCTCTAATACCATTGACGTTAAAAGATACTATTTTCAATTTAGTTAGAATTTACTGTTAATAAGTTAGTGCTTTGATCAGCATTAAACTCTATTTGGTCTATTAAAATCTTTGCTGCTTCCTTGAGAACTAGATCATTAAACTTCTTATTTCTCTCTTCATCATCTGCATCTAAATATTCATCAAAATTTTTAAATGGCTGTAATTCCAAATTTCTTCTTAACTTATTTTCTAGAGATAATAAATTACTTTCGTATTCATTTTGCTCATCAATTCTCTTAGCCAGATCAAGATCAATAAATTCTCTTGAATCTCTATCCTCAGAAAGACTGTTTTTCTTATCAATGTAAGAAGTCAAAAAATTAGCGTTATTCCTATTTTTTGAGTTTGTATCTGTTCTTTTAATGTTTTTAACTTGCCTGAAGTCTGTCACTCTAAGAGGTTTTATGAAATCTTCTTCAAGAGAATTATCATAAGAACTTTCCCCAACTTCTTGGCTATTAAAAACAAAAGGCAATTCAATATCAGGAGTGACGCCTTTATTTTGAGTACTTTCCCCAGTAACTCGATAGAATTTTTGCTCAGTATACTTAAGTTGTCCATAAGGCAGTTCTCTCAATCTTTGCACAGTACCTTTGCCAAATGTCTGACTTCCAACAACCAAACCTCTTCCGTAATCTTGAATTGCACCCGCTAAAATTTCTGATGCTGAAGCAGACATTTTATCAACCAATATTAACACCGGTCCTGAGTAGTTTTGGATACCAATAGAATGGCCTAGAGGGTATATGGAGCCATTTGAAGTCATCACTTGAAGTACATTTCCTCTTCCTAGAAATATTTTTGCGAGGCTATAGGCCTCATATAGAGATCCTCCTCCATTACCTCTTAGGTCTAGAATAACACCATCAGAATTTTCATTATCAATTTCCTTAATAAGTTTTTTAACATCTCTTGTTGCGCTACGATAATTAAACCTATTTTTCTGATATCCCTCAAAGTCCATATAAAAAGCGGGCAAGTCGATAACTCCAAACTTGTAAGATTTTTCAATATCATTGACTTCGATAATTTGTTTTTTAGCGGCTTGATCTTCCAATTTCACAAGATCTCTTTTAATTTCAATAACTTTCCCATCCGCTTCAGCAGGAGAAGAAGACGGAAGAATTTCCAATTTTACTATTGTTCCTTTAGGCCCTCTTATAAGTTTAACTACTTCATCTACCCTCCAATCTCGAACATCAACTATTTGACTATCTTCTCTTGTGCCAACTCCTACTATTTGATCATTATTTTTAATTAATCCTGACTTGATTGCTGGACCTCCCTTAATAAGTTTTGTGATTTTAGTAATTCCATCATCTGAGGTAAGCATGGCACCAATGCCTTCTAGAGATAAACTCATGTTGATCTCAAAATCTTCTGTCACTCTAGGAGACATATAGTTTGAATGAGGATCATATAAGGAAGTTTTTGAATTCATTATCCAAGAAAATAAATCATCTTCAGTGAGTTGATCTAGATTTTTTAATCTTCTATTTAATCTTTTTTTAAGTTTATTGACTGATTTTTCAAATTCTTCTTCCTTAATCATTATTGAGATTAATTCACTCTTAGCCAATGATTCATAATAATTTTTTATCATCGATAAAGCATTAAATCTTTCTTGATCCTCTCTATTTCTGTGAATTCTTTCTGAGCTAAATAAATCAATCTCATTAAGATCATTGATATGTAGACTTTGATGCGCAAGAAGATCTTTGTAGCGTTTTTTGTAATCATTAAGAATATCAAAACCAATCTCTAATAATTCTTCATCATCGAGATCAAAATTGCTTTTAGACAAGGAAATATAGTTATCTACCTCCTCATTGGTAAAAATTAAATTTTGTTGATCTATATTTGAAATTAATTCCTCTATGACATCAGAGTTTTCAAAAGCGGTATTTTTAAAAAAATGATGTTCGCCAAGGATCTTGTCAACTTCATTTAAAGTATCTATGTAAAGAGAAGATTTTTCCTGCGCTGATACTGGTAGTATCGCATTGAGAAAAAAAGCAGTAAAAACTAATAAACTCTTAAGAACCATATTTAAAATTTATTTTCATTTATTAGTTTATCTTTTTTATGCCATATTTCATTAAGCCAATCTTTAAATTCTTTTCTTAGTCCATCATTTTCATGAAGCTGATCATCTTTGAATTTATCAGGAATATCTAATGACTGCACAAATATATGAGCATTGTTCATATTTCCCCTCAAAAAATCCCAGAAGCTTCTTTTTTTTGATTCGTAAATAATTGTGAAGTCAATAATCTTATCGAGTCTTGGCATTGTTGATATTGCTGCAGCCAATCCTCCTTCTTTAGGTTTAAGTAGATTATTGAAAGGGCTATTCTGATCTTTATGCTTTTGTTCTGTGAATCTTGTACCCTCGGTAAAACTAAAAACAGAGATCGGATAAAGACTATACTTTTTAAAAGATCTCTTCATGGATGCAAAGTCTTTACCTCTAAGAGAAGGATTTCTTTCTAGCTGATCTCTTGAGTATCTTTTAAGAAACGGCATATCCAATGCCCACCAACATATCCCGATTACAGGAACGTAAATAAGGACAAATTTCATAAAAAATTTAAGCATAGGAACTTTTCTATTTGTAATCATTTGTACAATAAATATATCAGCCCAAGATTGATGATTAGATAACGATAGATACCAGGATCTTTTATCCATTTCCTCAAAGCCTTCAACAGTCCATCTAGGTTTTAGAATAAACTGAATCCAAAGGTTGTTAATATCTATCCATAATTCACCAACTTTGATTATGAAACGAGTTAAAAGAAGTTTTAAAGATTGAATTGGGAGAATAATCTTAATAATTCCCGCAAAGATTAAGAAAATCGAGAGAGTAGCTGTGTTGATGCATAAAAGAAGAAAACAAAATGCTGCTTTAATATGTGAAATCTTACCCTCCTTTTTCTGCCCTCTTAATTTTTTCCCACATAGCTGTCTGTTCCTCTTTAGTATGTTTTTTACTTTTATCGAAAACGTAAGGATGCCTCCTGATTAACTTTTGTTTTAAATTTTTAACAACATCAAAAAAGTCAAATTCCTTATTTTCAAGTGCTATCTGAGAGTGAAAAATTACTTGAAGAAGGACATCGCCAAGTTCTTCCTTAATATTATCTGAGTTTTTAGACTCAATAGCTTCTATCAATTCCTGTGATTCCTCTTCAAGGTATGGGATAAGAGAAACGTGATCTTGTTCAAGATCCCAAGCACATCCCTTAACAGGATCTCTAAGTTCTTTCATGACTTCCAAGAGATGACTTACATCTTCTATGTTTGCCATCAATAACCTGTTAATTCTGCGTATCTATCTTTATGAAATTGAACGTTGCCAAATATCTGCTCTGCTACTCTGGCTCTCTTGAGATAAAAACCGATATCATATTCATCCGTAACACCTATACCACCATGCATTTGCACGGCTTCATTAGATACTAAATGAAATACTTCACCTATCTTTGCCTTAGCTAAGCTAGCTAATCTAGGTATGTCGTTTGAACCTTCATCAAAAGAAGTTAAAGATTCCAATACGCATGATTTACATAGCTCAATCTCACTGAACATTAACGCAGCTCTGTGCTGTAAGGCTTGAAAGGATCCAATTTTTGCTCCAAATTGATCTCTTTCTTTTAGGTAATTCAAGGTTAAGTCAAAAGCTTCTTGGATTCCTCCAAACATCTCAGCAGAAATCACCGATCTTGAGATATCTAATACTTCTTCGATAATTTGATCTGAGCCATTTTCTTCTCCAATCAGGTTAGATGAAGAGAGCTTTAAGTCTTTGAATGTAATATTGGCAGCATTTCTTGAGTCGACCATGGGCGTTACTTTAATATCAATGCCCTTAGTGTCTTTATCAGCAATGAAAAGAGAGGTTCCTTTACCAGTTTCAGCAGCAATTATTAAAAAGTCAGCAAAACCGCCATCAAGAACAAATGTTTTTTGTCCATTTATAATGTATGAATCTCCATCCTTTTTTGCATTTGTTTCAAGATTAGTAGGAGAGTGTCTGCTTGATTCTTCAAGAGCAAAAGCAAGCGTTATATCTCCTGATGATATTTTAGTGAGATACTCTTTTTTTTGATCTTCATTCCCGGCTTCTTTGATTAAGCTTGCACAAACAACTGCAGAAGAAAACATTGGAGAAGGAGTGAGAGTTCTTCCGAGTTCTTCAAAAATAACCCCTATTCCAGCAACTCCAAAATCAGAACCGCCATATTCTTCCGGAATAAGTATTCCCGACCAACCTAGGTTGGCCATTTCCTTCCAAATTTCACGATCAAAGCACTCAAGATTTTCTGAGTCTCTAACACCTCTGAAGTGACTAACCGGAGTTTTGTTTTTTGCAAAATCTCTAGCGGTATCTTTCAAATAAGATTGTTCCTCATTTAGTACAAGTGACATTTTCCCCCCTAAACAGTATTTTATTGCGGAAGTTCTAGAACTCTCTTAGAAATAACGTTTAATTGTACTTCTGAGGTTCCACCTTCTATAGAGTTAGCCTTAGTTCTTAACCATTCTCTTGTGATAGCTAATTCCTCAGGGCCGAATTCAGCTCCATTCCATCCAAGAGCCTTTGTTCCCATAGCTTCAAGCATAATTTCATATCTAAGCTTATTGTGCTCAGTTCCATAATACTTAAAGATCGATGAAGCGGCGCTAGGACCTTGGTTAGATTTTTTTGATTCTTCAGCTGCTCTTCTCAAAGTAAGTGCAAATGCTTGAGAATTCATATCGTGATCGATGATTTTATTTCTGAGTCCAGAATCATTGAGTTTATCTTCCTTCTCACCAACATATCTCTTTGCCATTGTTGCCAAGCCAGAAGTTGGTTTAGCATCTGATTTCTTAGAAGATCCAGAAGCTGCCGAACCAAAACCCATGCCCGCAATCATATTTCTTTCAAATTGAAGCAATCTTTTAGCTACAGACCATCCTTTGTTTAAACCTCCAACAAGATTTTCTTTTGGGGCTGTAGCATTATCAAAGAAAGTTTCACAAAAAGGTGATTTGCCAGATATCAACTTGATTGGCTTTGTGGTTACACCTTCCTGATCCATATCTATAAGGAGAAAACTTATTCCTTCATGTTTAGGCTCCAATGGACCTGTTCTTACAAGAGTAAAAATCATATCGCATTCATCAGCATATGAAGTCCAAACTTTTTGACCATTTATTAAGTATTCTTCGCCTTGATCTTCAGCCTTAGTTTTAAGACTAGCCAAATCAGATCCACTGCCTGGTTCGCTGTAACCTTGACACCATCTTATTTCGCCTTTGACTATTTTTGGAATATGTTTCATTTTTTGTTCTTCGGTACCGTATTCAAGAAGAGCAGGCCCTAACATCCAAATACCAAAACTATTTAATGCAGGCCTTGCTTTGATTCTCATCAACTCTTCCTGAAGGACTTTATTTTCTTCAAAATTTAGTCCGCCACCA
The DNA here is from genome assembly GCA_902578495.1 of uncultured SAR86 cluster bacterium. Taxonomy (GTDB): domain Bacteria; phylum Pseudomonadota; class Gammaproteobacteria; order Magnimaribacterales; family AG-339-G14; genus CACNYO01. Next base: position 12,333 of record CACHCY010000004.1, read on the forward strand.
CCGTATTCCTTTGGCCAGGTTGGACAAGTCCAACCTTTTTCACCCATTCTATCCATCCACAACTTTTGATCTGGATCTTTAAATTCAACTTTTCTTCCTCCCCAAACAACATCGCCTTGAGACATTGGAGTTCTCATGGATTCTGGACAGTTTGCTTCTAACCAATCCCTTGTTTCATCTCTAAAAGCATTTAAATCTGACATAAGTACCTCTTTTTATATGTACAAACACTTAGAATAATCTATGCTACGCAAGCTAACAATAATAAGTTTATGAATTTTTTTTCATTTCTAGGACAAAATCCAGAATTTTTGTGGGTTTTCACAGTTTTTTATGACCTTACAATAACTGTTATTTTATTTAAATTATTTGGCTTAAGAGGACTTTATATTGCTGTTACTTTAGGAATTATGCTTGCAAACCTGCAGGGAGGTAAAGTAAGTGATTTATCACTTTTTGGCCAAACTTTTACAGTAAGCATGGGAGCTATAATGTATTCAGGCATATATTTTGCTACTGATTTAATAAGTGAAAAATATGGAAGAACTGAGGCAAATACTGCGGTTATACTTGGAGCTGTTTCAAATATTGTAATAATGTTTACTTTGGTTCTAAGCACTTATTATCTTCCTTCAAACATAGCAACATCTTCACAATCAGTTCATGAGGCAATAGAAACCTTAGCTTTTTACTCTCCAATTTTTGTAATTGGATCAATTACTGCTTACCTTATAAGTCAAACTTTTGATGTCTGGTTATTTAATAAATTAAAACAGATTACAAATGGGAGGTACTTATGGCTGAGAAATAATTTATCAACAATTTCTTCTCAAGCCCTGGATACTTTTATTTATACCTTTGTATGGGTTTTAGCTGGAGAATTAAGTTTCTTTGTTGCTTTATCAATAGCTTTAACCAAGTACATTTTTAAGGTAATTATTGCGATAATAGATACATTATTCATATATTTTGTAAGAAATTGGACGCCAACTTATGAAAAAAATTAATAAAATTTCTATTGTCTTTTCTGGCACCAGAAGCACTGACAAGATGTTGAGTGTCGTGAAAAAAATAATTAAAGACTCAGGTTCTGAGTTAGTTGCTTCAGCAAATATAAAAAAACTAAATAAAGTTTTTAAAAATAAAGCATCTACTTCAGATTTAATCTTGGTCCTTGGTGGCGATGGAACAATGATAGGTTCTATTAGAAGTCTTTATGATTTAAAAATCCCTTTTTTAGGAATTAATCTTGGGACTGTTGGATTTTTAACAGATTTATCAATAAACAAAATTGAAGGACTAAAAGAAATTTTAAATGGTAACTATATAAAAGAGGATCGTCCTGTATTCGAGACTTTTTTAGACAATTCAAACAGAGAAATTTTTTTGAACGAAGTTGTAATTCATTCGGGTTCCGTCACTAAAATGTTGGAACTTGAATTAAGCATCCAAGATCAAGTAATTTATAACATAAGGGCGGATGGTCTAATAATTTCAACTAGCACAGGTTCCACTGCTTACTCTTATTCTGGGGGAGGACCTATAGTATCCCCTAAATTAGACGCTCTTTCTTTACTACCTATGTTTTCTCACAGCTCTTCTTCACATAGCTTACTTTTATCTAGCAAAGAAGAGATACAAGTTAAAATATTAAGTAAAAACTTATCAAGCACTCAAGTGTTTGTAGACGGAAAGAAAAATCTAAAATATAAAAAAGATGGTTTGAAGGTATTTAATACAAAAAAAACTTTTAAACTTTATCACCCAAAAGATTATAATTACTTCGAAGCATGTAGAACCAAGCTTGGCTGGGCTGTATCTATTGAAAATCTAAAGAAGGACTAAGGTGAGAACTATTTTAAAATTTGGTTGGTTGCTAATTCTTTTAGCCTTAAACTCTATTGTCAACTCTCAAACAAATTCAGATCTTGATTACTTAGAATTGTTTCCAGAAAATCAATCTAATGATATTGCATCAAGGATTCCTTCTAATAATCTTACGCGCGAAGATGTTCCAGCGTTTGAAAATTCTGTTAAGCGAGAAATGCCTGAATCTGATGGAATCGAAATTTTTGGGCTAGATCTTTTTTCAACTTCTCCAACAACTTTCGCGCCAGTTGATTTTTCTCCAGCTCCTTTAGATTATGTTTTAGGACCTGGCGATGAGCTATTAGTGAAATATTTTGGCAATATTAATCTTCAAGAATTAATTAGAGTAACGCGGGAAGGAAACATTCTTCTTCCACAAATAGGTTCGAGGCAAATTTCAGGTTTAACATTCAATGAGGCCCAAGAAAGAATAAGATCAAGTGTTGAAGCCTCGCTTATTGGTGTAGAGGTTGAGATATCTTTATCGAAAATTAGATCAATTCAAGTATTTGTTCTTGGGAATGCTTTAAATCCTGGAGCTTATACCGTAAGTTCACTGTCAAATATATCAAATGTTTTATTTTTTGCTGGAGGTCCTTCAGATTATGGATCTTTGAGAAATATAGAAGTCAAAAGGAATGGTGACTCCATAGGATTTTTTGATTTTTATGATTTATTAATAAATGGGAATACAAAAAGTGACATCAGACTACAATCAAATGATGCAGTATTAATTAAACCTACTGGAATTAGTGTCTCTATTGTTGGAGAGGTCAAGAAACAAGCTAAATTTGAGTTGTTAGAATCAGAAACCTTTTCAGATCTCTTAGAATTCTCTTCGGGCTTTACCCAAAATGCAGATAAATCCAAAATTACTTTAAGCAGAATCGCGGAGAATGGTGAAAGAATTTTTGATAACTTTTCTTTTGAAGAAGCAGAAAAAATAAAATTCACTGATGGGGATAAAATAAGGATTCATTCTCTTTCTAATACTCCAAGAAATAAAATTCTTGTTAAAGGAAGCACAACCATAAACGGATCTATTGCATTTGAGGATGGACTGGCTTTAGAAGATATTATAAAACCAAGTTTAATTCTTGAAACAACATATACTCCATTTGTAGCGATTGAAAGAGAAAATATATTTGGATCAAAGAAATTGCTTAAAACAAATCTTCTTTCTAAGGAAAATAAAACTTTTCTTCAAGCTAATGACGTCATCTATATATTTTCTAGGTCTGATATAGAATTTATTAACTCTATTTTAGTAGCAAATGCCCTTGGCATCTTAGATTCTGTGGATTCTAAAAAGCTAAATGATTATTTGAGCCCTGAATTTAAAATATCCGTCGATAATACTAATAGTACCTCTCAGATGAATGGTTCAGAATTAGATGCTAATAATTTCATTCCAACAAGAAGTAACAAGCCTGATAATGAAGATTTGGAAAAATATAAATGTAAATCTCTTCAACTTTTGTCAAAACAGTCCGATTCGTCAACAATAAAATTTGTTAAATCCAAGCAGTTTCCTAAATCAAACTTTAGTCCTGTTGATGAATTAAAATTTATAGAAAAGTGTCCAGAAATTTTTGAAGAAAATCCTAACTTGCTAGTTTTCTCACTTGAAAATTCTTCTATTATTTCAGGTGAAGTAAGAAACCCAGGTATTTTTCCTTCATATATGGTTTCATCTCCATTAGATCTCCTTTCATATGCTGGAGGTCAGACAGATAGTTCTTCTGGCATGATGGATATTTTCACGCATGATGGAAAATCTTTTAATTTAGATCTTAAAGAAATGCAAAACTTCAGAAAATTGGGCATTGAGAGTGGTTTTTACGCAAATATATCCTCTAAGATTAGGGACGAAGTTTTCTCAGTTAGTTTGCAAGGATCATTTGTAAGCCCAGGTGTATATGGGGTTAGGCAAGGGGAAAGACTTTCAAGTGTAATTAAAAGAGCAGGAGGCTACAAGGAAAATGCATTTCCATATGGAGGCATATTGGCTAGAAAATCTGTAGCAGAGATGGAAAAGATAGGATTTATGAAATCAGCAGATCAATTAAAAGAATCTGTGGCATCTGCTATATCAAGTGGAAGAATTTCATCTTCTGGGGGTAATCCTGCTTTGGTGCTTTCTTCAATTTCCAGTCTAATAGGTGATTTAGAAAAGATTAATCCTATTGGAAGAGTCGTTTCAGAATTTGATATAGATAATTTAGAGAAGTACCCAGAAAGAGATATTCTATTAGAATCTGGAGACAGAATTTTTGTACCTGAAAGATCATCAACGGTAACTGTTTCAGGCCAAGTTCTTTCGCCGACAAGCTTCAACTTCAATCCTAAGTTTAAGGTAAATGATTATATTCAGTTAGCTGGCGGATATCAGGAGGGCGCAGATAGAAATAGAATTTTAGTTATTTATCCTAATGGAATGGCAACAAGAGTTCGAGCATGGCCTAATCAACCAGACATCTCACCAGGTACTTCACTAATTATTCCAAGAGATCCAAATCCTTTTGACTGGCTTGTCTTTACAAATATTCTTTTTCCAATTATTTCGAATTTTGCTACAAGCGCAGCAGCTATAGCAGCTCTTGGTAATAACAATTAAACTAAAACTTTCATTTTTACTGTTTCTGGTATCGTCATTCAGTTTCTCTTCAATTGAAGACTATATATTTTCTGATATAGGTTTTACCTCAAATATCCATGGTGAACTTGGAATAATAGAAATACCCTCATCAAGGATTCTAGAAGAAGGAAATTTAAAATTACATCTTGTTAATTCAGATCCTATAAATTCACTTTTCATGACAGCAACTCCTTTTAACTGGATGGAGGTTTCATTGAGATACGCAGATGTAAACCTTTATAAATATAGTAGGTATTTTTCCTTTTCTGGTAATCAAAGTTACAAGGATAAAAGCTTCAATATGAAACTAAGATTAGTTCAAGAAACAGAAAGATTTCCTGAATTAAGCATTGGGTTTAGAGACTTTATAGGAACCGGAAGATTTTCAAGCGAATATATTGTTGCATCAAAAAAAATAGGTGATTTTGATTTTTCTGTCGGTTTAGGTTTTGGAGCAATGTCATCTCTTGATGGGATTGAAAATCCATTCATTGATCTAGATGATTCATTTTCTAGAAGAGGTTACATAGATAGAATTGGTGGAAATTTTGGTTTAGGGAACTGGTTTAGAGGAAAAAAAGCATCATCTTTCTATGGATTTGAGTATTTGAATAAAAGATCAGGCATTAGATTCAAGTTAGATTATGATGAGTCAGAATTATTCAATTCTTACTCAAGGATGAGGAAAAAAAGTTTTTTTAATTATGGCTTAGCTATTCCTGTTGGCGATCTTGTTGACATTAATTTATTTAGAATAAGAGGCCAAGATATTGGTTTATCTTTTTCTTATAAAGCAAATTACTCAAGAAATATTGTGAAAAAAGAAGAAAAAGTGGCTGATTTAGTTTTCAATGAGAGCGATTTAAAGCTTCTGGCTACTGATGACCAAGTATTTGGAGGAACAATAAACTTCTATCTTCAAAAATATGAAATTTTTCTTCAACAAATTAATTACGAAGATAACTCTATTCACTTAGTTTTAAGTCAAACTAAATATAGAAATGAAAATTTAGCCACTAAAAGAACAATACAGGTCATCAGAAATATACTTAAGGCTCGAAATATAGAGAAAGTATCATTGACCTATGAAGTAGCTGGAATCAATAAATATACTAAAAATTTTAGATTAAATGATTTCTTAGCCTACCTGGATAATGCCACTTCCTATGCATCTTTGAAAAGATCTCTAAATTATGAAAATTTTTCATCTAATTTGGCAGATAATCAAATATTTAAAGGCAAAATCTTCTTTCCATCCTTTAACTGGGGGATAAGCCCAAATTTACAAAATCATATTGGTGGCCCAGAGGCTTTTTATTTAGGTTCCCTTGGATTACTTTTACATGGCGGTGTTTTATTTTCAAAACAGACCTTTCTTGATGGAAGCCTATCTTTTAATTTTTATGATAATTTTGATGATTTCAAGTTTCGTACTTACTCTAAGTATCTTCCTAAAGTTCGATCCGACATACGAGAGTATTTGAAAGAGGGAAAAAGAGGCATTTCGCGTTTAACGCTTACTCATATTTTTGATCCTGTATATAAAAAAAATGGGTTGTTTGTTTACGGGCTAAAATTTGGAATCTTTGAAACAATGTACTCCGGATTTGGAAGTGAAATACTATATAGAGATATGGGAAAACCTTGGTACATAAGCGCAAATGCTTATTGGGTAAAACAAAGAGAGTTCAGACAAAAATTTGCTCTCAGAGATTATGAGACCTTTACAGGTCATCTTAATTTTATATGGGAAACTCCATTAGAAGGATTCAAAGTAGGAATTTCAGCAGGAAGATATCTTGCAAAGGATTCTGGCATTACTTTGAAGTTATCTAAAACTTTTAAATCGGGCTTTGTAGTAGGAGCGTTTGCAACTAAAACAGATATTTCTTCAGAGGAATTTGGTGAAGGAAGTTTTGATAAAGGAATATTTTTTTCTATACCGCTTGATATTGTTTCCAAACAGTACAGGGAAGGCTATGGAAGATTTCTATGGAGAAATTTAACAAGGGATGGAGGGCAAATGTTAGGTGGAGGTTTGCAACTAGATGGAATTGTAGAATCAGCTAACTATCACAATTTAATCAAGGATACTTATGGGTTTGAGGCCGAATAATTTAAAAATTTTTTTTGCTGGAATTTTAAGTATTTTTTTATTCTCCTGTGGAGGTCACACAGGAATATACGAAGAATTGGCACTAGCGGTAAAAGATATTTTTTCTGCTCCTCAAGATTTAAATATAGAGCAAATTAATAAAGTTCCTTATGCATCTATGCAGGTTAGGCTGGGCAGGGCTCCAAATGTTTTGGTGGTATTAGAGGAAGATAGGCAAGGATTGCTAAAATGGACTTCATCAAATCAAATAAAAATTTATACCAAAAATGGAAAGATAATTAGACTAACTGGCACAGAAAATGAGCTAGATTTACTTGATTTAGGCTCAAATCATCCTTTACTAAATCCTGATCTACTTAATTCAGACTTGGATATGTCTCTAACAACTTTCTATAATTTTAGAAATCCAAATCTCTACAATCTTCCAGTAAAAATTGAATTCAAGTATTTAGGAGAAGAAGAATTAATGATAATGGGTCAAGAGGTTGAAACTTTATTGTTTGAAGAGACTTCTAGAAAAAATGATATTTTCTGGGAATTTACTAATTTATATTGGATTGATAAAAAAGATAAATCAGTACTGAAATCTATACAAAGTTTTACCCCTAAAAATCCTAAGTTATTTTTTACTATTACCCGAAGGTACAAAAAGCCTGAATAAACAGGCTTTTTGAAAAAAATTGAGACTGCTTAGCTTAGTTTGTAGATGTAGCTGTTGCAGTTGAAGTTGTAGTAGAGGTAGCAGGAGCGGTTGCTGTAACAGTTGTAGTTGCTGTTTCAGTTTCAACTTCAGCTTCTTCTTCTTCTTCAACTTCCTCTTCTTCTGCTTCTTCCTCTTCTTCTTCTTCTATAGCAGGAACAGGTTCAGGCTTAGCTACCTTGTCACCATCTTGAGCATCAACAATCGCAGCGACTGCTAAAACAGCTGCAGCTATGGCAGCTATTACACCGCTGGATAAAGAACCAGCAGCTCCAGATGCACTTGAACCTCCAGCTCCACCTGATTGGGTGAAAGATAAAGGTGCAAAGATCATGCAGAAAGCTATTGTGAGCACTTTTAGTAATTTCATAATTTACCTCTAATAAATAATCTCATCCCAGAGATGTAGCTCATAATATATATATTTTAAGCATTTGTGAATATATTTTTTTACTTTTTTGACTAAACGTAATTTTTACCAAAATTTAATATCAACTTAATTAGTATTATAATTTTTCCTGAGTTTTATGAACCTTTTTATAAATTTAAGCCTGAAAATTTTAAGATTTCTCCCTCCAGAAGTCTCTAGTTATTTATCATTAAAAATGAATAAATTGTTTTTTTTGATTTTTAGATTTTCTATAAAAAAAAATTATCAGGAAAAGACTAAAAATAAAAACATAAGTTTTCTCAATCTAAATTTTCCGAACAGGATTGGGCTTGGAGCAGGATTAGACAAGGAGGGGAAATATGTTGAGTCTTTAGGAAATTTAGGGTTTGGTTTCATTGAAGTTGGAACTTTCACGCCCTTGCCACAAAAAGGAAATGAATATCCAAGAATTAAAAGATTAAAGTCTATGGATTCATTAATAAACAGTTTGGGGTTCAATAATCCAGGAATCGATATCGGATTAGAAAATTTAAAAAGAAACAGGAGTAATTTTAATGGAGTAGTTGGTGTGAGCATTGGAAAAAATAGAGATACTTCTCTTGAATCTGCTCATTTAGATTATATTTATTGTCTTCAAAAGGCTTATCTTATTGCCGATTATATTGCTTTAAATATTTCTTCACCCAACACCGAGGGGCTAAGAGAACTATCTAGCGAAGATTATTTTAAGAAGCTGATTTTTGAAATAAATTCAGAAGCTACCAAACTCAATGAAGATCTAAATAAAATTACCCCTATATTTCTAAAAATTTCTCCAGACGAAAACGAAGAAAGAATAGAGCAAATCATAGAGTGCTCGTTGAAGAATAATATATCTGGATTTATTGTTTCAAATACTTCCTTAGGTGAATTTAAAAATATTACTGGCGGTATTAGTGGAGGTTTACTCAAAGATAAATCAGTAAAAATGCTTCAAATTGTCAACAAAATTAATGCTAAAAGAGGATTAGTTATATCTTCTGGGGGCATTTCAACAAAAGAAGACCTTCAACAAAGAAGAAAACATGGTGCAGATCTTTTTCAAATTTACACAAGCTTTGTTTACAAAGGTCCCCAAGTTATAGACGATCTATTGCCTTGGTCTTGACAAAAAAAATAAATTAAGACAAAACTAAAAAAGATGAATAACTTGGTAATAGTAGAGTCTCAGGCCAAAGCAAAAAAAATTCAAGGATTCTTAGAAAAGAGCTTTCCTAACGATAAGTGGAATGTTCATGCATGCTTGGGTCACGTGAGAGACTTAAAAGATGATGAATCCGCAGTGGATCCTAAAGATTGGTCAAATCTTAAATGGGAATCAACATCAAAAGGAAAAAAGACTCTCAAGGAGATTAGAGAATTTGCTAAAGACTCCACAGGGATATATTTAGCATCTGATCCAGATAGGGAGGGCGAGGCTATCGCCTGGCATATCTTAGATCACCTAAGCAGCAAAAAACTCTCAGATGGCAAAGAAATTTATAGAATATCCTTTAATGAGATAACTCAATCCGCAATAAAACAAGCAGTAGATAACCCGAGAGAAATCGATAAATTTCTTGTTGACGCTTATCTAGCAAGAAGAGTTTTAGATCACTTGATTGGCTTCAAAGTCAGTCCACTTTTGTGGAGGCACGTTCCTAGAGCAAAATCAGCGGGTAGAGTTCAATCTCCAACCTTGAGGATAATTTGTGAAAGAGAAGATGAAATTGACGCTTTTTGCCCAGAAGAGTTTTGGCCTATAAAAGTTAATTTTAAAACTGAAGATCATATTTTTAGCTCAGACTTGGTGAGATGTAATGGGGATGACTTAAAAAAGATACCAATTAAAGCTGAGGAAGAAGCTCTTAACTTTAGACATGAAATAGAGAATACAAAATTCTCCGTTTCTGAGATACAAGAAAAGGAAGTCTCATATTCTCCAAAAGCTCCTTTCAGAACATCTACTCTTCAACAAACAGCATCAAGTAAATTATTCTTTAATCCAGAGAGAACAATGCAAGTAGCTCAATCTTTATATGAGGCTGGTTTGATTACCTATATGAGAACAGATGGAATAGGAATAAGCACAGAGATTGTAAATGAAATAAGGAATTTAATTTCATCAGAATTTGGAAAAGATTATCTTCCCGAAAGTCCCAAAATATATAAATCAAAAGCAGCTAATGCTCAAGAAGCTCACGAACCAATAAGACCAACAGACATCAGTAATAAACCAGAGAATACAAATGGATTAAATCAAGATCAGCAGAATCTATATAATCTTATTTGGCAAAGAACAGTTGCCAGCCAATTACAAAACTCAAGATATCTTAGAAAAACAATCTTGATTGAAGATCAAGATAAAAAGTTTCAGTTAAGAACAAGCGGAAGAGAAATAATATTTGATGGTTTTGAGAAAGTACTAAATGAAGATGTGGACTCTGAAGAATCTCAAAAATTACCAAGAATTTATCAAGACTCATCCCTTGAAATTAATGATGTGGTCACTGAACAAAAATTTACTTCTCCTCCAAGAAGATTTTCTGAAGCATCACTTATAAAGAATATGGAAGATGAAGGAATTGGAAGACCTTCAACTTATGCAAATACTGTAAAAAATCTTAGGGATAGGAAATATACTTTTGGTGCAAAAAGCATTAATCCGTCTGATTTAGGCAGAATTTTGGTTTCATATTTATCAAAAGCATATGAATCTTTCTTTATCGAAATAGACTTTACTGCGGAATTAGAGAAAAGCTTAGATCAGGTATCCTCAGGCTCAATCCTTTGGACAGATGTCTTAGATGATTTTTTTGCAAAACTACTGGAGCATATTTCAAAAATAGAAGAATTCAGGACTAGAGAAGTTTTAGATATGCTTAATGAGCAAATAGGACATAGAGCTTTTCCAAAAAATGATAAAGATGTTGTTGTTAGTAGTTGTCCGAAATGTTCTAGTGAGATTAGTATAAAACACGGTAGGTGGGGATTTTTCGTGGGATGTGGAGAATGTCAGTGGACAAAGCCAGTGTTTGAAAAATCAATAAAATTTGAAACATATGCTCAACTACCGAAAGATCTTGGCGTTCATCCTGATACGGGCCAATCTGTTTTTGCTGATATAAGCATAAATGGTCCTTGCATATGGACGTTGAATGAGGAAAAAAAGATATTTGGAACACCAGATGAGGATGAGGATATTCTCGAAATCGGACTCAATAGAGCACTTGAACTGATTGATAGATCTAACAAAGAGAACATTTTGTTTATAGAACCAAACAGCGGTATTGCCGTGACTTTAAAAAATGGAAGATTTGGAGAATACACTGAATTCAATGGATTTAATAAGGCCACAAAACTTAAGGGAAGAGTCACTTATGACCCTGAAACTTTTAATTATCAGGATGAAGGAGATCAAATCAAGGTTTTGAAAGCCCTAAGGATTCTAGGTTTCGAAGAGGAATCAAAGATCCCTATAGGAATAAAGATAAAAAAATTGGGAAAAGCATTTAAATTTAAAAAAGTAATTAAACTCGGAGAAGATGAATTTGAATGTCCAGATAATTTTTATAAGCTTGATGAAGATGAGCAAAGAGAGTTGGTAATAGCAGCTATTAAACCAAATAAAATATTTTTTCTAGAACAAAACTAATTATAATTTCTTAAAACCCCAAGACATTTTCCTTCAATGTCAAAGTTTTCAATTGAAGGATTAATTTCAATATCTTTATAGTTTTTATTTTCAGGTCTCAAAATAACTTTTCTTTTATCTAAGTGAAAGAGAGTCTTTACTGTTACATCATCATTTATTCTAGCAACAACAATATCGCCAGGTTTTACGTCTTTTCTTTTATTTATTGCAATAAGATCGCCTTCAACAATACCTACTTCATTCATGCTATCGCCCTTAACTCTCAAAAAATAGTCAACAGAATCAGAAAAGATATTACCGTTAAATTCAATTCTTTCTTCAACGTTTTCAACTGCTAACAAAGGAGAACCTGCTGCAACAGATCCAACTATAGGAATTCCTAGGAAAGATTTATTAATGGATATCCCGCGGGAAGTGCCACCATGAAGATCAATATATCCCTTTTTATCAAGAGCTTTCAGATGCTCTTCCGCAGAATTGGCTGATTTGAAGCCAAATTTTAAAGCTATTTCCTTTCTTGTAGGAGGCATGCCTTCATTTGAAATTACATCTGAAATAAAGGTCAAAATTTCAGATTGTCTCCTTGTTAGGTTTTTCATACTGTGTATTTATACAGTATTAATTGGAAAAATCAAAAACTATATATAATTTTTTATCAAAATATACTTTTTTTTATAATTTTAGGTTATATAATAAATCCATGAAATTTCAACAATTACTATATGTGCGTGAGGTTGCTAGAAGTAATTTAAATGTTTCTCAGGCTTCAAAAAATCTTTACACCTCGCAACCTGGAATAAGCAAGCAAATTAAACTACTTGAGGAAGAATTAGGGATTGAACTTTTTGAAAGATCTGGAAAGCATCTTGTTGCCATAACTCCTATTGGCAAAAGAATATTGGAACAGATTGAAGAAATCCTTGCTCTTGTTGATGGAATAAAACATGCTGCCACAGAGTTTTCTAATGAGGATTACGGTTCATTAGCTATTGCAACAACGCATACTCAAGCAAAATTTACCCTGCCACCTGTGGTGGATAAATTTGTAAAAAAATATCCTAACGTCTCATTTCAAATGAACCAATGCACTCCAGATGAATCTGTGGAGATGGCAGCCAAAGGCGAAGTAGATTTAGCGATTTGGACAGAAACATCTGAAAAAGGTGAAACATTAATTAAACTCCCTGCATACAAATGGTCACGAAGTTTAATAGTCCCTAAAGGTCACCCTCTTGCTGATATAGCCAAACCTAAACTTAAACATCTAGCTGAATTTCCTATAGTTACATATGTTTTCGGATTTACTGGTAGTAATGACCTAGATAGGGCTTTCTTTGAAAGAGGCTTGAAAGCAAATGTAGTTTTTACAGCAACCGATGCAGATGTAATTAAGACATATGTCAAACAAGGAATAGGAGTTGGAATCATTGCTTCTATGGCTTTTAATGAGCAAGAAGACAAAGACCTAGTGGCTATTAACGCTAATCACCTTTTTGATTCAGGGACCACATATATTGGTTTCAGAAGAGGGACGTATCTGAGAAGTCATTTATATGAGTTTATTCAGATGTTTGCTCCACATTTAAAAACAGAATTAATTGTAAAGGCTTGCGCAACCAAATCAAAGAAAGAATTAGATAAAATATTTGAATCCATCAAACTCATAAGGAGATAGTTTGGATTATTTGTGCCTAGATTTTGAAGGAGTTTTAATACCCGAAATATGGCAAGAAGTTTCTAAGGCAACTGGGATTGAAGATCTGATGCTAACAACACAAGATCTTGAAAGCTATGAGGAACTAATGGATATTCGCCTTAAATTAGTTTCCGATAATAACATTACAATTCATGACATCATGGAGATTGTAGAAAAGATGGAACCCATGGATGGCGCTGCTGATTTTTTATCTTGGGCAAGAGATAATTTTCAGGTTTCCATTGTTTCAGATACTTTTTATGAGTTATGTTGGCCCTTGGTTAGAAAATTAAATTATCCGCATTTGATTTGTCATCATTTAGAGCTCAATGGATCTGAAATTACCGGCTATAAACTCAAGCAAGATAACAATAAACAAAAAGTAATTGAGGCCATTAAGGAAACTATGAAATTTAAAGTTTTTGCTGCTGGAGATTCTTATAACGACATCAACATGTTGAATACTGCTGATCGAGGTTTCTTTTTTCAAGCTCCTTCGCATATTAAAGAAAAATATCCACATTTAGAAACTATAAAAGATCATAATGAACTTAAACGTCAGTTAGAGAATTACTTATGAGCTGGGAAAAATTAATAAAAGAGAATAAACCTCTAGTCATAACAGGCACAATAAATGCTTATTCTGCTCTTTTAGCTGAAAGGGTAGGCATTAAAGCTATTTATCTTTCTGGAGGTGGAGTAGCCAATGCCAGCTATGGACTTCCTGACTTAGCTATGACTTCTAGAGAAGATGTTTTAGAAGATGTAAGGAGAATAAGGTCAGCCTCAGAACTTCCCTTATTAGTAGATATAGATACCGGTTGGGGATCGGCACTTGCCATTTCAAGATCTATAAAAGAAATGATATCTGCGGGTGCATCGGGTGTTCACATTGAAGATCAAGTAAGCGAAAAAAGGTGCGGTCATAGGCCTAATAAAGAAATAGTCAGTTGTGAAGAAATGGTCGATAGAATCAAAGCAGCAAAAGATGCTCAGACTGATGATAATTTTCTGCTCATGGCAAGAACAGATGCATTTGCAAAAGGCGGATTACAGGAAGTTATTGATAGATCAAATGCTTTTATAGAGGCAGGAGCAGGAGCTATATTTCCAGAGGCAATTTCAACTTTAAAAGATTATGAAGAAATATCAAAAAATGTATCCAAGCCCATACTGGCTAATATTACTGAGTTTGGTATGACTCCTCTTTTTTCACACAACGAACTTGCTGAGGCAGGCGTAAAGATTGTTCTGCATCCTTTATCTGCTTTCAGAGCTATGTCCAAAGCTGCAGAAAAAGTATATGCTACTTTAGCTTCTGGAGGGGACCACGAAGGTTTGCTAGAAAAAATGCAAACAAGAGATGAATTGTATGATGTCCTGGACTATCATATGTACGAAGAGAAAATTGATAAACTTTTCGAAAAAAATTAAATAATAATGGCTGAAAAGAAACTAGAGGGTGCTGGCCTTCGCGGACAGGTAGCTGGACAAACGGCTCTCTCAACCGTAGGAAAAGAAGGAAAAGGACTCACTTATAGAGGATATGCAATTGAGGAACTTTCTGAGAAAGCTTCATTTGAAGAGGTTGCCTACATGCTTTTGTATGGGAATTTACCTAACCAATCAGAACTGAGCGAGTATAAAGAAAAATTAAAAAAATACAGAGAGCTTCCGTCAGAATTAAAAAAAGTACTTGAACTGATTCCTGCTTCCGCCCATCCGATGGATGTCCTCAGAACAGGCTGTTCTTTTTTAGGAAACATAGAACCAGAAGGAGATTTTTCTAATCAAGCAGATATTGCTGATAGGTTGATATCTATATTTCCATCAGTTGTTTGTTACTGGTATAGGTATTCTCACGATGGAGTATCTATAGAAACCGCCACAGATCACGACTCCATAGGAGGCCATTTTCTTTCAATGCTTACGGGAAAAGAACCAAGTGAAGATGACGCAAGATGCTTAGATGTTTCTTTGATTCTCTACGCTGAACACGGTTTCAATGCTTCGACCTTTACCGCAAGAACTTGTGCCTCAACTTTATCCGATCTTCATTCATGCATTACTGGCGCTATTGGCACTCTCAGAGGACCTTTGCATGGAGGAGCTAACGAAGCTGCAATGGAAATGATTGAGAAATTTTCATCTAGAGAAGAGGCTAATGCTGGCGTGAAAAAGATGCTAGAGGCTAAAGAGAAAATAATGGGATTCGGTCACGCGGTATATTCATCTGAAGATCCAAGAAGCGATATTATCAAGTCATGGGCAAAAAAATTAAGCAAGCAGAATGGCGATGATACTCTTTACCAAGTTTCCGAAGAGATTGATAAGGTCATGGATGAAGAAAAAAATCTTTTTCCAAATACTGATTTTTATATGGCTTCTGCCTACTCGTATTTAGGCATTCCTACAAAAATTTTTACTCCCTTATTTGTCATAGGCAGAACCTCTGGTTGGTCTGCAAACGTCATAGAGCAAAGAGCTGATAATAGGATTATCCGACCTAGCGAAGAATACATTGGCCCTGAAAAATCTGATTGGGTCGATATAGAAAATAGATAAATTTCTTATGTCTTCAAACGTAGATCAAAATGTACGTCCAGATTTTGATGAATTAATTCAAAAGATTTCTGACTACTCGCAAAGCGATACTGAGTTTAATGACCTTGCCATGGAAACAGCAAGACATTGCTTGATGGATACATTGGGTTGTGGTCTTCTTGCGCTTACTTTTGATGACTGTAAAAAAATGCTTGGTCCTTTTGCAGATGATGTAAAAGTTAAAAATGGTGTGAGAGTTCCTGGAACAAGTTTTATTCTTGATCCCGTTAAAGGTGCTTGGGATATCGGGGCGATTATAAGGTGGTTAGATTTCAACGATACATGGCTAGCTGCTGAATGGGGCCATCCATCAGATAATTTAGGTGGAATATTGGCTGCAGCCGACTATATCTCTCAGCAAAACAGAGAAAATAATAAGGAACCTCTAAAGATGAAGGCTGTTTTAGAAAGCATGATTAAGGCGCATGAAATTCAAGGAGTGTTAGCTATAAAAAATAGCTTTAATCGAGTGGGCCTTGATCACGTTCTTCTAGTCAAACTAGCCTCCACATCTGTGATAGCAAAATTATTTGGACTCACTAAAGATCAATCTTTAGATGCAATTTCACAGGTTTTTGTTGATGGTCAAAGTTTAAGAACTTACCGTCACGCACCTAACGCCGGTCCAAGGAAATCTTGGGCAGCCGGAGATGCTACTAGCAGAGCAATGCAATTAGTTTTATTTACTATGAGAGGTCAAATCGGTTATCCAAGTGCCATTACCGCAAAGACATGGGGTTTCCAAGATGTCTTATTTGAAGGCAAAGATTTGATTGTTGAACAAGACTTTAATTCTTACGTAATGGAAAACGTTTTATTTAAAATTTCATTTCCAGCTGAATTTCATGCTCAGACTGCAGTTGAAGCAGCCGTAAAACTTCACCCAGAAATCATTGATAAATTGGAAGAAATTGAACAAATCAAAATCACCACTCACGAGTCAGCAATTCGAATTATCAGTAAAGAAGGTGAATTGAATAATCCAGCTGATAGAGATCATTGTCTCCAATATATGACTGCTATTGGATTGTTGAAGGGAGATCTTGTTGCTGAGGATTATGAAGATGATGTTGCTAGCGATCCTAGAATTGATGAGTTGAGACAGAAAATGCTGATTGAAGAGGATGAAAGATACTCAGCTGAGTATCATGAACCCGATAAAAGATCTATTTCTAATGCATTGCAAATCATTTTCAAAGATGGAAGTTCAACAGATAAGATTGAGGTTGAATATCCAATTGGTCATAAATTCAGGCGAGAAGAGGGTATTCCAATTCTCCTAGAAAAATTCAAAAGAAATCTACTAACTCAGTTTGATGAACAAAAATCAAACCAGATATTTGAGTTATGTCAGGATAAAGACAAGCTTCTGGATACTCCTGTAGATGAATTCATGAAGCTGTTGGCTAAATAATTCTTTCGCTACTAATCTCTAAATATTCGCAAAGTTCTTTAATCGATTCAATATGGTTAACAACCTTTATGGTGGTCATCCCTAAAGCTTTTGCTGGTTTGAGATTAATTCCCAGATCGTCAAGAAAAATTACCTCTGTAGGGTTACATCCTGTTGTGGTAAGAGCAATTTCATAAAATTTATCTTCTGGTTTTCTGACTCCAACTTCTCTTGATTCAATAATATAGTCAAATAGTCCAAGGATTCTTTGCCTCTCTTGATTGTTATTATCTAGGGCTGACTTATCTTCGTTTGCATTAAAATTATTTGTCAAACAAGCCAACAAAAACGACTCTTCTTTAAGCACTTCAAGCATCTTTATCATTTCAGGAACAACACTACCTTGCAACAGCTCAAGAATTTTAGATCCCTCAATTTTAAAGCCAAGATTCTCACTTTCTAAGGCGAATAATTTATCAAACTCCTCCAAAGATATTTTTGAGGACTCTAGTTTTGCCCATGCATTTTCGTAAGGATTTGTTGAATTAACTCTCCTGATAAAATCTTTTGGTAAATTATTTTCTTTCTCAAAGCTAGAAAAAGCTTGGAAAGGACTTGAAGTTATTACTCCACCAAAATCCCAAAATACAGCCTTAAATTTTTTGTCTATCATTTCAGTTTTTAAAGGGTATAAGCGTATAATCGTGCAGTTTATTTTAAGCAATGAGTGGAAATAGTATAGGTAAATCTTTCACCGTAACTACTTTTGGTGAAAGTCATGGAAAAGCACTGGGGTGCATCATAGATGGATGCCCTCCGGGCATTGCTATTTCAGAACAAGATATTCAAGTTGAACTTGATAAAAGAAGGCCGGGCTCGAATGCATTTACAACGCAAAGAAGTGAAAAGGATAAGGTTCAAATACTCTCAGGTATTTTTGAAGGGAAAACTACAGGTACGCCTATTGGAATGATTATCTTTAATGAGGATCAAAAAAGTGAAGACTACGATAATTTGAAAGATGTTTTTCGTCCGTCTCATGCTGACTACACTTACTTAAAGAAATATGGATTAAGGGATCATCGAGGCAGCGGTAGAGCTTCTGCAAGAGAAACCGTGATGAGAGTTGCAGCTGGAGCCATTGCCAAAAAATATTTGAAAGATCATCTAGCAGTTGAAATAACAGGTTATGTTGAACAAGTAGGAGAAATAATTGCAAACCAAATTGATCTTAAAGAGATCAATAACAATGCTTTCTTTTTTCCTGATAAAACAAAATTGAAATCTTTAGAGGATCTTATTGCCTCTTTGAGAGAAGCAGGAGATTCTGTCGGCGCAAAAATAAAAATTAATGTGAATAACGTTCCAGCAGGTCTGGGAGAACCAGTATTTGATAAGTTGGATGCTGATTTGGCTCACGGGTTAATGAGTATTAATGCAGTTAAAGGAGTTGAATTAGGGCTAGGATTTGATGTCGTTTCAAAAAAAGGAAGCGAACATAGAGATGAGATAGATCGAGATGGATTTGCTTCTAACAACGCAGGCGGAATTTTGGGCGGTATTTCTTCAGGCCAGCCAATAGATATTGCAATTGCTTTAAAACCTACATCGAGTATCAGCACCGAAGGTAAAACTGTCGATAAATCTGGAAAAGAAACAACTGTTCAATCAATTGGTCGCCACGATCCATGTGTTGGCCTGAGAGCTGTCCCAATAGCTGAGTCCATGGTTGCAATAATTTTATTAGATCATTATCTGAGAAATCGTGCTCAAAATAATGACGTAGATAACTCATCTTATACGATTCCTACAAGTGAATAACCCTAACCCTAAAACCCTATACGATAAGTTATGGGATACTCATTTTGTTGGTAGTAGATCTGATAACGGTGATTTACTCTACATCGATCTTCACATGGTTCATGAAGTTACTTCGCCGCAAGCGTTTGAAGGGTTGAAGATCAAAGGTATTGTTCCAAGAAGAGTAGATTCTATTGTTGCGACAGTTGATCACAATGTACCCACAACAGACAGATCTAAAGGATTAAGCGGAATAAAAGATAGTATTAGCAGGGATCAAATTCAGGCACTGCAGATCAATTGTCATGATTTTGGTATAGATTTAATTGACCTAAAAGATTTGAACCAAGGAATTGTTCATGTTGTCGGCCCAGAGCAAGGTTTTACGCAACCAGGCATGACAATAGTTTGTGGTGATTCACATACTTCAACTCATGGTGCATTTGGATGTCTTGCAATGGGAATCGGAACAAGCGAAGTTGAGCATGTTCTTGCAACACAATGCTTAGTCATGAACAAACAAAAAAATATGAGAATCTCTATCAATGGGCCTTTGAAAAAAAATGTTTTTGCTAAAGATTTAACAATGTTTTTAATTGGAAAGATTGGTACAGCAGGAGGTACAGGTCACGTTATTGAATATGATGGATCTACAATAGAGAGTCTCTCTATGGAAGGACGCATGACTGTTTGTAATATGGCTATAGAAGCAGGTGCAAGAGCAGGGATGATCGCTCCAGATCAAAAAACATTTGATTATCTCAAAAGTAAGCCTCATTCCCCAAAAGGCAATGAATATGAGACGGCTCTTAAATACTGGAAAACATTTCATTCTGATGAAAACTCGAATTTTGATACTGTTCATAACTTTTTTGCTGAAGAAATTGAACCACAAGTTACTTGGGGAACTTCACCTGAAATGGTGATAGGAGTAAAAGATCGAATACCATCTAAGGAGGATTACACCTCACAAACTGAAAGGAATAACTTTGAGGCAGCTTTAGACTACATGGGCTTAAATGCTGGAGACTCTCTAGAGAATTACTCTCTCGATCAAATTTTCATAGGCTCATGTACTAATTCAAGAATTGAGGATTTAAGGAAAGCAGCAGAAATTTTAGATGGCAATGTGATTTCTAAGAAGATAAAAAGAGCTCTGATTGTTCCGGGCTCAGGATTAGTTAAAAAACAGGCCGAAGAAGAAGGTCTGCATGAAACTTTTATCTCTAGTGGATTTGAGTGGAGGGAGCCTGGATGTTCTATGTGTTTAGGAATGAATCCAGATCAATTAGGAGAAAAAGAAAGATGCGCTTCTACTTCTAATAGAAATTTTGAGGGCAGGCAGGGTCACTTAGGTAGAACTCATCTTGTAAGCCCAGCTATGGCAGCAGCTGCAGCTTTAGCTGGAAATTTTATTGATATCTCGTCATGAATAAATCTATTTCAAATATTTTTTCTGGAGAGGCAGTGTTTTTGGACAAAGCCAATGTGGATACAGATCAAATAATCCCTAAGCAATTTTTAAAATCTATAAAGCGAACTGGCTTTGGTCCAAATTTATTCGATGCGTGGAGATATCTTGATAAAGGTGATTTGAATTCTGATAACACAAAAAGAAAATTAAATCCTGATTTCATTCTTAATCATGATCTTTACAAATCTTGCAATATTTTGATAACCAGAGAAAATTTTGGTTGCGGATCAAGTCGGGAACATGCTGTTTGGGCTTTAACTGATTACGGCTTTACAACTATCATTGCCCCATCTTTTGCTGATATTTTCAAAAATAATTCCTATAAAAATGGTCTCTTACTTATTGAAGTAGATAAAGAAAAAATTGATGAAATATTTACACAAATAACTGAGAAAAAAACAATTAACATTGAAGTAGATGTTCATAATCAATTTATTTATCTAGAGGAAAAGCAAATCCCGTTTGAACTGGATGATTTTAAGAAAAAGTTTCTTTTAGATGGAATTGATGAAGTAGGTTTTACACTCCAACATCAGAATAAAATAGAGGATTTTGAGAAAAATTATAAAAAAACTGTACCTTGGTTGTTTAAATGAAAGACATTGATTTACTTCTTTTAAGTGGAGATGGCGTGGGTCCAGAAATTATGGAAAGTGCGATTACTTTGCTTGAAAAAATCCAATCAAGTTTCAAGATAAACTTCAATTTGATCGAAGGTCTTATCGGTGGAGCTTCAATTGATGCTCATGGACTACCGGTATCAGATGAAACTTTGAATCAAGCTTCTCAAGCAGACTCAATCTTATTTGGCGCAGTGGGAGGTCCTAAATGGGATTCACTCCCTCCTAATGAAAAACCTGAAAAAGGGTTGTTAGAACTAAGATCTTCATTAGGCCTGTTTGCAAATCTAAGGCCTGCAATTTTATTTGATAGTTCCTTGGAAGCATCATCCTTAAAGCCCGATATCATAAAAGATCTTGATATGCTTATCGTAAGAGAGCTCACTGGCGGTATATATTTTGGTGAGCCTAGAGAAAAAAAATCATCTTCTGCTTTTAATACAATGATTTATGAAAGGCATGAAGTTGAAAGAATCGCCAGAGTTGCTTTTGATTCTGCATCCTTAAGAAACAAAAAAGTTTGTTCAGTTGATAAATCAAATGTCCTTGAAGTGTCTGAATTTTGGAGAGAAGTTGTAATAGATGTATCAAAAGATTATCCAGATATAGAATTAAGTCATATGCTTGTCGACAACGCTGCTATGCAGCTTGTGAAAAATCCTAAACAATTTGATGTCATTCTTTCAAGCAACTTATTTGGAGATATCCTCTCTGATATTTCTGCAATGCTTACTGGATCTATTGGGATGCTTCCTTCTGCTTCTTTGGATAATAGAAATAAAGGGTTGTATGAACCAGTTCATGGCAGTGCTCCTGATATTGCAGGACAAGGAACAGTAAACCCGATTGCGATGATTCTTTCGGTTGGGATGATGTTTAGGTATTCACTTAATGAATTAGAGATATCAGAAAAGATTAAAAGCGCAGTCTCAAATACTCTAAATGATGGATACGCTACTAAAGATATTGCTGATAAGAATAGTAAAATTTGTTCAACTAAAGAATTAACAAAAATAATTATCGATCATGTCTAATATTAAGTTAGCAATAGTAGGCGCCACAGGTGCGGTTGGAAGAGAATTTTTGAGAATTCTTGCAGAACAGCAGTTTCCCGCTGAGAATCTTTTTTTGGTTGCTTCATCTAAATCTGCAGGGAAGGCAATTAAATATTTTGAAAAAATTATAGAAATTGAAGATCTTCAACTGTTCGATTTTAGTAAAGCTAGCGTTGCATTTTTTTCAGCTGGATCATCAGTTGCTGAATCTCACGCATCTCAAGCTATCGAGAAAGGTTGTACTGTCATAGATAATTCATCTTTTTTTAGAAACAGAGATGATCTTGAACTTATTGTTCCTGAAGTAAATGGATCTAGATTAGAGAATCTTAATTTGCCTGCAATAATTGCTAATCCAAATTGTTCCACAGCCCAAATGGTAGTTGCTCTAAAGCCTTTTCATGATCTATTTAAGATAAAAAGAGTAGACGTTGCTACTTATCAATCAGTATCAGGAACAGGACAATCAGCCTCTGAAGAACTTAAAGAACAATCGCGAAAAATTCTCGATGGTGAAGAACATTCTAATAATGTTTACCCAGTGCAAATAGCTTTCAATGCATTACCTCTTGCTGGCGATATCTTAGAAAATAATTATTCAGAAGAAGAAATGAAGCTTACGACTGAGACAAAGAAGATATTTTCTGATGACATTGAGGTATCAGCAACATGCGTTAGAGTTCCAGTTCAAAGAGGTCATGGAGAGGTCATACACTTGAAAACAGAAAAAGAAATTAATTTAGAAGAAGTTAAAGATTCAATTAATAATCAAAATGGACTCATACTGTGTGATTCTGATGAAGATTTTTTCCCAACTCCAGTAACTCATGCTGAAAAATCCAATGAAGTATTTATAGGCAGATTAAGAAAGGATTTATGGAAGGACAATAGGGCTAATTTTTGGATTGTCTCTGATAATTTAAGAAAAGGAGCAGCTTGGAATAGTTACCAAATTCTTTCTTCACTCATTAAAAATAAGTCACATGAATTGCTCAATGATGAGTATGCAGAAGTTGGTGATCCTATTGATGCAAGATTAAATTTAGCTGTTAGTTATATCGAAATGGGAAAAGCATACGATGCAAAAGCTATCATTTATGAGGTTTTTGATTTAAGTCCTAATTTTGAACAAAAAAATAAAGCCGACACTCTTCTTCAAAAGATAAATGATCAAGGAAGTTAAGAAGTACGCGCTTGGGTTAGAGTACATAGGTACAAATTTAAAAGGCTGGCAAAGACAAAAAAAGGGTCAAACAACCTTACAAGATATCGTTGAAAAATCACTATCAAAATTTCTTGATCAGAAAATAACAACAACTTGCTCAGGAAGAACTGATTCCGGTGTCCACGCACTGAATCAAACTGTACATTTTGAGACAAGCAAAAGTAGAACTGATGAATCTTTCCTCAAGGGACTTAATTCCTTAATGGGGACTCAAGTTAAAGCAATTTGGATAAAAAAAGTTGATAAAGATTTTAGTGCAAGATTTTCAGCTATAAAAAGAAGATATAGGTACGTCATTGAAGAAAGATCAACTGGTTCCGTTTTTTCGAGTAATTATTCTTTATCTGTTCAAAAGAGAATTAATGTTAGTAAGTTAAAAAAAGCTTCTAAATTTTTAATTGGAGAAAATAATTTTAGTTCTTTTCGTTCATCTTCATGTCAATCTCACAGCCCTTTTAGAAATATTGAATCAATTAAAATTTCAAGGAAGAGAGAATTTATTTTTTTTGATATTACTGGGAATGCATTTTTACATAATATGATAAGAATTATTATGGGCACCCTTATTATGATTTCCGATGATAATTTAAACCCAGATATTATGAAAAAAATCTTAGCTGCTAAAGACAGAAACTTAGCAGGTAAAACAGTTTCGTCTAAAGGGTTATTTTATTTTGGACCCGAATATCCTAAAGAAATGAAAATACCTTGTATCAATTTTGAACATAGTTCATTTATATTTTGAAAACATGAGCATCTATACAAAAATTTGCGGAATAAATAACATAGAATCCGGGTTACTTTGTTCAAATTTGGGAGCCGATGCACTAGGGTTTATTAGGTATGAAAAGTCACCCAGGTTTGTTGAATTGGATGTGCCACTTAAAATTCAGGAAAAATTAGATAAGGAACTAGATATAGTTTTTGTATTTGTTAATCCAAGCGAGAAAGAAGTTAAAACAGTAATTAAAAAATTTCCTAATTCAATAATTCAATTTCATGGAGAAGAACCGGCTGGGTTTTGTGAGTCATTTGATAGAAAATACATTAAAGCATTTCATGCTTATAATTTAAGGTATTGGAAAAACTATATGGATTTGTACTCTAGTGCTCATGCTTTTTTAATTGATTCGGGTAATTCAGTTCAAAAGGGTGGAACAGGGATTGCTTTTGATTGGAAGCTTATTCCAAAAACAGAAAAAGAAAAAATAATCGTTGCAGGAGGCATTAATTCTAGTAACGTTTCTGATTTGTTAAGCAAAAAGCATAATATTTTTGGAATTGATGTAAATTCTGGACTAGAGTCCAAGGAAGCAACAAAAGATATAGAAAAAATTGAGAATTTTTTTAAGGTTTTGAAAAAAAATGACTAATAAAACTAATAATTATAATTATCCTGACAAAAACGGACGATTCGGATCATTTGGAGGTAGGTACGTTTCTGAAACCTTAATTTCTGCATTAGAAGAACTAGAATCTTTATATAAAAAGATTAAAAACGATAAAAAATTTCAGGAAGAGTTAACTAATGACCTACAAACCTTTGTAGGAAGGCCTTCGCCTTTATATTTTGCAAAGAGATGGACCGATAAACTTAACGGGGCCAAAGTCTTCCTTAAAAGAGAAGATTTAAATCATACCGGAGCTCACAAAATTAATAATACTGTTGGTCAAGTTCTTTTAGCAAAGAAAATGGGCAAGAAAAGGATTATTGCAGAGACCGGAGCAGGACAACATGGTGTTGCAACTGCAGCTGTGTGTGCGCGTCATGGAATAGAATGCATAATTTTTATGGGATCTGAAGACATCGAAAGACAAGCCCAGAACGTCTATAGAATGAAATTAATGGGAGCAGAAGTATGTCCGGTTTCTTCAGGGACATCGACATTAAAAGATGCAATGAATGAAGCCATGAGAGATTGGGTTTCCTACATAGATGACACTCATTACATTATCGGAAGTGTAGCCGGCCCTCATCCATATCCTATGATTGTTAGGGATTTTAATTCGATCGTTGGAACAGAACTAAAAAAACAATCAAAAATCCTTTTTGGAAAGTATCCAGATAAAATAGTCGCTTGCGTTGGAGGGGGTTCTAATGCCATGGGAATTTTTTACCCTTTTATTAAAGACAAAGAGGTAGATTTAATTGGAGTCGAGGCAGCAGGATCTGGTTTAAGTTCAGGCAAGCATGCCGCACCTTTAAGTGATGGATCTCCTGGAGTGCTACATGGAATGAAAACTTATTTAATGCAAAACTCAGATGGTCAAATTTTGGGAACCCATTCAGTTTCAGCTGGGCTAGATTATCCTGGGGTAGGTCCTGAACATTCTTTCTTGAAAGATATGGGCAGAGTGCATTATGAAGCAGCTACAGATAAAGAGGCTCTTAAAGCTTTCCATGATTTAAGTCGAGTTGAAGGAATAATGCCAGCGTTAGAGACTTCACATGCCTTAGCCTGGGTGTCTAAGAATGCTAAAAAGTTGAAAAAATCAGACATTGTGGTTGTCAATTTATCTGGCAGAGGAGATAAAGACATGCAATCAGTGGCGAAAGCTGATGGAATTAATTTCTGATCTAAAATGGGAAGAATCAAAGACTCTTTTGAAAGGGCAAAAAATCAAGAGTCAAAGACATTAATAACCTACTATGTTGCTGGCGATAATAATTTAAATTTCTCAAAAAAAGTATTTCTCAAACTATTATCTTATGCAGATATTATCGAAATAGGAGTTCCTTTTTCGGATCCTATGGCTGAAGGATCTGTTATTCAGCGCTCTCATGAGAGAGCATTAAGCTCCGATATTACCTTTAAAAAAATATTATCTTTAGTTAATAAGTTGAGAGTCCATAATCAAGATAAGCCCATTGTACTCATGGGTTACATGAATAATTTTCTCTCTCAAGGAGAGAGTCTGTTCAAAAAAATAAAAAATGCTGGAGTTGATGGTTTGATCATTGTGGATCTGCCTTACGAAGAAAGCGAATTTTTTTATAATAAACTTAAAGATATTGATTTGGATTTAATCAGGCTAATTTCTCCCACAACACCCAAAAAAACAATCGAAAAAATAGTGAAATTTTCTAGTGGTTTTCTCTATTATGTCTCTTTTAGAGGAGTAACAGGCGCTAAACTTTCAAATTTCAAAGAAGTGCAAGATAACGTTAAATACATCAAATCAAAAACAAAACTTCCTGTTGTGGTAGGATTCGGAATAAAAGAAGGGGAGATTGCTCAAAAAATGTCAAAAATATCTGATGGTGTAGTTATTGGAAGTAGATTAATTGATATTGTTCAGCAAAATAATTTTAGATTGAATGACTCACTGAAGTTTTTAGAAAAGTCTCTAAAAAAATTTAGAAGGGACGTTAGAAAAAAATGAAAAAATGGTTTGATAAAATTCTTCCTTCTTTTATCAGACAAAATCCTGAAGAAAGACCTAGCCCAATCCCACAAGGGCTCTGGCAGAGTTGCCCAAATTGTAATGAGATAATTTACGGACCAGATTTAGAAGAAAATTTTTATGTTTGCTCGAACTGCGACCATCACATAAGAATTGGAGCAAGGCATAGACTAAGCTATTTCTTTGATAATAATGAGTATCAAGAAATTTCAGAAGACATAGAAACCAAGGATTGGCTAGATTTCAAAGATACTAAAAAGTACAAAGACCGAATTTCTGAATCTAAAAATAAAATTAACGAAAAGGAAGCCATTATATCCGCTTACGGTAAAGTCAAAGACAGAGAAATGGTCGCCGCAGCATTTGAATTCAGATTCATGGGCGGATCAATGGGTTCGGTGGTAGGTCAAAAATTTACTGATGCAGTCTATTGCGCAGTCGAAAAGAAGCTACCTTTTATTTGCTTCTCAACAAGTGGAGGAGCAAGAATGCAAGAATCTCTAGTTTCTCTCTTTCAAATGGCAAAAACAGCTGCAGCTCTTAATGATCTTAAGCAAGCTAAGCTGCCTTTCATATCAGTACTTACCGACCCAATTTATGGAGGTGTCGCAGCGAGTCTTGCCATGTTGGGAGATGTCAATATAGCTGAACCGAAAGCTCAGGTTGGGTTCACAGGACCAAGAGTCATTGAACAGACTGTACGGGTTAAATTACCTGAAGGTTTTCAAAAAAGTGAATTTCTTTTAAAGCATGGAATGATCGATATGATTGTGTCTAGATCCGAATTAAAAGAAAAAATTTATAATTTAGTATCAAAATTATCTCCAAAGATTGACGAAGCTTGAAGCTTGGATAAGCAAATTCCTCTTTTCTGAAGATAGCTCTAAAAAGGGTCTTAGAAATCCTCAGAAGGTTTATGATCTTCTCAACATTCAACCCAGAGGAAAGATTATTCTTATATCTGGCACCAATGGAAAAGGAACCACAGGTGAAATATTAACTCAACTTGGTTTGCAGAAAGGTTTAAAAGTCGGTACTTTTTCCTCGCCTCATTTAATTAGAATTAACGAAAGAATAAAAATAAATGGTGAGCCAATATCGGATAACTTATTTTTGAGCTCATTGGAAAGTGTTAAAGCAGCCAAAGGAGATATCCCACTTAATTTTTTCCAGTACCTTGCTTTAGCTATGATGAAAATTTTTAATGATGAGAATGTTGATCTCTGGATTGTAGAAATTGGCATTGGAGGAAGGTTAGATCCCACAAATATTTTAAATGCAGATCTATCTATCATTACAAACATTCAACTTGATCATGAAGAAATTTTAGGAAAAGGAATAGAAAATATTGCAAAAGAAAAAGCTGGAATCATTAAAGAAAATAAAAATTTTATTTTTGGCCATTCCCATCTACCAAATTCTTTAAAAAAAGAAATCAAAATTAAAAATGCTAACTCATCTTTTTTAAAAAAAGATTTCGAAGTAAAGAAAAACAAAGAAAGTATTATATATTTTGATAAGAAGAATCAATTCAAACTTGAAGATAAACAAAACATAGATTCATCATCTATAGCGGTCGCTATAAGATCATTCTTAAGCTTAGGATTCAAGACTTCAGAAAACCAAATTCAAAAAGCTTTGGATTCTTTTTCTATTAAAGGAAGATGCGAAGTTATCTCAGAAGATCCATATATCTTGTTAGATGTTTGCCACAACTTGTCTGCATTAGAGAAATTAAAAAAAGAACTCCTTAAAAAAATTGAAGGTAAAACAACTGCTGCAATTTTCGCATCTTCAAAGAATAGTTATGATCTTATTTCTCCTCTTAAGGAAATGATTGACTGTTGGCATTTTCCTAGATGCAAAGAAAGAAGATTAATGAATCCAGAGCAATTCTTAACTTCAGTAAATAATGAAAGTATCGGTTCTCATGGTGAAAGTTTAGAAGTTACTTATAAGAAAATAAAAAATAAAAATGAATTCGATGCGATAATTATCTATGGATCATTCTATTTAGTCGGAGAGTTTCTAGAATCAAATTTAGTATGATGTAGAATCAATCATGGATATTCTTGAAGGAAATATTTCTTTAAATTGGATTGATTTCTTATTGGCAGGAATATTTATTTTTTCTCTTGTTGTAGGAACTTTTAAAGGTTTAATGAAAGAAATATTTTCTGTAGTGGAGTGGGTAGGTTCAATTTATCTTGCATATTTCTTTAGACTAAATTTATCTTCGGTATTGCCTTTAAATAACCTTAATGAATTCACTAAAGAAATTTTAAGTTCAATCATTATTTTTATTTGTGCTTTTATTATATTCAGACTTATAGGAAATATTATTTCAAAAGGAATGAAACTTATCGGACTTTCATTTTTTGATAGGTTTTTAGGATCAGCTTTCGGAGCTTTGAGAGCCTTAGTTGTTTTAGTATTTATTTTTTTGATTTCAAAGGAAGAGTTAGCAAATAAAGAATGGTGGGAGGAGAGTTATTTTTCTTACCATATCATCGAAATTTCAAAATTAATTGAAGAATATGATGTTCCTGAAAAAATTAAAGGAGTAAAATTTCCACTTCAAGAAAATCTAGATTCTATAAACAAAAAAATTCAATAAAAAATGTGCGGTGTAGTAGGGATTGTCTCAAAAAATGAAGTTGCTTCAGATCTTTATGAGGCTCTCACAGTAATTCAGCATCGAGGGCAAGATGCAGCTGGTATAGCAACCTCA
Source organism: uncultured SAR86 cluster bacterium (assembly GCA_902578495.1). Lineage (GTDB taxonomy): Bacteria > Pseudomonadota > Gammaproteobacteria > Magnimaribacterales > AG-339-G14 > CACNYO01. Next base: position 41,723 of record CACHCY010000004.1, read on the forward strand.
GAGGAAAAAAGATTAAATTCAAGAAAACAACTTGGCCTAGTTAGGGAGGTTTTTAGAGAGCATCACATTCAGTCACTCACCGGGAAAATTGGTATTGCACATGTTAGATACCCCACTGCCGGTGGGGCTTCAGGGGAGTTAGCTCAACCTATGTATGTAAATTCACCATATGGTATAAGTATTGTTCACAATGGCAATTTAGTGAATACAGATTCTCTATGCGAGGAACTTGCTGAGACAGATAGAAGGCACTTAAATACAAATTCAGATTCAGAAGTCATCCTTAATATTTTTGCTCATGAGCTGCAACAGATTGGAGGTGTCCAACCTTCTAAAGAAGAAATTTTCGAGGCTGTTGCTAGGATGCAGTCAAGATTATCTGGAGCATACTCAATAATAATTATGATCAACAATGTGGGATTAGTAGCAGTTAGGGACCCCCACGGAATAAGACCTTTAATCGTAGGTAAGAGGGATGAGGATCTTATGGGGGCGGAGTATATGATTGCCTCCGAAAGCGCAGCAATTGACGCACTTGATTTTAAAGTCATTGATGACATTGCGGCTGGTGAAACAATTTTTATTTCAAAAGAAGGAAAAATGAGCAGATCTAAAAGTCAAAAGGCAACAAAGCATAGTCCGTGTATTTTTGAATACGTTTATTTAGCTAGACCTGATTCAGTCATTGATAAAGTATCTGTTCATAAAGCTAGACAAAGAATGGGCACTTACCTTGGCGAAAAAATACTTAGTCTGTATCCTGAACACGAAATAGATGTGGTTATACCCATCCCTGAAAGCAGCACAACATCAGCAAATGAAGTAGCTAAGAAACTGGGTTTACCTTACAGAGAAGGTTTTGTGAAGAATAGATATATCGGAAGGACATTTATCATGCCCAAACAAGAGATGCGAAGAAAATCTGTTAAGAGAAAACTTAATCCAATTACTATGGAATTTGAAGGCAAGAATGTTCTTCTTGTAGATGATTCAATTGTTAGGGGTACTACAAGTAAGCAAATTGTAGAAATGGCTAGAGAAGCTGGAGCAAAAAAAGTTTTTTTTGCATCCGCAGCACCGCCAATTAGATTTCAAAATGTTTATGGAATTGATATGGCTGCAACTACCGAGTTGATTGCTCATCAAAAAGATGAAGTTCAAATTGCAGAATATATAGGAGCCGATTGGCTGGTTTACCAAAATTTAGAAGATCTTATAAGAAGCGCTAAAGTAGGAAATAAAGAGATAGAAAATTTTGAAACCTCTATCTTTGATGGTGAATATTTAGATGACCAAGTTTCTTCTGATTACTTGAAAAATCTTGAGGTCTTGAGATCTGATTCAAATAAAATCTAATTAGATTCAATAGTTACAGCTGGAAGTTTTGCATTATCAGCTGCATCTTTATAGCTCTTGATCTCGTTAAAATTCATGTATCGAAAAATATCAGCTGACATAGTATTTATTTCAGACATAAAACTCTGATATTCATCATTGGTAGGAAGTTTTCCTAGAATAGATGAAATCGCGGCAAGTTCCGCCGAAGCGAGATATACATCAGCGCCATCACCTAGTCTGTTTGGAAAGTTCCTTGTTGAGGTTGATACAACGGTTGAATTAGGTTCAACTCTTGCTTGATTGCCCATACATAAAGAACATCCAGGAACTTCAGTTCTTACTCCAGCTTTTTTGAAAATATCATAGAAGCCTTCCTGTTCAAGTTGAAACTTATCCATTCTAGTAGGAGGAGAAATCCATAATCTTGTTGGAAGCGAAGAGGTATCCTTTAAAAGTTTTCCAGCAGCTCTGAAATGGCCAATATTTGTCATGCAAGAACCAATAAATACCTCATCAATTTTATCTTCTCCAATTTCTGAAAGTTTTTTTATATCGTCTGGATCATTTGGACAAGCTAAAAGGGGCTCTTTTATTTCATTTAGATCAATTTCAATAGTAGCTGCGTATTTGGCATTATCATCCGGTTTAAGTAAGACAGGATTTTGAATCCATTGTTCCATTTTTTGAGCTCTTCTTTCTAAGGTCCTTGCATCTCCGTATCCCTCAGATATCAGCCATCTCAAAAGAACTATATTTGATTTTAGATATTCTAAAATCGGTTCTTCATCTAAAAGAACAGTGCATCCAGATGCAGATCTTTCTGCAGAAGCATCGGACAACTCAAAAGCTTGTTCAATTTTTAAATTTGGTAATCCTTCAATTTCGAGACATCTACCAGAGAAAATATTTTTCTTTCCTTCTTTCTCAACAGTGAGAAGACCCTTTTGAATAGCTGCATAAGGAATAGCGTTAACAAGGTCTCTAAGAGTTATTCCAGGTTGCATCTCTCCAGAAAACCTTACCAAGACTGATTCAGGCATATCTAAAGGAATCACGCCTAGAGCTGCTCCAAATGCTACAAGTCCAGATCCAGCTGGAAAACTAATTCCTATTGGGAATCTAGTATGGGAATCTCCCCCAGTTCCAACAGTATCTGGAAGTAACATTCTATTTAACCAAGAATGAATGATCCCGTCCCCGGGTTGCAAAGCAACTCCACCGCGCGTTTTGATAAATTCTGGCAAAGTGTGCTGTGTTTCTATATCAACTGGCTTTGGATATGCAGCTGTATGACAAAAAGACTGCATAACTAAATCAGATGTGAAACCCAAACAAGCTAGTTCCTTAAGTTCATCTCTAGTCATTGGTCCAGTGGTATCTTGAGAACCAACTGTAGTCATAATTGGTTCACAATAGGTGCCAGGTCTAATTCCTTCAACGCCACAAGCTTTACCAACAATTTTTTGAGCAAGAGTATAGCCGTCGTTTGATTCATCTGCTTTACCCGGTCTCACAAATACATCTGTTGCTGGCAAGTTCAAAAAATCCCTAGCTTTATCAGTCAAGCTTCTACCGATTATCAGCGGTATTCTTCCACCAGCTCTTACTTCATCTAGAAAAGTTTCTGACTTAAGTTCAAATGACGATATGTGTTCAGAACTCTCATTTTCAACTTTCCCTTCGTGAGGAAATATTGTTATCACATCACCAGTTTCCATTTTTTCAACATCTGCTTCGAAAACAAGAGTGCCGGCATCTTCCATTGTATTAAAGAAAATAGGAGCTATTTTGGTTCCTATGCATATACCACCTGTTCTTTTATTCGGGATGAAAGGAATATCATCTCCCATATGCCATAAAACTGAATTTGTGGCTGATTTTCTAGAAGATCCAGTTCCAACGACATCACCTACGAGACAAATCGGATGACCTTTTTCTTTTAATTTTTTTATTTCTCCAAGAGGATCATTAGATAAACCTTGTCTTGGCATTTTGTACATCGCCAAAGCATGCAATGGAATATCTGGCCTTGACCAAGCATCCGGCGCAGGAGAAAGATCGTCAGTATTTGTTTCGCCAGGAACTTTAAAAACAGTCGTAGTTATTGATTGCGGTACTTCGGGTTTGGATGTAAACCATTCTGCTTCTGCCCAAGATTCTAAAACTTTTGCTGCTTTCGAAGAATCTTTTGATTTTTCTGCAACGTCGTTAAATGCATCGAAAACCAATAAAGTTTGTGAAAGTGCTTTAACAGCCTCATCTCCACACTCCTCATCATCGAGAAGATTAATCAGAGGTTCAACATTGTAACCACCGAGCATAGTTCCAAGGTAAAAAGTAGCTTTTGTGGGATTAATCAAATCACATGCGATTTTTTTTGTGGCAACATCATTAAGAAATGCGGCTTTTACATAGGCAGCATCGTCTACTCCAGCGGGAACTCTATTGATTAATAGATCTAGTAATAACTCTCCGTCATCAGAGTTTTCTTTGATCAGCTCAATAAGATCAGCAGTTTGTTCAGCATCGAGTGGTTCTGGCGGAATACCAAGTTCGGCTCTTTCTTTTTCAATTTTTTTATATGCTTCTAACATAAACCCCTAAAAAAGTTGCTAGTATACCCTTTATGCAGAAGAAGACTAGAACCCCATGCGTTGGAATATGTTCTACGACATATGGAGACGAAGTTTGTAGGGGGTGCAAAAGGTTTTACTTCGAGGTAATTAACTGGAATAAATACGACGAAGATGAAAAAGATGCAATTTGGACGAGATTGGAATCTTTAAAAACTCAAATTATTTATTCAAAAATAAAAAAAATAAATTCAAAAAAACTATCTACAAAAATCGCTGAATTAGATTTAAAAATAAAAACAGATCTCAATGAATACTGCAAAATTTTCGATTTAGTCAAACTTGTTAGTGAAAGTTTTGAAAACCTGAGTGATTTTGGAATAACTTTTCATGATGAAAGCATGAACCTAGAAATACTTAAGAGAGATTTAGAAGAAGAGCTTTTAGCTTTATCTGATGCTCATTATTCAAAGTACTTTAAAGATCCTCTCGAGCAGAAAAAAGCTTAAAAAGTTTCTAAAGAAATTTCTCCATCAATTACCGTTGCATAGTTAACCTCATTTTCCCAATCACTCAAGACCACTCTTAAAAGGTTTTTATCTTTATGAATAAAGGGCCTATGAGTATGTCCGTGAATCATTTTTTTAATTCTAAATTCATTACTAATTTTTGAGACAGATTCTTGGTTAACATCCATAATTTCATTTTTTTTATTACCAGTTTCTTCGTTGCTCATTTCTCTTAAACCAGACGCTATATCGAATCTTTCTTTTAAAGATTTAGATAAAAAGTCATCTCGCCAACTCTTATCCCTAACAAGTTTCCTAAACTCCTGATATCTAACGTCATCTGTGCAAAGGGTATCTCCATGGAGAAGGAGTATCTTGGAAGCTCCATCTTCATAAATATGATAATCAGAAAGAAGTTCCGCATTTACAGAAGAGCAAAAATTATCTCCGATTAAAAAATCTCTATTACCATGCATAAGAAAAACTTTTATTCCATCTGCTGATACTTTTTTTAAAATTTCAATGACATTTTTATTAAACTCGGATTCATTATCATCACCGATCCAAGTCTCGAACAAATCACCTAAGATAAATAAATTATCAAATCCATCAACTTTTGAGGATAAAAACTTTTCAAATTTGTCATACAAAGCAAGGTCTGACTCATGTAAATGTAAATCAGATATTAGAACCGCACTCATGAATGAGTTATTGTTTTAGAGATGCACTCAGAATTTTTATATCTTCTCTTGGCACGTCCTGATAAGGTCCAAAGCTTCCTGTTTGCACTGTTGCCATTTCATCGACAACTTCTTGACCCTTTACGACTTTTCCAAAGACAGCGTATCCCCATCCCATTGGAGTTTCAGAGGAAAAATCTAGACTAATATTATCTTGAAGATTAATGAAAAACTGTGAAGTTGCTGAGTGAGGATCATTGGTTCGGGCCATTGATAACGTATACCTATCATTTTTTAAACCATTATTGGCTTCATTTTGTATTGGTTCCTGAGTTTCTTTTTGTTCCATTCCAGAAATATGACCGCCTCCTTGCACAACAAAACCTGGAATTATTCTATGAAAGATTGTTTCCTCAAAAAAACCGCTTTCAACGTAAGACACAAAGTTCTTAACCGTTATTGGTGCATCATCTTCGTAAAGTTCAATTTCTAAAGTTCCCATTGTCGTGACTAGAACTACAATAATATTATTCATAATTTCCTCTTTAGATATCATTCTAATCTATAATTGATCTTCTCTGAAATGAAGATATTTGATTCAAAAAGTTCTAAAAAGATAAGTTTTAATCCATTAAAAGAAGGAAAAGCATCACTTTATGTTTGTGGAATGACAGTTTATGACTCTTGCCACATTGGACATCTTAGAACTTTTTTATCCTTTGATTTTATAGTTAAGTCCTTTAAGGCTCTGAACTATGATGTCTATTATGTAAGAAATATTACTGATGTAGATGACAAAATAATTGCTAAAGCAAAATCTGAAAATACGTCTCCTTCAGCTATTTCAGAAAAGTATATTCAGGAAATGCATGATGATTTTTCCTCTATGTCTATGCTGTCACCAGACGTTGAGCCAAAAGTTACTGAACACATGGATTCCATAATTTCTTTCATAGATGATTTAATCTCTAAGAATTTTGCTTATACAACTAAACACGGAGATGTTTTTTTTGACGTAGAGTCTTTTGACGATTATGGAGAGTTATCGAATAGAAATCTCGAAGATATGGTTTCTGGATCAAGAATTGATATAGATGATACTAAAAAAAATCCTGCTGACTTTGCGCTTTGGAAAATCTCTTCTGATAAAGCTTCTTGGAACTCACCTTGGGGTAAAGGAAGACCTGGCTGGCATATCGAGTGTTCGGCTATGAGCAGAGATTATTTGGGAAAAAATTTTGATATTCACGGAGGAGGTTTAGACCTTAAATTTCCTCACCATGAAAACGAAAATGCTCAATCTAAATGTAACCATGATGGATTATTTGCTAACTTTTGGTTGCACACTGGACCTTTAACTATAGAGGAAGAGAAGATGTCAAAGTCTCTTGGAAATTTCATTACAATCAAAGACATCCTGAAAAAATATCACCCGGAGGTGATTAGATTTTTTCTTTTTTCTACTCACTACAGGAATCCTTTGAATTTTTCTTTTCACGGACTTGATGAAAGTAAAAAAACACTCGATAAATTTTATGATGCTTTGAGAAAAGTAGATTTATCTGATGCTAAAAATATTCCTCTCGATGAGGGAGTCATTGAAAGTTTGAAAGATGATTTCAACTCTCCTAAATTGATCTCTTTTCTGCATAAGATATTAGATAAATTAAACAAGTCATTTCTTAATAATAAAAACGAATCTAAATCTATAGCTAATCTTCTTATTTCATCAGGAAGTGTAATGGGATTATTTCAATCTAAGCCAGACGAGTATTTTAAATTTATTTCATCTGAAGTGCTTATTACAGAGGAAGAAATAGAAGATCTAATAACTGAAAGAAATCTCGCAAGAAATCAAAAAGATTTCATTAAGTCAGACAAGATTAGAGATGATTTAAAAGCTAAGGGAATTAATCTTGAAGATGTTGGAGAAAAAACTATCTGGAAAAGGGTGGCTTTAGATGAATAAATTAAGTAAATAAATTAAATATCCTAAAATAAACATTAATCCAAAGCCGTAAAAAAGAATTCTGGAAAGACCATCTTTTTGTCTACCAACTACAAGAGCAAGAATAAACAACGCGCTAAAAATACTCATAATCAAAAAATCCCTCGTGAAAATTACACCATCAAATACTTCATTGCTTCCAAATGCAATGATTGGAAACACCACAACGATATTTAAAAAATTAGATCCAAGTACATTTCCTATGACTATCAAAGATTTATCTTGTCTTATTGCAGCAACGGTTGCCGCAAGTTCAGGGAGACTCGTTCCCACAGCTATGATGCTAAGTCCAATTATTACCTCAGATAATCCAAAATAAATTGCTATCGATTCAGCTCCAGTGACAGTGAGTTCAGAACCAATTATTAGTACCAAAAGGCTCAAAATGGTAAAGAAAATTACTTTCATTAACCCTGAATCTTGATTACTGACCTCAATATCAGCCTCTTTAGATCTTAATAAATTCAATACAAATAAAATTATTAGACAAATACATAAAATTCCATCCCCTATGCTTAGCCTTAAGTCAAAAAGACAATAACCTGCAATAAGGGTGCATAAAATGAATAGAAAAATATTTCTCAAATCAAGAGGTATAGCTTTGGAGGCTAAAGCAAAACAACTCAATCCAAATATAAGACCTATATTGCTGATATTTGATCCAATTGAATTTCCTAATGCAATCTCAGGAGTGTCGTTAAGCACAGATGAAATGCTTACAAATATTTCGGGTGCTGACGTTCCAAGAGCAATTAAAGTTAAACCAATAATTAAATCACTAATGCCAATTTTTCTAGCCAATATTGAAGAATTTGATATAAATTTGTCAGCCCCCCAAATGAGACCTACTAGTCCAATAGAAAGCAAGATAAATGATATTAATATTGACATTAACCAAATAATTTAATTTTTCTGTTATAAGCGCAATAGTCACATCTATCCGACTCTCCTGGGAGTTCGTCGCTATTCAAGCAATTTTTTATTTCCTTCAAAGCAGGAGTTACCCATGAATCATTAGCTTTGTATGGCAAAATTTTAACTTCAAAATTTAAGCGATTATCAAAAACCTTTGAATCTTTTATACCATTGCAGTAAACAAAATATGACATATCGTCCACATCAAAGCCATTTTGCCTAAATAGCCACTGATAAATTTCAATTTGTCTTTTGTATGAAATTTGCCAGGGAGCGTCTATGGTTACATCCCCTTTTTTTGAAGTCGCTTTATAGTCAGCAATTATCAATTTATCATTTTTAGTATTAATCCAAACGTCATCAACGAGCCCATAAATATAAAGATTCAGCTCTTTTAATTCGATGCCAATCCCTTGATTTCTTGTTCTCCAAATTTCAATATCAGGATGATCGTAAGGTTTAGCATCTATAGAAGATTCAATGAGATATGGATGATTGTTTTCTGTACCTCTGTAAGAATCAAATTCATCTTTCAAGAGTTGATCAACTGCATTATTTAAGTTGAATGGGAAAGAATCTGGCTTTTTTACTCCTAATTTTTCTTCTAAGTAAAAACATCTTTTACATTTTGAAAAATTTTCAATTCTGCTACGACTTAACTTATAAGGTTTGTCAGATCTAGGATCGTATAATGGCATAAAATTCTGGCTCCGCGAGCAGGGCTCGAACCTGCGACCCAGTGATTAACAGTCACTTGCTCTACCAACTGAGCTATCGCGGAAAAGAGGGTATTATAAGCAAAAACATCTAATATGAGTAAACCATTTGAAATAGTTTCAGCATTTAAGCCTTCTGGAGATCAACCAGTTGCTATTCAAAAAGTGGTTGAAGGAATTAATTCGGGTCTATTAAATCAAACACTAAAGGGAGTAACTGGCTCAGGAAAAACATTCGCTATGGCGAACGTTATTCAAAACCTTCAAAGACCGGCCATCGTCATGGCTCATAATAAAACTTTAGCTGCACAGCTTTATGGAGAGTTTAAAGAATTTTTTCCAAACAATGCAGTTGAATATTTTGTTTCTTACTACGATTATTATCAGCCTGAAGCTTACGTCCCAGTGTCAGATACCTTTATAGAAAAAGATGCTTCTATAAATGAACATATTGAACAAATGAGACTTTCAGCAACAAAAGCTGTAATGGAGAGACGGGATGTTGTGATTGTCGCCACGGTCTCAGCTATCTATGGATTGGGTGATCCAAAATCATATTTGCAAATGGTTCTTCATTTAGATGTAGGGGATGAAATAGACCAAAGAATTATTCTTAGAAGACTTGCTGAGCTTCAATATTCCAGAAATGAAGTAGATTTCAAAAGAGCTACTTTTAGAGTCAGAGGCGACGTGATTGATATTTTTCCAGCAGATTCAGATAAGGAAGCCGTGAGAATTGAACTTTTTGATAGTGAAATCGAAGCTATAAAGTTTTTTGATCCTCTTACGGGAGAAATTTTTAGGGAAGTGCCTAGAGTAACAATTTTCCCAAAGACTCATTACGTAACATCAAAAGAAGTTATTGCGAATGCTATTAATAAGATAAAAAGTGAAATGAAAGAAAGGGTCAGCTATCTTGAAGCTAATAATAAACTTGTAGAAGCCCAAAGAATTGAGCAAAGAACAAAATATGACTTGGAGATGATGAGGGAATTAGGTTTTTGCAGCGGAATTGAAAATTACTCCAGATATCTTTCTGGAAGAGAGGAAGGTGAGGCTCCTCCTACGCTTTACGAATATTTACCAGAGGATGCGCTAGTATTTATTGATGAATCTCACGTTACTTTGCCTCAACTAACCGGAATGTATAGAGGAGATAGATCAAGAAAAGAAACATTAGTTGAGTATGGTTTCAGACTTCCAAGTGCTTTAGATAACCGTCCGTTAAGATTCGATGAGTGGGAGAGTTTATCCGGTCAAAGAATATTTGTTTCAGCAACGCCTGGAAATTATGAAAATGATAATTCAGGACAAACAGTTGATCTGATTGTAAGGCCAACAGGATTGCTTGATCCAACGATAGAAATCAAACCTGCGGAAAACCAAGTAGATGATCTGCTTGACCAAATTCATAAGAGAATTAAGAAGAAGGAAAGAGTTTTAGTGACTGTTTTAACGAAGAGAATGGCAGAGGATTTAAGCAGTTACTTGTATGAACAAGACATAGATGTTCGATATTTGCATTCTGATATTGATACCGTCGAAAGGGTCGAGATACTACGAGATCTCAGACTTGGAAAGTTTGATGTTCTGGTTGGTATAAATTTGTTGAGAGAGGGTCTTGATCTTCCGGAGGTATCTTTAGTAGCTGTTTTGGATGCTGATAAAGAAGGCTTTTTAAGATCTGAAACTTCTTTAATTCAGACTATAGGAAGAGCAGCTAGACATAAAAGTGGACATGCAATTTTATATGCAGATCAAATGACTGGTTCAATAGAGAGGACAATAAAAGAAACAGAACACAGACGAAGCCTGCAAAGAAAATATAATAAAGAAAATAATATCAAGCCAGAAAGTATCCTTAAAAGTGTCAGTGATATTATGGAGGGAGCAAGAAATATTCCGGGTAAAAAATTCATTGAGGAAGCACAAGAATTAATTGATGAAGACTATTCCTCTCCCAAGGAGCTGGCTAGAAGAATTGATGAACTAGAATCTTTGATGTTAGAACACGCAAACAAGCTGGAGTTTGAAGAAGCTGCAAATATTAGAGATCAGATATCCGTATTGAAAGAAAAATTAATTGCCGCTTAATAATTGCTTTTAAAAAAAGTTATAATGAGCTTTGCAAACTTCAATGCCTTCAAAAGAAAATACTAAGCATCAAGTATTATTATTAGGAAAAAGCACTTTTTCTTCTTTTAAAACAAAGAAAATAATAAAGTTTCAGAAAACTAATCATTCTCTCAACATAAAATCTATTACTGATCTTTTTGTCCTAGAAATTACACAAAAATCCTATCAATCCAACAAGACAAAAATTTTGAAATTATTGGATGCAAGCGAAGTTAAGGACATCGATCAGAATTCAATAATTATATGCCCCAGAAGAGGTACAGAATCTCCTTGGGCATCCAAATCAAAAGATATTTTTATTAGTTGTGGAGTTGAAGATTTATTTAATATTGAAAAATTAAGAGTTTACAAAACTGAAGGCGTCAACGAACTTAATGATTCAGAACTATTTGACCCATTAACAGAAGAACACATCAAAAAAGAAAATTTAAATAATTTATTTTATAAAAATAAAAAAAAGCTTCTTAAAGAAATAGATCTTAATCAAAACATCAACGAAATTAATGCCAAACTTGGTTTGGCATTAAATGATTTTGAGATTGAATATTTAAAACAAAACTATGAGGAGCTTGGAAGAAGACCAACTGACTGTGAGTTAATGATGTTTTCGCAAATTAACTCGGAACACTGCAGACATAAAATTTTTAATTCAAAGTGGGTAATTGACGGTGAATCGGAAAATGCTTCCTTGTTTAGCTTCATTAAGGATACTTTTACTAATTATTCAGATGGAGTAATTTCTGCATACAAAGATAATGCCGCAGTTATAGAGGGAATAGGCAAAAAAAGGTTTTTTGCAGATCAGAAATCTAAAAAATACTCATTTATTGATGAGCAAGTAAATTTTTGTATAAAAGTAGAAACACATAATCACCCTACAGGTATATCTCCTTTTCCAGGTGCAGCAACTGGATCTGGTGGAGAAATTAGAGATGAGGGAGCAACAGGCAGAGGTGCTAAACCTAAGGCGGGTTTAACTGGGTATTCTGTCTCTTATCTCAGGCTTGATGAAGTTGAGCCTTGGGAGTTTGAAGGTAAATCTCCAAAAAGGATCGCTTCTCCAAAACAGATAATGATAGAAGCCCCAATTGGCGCTGCTTCTTATAACAATGAGTTTGGAAGACCTAATATCGTTGGATACTTTAGGTCATTCGAAAGAAAAACTAAGAATACTCACTATGGATTTCATAAGCCTATTATGATTGCTGGCGGTCTAGGCAACATAAGACCTATGCATTCATTTAAAAAGAATGTCTCGGTTAACTCAAAAGTTATCGTCCTTGGAGGCCCAAGTTATTTAATTGGTTTAGGAGGTGGGTCCGCATCTTCTCTTGCATCCGGACAATCTGATGATGAGCTTGATTTTGCATCTGTACAGAGAGGCAATCCTGAAATACAAAGACGATGCCAAGAAGTTGTCGATGCCTGCTGGGCAATGGCTGAGAAAAATCCTATATCTTTCATTCACGATGTTGGAGCGGGTGGTCTATCTAATGCAATACCAGAAATAGCAAACGATGCTGGTTATGGAGCAAAAATTGAATTATCACAGATTCCAGTAGCTGATGAATCTCTGTCTCCATTGGAGATTTGGTGTAATGAATCGCAAGAAAGATATGTAATTCTCATTGAAGAAAGTGATCTTCAAGCCTTTGAAGATATATGCTTCAGAGAAAAATGTCCTTTTGCAGTAGTAGGCGAACTGACTGAGGAAAAAAAATTAACTCTTAACTCGCCTGATGAGGATATTCAACCAATTGATTTACCGATGAAACTCTTATTTGGAGCAAATGAAAATTTAAAAAGGGAATTTTCTTCAGTGCCTGACAATCAGATACAAGACAATCTCCCAGACATTCATATCAAAAAAACGTGGTTAAGTATTCTGAGTCATCCAACGGTAGGCTCTAAAAATTTTTTAATTTCCATTGCTGACAGGAACGTAGGTGGACTTACTTACAGAGATCAATTTGTTGGAAAATACCAAATGCCAGTCGCAGATAACGCTGTAACACTTTCCTCTTTTGAAGGCTTAGGCGGAGAGGCTATGGCAATGGGAGAGAAATCTCCAATTGCAACAAAAAATGCAGAAGCTTCAGTAAGAATGGCTTTATCTGAATCAATTTTAAATATCTTATCTAGCGGAGTTAACAAATTATCTGATGTGAAAATCTCAGCAAACTGGATGGCTAACCCAAACAAAAATGAATCCAATAGTGATTTATTTAATTCAGTTAAATCTTTATCTGAGGATATATGCAAAATTTGGAAAATAACAATTCCTGTAGGAAAGGATTCAATGTCTATGGAGACAAGATGGAATAATGAAAAAGATATCGTGGTATCGCCTCTTAGTTTAGTAGCTTCTTCTTTCTGCAAAGTAAAAGATGTTACAAAAGCTATTACTCCTGAAATTAAAAATATAAATGATACTGAGTTACTTCTTTTGGATTTAAGTAATAAGAAGTCTCGATTAGGAGGATCAATTCTTGAAGAAGTATTGCAAAAGGATCTAGGAAGAACTCCAGATGTTGAGCACATTACAACTTTACCTCTATTTTTCAATTACATAACTTCTCTAGTTCAGAAAGGTCAAATTTTAGCCTTACACGACAGATCAGATGGCGGTTTAGCAGCCTGTCTTTCAGAAATGGTTTTGTGTAGCGAATTGGGAGCAGAAATAGATATTGGATTCTTGGATGAAAAGAAGGTTTCTAGTTTTTTATTTAACGAAGAACTAGGCCTTGTAATACAAGTTGAAAAAAATACTGCTAAAGAAATTAAACAAACTCTAAAAGATTCTTCTTATGGTGCTAGTGTCATTGAACTAGGCAATCCTATTAAAGAGAATAATTTAATTATTTCCATTGAAAAAGAGAGATTAGAGTTCTCTTATAAAGAAATGATGGAAAATTGGTGGAAGGTATCTCACAAAATACAAAAAGAAAGAGATAATCCTAAAGTTGCAGACGAAGAACTTCGATCAGTTCTTAACCCAAAAAAGAGAAAACTAAGTCAAGATATCAAATTTCGACAACCCTCTTACTCGTACTCATCCAGACCGAGAATTGCAATTTTAAGAGAGCAAGGCATAAATGGACATACTGAGATGGCTGCAGCTTTTCATCAAGCTTATTTTGATCCCTACGACGTTCACATGTCTGATTTAATAACGAAAGAAAAAAACTTGAAAGATTTTTCAGGGATAGTTTTTCCGGGAGGATTTTCCTACGGAGATGTTCTCGGAGCAGGAAAAGGTTGGGCAAACTCAATTCTATTTAATTCATTTTTACACGATGAATTTTCTGAATTCTTTTCTGATAAAAATAAGATTGTTTTGGGAGTATGTAATGGATGCCAAATACTATCAAGCCTAAAAAAAATAATTCCTGGAGCTGAAAACTGGCCAAATTTTATAAAAAACCATTCTGATCAATTCGAAGCAAGATTAACTCAAGTGAATGTTCAAAAATCATCATCTGCCTTTTTTGATGGTATGGCTGGCTCAAGACTGATTGTGCCCGTTGCTCATGGAGAGGGGAGAGCACAGTTTGAATCCAATAAATCATTCGATAAATTTTCTGAAGAGAAGCTTGCAGTTATAAAATATTGCGATGATGAAAGTAGTCCTACTCAAAATTATCCGCTTAATCCAAATGGTTCAAAGGATGGAATAGCTGGCTGTACTTCAAAAGATGGAAGGATAACTGCAATGATGCCTCATCCTGAAAGAGCGTTTCTAAATAGACAGATCTCTTGGACAGATTCTGAAGATGAATTTAGTCCTTGGAAAACAATTTTTTTAAATGCAAGAATGGCTATTAATTAACGTCTAATAATATCTTCAGTTCTTAAAACAAAATTACCGCTCTTAAGGTCGGCAAAAAAATTCTTTAAAGACGAATTTACCCAAGGGAATGCAAGAATATCCCATGGAATTTCTTCCTCATCAAATAATCCAATCTCTGAGCTTTCTGAAGTTACGCTGAAATCATTCGGTCCTACTTTAGCAAGGTATATCATATAAACTTGATTGATCTGAGGAATGTTGAAAATACCATATAGTTCACCAGCTTCAACATCAGCATTGGTTTCTTCTTTTGTCTCTCTTAAAGCTCCCTGAATTAGAGTTTCACCATTTTCGTAAAAACCTGCTGGCAGAGTCCATAAGCCCAATCTGGGTTGAATTGCTCTTTTACATAAGAGTACTTTATTTTCAAAAAAGGGAAGAGTGCCAACAACTACTTTTGGATTTTCATAATGGATAGCTCCACAGGAATCGCAACAAAATCTTTCCCTATTATCATCTTCCGGGATTTTTAAAACGACGTTTCCACCGCAGACACTACAATATTTCAATTTAAGTTTATTTAGTTTTGAAGGTATTTTTTATGAGATACTCAATATGTATGATACCTAAAATTAAGGAAAACTTAAGCTCATATAAGCCCTCAGGTCCAATAGTAGGATTACCACAAGCAGCAGTATTAATTCTCCTTCATGAGACGAACGAAGATCTCAATTTAATTTACTGTTTGAGATCTAATAATCTTCCGACTCATGCTGGTGAGGTTGCTTTTCCCGGAGGGAAAAGAGAAGAAAAAGATGAAACGTTGAGAGATACTGCTTTGAGAGAGGCGCAAGAAGAGGTAAATCTGGAATTAAAAGACGTGGAAGTTTTAGGAGAAATAAGTTCTGTGCAATCAAGGTTTGGATTAAGCGTAACTCCTTATATCGGCATACTCAAAAATAACTCATTAATAGCTGATGGCAAAGAAATTGCAGAAGTTTTCAGTGTGCCCTTAAATTTTATTAAAAATAATATGCAAAAAGAACAAAAATCTGAAAACTGGGATAATAAAAAAGTTTTTTTTCCTTTTTTTGAATTTGAAAATAAAATGGTATGGGGGCTCACTGCTTATATGACTGTTGAGTTTTTAAAGCTTCTTGATATTGAAATAGATTTAACAAGGAAATAATGATTTATAAATTAGATGATCATAAAGTAACTACAGATGGCGACGATTTTTATGTTGCAGAGACTGCAACAGTAGTTGGAAGAGTAACCTTAAAAAAAGATGCATCAGTTTGGTTTGGTGCAGTTGTCAGGGGTGATGTTGAAGACATAATCATAGGTCAGGGTTCAAACGTTCAAGATCTATCCGTAATACATGCAGATCCGGGCAGCCCAACTATTATTGGTGATAATGTTACTGTAGGACATAAAGTCATGTTGCATGGTTGCCAAATTGGAAATAATTCACTGATAGGTATTAATGCAGTGGTCTTAAACGGTGCGAAGATTGGAGAAAATTGCCTAATTGGAGCTAACTCGTTAGTGACCGAAAATACTGTAATTCCAGATAATTCTATGTTCTTAGGCTCTCCTGGAAAGGTTGTAAAAACTTTAGGTCCTGAAATGAAAGATTTTTTGCTTGCTTCAGCTGTTCACTACGTCGAAAATTACAAAAGATTTAAAAAAGGGATGTCGAAAGATGAAAACTGAAATTATTAATTACGATATAGATGGAAAAGATTTTTTGGGATATGCAGCTTTTCCTGATGGTGATAATTTTCCAGCCGTAATCATTGCTCATACTTGGTCTGGAAGAGATCAATTTGTCGATGAAAAGGCAGAAAAACTTGCAGAGAATGGCTACCTTGGATTTGCGCTCGATATGTACGGCGATGGTATTGTTGGAGAAACTAATGAAGAAAATGCTGCTCGTATGCAACCACTTTTGGATGATAGAAAAGAGCTTTCAAAAAGAGTTAAGGCAGCCTACGATAAAGTTTCTTCCTTGCCAGGCGTAGACAAGTCAAAGATTGCAGTTTTTGGGTATTGTTTTGGTGGGTTAGTTTCCCTAGATTTGGCCAGAACTGGTGTTGATTTGAGAGGAAGTGCAAGTTTTCATGGATTCTTAGCTGGACCTGAAGAACCAATCAATGAACAAATTAAAGCTAAAATTTTAGCTATGCATGGCATGAAGGATCCAATGGTTGGAGAAGATCAAATGCAATCTTTTTATAAAGAGATGAGTGAAAAAGATGTTGACTGGCAGCTGCATATATATGGCGACTCTATGCATTCTTTTACAAATCCAGAAGCAAATAATCCAGACTTTGGGACAGTTTATTCAAAAGAGGCTGATAGAAGGTCTTGGATGTTGCTGATGGATTTTCTTGAAGAGGTCTTCTCATAAATGCATTCTTCAGAAGTTAGAAAAAAATTTATTGATTTTTTTTCTTCTAAAGGACACCAAATAGTCGAAAGTTCTAGCGTTTTACCGTTAGATGATCAAACCCTTTTATTCACTAATTCTGGCATGAACCAGTTTAAAGATGTCTTTCTAGGTGCAGAAAAAAGAGACTACTTAACTGCAACTTCGGCCCAAAGATGCATTAGGGCTGGTGGTAAACATAACGACCTAGAAAACGTTGGGTATACCTTAAGACACCATACTTTTTTTGAAATGTTAGGAAACTTTAGTTTTGGAGACTATTTCAAAAAAGAAGCAATCAAATATGCCTGGGAACTGTTAACTGAAATTTACAAAATTTCTCCTGAAAAACTATGGATAACTGTTCATATAGAAGACCAAGAATCAGAAAAGATTTGGTTAAATGAAATCGGAATCCAACCAGATCGAATTTCAAAGCTAGATGACGATAATTTCTGGTCAATGGGGGATACAGGACCCTGCGGGCCTTGCAGTGAAATATTTTATGATCATGGAGAGGCATTTTCAGGAGAGTCACCGGCAGAAGGCGTTGATACTGGAGATAGATTTGTTGAAATATACAATCTGGTCTTCATGCAGTTCAATAGGAGTCCTGATGGGGAACTTTCTCCCTTGCCCAAACCATCCGTTGATACCGGCATGGGCCTTGAAAGAATCACGGCGGTTTTGCAAGGCATTAACGACAACTATGAAACTGATTTGTTCAAAGATTTAATAAAAAAAATAGCATTGAACTTGGGTGCACTAAATCTTGAAAATCCATCTCTTAGAGTTATCGCAGATCATTTAAGATCTAGTTCTTATTTGATAGCTGATGGCCTCTCCGTTTCTAATGAAGGCAGGGGTTACGTCCTTAGAAGAATCATAAGAAGAGCTTTGAGGCATGCATATAAGTTGAATCCTGATTATGAAAAACCTCTTTCAGGTCTTGTGAAGGAGTTAGTATCCCAAATGGGAAAAGAGCACGCTCTTTTAAGTAAAAATAAAAAAATCATAGAAAAAACCATAGAAAAAGAAGAACAACAGTTCTCCCTAACTCTAAGAAATGGTATGCGCATTTTTGAGGATGAGACACCGAAGGATGTAAAGGAAGTATCTGGTGAACTCGCTTTCAAACTCTATGATACTTTTGGATTTCCCCTAGACATGACCATAGATCTTGCAAGGGAAAAAAATATTTCAGTAAACATAAAGGAGTATGAGGAACTAATGGAACAACAGAGAGATCTTGCGAAAGCTTCATCTAATTTTGATTCTCTGATGCCGTCATCAATTTCCTTAGATAAGCCAACTAACTTTATCGGATATGACAAAAACAAATGTAAATCTAAAGTGCTAAAGATTTTTGTAAATCAAAAAGAGCAAGAGACATTAGAGAGCGATGTAGATGCAATATTAATTTTAAATAAAACACCTTTTTATGCTGAGTCAGGAGGTCAAGTTGGCGATCAAGGTTCTATTTCAGGTGAAGACTTCATTTTTGAAGTAAAAGATACTCAAAAGGTAGGAGATCAATTTATTCACATTGGTAATTTGCAAAAAGGAACCCTTAAAGTTGGAAGTCAATGCGAGACTTCTATTAATGTAGATAGAAGGAATAAAATTATTAGAAATCATTCAGCTACTCATCTGCTTCATTCTGCACTCAGAAATGTATTGGGAGAACATGTCGAGCAAAAAGGCTCCTTAGTTTCAGATACATATTTTAGATTTGATTTTACTCACGATGCTGCTTTAAAAATTGAAGAAGTACAACAAATTGAAAATTTAGTTAATGAAACAATTAGAAATAATATTTCTACTAAAATAGAAACTATGAGCTTTAAGAAGGCACAAGACAAAGGAGCGCTGGCTTTTTTTGGAGATAAGTATGGAGATGAGGTGCGCGTACTCTCTATAGGCGGAGACTTTTCTATTGAACTATGTGGTGGAACTCATGTTGATTCGGCTGGGGATATTGGTTTTGTAAAAGTAACTAGTGAATCAAGTATTTCATCAGGCGTCAGAAGAATTGAAGCTTGCAGTGGAAAAGATGCGGAAGATTTCTCAAATAAATTTCAAAATTCTGGGCAAGAAGCAATGAGACTTTTGAACGTGAATGAAGAGGGTCTTATTTCAAAAATTAAAGAATTGATGGAAAAGAATAGTGAGTTAGAAAAATCGATTAAATCATCACAACAAAAAGAATTAGGCGAAGTAATAAAGAGTCTTGAACAAGATATTATTCAAATTAATTCTTACAAAGTTATCTTAAAGGAAATAAAAGGAATTAACTTAGGTTCAGCAAGATCTTTCATAGACGAACTAAAAAATAAAAATGAAAACTTAATTTGTGTTCTTGGTACGAAAGATGGTGATAAATCAAGCTTATTGGTTTCATCTTCAAAATCAATTCCAAAAGATGTTTTCAGTTCAAATGATTTGTTACAATCCCTCGCTTCATTGATAGGCGGTAAAGGCGGAGGTAAACCAGATCATGCACAAGCAGGCGGTAGTCAAGTTAAAAACTTTGAAAAAGTTTTTTCTGAAGCTACAAAATATATTCAAAATCTTTAAAAGGCATGAGTAACATTATTGTCCAAAAATTTGGAGGGACATCTGTTGCTAGCCCTAAAAGAATTGAAGCAGTTGCCAAGATTGTTGGTCAGGAAATTGACTCAGGTAATCATGTCGCTGTTGTTGTTTCAGCCATGGCAGGCGAAACAAATAGACTGATTGATCTGACTAAGAAAATTCAAAAGAAATCTGATCCTCGAGAATTTGATGCTGTTGTTTCTTCTGGAGAGCAAGTTTCTGCAGCGTTGCTTGCCATGTCTCTTAAAAAGAAAGGTTATAACTCAAGATCTTACAATGCTTTTCAGATGGGGTTTAAAACGGATTCCTCCTTTGGAAGAGCAAGAATTAGAAAAGTCTCAGAGGAAATTCTTCAAGATGCATTAGAAAAAAATATTGTTCCTGTAATCACAGGATTTCAAGGGGTTGATGATGAAAATAACATTACTACCTTAGGAAGGGGCGGTTCGGACACCTCTGCAGTAGCAATTGCAGTTTCTTTGAATGCTAAGGAGTGTCAGATTTATACTGATGTGGATGGGGTATTTACAACCGATCCAAATATTTACGATAAAGCCAGGAAACTTGATCATTTAACATACGAAGAAATGTTGGAACTTTCTTCTTTAGGAGCTAAAGTTTTACAAATAAGATCTGTGGAATTTGCAAGTAAATACAAATTACCTTTGAGAGTCTTATCAAGTTTTGGGTCAAACGGAGGAACTTTGATAAATAGTAACGATAATTTAGAAGAGGCTGTAGTATCAGGAATTGCGTTTACTTCAAATGAAGCAAAAATAACCATCAGAAAAGTTCCTGACATTCCAGGAGTTGCAGCAAAAATACTTTCTCCCATAAGCGATGCTGGAATTGAGGTAGATGTAATTGTCCAAAACGTGGCATCCGATAACACAACCGACTTCACTTTCACAGTGCATAAAGATTTTGCGGATGAAACTTCAAAAATTTTAGAAAAGTTACGTAAAGAGTTAGGTAGCGGTGAAATCGAAGTTGATCTAGATATTTGCAAAGTATCCGTTGTTGGAAACGGAATGAAGTCTCACGCAGGTGTAGCAAGTAAAATGTTTGGAGCCTTGGCAGATGAGGCAATAAATATCGAAATGATTTCAACCTCAGAGATCAAAATCTCAGTTGTTCTTGAAGAAAAGTATAAGGAACTTGCTGTAAGAACCCTTCATGATGCATTTGAGTTAGATAAGAATTAATTTATTGCACAATAGATATCATATTGATAATCTCACTTTAGAGGAGATTTACTATGGAAAATACTTTTGACTATGTTGTTGTAGGAGCTGGAAGCTCCGGTTGTGTAATGGCAAACAGGTTAAGTGAAGAAGGAACTGATACCGTTCTTATTCTTGAGGCAGGAGGCAAGGATACAAATATGTTTATTCATATGCCTTCTGGATACTCGCAAATTGTTCCTACCAAGAATGATAATAATTATGGTTTTGAGACTGAACCAGAAGCTACAACTAATAACAGGCCTTTATACTGGCCAAGAGGTAAAGGTTGGGGTGGCTCATCTTCAATAAATGCAATGATTTATATCCGAGGCCATTCTTATGATTATGACTTATGGCGACAACAAGGAAATGAAGGGTGGTCATACGATGATGTGCTTCCTTATTTCAAAAAGGCAGAAAATTTTCATGGCGATGGAGATGAAGAGTTTCATGGATATGAGGGTCCTCTTCATGTCAAAAAATCTGATAGAGATGACGATTTATTGCTAGAAAAATTCATAGAGGCTGGTCAACAAGCTGGTTTTCCCTTCACAAGAGACTTCAATGGAAAGGAACAGGAAGGTGTTTCAAGATACGAACATACCATTAATGATACTTCTAGAGGGCCGAGGAGATGGAGCTCAGCTCAAGCTTATCTGCATCCAGCATTAGAAAGAGAGAATTTAAGCAATGAAATCAATGTAACAGTTGATAAGTTGATAATGGATGGAAAAAAAGTAAAAGGCATCGAGTACATAAACAAGAGAGGTGAAAGAAAATCATGTTTTGCCAACAAAGAGGTTATTTTATCTGCAGGTGCTCTTGGTTCTCCTCTAATATTGATGAGGAGTGGAATTGGAGATCCAAACGACATAACAAAACATGGCATAGATTTAGTGCACGAATTAAAAGGGGTTGGAAAAAATATGCAAGATCACTACGGTGTGACCAGCTCATTTTATTCTACTAAGCCGGTTACCCTTCATAGATCGGTATCATGGATTAAAACTCAGATAGCAGGAATTAAATACTTGTTGTTTGGCACAGGTGATGCTGCTTACCCTCCTTGTAGCGGAGGAGGATTTATAAAATCAAGTCCAGAAAAAGATTTACCAGATACTCAGCTTCATTATGTTTCTATTCAAGGTGAAGATCAGCATTTTAGAACCGGGGTGACTAAAGAGCATGGTTTTTCATGCATTGCTTATATTTGTAGGCCGCAAAGCAGGGGTTATTTGACTCTGAAAAGTGCTGATCCTGAAGATGAGCCTCTTTTATATCCAAATTACCTTTCTGAAGAGGAGGACGTAATTGATCTTAGAAATGCTCTGAGAGAAACAAGAAGGATATTGATGCAACCAGCATTTGATGAATTCAGAGGAGATCCTGTGAAACCAGGACCAGAAATCAATATTGATGATGATGAAGAATTAGATAACTGGATAAGAGAAAACGGAGAAACACTTTATCATCCAGTGAGTACATGCAAGATGGGCAATGATGAAATGAGCGTTGTCGATGATGATCTTAAAGTTCATGGTATTGATGGATTGAGAGTGGTAGATGCATCTATAATGCCTACGCTCATAGCTGGAAATACTAATGCTCCGGCAATTATGATCGCTGAAAAAGCTGCTGACTTAATAAGACAAGCATCTTAAAAATCCTGGAGAGGTGGCTGAGTGGTTGAAAGCGCTCCCCTGCTAAGGGAGTATGTGGTAATCCCGCATCGAGGGTTCGAATCCCTCCCTCTCCGCCACAGATTAGAAAATTACCTACTAAACAAAAATCATTTACAATAAATTTATGCATAATCCAAAGGATAAAGATTTTTTAATTCAATCTGAGTCAGATCTACTCCTTAATAGGGCAAAAGAAGTAATTCCTGGAGGAATATTCGGGCATTATAAATACGCTGTCAGGAAAGACGGGCCCAAATTTTTCTCTCAAGCGGACGGAGTGTATTTTTGGGATGTTGATGGAAATGAATACGTAGATTTAGTTTGTGCTTGGGGCCCTATGATTCTCGGCTATAACAATCCCGTAGTAGATGAAGCAGCTAGGAAACAATTAAATCTTGGCAATACTGTCAGTATCGCCTCTCCTGTGATGATTGAATTAGCTGAAACCTTAGTTGATTTAGTATCAATTGCCGATTGGAGTTTATTTGGTAAAAATGGAGCTGATAGTACTTCCCTTGCGGTGATGGTATCCAGACAAGAAACCGGTAAGCAAAAGATATTAAAAATAAACGATGGATATCATGGCTCAAATAGTTGGATGCAAAGACGCAATAGCCCTGGCATTATTAATTCAGATTCCGCAGAAGTAATCTCCATCGACTGGAACGACCTAGATGGATTTAACCAAGCAATCTCAGATCATGGAGATGACATAGCATGTTTTATCTCAAGTCCTTATCATCATCCAACTTTCAAAAATAATGTCTATCCGAATGAAGGATACTGGAAACACATCGAGAAAGTTTGTCGTAAAAATAACATTATTTTAATTGTCGACGATGTCAGGACTGGTTTTAGAATTGATCTAAAAGGATCAAATAATTTTTTTGGTTTTTCTCCAGACTTAATTTGTTTAGGGAAAGCCATAGCGAATGGATATCCAATATCTGCCTTGGTAGGAAAGGACTCGTTAAAAGAATCAGCTGAGAATGTCTATTTCACTGGTACCCAGTTTTTAAACTCAGCTCCAATGGCTGCAGCAAAAGCAACAATCGATGAATTAGTTAAGCAGGATGCGGTTACGAAGATGAATATTTTTGGTAACTTGTTAAAAGAAAGGCTAGTCAAGATTGCGGAAGATTTTGATGTCAAGATGATTGTTTCCGGAGTCCCAGCTATGCCTTACTTTCGAATTGAGCATGAAGACAAAACACTCCATTCAAGATGGGTTGATGCTTGCTTGAGTAAAGGTCTTTATCTCACTGATTATCACAATCACTTTATATCAGTGGCTCACGAGGACGAGCATCTGAAAAAGGTTGAAGATATTGCCAGATCAGCTTTTGAAGCTGTTAAGCTGTAGTTTCTTCCCCTTTAAATTCTCTCCAATTATTAACTAGCCCTTTGTAGTTTATGAAAACCCAAAGCGGCATTGCTGCAAGCAACCACCAAAGCTCAGTTTCAATGAGCAAATAAATACCAGGCACGAAACCAATAGTTCCAACTACAAATCCATAGAATCTTACCTTTGCGCTTAAACTTGTGAGTAAATAAACACAAACAAAGGCAAAAATTTGATCAAATATCTGCGCTGAATTAAAAAGATTAATCTCAAACATAATAATCCTCTAAATAAAATTTTGCATAGGATAATATATTTCAATAACAATTAGCGAATAATGGATCAATCTTCAAAAATTCTTTTTATTTCTTATAAAGGGTCTATGTATAGATATTTCCAAGACATTAAAAGAAATACCGTGTTTGACTCCACCATAATGAGTTTTTTTCCTTTTATCTTTTTCAAACTTGGCCGTACTGATTTAACCCAAGCTGAAATTCAAAAAGGAATAAGTTTTGAGTTAGCAAGAAAAAAAAGAAAATACTTTTACATAAAGTATTTTTGGCCATTCTATGAAGCCTTTCTATACATACTTTTTGTTTTTTATTACAGAAGATTTATTTATGTAATTTCAAAAAGGATGCCTGATTTGATTTGTATATGGAATGGACACAGGTTACCAGAGTATGCAATAAAACTAATCGCCAAAAAAAATAATATTAAATTAGCTTTTTTTGAAAACGGTTTGCTTCCTAATTCAACAACTTTGGACCCTAAAGGCGTGAATGATTTAAACAGCATTCCGCGTGAAAAAGAGTTTTATGAAAATTATGTTCCTAGTGGAAAAAGTTTAAATTTTGAGATCCAACAAAGAGCCTCTATAAAAAGCAAAAAAAGTTATGGCAAATCTCCAGAATTATATGAAGAATTACCTGAAAAGTTCATCTATGTTCCTTTTCAAGTTAATCACGACAGTCAAGTTTTGCTAAATTCTCCGAGAGTAAATTCAATGGATGAACTATTTCAATGGTTAGATTTTTCGATTAAAAAAATTGAAGATAAAGATTTATTTTTTGTAATAAAGGAACATCCAAGTGACTCAACGAAATTTAAATATCTTCATAAAGTAAATGAGAGAATTCTTTTCAGAAATTTTGATTCAAAAGATCTTATAGAAAAATCTTTAGCCACACTATCTCTGAACTCTACAGTAGGACTTGAATCACTTATTCTGGGAAAAAAACTAATTCTTCTCGGAGAGAGTTGTTTTAAGATCGAAGGTATAACAAAATTTCCTGAATCAAGAGATCAACTTGTGGAATGCATAAATTCAATAGACAGCTGGGAATTAGACCTAGTTCAGGTTGGAAAATATCTTGATTATTTAAATGAAATATACTGCGTCCAGCAATCTTGGAGAAATCCTTCGGAACAGCACTTCAAATCTCTAGAACAACGATTTAAAGAGATAATATATTCTTAAGTAATTGCAGGAGCGTCGCTTCCAACAACTTCTTCCCTTAAATTTCTTTTAAGAACCTTCCCAGTAGCATTTCTGGGTAGAGCAGCTATGAAATCAACTGATGCTGGAATTTTAAATTTAGCAAGATTTTTAAGGCAGTGATTGATGATATCTTCTTCCGATAAATTACAATCTGGTTTTAAAACAATGTATGCCTTACCTGTTTCTCCCCATTTTTTATCAGGTACACCAATGATTGCTGCTTCTGCAATTTCTGGAAGTTGATAGATGACATTTTCAACTTCAGCAGGGTATACATTTTCTCCTCCAGAAATATACATATCCTTTTGTCTATCGACTATATAAATAAAACCTTCATCATCCATTTGGGCAGCGTCTCCGGTTTTGAGCCAGCCATCGACGAATGATTTTTCTGTAGCTTCTTCATTGTTCCAATACCCTGGAGTGACGTTTGGGCCTTTTATCAAAATTTCACCAACTTCACCCTGATCAACTTCATTGCCATCTTCATTCACAATTTTTACTTCAGTATGTAATAAAGGCTTACCTGCTGAACCAACTTTTCTCGCAGCATCTTCACCGGCAAGGCCGATACCTCCCGGACTTGTCTCAGTCATACCCCAGCCTTGCCAAAGTTCGACACCTTTACTTTGCCATGACTTCAAAATAATCTCTGCGCACGGAGCTCCACCAACTCCCGCACCTTCAATTCTTGAAAAATCAGTTATATCAAAATTTGGATGCTGCATCATAAATTGAAAAGGAGCGGGCACTGCAAAAAAATGTGTGATGCCATAGTCAGGATCATCAATGATTTCCAATGCTTTGCCAGGATCAAATTCTTTCATCAAGACGATTTGACCACCGTAATGAAGAATAGGATTTGCGTAACAATTCATGCCTCCGGTATGGAATAAAGGGAGAACAATAAGTTGAACTGTTTTATCGGTTACTCTGGCAGATCCTGCTAGATTAACTATATTATAAAACTGCATTTCATGAGTGATCATTGCACCTTTTGGATGGCCCGTTGTACCCGATGTGTACATCAGCATAATCAGATCATCATGCGTAGTTTCAACAATATCAAAATCAATATTTTCTTTTAATGCTTGTTCATACTCATTATTCTGATCCTCATCATCTATTTCCAATGAATTTTTAATGGAACAATCTGTAGTGAGTGCTTTAGCTGTATCTGCAAAATTAGAGCCATAAATTAAGACTTCTGGAGAACTGTCATTAAGAATATATTCAAGTTCAGGTTTAGTAAGACGCCAATTGAGAGGTAATTCTATAGCACCTATTTTTGCGCAAGCGAACTCCAGCTCAAAAACTTCAGTACAGTTATGAATTAAGATGGCAACTCTGTCACCTTTTTTAACGCCTTTATTTTGCAGCCATGAAGCGAGTCGACAAGATCTTTCCTCAAGTTGACCGTAAGTAGTTTCTCTTCCGGTAGAAACTTCTTTTACAGCAACTTTGTTCGGTCTAGTTCTAGCTTGGTGATAAGACCAATCGTAGTATTTGACTGTGCTCATTTAGCCTTAAGCAGCTCCAGCACCTAAAACAGATTTAATCTCTAAGAATTCTTCAAAACCAAATTCTCCCCATTCTCTTCCGTTACCGGATTGCTTAAAACCACCGAAAGGAGAAGTTAAGCCTGAAGGAGCATTGTTTATGTGAACATTTCCACTTCTAATTTTTCTGGCTACTTCTACTGCGTGATCTATGTTCTCTGAGGAAACATAGCCTGCTAATCCATAAGGAGTATCGTTCGCAATTTCAATAGCTTCATCTTCATCTTTATATGGAATAATGCACAGAACAGGTCCAAAAATTTCTTCCTTGGCTATAGTCATATCATTGTTTACGTTAGCAAATACAGTTGGCTTAACGTAGAAACCTTGATTGAGACCGTCAGGTTTTCCTGGACCTCCACAAACTAATTCTGCTCCTTCCTCAATACCTTTTTCAATGAGACCTTGAATTTTATTGAACTGAACTTCGCTTACCACAGGACCAATTACAGTATCTTCAGCATTAGGATCACCCACTTTGGTCTCATCTGCAGCTTTTTTAGCAGCGGCTTTTGCTTCATCCTGCCTTGACTCAGGGACTAACATTCTCGATGGAGCATTACACGATTGACCACTGTTATTAAACATATGTCTGGTTCCTCTAATAACAGCATTTTCAAAATCTGCATCATCTAAAATAATGTTTGGTGATTTTCCACCTAATTCTTGATGAACTCTTTTAACTGAATCAGCAGAACCTTTTGCAACTTGGATTCCGGCTCTAGTTGATCCCGTGAAAGACATCATGTCTATGTCGGGATGAGAGGACATAGCCTCACCAACTGTAGGTCCGTCACCGTTGACAAGATTAAACACACCATCAGGAATTCCCGCTTCATGAATTATTTCAGCCATGAGCATTGCATTGAAAGGAGCAATTTCACTTGGTTTTAAAATCATTGTGCAGCCAGCTGCTAAAGCAGGTGCAACTTTGCAAGCAATTTGGTTGATTGGCCAATTCCAAGGAGTAATCATACCGACCACGCCAACTGCCTCTTTTCTAATGAACAATCCATCTTTTTGTTGTTCAAAATCATAATTTTTAAGAGTCTCTAGAGCCGTCATAAAATGACCTAAACCAGAGGGTGAGTGTGCTTTTGAAGCTAATGACATTGGAGCACCCATTTCAGAGGAAATAGCTTCAGCCATTTCTGAGCTTCTTTTCATGTAAATTTCTATGATTTTCTCTAAATAACCAACTCTTTCCTCTTTTTCAGACGAACTAAAGGTGGCAAAAGCATTTTTGGCTGCATCCACTGCAGCATTTACGTCTTCAGAAGATCCTAAAGCAATAGAGCCAATGGATTCTTCTGTAGCTGGACTTAAAACATCAAGCTTATTAAGCCCATTTATTGGATCAACCCATGATCCATTAATATAAAACTGATGATATTCTTTCATTTTTTCCTCTCTTAAGTTTTCACTTTAAATAGTTTCTAGTTAAAAGTTGGGTCTGAATTCTTTCAGCCCACAAAGAAAGATACTTTCTTGTTTCTCTGGGGTCAATAACTTCGTGCACTGAAAAAGACTCTCCTCTCGCAAAGGGATCGCGAGCTTTTCTCAAAGAATCTTCAATTTCTTTTCTTTTGGCTTCAGGATCCTCTGCAGCGGCAATTTCTTTGGCAAACGCGACTGCAACCCCTCCCTCTAACGGAAGAGCGCCTGATTCTGCAGAAGGCCATGCCAACACATAAGGATCTGGACCAAAATGAGCAGCTGCAGCAACACCAAAGGATTTCCTTATCATTACAGTTGCCCAAGGAACAGTTGTTTCTGCGGCCGTAAGAACTGTCTCAGTTCCGTAGAGTATTCCAGCATTTTTCTCTGCTTCTGGGCCTATTAAAAATCCTGGCTCATCAACAAAAGTTAAAATTGGAATATTAAAATTATTACAGTTTTGAATAAATCTTGTCGTCTTCTTAGCATTATCAGCAGTCATCGATCCAGCATAAAAATTTGGATCATTAGCAAAGATTCCTACAGAAAATCCATTCAGTCTTGCAAATGCTGTAATCATGCCTCTTCCAAAATAGGGGGTAATTTCAAAAAAACTATCTCTATCGACCACCCCTGAAAGAATCTTTCTCATATCATAAGTTCTGGATCTATCTTCTGGGATAGCATCTAAAAGATCTTGATCTTTTCTTTCAATATCATCCTCATTTGGAATGCGCTGGGCTATTTCGTATCGGTTTTGAGGAAAATAACTTATAAATTTCCTTATCTGACTTAATGCTTCCTTTTCGGTATCTACAACATTATCAACAACTCCATTTGATTTATGAACTTCGGATCCACCTAATTCTTCTTTTGTGAGCTCTGTGCCAAAAGCTCTTTCGACGACTTTTGGCCCTGCAATAAGAACTTGAGCAGTTTTTTTAGTCATTACTCTAAAATGTGAAGCAACAAATCTAGAAGCAGGGAGCCCTGCTACTGGACCTAGCGCAGCGGTTGCAACGGGAACTTCTTTTAAAGTCTTAGCCACAGATAAGAATCTTGACTTGGAGAACACCGGATCACCGTAAGATTTTTTTCCTGAAGAACCTTTTACTGATCCTCCTCCCCCCTCATGTAGCCTGATTAGAGGTACTTTATATTGAAGAGCTAAATCTTCTGTATAAACACTTTTTCTGAGTCCAACCGGATTAGGTGAGCCACCTTTGACTGTAAAATCTTCTCCCCCAACTAGAACTTGCCTGCCATCAATTTTGCCAAATCCAAGAACAAAGTTTGAGGGAGTGAAATCTGATATTTCTCCCTTTTCGTTTTTTTCTGCATCCCCAGATATTTTTCCAACTTCATCGAAAGAACTTTTATCTAATAGAAGATCTATCCTTTCTCTTAAGGTTAATCTTCCTTTTGCATGCTGAAGCTTTATTGCCTCTGTGCCGCCTTGAGATTTAGCTAATTTATTTCTTAGTTTTAGCTCTTCAACATCACTTTTCCAATTCATTGGCTATTCAAATTCCTCTTCCTGCCACCATGGATAGTATTCGGGCATATCTTTTGAAACTGTATCTGAGAATTCAGGATCTCTTTTCTCCAGAAAAGAAGAGATTCCCTCGGCAACATCATTGCTTCTCCCTAAATAATAGACTCCCCTTGAATCTATTTTATGGGCAGACATAGGATGTTTTTCTCCTAACATTTTCCATACCATTTGCCTGGTTAAACTGACAGAAACTGCTGAAGTTTTATTTGAAAATTTGTGTGCTATCTCTAATGCTCTTGGTACAAGATTTTCTTGACTTGTAACTTCTCTGATTAATTTTCCTTTAAGAGCCTCTTCTGCAGAAAATACTTCTCCTGACATCATCCATTCCAGTGATTGGCTTACACCAACAATTCTTGGTAAAAACCAAGAGGAGCAAGCCTCAGGCACAATACCCCTTTTTGCAAAGACAAATCCAAACTTTGCGTTATCAGATGCAATTCGAACATCCATTGGAAGAGTCATAGTGACTCCTACACCAACCGCAGATCCATTAACTGCTGCAATGATAGGTTTTTTAAAATCGTATAACTTTAAAGTGAGCATTCCTCCAGTATCTCTTGCTACTCCATTAACTTTTTTCTCTCTTTTTGACCAATCGAATGTTTTCTCTCCTTGAGAAAGATCTGCGCCAGCGCAGTAAGCTCTGCCTGAACCAGTAAAAATAACTGAACGCACAGAATCGTCAGATTCTGCTTCGTCTAAAGTATCCATTATCTCAACCATCATTTTTCCACTGAAAGTATTCATTTCATCTGGTCTTGTGAAAGTAATGAGTAATGAACTGTCTATTTTTTCTGTTTTGAGTGTTTCTTTATTCATAGATTTAAATATACCTTTTCTAATTAAAATTGTGTATCATCGATTCCATAGCGTTGATTTAACCGACTTGCTGACGCTTTAAAAATTAGCTAAACAGGACTTTTCAAACCTGCTTAGCGAAACAAGCAGGTTTTTTTTTGGAGATTATAAATGTCATATGAAGGAAAAAATTTAGAAACCATAGCTCTTCATACTGGATGGAGAAACGATGAAAATACCGGGTCAGTAGCTGTTCCTATTCATCAAACTACCAGTTATCAATTCAATGATACTGCCCACGCAGCAAGCTTATTTGGATTGCAGGAGTTTGGAAATATCTACACAAGAATAATGAATCCAACTTGCGATGTTCTTGAGCAAAGAATGGCTGCTTTGGATGGTGGGGTTGCTGGTTTAGCGGTAGCTTCTGGTCAAACTGCTTCTGCATACTCAATTCAAAATGTTGCAAGAGCAGGGGATAACATTGTTTCATCTGCGCACTTATACGGCGGAACCTACAATCAATTCAAAAATAATATGAGGGAAATGGGAATAGAGGTTCGTTTTGTTGATCCGACTGATCCTAATAACTTTGAGTCGGCTACTGATGATAAAACAAGAGCTTACTTTGCTGAAACCCTTCCCAATCCTAAATTACAGGTTTTTCCGATTGCTGAAGTTGCTGATATCGGAAGAAAGCATGGAATACCTTTAATTGTTGATAACACTGCTGCGCCTGTCTTATGCAGGCCTTTTGATCATGGTGCTGCAGTAACGACTTATTCAACAACTAAATACATTGGCGGTCACGGTACTACTATTGGAGGCCTCATTCTTGATGGAGGTAATTTTGACTGGGGTGGAGCAGGAGCTGATAGGCAGCCTGCACTGAATACCCCTGACCCATGTTACGGAGGAGTAGTCTGGGATGAACAAGTTACCAAAACAATGGGACTGCCATTTGCATACCTCCTAAAGCTAAGAACTACTTTGTTAAGGGATCTGGGTGGAGCTATGAGTCCTTTCAGTGCTTGGATGTTTATTCAAGGATTGGAAACCCTTCCACTA
This sequence comes from uncultured SAR86 cluster bacterium, assembly GCA_902578495.1. Classification (GTDB taxonomy): domain Bacteria; phylum Pseudomonadota; class Gammaproteobacteria; order Magnimaribacterales; family AG-339-G14; genus CACNYO01. The sequence goes on from CACHCY010000004.1 coordinate 73,588, forward strand.
AGAATGCGTGAACACGCTAAGAATGCGCAAGCTGTTGCTGAATTCTTAGAAAATAACGATAAAGTTCAATCAGTTACTTATCCTGGACTTTTTGAAGGCGCAGAAAGAGAAAAGGCTGACAAATATATGAAAGGCGGTTACGGAGCTTTAATTGGCTTTGAACTTCCTGGAGGTAAAGAAGCTGGAAGTAAATTTATTGATTCATTGGAGCTTTTGTACCATGTTGCAAATATTGGTGATTCTAGATCTTTAGCAATTCATCCGGCTACAACAACGCACAGTCAGTTAGCGCCTGAAGAGCAGTTATCTGCTGGGGTTACTCCCGGATATGTAAGGCTTTCAATTGGTATTGAACATGTCGATGATATTATTGCTGATATATCCCAAGCAATAAACAAAGCTAGTTAAATCACTGCCACAAAAAAAAGGAAGCCTAAGCTTCCTTTTTTTGTTTTGAATAAAACTCCAAAATAAAAAAGTTTTAAAGTCTTATTTAGTTTACACTGCCAACAAAATTCCCTTCCTTTAATCTATAAGCTCTCAAAATAAAATTACATGTCATTCAAAGAACTTAAATTATCTTCTGAGATATTAGAATCAATCGAAAAAAAAGGTTATGACGAAGCATCACCAATTCAAAAAAAAGCTATACCTTTAATATTGGCAGGTCATGATTTATTAGCCGGCGCTCAAACAGGTACCGGTAAAACAGCAGCATTTTCTCTTCCAATTCTAGATAAAATGAATACTTCTAAGGTAGTAGGTGAAAAGAGAAAAATAAGAACGCTGATAATAACCCCAACAAGAGAGCTAGCTATTCAGGTAGCAGAGAATATAAAAGTTTATGGAGCTAATTTACATTTTAAAACTGAAACTATATTCGGTGGAGCCAATATTAATGCTCAAAAATCAAAGCTGAGAAGAGGTATTGATATCGTGGTTGCAACACCCGGGAGACTTTTAGATCATCTCCAGCATCAAACAATCAATTTAAAAAATGTTGAGACTTTTGTTTTAGATGAAGCCGATCGCATGCTTGATATGGGTTTTATAAAAGATTTAGAAAAAATAATTAACCATCTTCCCAAAGTTAAACAAACGCTCTTATTTTCAGCGACTTTTCCTAAAGAAATAAAATCATTAGCTAATAGTCTTCTTCAAAACCCCAAAGAAGTACAAATAGCAGAGAGAAATGCAGTTGCTGATAAAGTCACTCAGTGCGTTTATCCTGTAGATAAAGAAAGAAAAGCAGCTTTGTTAGGGCATTTAATTAAAAAAGAAAATTGGTATCAAGTCTTAGTTTTCACTCGAACTAAAAGAGGCGCAGATAAATTAACTAAAGTTTTGAAAAAGCTTGATATTAAAGCCGATGCTTTTCACGGTAATAAGTCTCAAGGAGCAAGAACCAAAGCTCTTGAAAATTTTAAAGCAGAAAAGACACAAGTTTTGGTAGCGACCGATATAGCAGCTAGGGGAATAGATATAACCCTCTTACCACAAGTTGTAAATTATGACTTACCTTATCTACCAGAAGACTATATTCATAGAATAGGAAGAACAGCCAGAGCAGGAAAAGAAGGAAGAGCTATTTCATTAGTAAGTGCAGATGAAGTAAAAATGCTTCATACAATTGAGAAACTTTTAAAATTTACCTTGACTAGAAACACAATCGAAGGATTTGAACCAACTCAGGAGTTAAAAGTAGTCCCTTCAAGGCCTAAATCTAATAGAAGAAAAAGAGGAAATAAAAATAGATCTTTTAATTCACAGAACAAGAAACATTGGAAAGAAGGAAGCTCAAATCCAAGGGTACAGAGTAATACTAGAAGAAAAAAATAGGATAGCTGAGTTTCAAAACTTTATGGTGCCCCTGCTAGGAATCGAACCTAGAGCTGCCACTTAGGAGGCGGCCGTTTTATCCAATTAAACTACAAGGGCTATAAAATAGTCGGGTTTTCTTCTCCTTCGTACACTTCTTCAGGATCAAAAACCTTTTCTTTTTCTATAAATTCAAGACTTAAATCTTTATCAACCTTTCTGTAAAAACAAGACTTATAACCGACATGGCAACTTGCTCCAAGTCCATCTAATTCAACCTTTATTATTAAACAATCCTGATCATCGTCGATTAATATTTCTTTTATATGTTGAAATTGGCCACTAGTTTCACCCTTTTTCCATATCTTCTTTCTGCTTCTTGACCAATAGTGAGCAAATTTTGTATCGATACTCAAATCAAGCGATTCTTCATTCATATAACCATGCATTAGTATCAATTCTGTACCGCTTTCTACCGTTATTACTGGTATCAAACCGTTGTCATCAAACTTAGGCATTAAAGAATTTCCTTCTTCTACCTGTTCTATACTTATTCTCTTTCCAAATTTATTTTTCATCATATGAACTAAATTTACAAAATCGTTATAATTATCAACTATTTAATCTATTTTGGTTATAAAAAATTGATAAAAGTTGAAAATTTATCTTATTCCTTCAATGATTTTCCTCTACTCGAAAATCTTAATTTCGAGGTAAATACCTCAGAAATTATTCATCTCAAAGGTCAAAACGGATCCGGAAAATCAACTCTTTTAAAAATTTTAAGCGGAATATTAAACAACTTTCAAGGAAAAGTCCTTTCAACTACTAAAAATGTATTCTTTTTAGGTCACAACTTGGGTTTAAAGGATTCTTTATCCGTCAAAGATAACCTCCTATTAGACTATCGTTTCAATTCTGAGGTCAATTCGTTAAGTGAAGCTTTAACATTATTTGAACTAAACTCTCTTAAAGAAACTAAATTATTTAACCTCTCACAAGGTCAAAGAAAAAAGGTTTCCTTAGTGCAGTTATTCTTATCGAAATATGATCTTTTTCTTCTAGATGAACCATTTGCAAATTTAGATAAAAAGGGGATTGAATTAATTGAGAATACAATCAGAAGCCATCAAAACAGAGGCGCATCTATCATTTTTACTTCTCATGAGGATCATAATATTTCAAGCAGGGAGCTGGCACTGTGAAGAATTTTTATTACAAAACCTTTCAGAGAGATTCAAAAGTTTATTTGTCCAGATCATCATCTTTTTTAGGCCCAATTGTATTTTTTTTAATAACAATCACTCTTTACCCTTTAGCTTTTGGATCTGATGAAGAAAAACTAGCTGAACTTGCTTCAGGAATAATTTGGATATCAATATTATTAGCGAATTTATTGTCTCATCAATTTATCTTCAATGAAGATTACAAAGATGGATCGCTTGATTTAGTTCTAGCTTCTGGAAAATCATTATTTATCTGGGCAAGTATTAAAATTTTTGTAAATTGGTACTTTTCATCACTTCCTTTAATTTTTTTATCTTTACTAACTTCATTTATGCTCTATCTCCCTTTCGACGCTGCATTGATTCTGGCATTAACATTATTTTTAGGAACCCCAATTCTTTCTATGTTTGGTGCGTTAGCTGGAGCATTGACTCTTGAAAGAGGAAATATTGTGGGATCATCAATTGTTATCCCGATGTGTTTACCGGCATTAATTCTGGGAATACTTGCTATACAGTCCTATAAAAATGAAGAATTATTTTTTTACATTTTTTTACTTGCTGCCTTTTTATTTTTTTCCATCCCTATTCTTATCGCTTCATGTCTAGGAGCCATAAGACTTCACTTTGAGTAAGATGAAACATTTATTTAATCAATTAATTTCATTCCCTTATTTTTTTAAGATCGCTCAAATAAGTTTTCCCTATTTATTTCTTTTATCTATTTTTGTAATACTGCTTGGTGTTCTATGGGGAGTTTTCTTTTCACCAGTAGACGCTACCCAAGGCGAGGTTTACAGAATTATATACCTCCACGTTCCTGCAGCTTCAGTAGCTCAGTCTATCTATTACACAATGGTTATTGCTTCAATCACATATCTTATATGGCGAATTAAGATGGCAAGTGTATTCATGATTTCTATGGCCCCTTTAGGAGCTATATTCACTTTTTTAGCCTTGTTTACTGGGGCAGTTTGGGGTCAGCCCACTTGGGGGACTTGGTGGGTTTGGGATGCAAGATTAACCTCAACCCTAATTTTACTAATTTTATATTTAGCAATAATCAGTCTCTTTTCGAGCTTTGACAGGAGAGCTTCAACCGATCAAGCTGTGTCAATTGTCGTATTGATTGGAGGAATTAATCTTCCAATTATTAAGTTATCAGTTGAATGGTGGAATACTCTCCATCAGTCTGCATCAATAACTTTGTCGGGCTCAAGTATTGATAATGAAATGTTGATCCCGTTGCTGATTTCTATACTTGGTTTTTATTTGTATGTGACGGCAATTGGAATGCGCAGAATGCAAATAGAAATCATTAAAAGAGAAATTTCGCATAATTGGGTAAAAGAAATTTTGAAAGAAAAGAGATGATCTTCGAACTACAAATAGTCCTGATTGTGAGCTTAATTATTTTTGTGATCACTTCTTCAATCGCATTGTTTGGATTAAACAAATTCAAAGAAAAAATAAAATGAGAACAAAAAGAAGGAATAAAGTTATTTTCGTATCCTCTTTGGTCGTTAGTTTGTCTGTGGCTTTTATTTTCATAGTTTTAGCAATGAATGAAAATATCGACTTCTATTACACACCATCAGATCTAACTAGCTCAAAAATTATTAATAAAGATAGTCTGAGAATAGGAGGCCTTGTCCAAGAAGACTCAATAAAGATCAGTAAAGACAGTCTAAGGACGAATTTTCTTGTAACAGATTTAGAAAATTCTGTAGAAGTCTATTATGAGGGCATTCTTCCTAATTTATTCAAAGAAAACTCAGGAGTAATTGCTCGAGGCTTCTATGATTATTCTGATGGAATCTTTTATGCCAAAGAAATATTAGCCAAACACGATGAAAATTACATTCCAAAAGAAGTAAAAAAGGCGCTTGTAAATGATTCCTGAGCTTGGAAATTTTCTTTTAATTTTCTCAATGATTAATAGCCTTTTATTAATCAGTATTGCCTTTATCTATCCTCCAAAAGACAAAAGATTTCTTTTATCAGCCAGCTTGGTTACTTTTTTAGCCATCTTTCTGAGTTTCATAGCTCTTGAAATATCTTTTTTGACTGATGATTTTAGTGTTCTCTATGTAGCCACTAACTCGAATCCTAATTTACCAATTTATTACAAATTTGCTGCACTGTGGGGCGGACATGAAGGATCATTATTATTATTTCTTCTTATTTTGGCTGGATGGATCCTAGTCTTTGTTTTTTTTAATGAAGATCAAAAATATTCATCTGCTTTTATGAACATTGTTTTATTTGCGTTGCTTGCTTTCACGGTTTTTCTTTCCAATCCATTCGAAAGGTTGCTGCCCATTTCTTCAATATCTGGTTCGGATCTCAACCCATTGCTTCAAGATTTTGCCTTTACAATACATCCTCCAATGCTCTACATGGGATACGCTGGATTAGTCATTCCATTCGGCATAGCTATGAATTTTCTTTTAAATCAGGAAAAGGTTAAACAACTGGAACCAATACGCTCATGGTCTGTTGTTTCGTGGTCTTTCCTCACTCTCGGAATTTCCTTAGGCAGTTGGTGGGCCTATTATGAACTTGGATGGGGAGGCTGGTGGTTTTGGGATCCGGTAGAAAACTCTGCACTAGTACCTTGGTTGTTGTGCACTGCCTTAATTCATTCATCGATAGCAACCAACGCTAGACAAATTTTTATCAATTGGACTCTTGCTCTAACAATCCTCTCGCTGGCAGGCAGCCTATTGGGGATGTTTCTTGTTAGGTCGGGCATTATTACTTCTGTTCACTCATTTGCACTGGATCCTGACAGAGGTATTTTTCTGTTATTAATTTGTTTTGTGATAGTTATTCTTGGATTTTCTTTATTTTTTTTGAAAAGTGATAGTAGAGGTTTAAAAACTGACATGGGAATTTATTCCAAAGAGTTTATGTTTTTTATAAATAATGCTTTTTTAGTGACTTTATCGGCTATTGTTCTGCTTGGCACCATTTACCCAATTATCTACGAGATTTTTTCAGGCGGAGACCAAATTACTGTTGGAGCTCCATATTTCAATATGGTTACCGTTCCTTTTGCTTTGATCTTATTATTCTTTCAAGCAATCGGGCCTTTAACTAAGTGGGGAGGAAATAAAATAGATAATTTAAATTCAATTGGAATAATCATAATTTCAAGTATTGTCCTGAGTTATTTAGTCTCATATTTATTCTTCTCTTTTTCTTTTTACGAATTTGTAGGCAATGCAATCGTCTTGATGTTAATTCAATCGTTAGGTTTTTTAGCTTTCAAGAGCTTTCACTCTCAACGTAAAATTAACTTTTCTATGATTGTAGGACATCTGGGATTAGCAATTCTTACTTTCGGCATTACTATCTCTTCTTTAAATTCTGTAGAAAAGGAATTCGTTTTACAAAAAAATGAATCAGTTTTAGTGGGTTCTTCAAAAATCACATTAGAAAATACCCAATCAGTTCAAGAAGATAACTATTACGGTGATAGGGTGACATTTTCTTTCCAAGAGGAAGATAGAATTCTGAAACTTTACCCAGAGAGGAGATTTTATCCGGCATCTAGAATGGAAACTACAGAGGCAGGAATTTATCCTTCTGTTTATAAGGACGTATATATTTCCTTGGGGCAGAAAATTGGTGAAAATGCCTGGGCTGCCAAGGTTCAAATCAAACCTCTGGTGCGCTTTATTTGGCTTGGAGCAATAATTATGTTTCTAGCAGGACTATCAGTAAGAACTAATTTTAAATTTAAATGAAAATTTATCCTCTTTTAACGATCTTTTTAGCAATATCACTTTTTGGGCTTTTATTTTTTCAATTATTTCTTAATTCTGATGTTGAAGAGTTTAATAAAAAAAGTTTAGCTCCTTTTGAGTCAAAGCTACTTAACGGAGATTCTTTTACAAGTGAGCAACTTAAAAACGATTCTCATTCACTACTCAATGTTTGGGCAACTTGGTGCGTGGGATGCAGATTAGAGCACTCATACTTAATGGAGTTAGAGAAAAAAGGAATATCTATCATTGGAATAAATTACAAAGACGATAAAGAAAAAGCTTTTAAATGGCTTGATCAATTTGGAGATCCTTATATAAAAAATATATTTGATGATCAAGGAAAGGTAGGATTTTTGTTAGGTGTTTCAGGTGCTCCAGAGACATTTTTAATTAAGAATGGGGATTCTATTGTTATGCATCACGTTGGGGTTCTAGACAAAGAGGTATGGAAAAATAAATTTGCTCCTTTGATGAAGAAATGAAGGCTTTTTTACTGATTCTGCTTTTTTCTCAGTCAGTCTATGGTGAAGATGAATTTGTAACTTTTTCTTTCATAAATGATTCGGATGAAAAAAGATTTTATTCCCTTCAAAAAGAAGTTAGTTGTCCATTGTGTGAAGGATCTAGTATTGCTGGATCAAATGCACCTATAGCGTTTGATATTAAAAACAAAATTTATACGGAAATATTATTGGGAAAATCTGATGAAGAAATTTTAGCTAATTTAAGAGATATATTTGGCGAAGAAGTAACCTATAAACCTTCTTTTGAAAATAATATTTTTCTTTGGTTTCTTCCAATAATTTTCTTTTTGTTAATTTTATTTGCTGCAAGAATTTTTCTAAAAAAAAATGATCAAAAAGTATAAGATTTTTGGATTGTCTTTAGCATTTTCTGCTGCAATTTATTATTTTCTTTTTGGCCAAGAAAATTTTCAAAAACTAAATTTCCAGAAAGATTTAAAACTAAATTTTATTGATAATGCCTCTTTTGAAGAGAAAAAAAATAAAATAGATAGCATTATCAATCTCTCCAGCAGCAATCCTGCTCAAGTTTACTTTTTAGCCAACTACTTATTTGATAAATCTGAGTATGCATTAGCCTCTAGGACACTTGAGCATTTTATTCTGAACTTCCCTAGCGATACTGATGCTGAAGTAATGGCTTTAACAGCAGAAACTAAATATTTATCCAATAATCAAATTTTTAATGATGATATTGAAAGTTTAGTTCAACAATCCTTGCTTAAAGATCCTGCAAACGTAAGAGCTTTAATTCTAAAGGGTCTTAAACAGACCTTGGATGAAAATTACAAGGATGCACTTAAATCTTGGTCAATTGCATTTGAGTACTCTGACGATGCTGATCAAAAAAGAGTAATTATGGCGGGAATGAGCTCAGCCTTAAAAAAATTGAAATCCCTTGAAGACTAAATAAAACTTACAATTCAGGCAATAAATTAGATAAAATACACAAACTTTTCTTTTAATAGATGAGGCTTAAACACATTAGCCTTTCTGGCTTCAAGTCTTTCGTGGATCCCACGAGAATACCTTTCCCTTCAGATATGTCAGCAGTTGTTGGTCCCAACGGATGTGGTAAATCAAATATTATCGATGCGGTCAGATGGGTATTAGGCGAAGGCTCAGCAAAAAATCTCAGAGGAGATAGCATGTCAGATGTTATTTTTAACGGGTCTGTTGCTAGGCCGGCTTCCTCGAGAGCATCAGTTGAATTAGTTTTTGATAATTCTTCAGGCAGGCTTGGAGGGGAATATTCTAGCTACTCTGAAATTTCTGTGAAAAGACAAGTGGATCATGAGGGCTTATCTTCTTATTACTTAAACGGTTCTTCTTGCAGAAGAAAAGATATCACCGATATTTTCTTAGGTACTGGGCTTGGTCCCAGAAGTTATGCTGTTATTGAGCAAGAAATGGCAACAAAACTGATTAGCTCAAAGCCAGAAGAATTACGCTCACATATTGAGGAAGTTGCTGGGATATCAGTTTATAAAGAGAGAAGAAAAGAAACCGAAAGCAGAATCAAGAAAACTAAGGAAAATTTGGATCGTGTCAATGATTTAAAAAAAGAAATTGATAGAAACCTCTTGAAGCTCAAACAACAAATTAAATCAGCAGAAAAGTATGATCTTGCTAAACAAAATTTAAAAAAATTTAGATCCCTAAAACTTGCATCAAACTGGCTTGCTTCTTCAGAAAAAGTAAAAGAAATGGAACTTAATCAGAAAAGGCAGGAAATAGAGATACAAAAGAAAATCTCTGAAAAAGAAAAAATAAATACTCAAATAGAAGAAACAAGAAATAATCAATCTAGCTTGCTTCTTCAAATTGAAAAAATGCAGGAATCTTTCTACAGCAGTGGAGCAGAGATATCAAAATCTGAGCAAGAGTTAATTTCTTTAGAAGAGAAAGTTGTTTTAACAAATAATGAAATAGAATCCATTAATAAAAAAATTATTGCTTTAAATTCAAATATAAACACAGAAAAAAATGCAATTGAACAAATCAGGACTTCATTGGAAAAAGAGACAAATGTTCTGGAAGAGGCTAAAAATGATTTTGAGAAACTTCAGATTTCGAGCTCACCTGAAGAATTTTTGGATAAATTATTAAGCGATATTGGAAGTCTGATTATAAAAATTAAAAATTTATCTGAAGGCGTTAATTTTGAAAATGAACTCAGAGAGGTTCTCAGTGATTCAACAAACATTCAAAGCGGTCTTTCGAGATATAAGGCTGAATTTAAAAATATTAGCGATGCCGAGAAAGGGGCTTTAAATGAGAAAAGAGATAAATACACAAAAGCTATCCAAGAAGTTGCAAATAAAAACCTAGAAATAAGCAAACTAGAAGGAGCTATTCATTCAAAACAAAAAGAGATAGAAACATTTCAAAGTAAGATCAAAGAACTCTCTCAATCTAGAGAGTCGCTTATGATTCCCATAAATGAAATAAAAGAAGAAATTAAACCTCTTCTAGACAAAAGATCTGGAAATCAAAATGAATTAACTGCTTTAAGAAACAATTTTGAAAGAACAAATGAAGAAATAAGAACATTAGAAAAAAATCTCAATATAGGGGAAATTAAGATAGAAGAATTAAAATCACTTTCAAATTCTTCTGTTGTTGAAAAACAAAAGTTTATAACTGAAGCAGAAATATTACAAAAACAGATCCAATCTGATTATGGAGAATTACAAATAATTCTTGACAAACTAGAACCTGAATTTGATTTGGCTTTCATTGAAAATGAGATTGAAAGATTTAATAAACAAATTGAATCAATTGGACCAATTAATCTGGCAGCAAAAGAAGAATTTAAGATTGAAGAAGAACGAAATCAGGAAATAGAAAGTCAACTCAATGAATTGAATAAAGCAATTGAAACTCTCCAGAGCGCCATTAAAAAAATTGATCAAGAATCTAGAACAAAATTCCAAGATACTTTAGATAGTGTAAATTCAGAAATTGCTAAATTATTCCCTAAACTTTTTGGTGGAGGGCATGCAAAACTTGAACTAACCGGAGAAGATGTCTTGGAGTCAGGAGTGGTTTTGAAAGCAATGCCGCCAGGTAAAAAAAATGTATCAGTATCTCAACTTTCTGGAGGAGAGAAAGCTATGAGTGCTATTGCAATGGTATTCTCTTTCTTTTCTCTTAATCCATCTCCATTTTGCATATTAGATGAAATTGATGCTCCACTAGATGACTTAAATACTTTCCGTTACATTTCCATGGTTGAAGAAATGTCTAAAAAGATTCAATTTATCTACATTACTCATAACAAAATCTCTATGGAGAAGAGTAAACATCTTATGGGCATAACTATGGAAGAAGCGGGAGTGTCAAGACTTGTATCTGTGGATGTAGAGGAAGCCTTAAGCCTAGCAGTTAACGAATGAATTTAAGAGAAATATTGGTTCTACTAATTTCTTTTTTTCTTGCCGTAACAATAATCCTGACTTTTAGAAAAATAATAAATTACAGAAAAAGTCCAAACAGGAAACCACAAAAGAGTTCCGTTGCTAATGACAATGAAGTAAAGGTTGAACTCGAAGACTTTTCGGAAGAAGATTTTATAGATGATGATATGCCACCTGAACCTAAACCCTCCTCAGATAACTTAATTTATTTGCACATAGAATCCGATCAAAACAACTCTATTCAATATAAAGATCTTCTTAGTTATTTTGATAATAATGATATCAATCTAGCTGATGAAGGTGGCTGGCTTAAGATATATTTAGATGATTCAAATAATTTTTCGCTGGTCAATGGATTGAAACCAGGGAAATTTCTTCCTGAGGAGGGGATAGATTCGACTTCCATCATTACAATGATTCTCATTACAGAAGAGCAAAATAATTGTGTTGAAGCTTTTCAGAGTATGGCAGAGATGTCTTATAAGTTAGCAGCCTATTTATCTGCAAATGTGCTTGATTCAGATAGAAATAAACTGACTAAGCAGATGTATGATCATTATATGCAACAGGCCGAGGAAACAGATCTAAAAAAAATTAAGCTATCCTGATGGTTTCCAAGGAGGAAATTCAAAAAAAATATACAGATTTAAAAAATCGGATATTAGATCTCAATGAATCATATCATCGACATGACATCTCAGAGGTTAGCGATGAAAAATACGATTCTTTATTCAAAGAATTGATAGATTTTGAAAAAAATAATGATTTTTTGGACACTGAGAATTCGCCCACCAAAAGAATTGGTTTTTCTCCGTTAGATCAATTTCAGAAATATTCTCACAGGAAGAAAATGTTATCTTTGGATAATGCTTTTTCAATTAATGATCTTACTGATTTCAATAAAAGAGTTAATCCGAAAGAAAAATTCAATATTCTGAAATTTTCTTGTGAGCCAAAAATGGATGGCGTTGCAATTTCAATAAGGTATAAGGATGGCTTTTTTCATTCTGCTGGAACCAGAGGAGATGGAAGCATTGGCGAAGACGTAACTCAAAACGTAAAGACTATCCAAGGGATTCCGCTAAAACTTGAAAATTTTTCTACTAAAGATCCGAAAGACTTTGATGTTAGGGGGGAAATCTATATGGAACTCTCTTCTTTTAATGAATTAAATAAGCAGCTGGCAGAAAAAAAATTCGCAAATCCTAGAAACGCTGCAGCAGGAAGCTTAAGACAATTAGATTCAAAAATCGTTGCTAGAAGACCTCTAAAAATGATTGCCCATGGCATAGGTTTTATATCAGATGAATCTTACTTTAAGTCTCATTCATCTATGATTCAACAATTTAAAAAGTGGGGCTTGCCTACCAATGATCTAGTTAAAGAATTTGCCTCGATAAATGATTGTGAATCATATTTCAATGAGATTTCGTTGCTGAGAGATAGTTTGGATTATGAAATCGATGGCATGGTCATCAAAATTGATGACCTAAAAATTCAGGAAGAAGTAGGCCTAAATGCAAGGTCACCAAAATGGGCGATAGCAAGAAAGTTTAAGGCTTTAGAAGTTACTACCCAGGTCAAAAAAATAATTTTTAATATGGGAAGGACAGGAAAATTAACTCCTGTTGCTAAATTAGATCCAGTTCAAGTTGGAGGAGTAACAGTTTCTAATGCCACCTTGCATAATATTGACGAGATAGAGAGATTAGGAATTCAGGAAGGGGATATAGTCAGTTTAAAAAGAGCTGGAGATGTAATTCCTAAAATTACAAAAGTTATTGAAAAAAAATCAACAAATAAAGTAAAAGTATCAGCACCAGAATTTTGCCTTAGCTGTAAGCGAAAGGTGAGTTATTTCGAAGAAAAAATTATTTTTAGCATGGATGATGCAATTGATTCAAATTGTTTTTCCAGACATCAATTCCAAGAGTCTATGGATCATTTTGTTTCCAAGGCTGCCTTTAATATAGATGGTCTTGGGGCAAAAAATATCGAGTTGTTAATTGATAAAGGTCTATTAAAACAAAATGAAGATATCTTTAGGCTTACTACAAATAATTTAGAGCACCTGCCGGGTTTTGCCGAAAAATCTGCTAATAAATTAATTTCTTCTATTAAGCGTAGTATGGATATCTCTTTGAGTAGATTCATTTATGCGCTTGGAATAAAAGAAGTTGGTGAGGTGACATCAAAAAACTTAGCTGCAGAATATAAATCAATTGAGAATCTTTTTTCCCCATCTCCTGACAGGCTAATCGAAATTAATGATATTGGAGAGATAGTTGCAAAAAATATCAGCATCTTTTTCTCTGATAAAAAAGTTATTAAGAAAATTAAAACTATGCAGGACTTGGGAGTTAATATTTCTCATGAAGAGCAGATTTCATCGTCTAATGAATTCCCAGAGATGAGTTTTGTAATTACCGGCAAATTTTCTAAATTTTCTCGAAATGAATTAAAAGGCATTATAGAGTCAAAGGGAGGTAAGGTTTCAGGGTCTATTTCATCTAAAACAAACTATTTGGTCTTAGGAGAAGATCCTGGAAGCAAATTAGAAAAGGCTCAAAAACTTAAAATAGATATTCTTACCGAAGATGATTTTTAAAAGAGCAAGTTTCTTATCTGGCTTTATTTTAATTCTTATTTTAAATTCTTGTGCTGTCTCTCCTCCAAAAAAACCCAACGATATATGTTCAATATTCTTAGAAAAACGGTCTTGGTATAAAGCTGCAATTAAATCTTCAAAGAGATGGAAAATTCCTCTTGAAGTTAATATGTCTTTTATTTTGCAAGAATCTTCTTACATTCAGGGAGCAAAACCCGAAAGAACAAAATTACTGGGTTTCATTCCATGGAAAAGAAAAAGTTCTGCTTTTGGCTATGCCCAAGCTCTTGATGGAACATGGGAAAGATATAAAAAAGAAGCTAAAAAAACTTTCGCTTACAGAAGGAATTTTGATGATTCTATTGATTTCATCGCTTGGTACAATAATTTAAGCCATAAAAAAATTGGAATCCCAAGAGATAATGCAAGGCTTCTATATCTTGCTTATCATGAGGGGCAAGGGGGCTATAAAAAGGGTAGCTATCGAAATAAACCTTGGCTTACAGATGTTGCAACGACAGTTCAAAACAATGCTAATAGATATAAATCGCAATTTAATAGTTGTAAGAATAAGTTAAGAAATCCTTTTTATTACTTATTTAAAAAAGCATGAAATAAGATATTATTCTCAAATGATTTTTAAAAATATAGTTTTAGCTTTAACAACTGTTCTAGTGACTCTTAGCTGTTCAATGACTGTTCCTGTCTATTCAGATCAATTTGAGAGTTTTGATCCTAGCTCTTATGAATCCTTTAGATTTATCAAGCCCGAGCCATTTTCAGATACCTCTGATATTTCAGAAAATCCAGTAATACTTACTAGAATATCTCGGTCCATTCTTGGGTCATTAGAAAACCTTTCTTTAGATGAAGATCAAGCAAATCCAGATCTTGAAATATCTTTCGCTTATGGTTCAAAGGACGATTACAGATATCGACCTACATCTTTTGGTTTCCAATATAGAAGGCATCCCTTTTACAATGATACTTTTTACAATTACGTGCCTTCCAAAGAGTTTAGGCTTGCTATCTATGTGAAAGAATCAAGTTCTCAGGAGGTAGTTTGGTACGGATCAACAAGATTACCAAAATCTTACTCTTCTGATCAGGGTGTGATTGACGAAGCAGTCGAAAGAATATTCAGCTCTTATCCAAAGAGCTGAATATTCTCTAATATCATCTAGTTTTTCGAACCAGACGGGATTTCATTGAAGGGTACAGTCTTATCAACTCTGACATCCTGAGGCATGCCTAGAACTTGCTCAGCAATAATATTTCTGAGAATCTCATCTGTACCACCTGCAATTCTAATTAACGGAGCCCCAAGTAGACTGCCTTGAAAAAGAGCTCTGATATCATCTTTGTCATCTGATTTAATGATAGAAGCGTTATCCATGAGATCCATTCCAAAATTTGCTATATCTTGAAGTTTATTCGCGCTAACGATTTTAGTTATAGAAGCATCTGGACCAGGAGTATCACCTCTTGAAAGGGCGGAGATGTTTCTCATTTTTGTATATTTCAATCCAGCATACTCGCAGTACCAATCTGCTAGTTTTTCTCGAACACCACCGTTACTGATAGCATTCTCACCATTAAAGTCACTTTCTTTAGTCAATTCAAAAATCTCTTGAAAATCGACACCCGACGCATCTCCAACAGCTAATCTCTCGTTCATTAGAGTAGTAAGAGCAACTTTCCATCCATCTCCAACTTCTCCTAACCTTTGTGAATCAGGAATTTTGACATCAGTGAAATAAACTTCATTAAAGTTAGCTCCTCCGGTGATTTGTCTTATAGGTCTTACTTCTATTCCAGGAGACTTCATATCTAAAAAGAAGTAGGTCAATCCTTTATGCTTAGGAGCATTGAAGTCACTTCTTGTGACAAGAATTGCATAATCACTGTAATGAGCACCAGATGTCCATACTTTTTGACCATTTATTGTCCAAGTATCACCATCCAATTCAGCTTTGGTCTTAATTCCAGCAAGGTCTGAACCTGCGCCTGGCTCACTAAAAAGCTGACACCAAATTTCTTGACCTTTTGCCATTGGCGGAAGGTATTGTTTTTTCTGCTCTTCGGTTGCATAAAGCATCATGGTAGGACCAGCCATTCCTTGCCCAATTTCATGGAAGCCACCGGGAACTTTATACTTGCTCTCTTCTTGAGCCCAGATTACCCTTTCGATTGCCGTAGCATCTCTACCTCCGTACTCTTTAGGCCAATGTAGACAAGCCCATCCAGCTTCATATTTTTTGGTCATCCAATCTTTAGCATCCTGAAGGGCGCTAGATTCACCACCTTCTCCAGTCATTT
The DNA here is from genome assembly GCA_902578495.1 of uncultured SAR86 cluster bacterium. Classification (GTDB taxonomy): domain Bacteria; phylum Pseudomonadota; class Gammaproteobacteria; order Magnimaribacterales; family AG-339-G14; genus CACNYO01. Next base: position 89,275 of record CACHCY010000004.1, read on the forward strand.
CTGCGGGACGGTAAATGTCACGGGAATGCTCTTTCTTTTCTGCGTTTGCACTTAGCCAATCAGAGGCTTCTTTTCTAAATTTTGCTTCTTCAGCGGTATCATTAAAATCCATTTAGTACTCCTAAATTATTGAGGTAAATTACTTCTTTCAATCGAAGAAACAAGCTTATCTTTCCATAAACTTTGTCCGCCTATATTAGCAGATAACAATCTTGCTCTTCTATAAAAGAGGTGACAATCAAATTCCCAAGTTGCACCCATTCCACCATGAGTCTGGATGTTTTCTTTGGAACATTCATAAAAAGCTTTTGTTGCACTTACTCTTGCAGTCGCAGCAGCTACAGGAAGTTCTGGCGCGTCGTTACCTAAAGCCCAAGCGCCAAAGTAACAGTTTGATCTAGCTAGAGTAAGGGAAATATACATATCAGCTAGTTTATGTTTTATTGCCTGGAAAGAACCTATTTGCCTACCAAAGGCATATCTTCCCATAGCGTATTCTTTTGCCATATTCATTGATGCTTCAGCTCCACCAACTTGTTCAAATGCAAATAAGACAGCCGCTTGATTTAAAAGCTTATCTATTGCTTCTGAAGAAGAATCTTCAATAATTTTTGCATCTGCATCTTTAAAACTTATGTTTGCATAGGAACGCGAACCATCAAAACACTCGGCTTTTGAAATTTCTACACCTTTGCTATCAGCATCTACTAGAAAAAGTCCAACCTTATCCCCAGATTTAGCTGAAACAACAAAAAGATTAGCAATGTCGCCATCTGGGACCGCTATTTTTTCTCCACTTAACTTTCCATTTTGAAAAGTTGTTTTAGCATTATCAGATGTGGGTGTTCCTAGTTCTTCTGAGTGTGCAAATGTTCCTATCATCTCTCCCGCGGCAAGTTTTGGTAGATATTCTTTTTTTACATCATCATTAGACGAGTTTATGATCGCTGTGGTAGCTAAATAAACACTTGAAGAGTATGGAATTGGAGCTATTGCTCTTCCCATTTCCTCAGCGACCACACAAAGCTCAAGAAATCCAAGCCCAATACCGCCGTGTTCTTCAGGGATTGTTATAGCTGTAAGACCCATCTCAACAACTTTATTCCATAGATCTTTATCAAAATTTTCATCGCCTTCTAAAATATTTCTATTCCTTTTAACGGAATCTTCTTTTTCAAAAAGTTTTCTCACTTCTTCTTTCATGACCAATTGATCATCAGAAAATTCAAAATTCATATCTCCTCCATATTTCTCAAAAAAAACATTTCATTGTAACCATCTATCATTAGAATGTAATCCCATATAACTTATATATGGAAAATAATTCTAAAAATATTAGACCTTATAAAGATCTGTCTTCAAGAAAGATTTCTGCATCTTCTTCTATAAGTTTATCGAGTCTTTTAGTTCCTTTAATACTTATAGTTGTAGTAATTTTAAGCACAGTCTTCATAAGCTTGAACCAAAACAAACTCCAAAAAGAGATATCTGACGTTAACCTAAGGCTTTCAACTATGGAAAAAAATCAGGCAGACCTTGGAGAAACTTCTCAGATAACACTGGAATCTCTGGAGCAAAATTTAAAAGATGCAAACTTTGAAATCAGAAAACTCTGGGATTTAAGTAATAAAAGAAACAGAAGAAATATAGAAACTACTATGAAATCTCTGGAAACACTTCAAGAACAATCAGACGACATGGTCAAAAAATCGCAATTGAATGAGGAGTCTTTGAAAAGGCTTGCATTATCTCTAGATAAAACAAGAAAACTCGTGGCAAGAATATCAGGTGCTGATAATTCCTTTGATCAACTCGAATCCAAAATAACAGAAATTGAAGAGGCAAATAAATCTAATATGGCTTTTAGAGAACAGATAAGCGAGGCATTAATTAGAATTCAAGCAGACCTTAGCAGTTTAGAGATTGCTTTAGAGGATAAATAATTTATATTAACTTTCTACGCGGATATGGTGGAACTGGTAGACACGCTAGATTTAGGTTCTAGTGCCGAAAGGTGTGGGGGTTCGACTCCCTCTATCCGCACCAAAGCAAATTTACTTCAAATGCTCAATTAGAAGAGTAGGTATGTTGCAAGTATGAGACTTTATAGTCGCAACTAAGGTTTTTGGTTTTCTGCCATCCTTCACATCTGAAATTTCTACCCCCTCCGATACCAACCTAGCATGCGTTTTTTTTATATCTTTGGTTGTCCAAGCTAAACCCCAAGCTTTATCAATAGGTTTATCTGAATCATTTTCAATTCCAATGGCTTCAATCGTCGTTTGATTCGTTCTAAAAAACAACATTCTTCCTCCCCATTTTTCAACATATTGATCCAAAGCGAGTCTAATTCCGTAAGTATCTCTGTAAAGCTCTATTAATCCATCTGGATCATTGGAGTTGATAACAATATGATCGAGACTCTCAACTTGATCGTTTTCAAAAGATTCGTATTTCGGAAGAATCCCTGAGGTGTGCTCAATTAACAGGGTAAAGACTCCACGAGTAGATTCTTTTGGGAGCATAATATTTTTCCATTCTCTTTTAGTACCTGAATCTAAATTGATTCCCTCGCCAGATGTAATTTTTATATTTTGGAAATTAGAGTATTCCTTAGATTGAAAAACTTCTTCAATGTTTTCAACTTCCAATGCTATACCAAAGATACTTTCTCCATTTTCCTTGATGTGGTCGCTAACTTGATCTGCTAAAAATCCTTCTGAAGTTCCGGCAATCAATTCTAAATAAAGATTCTCCAGAGGGAACAGGATATTTTCAGTTCCAAGACTAGGATGTTTACCGCGCCAAGTGGGTTTGAGACCTAAAACTTTTTCATATTGAAGAGATGATTCTTCAAGATTTTTTACAGCTATTAAAATGTGATCTATCGATTTAATCATTAATTATGAGCAGTAGTCAGGATTTCAATTTTCGTATACTCTAACATTGATAAATTTTTTATGAGGAGAAAAAAATGAACTTTGAACATTCTGACAAAGTAAAAGACTTAGTAGCTAGAGTATCTAAATTTATGGATGACAATATTTATCCAGCAGAAGCTGTCTATGCAGAACAAATGCAGGCTTTTAGAGACGAAGGTAATCCTTGGCAAGTTGTTCCAATAGTAGAAGAACTTAAAAAGAAAGCTAGAGCAGAAGGGCTTTGGAATTTCTTTTTACCTGAGAGTTCTTATGGGTTTGGATTGACTAACCTTGAATATGCACCTTTGGCCGAATTAATGGGTAGAAGCGGCATTGCTTCTGAGGTATTTAATTGCTCTGCTCCTGATACAGGTAACATGGAAGTTATAGAAAGATATGGAAATGATGAGCACAAACAATTATGGCTCGAGCCATTGCTTAACGGTGAGATAAGATCAGCATTTGCCATGACTGAGCCAAATGTTGCTTCTTCTGATGCAACTAATATTTCTAGTTCTATTGTTGATGCTGGTGATCATTACGTTATCAATGGTGAAAAATGGTGGACTTCTGGCGCGGGAGATCCTCGTTGTAAGATTCTTGTTTTCATGGGTGTAACTAACCCAGACAATCCTAAACATCAGAGACAATCACAAATTCTTGTTCCTATGGATACTCCTGGAATAGAAATTTTAAGAATGATGAATGTCTTTGGTTCAGATGATGCTCCCCACGGACATGGTCATTTGAGATTTACAGACGTGAAAGTTCCTAAGGAAAACTTGCTTTTAGGTGAAGGTAGGGGTTTTGAAATAGCTCAAGGAAGACTTGGCCCAGGAAGAATTCACCACTGCATGAGAACAATTGGTGTTGCAGAAAGAGCTTTAGATATCCTCTGTGAGAGAGCTACAAATCGAGAGGCATTTGGTAAGCCTCTTGCTGAGTTAGGAGGAAACTATGATGTCATTGCCGATTGCCGTATCGAAATCGATAGTTGCAGATTACTTACTCTAAACGCTGCCCATATGATGGATACTGTAGGTAACAAAATTGCCAAGAGTGAAATAGCTCAAATTAAAGTGGCTGTTCCAAATATGGCTTTGAGAGTTATCGATAAAGCAATTCAAATTCATGGCGGAGCTGGAGTTTCTCAAGATACGCCTTTAGCCAGAATGTACGCAAGCATGAGAACCTTAAGACTTGCAGACGGTCCTGATGAGGTTCACAGAAGAACTGTTGCCAGATTAGAGCTTGGTAAACATCAAGCACAAGCAGCTAAAGATGGTTCGCCAGACGTTTACGTAGGAAGGCCTAGTTAGTCTTTTTAGTTCTTCTGCAGCGCTCGCTGCAGAAGACTACGTTATCCCAATCACGTTCCCATTTTTTTCTCCATGAAAAAGGCTTGTTGCACCTTTTACATATCTTTTCTGGGAGAGGTTTTTTCAAGAAACTAGTATGTCGTTAAGCTGATAAAGTCTTCAGCAAGTTTAAAAATCCTTTCTTTTTTTTCTTTATTCATTTTATCCAAAGATCTTGTCATCAACGACAACCTAGGATTAGATTTAAAGAATTCGTTATGCTTGGAAATAAAACTCCAATATAAACCATCCACAATCTCACACCAATCTCCTCTTTTAAAATTACTCATTTTTAAAAGATAATTCGAACCACATATGTAAGGTTTAGTCGACATAATTCCTGCATCTGCATAAGTACTCATTCCAAAAACATTTGGAACCATCACCCATTCTGATGAATCTAAGTACATTTCCATAAACCAGGTGTAAATTTCTTTAGGCGACACTCCTGCTAGGTTCATGATGTTAGCGATAACCATGAGTCTATTTATATGATGGGTGTAGCCATGATCGATAGAATCCTTAATTGCCTTATCGAGAGGATCAATTCCAGTTGTACCTTCGTACCAGCAATCTTTTAATTTTTTATTATGGTTAAAGAAATTAGAATTCTCTTGATCAGCACCCTTGAGATCGTAAACACCTTTTATGAATTCTCTCCAACCTATGATTTGTCTGATAAATCCTTCAAGGGAATTTAATGGGATTTTATTTTTCTTTGCATAACTTAAGGACTGATCTACAACCTCATTAGGAGTTATCAAGCCAATATTTAAAAGGGGGCTAAGCAGGGAATGAAACAAAAAAGTTTCGTTTGTATCTATTGCATCCTCATAATCGCCAAAAAGTGTAAACCTTTCCTCAAAAAATGATTTCAACCATTTTTTTGCTTCGTTTCTGTTGCAGGGAATTTTCAAGCCATCCAGCTCTCCAGGGTGATTAGAAAAATTTTCTAAGATGATATTTTTTATTTCTTCCTTATAAATTGAATCTTTTATTTTTGGAATTTTTGGAATAGATAGACCTTTAGGTAACTTTTTACGATTTTCTTCATCAAACGACCATTTACCTCCAATAGGCTTATCGTCACTCATCAAAATATTTAGCTTTTTTCTCATTTTTTTATAAAAGTCAGCCATAAAAAGTCTTTTACCGTCCATGAGGTCTTTGAACTCACCTTTTTGAAGAATGAACATAGGATTATGTAGTTCTTCATAATTCAAATTCTTGGTCTCTAAAAATGCATAGAGTTGTTCTTTAAATAATTTATCTGCAGGCTCAAAAAAGCATAACTTCTCAATTTTATTTTTCCTGATAACATCCGTGACGTTATCTAAGTAACTTTTTTTATTTTCTGTTAACTCTATGTAATGGACGGTTTTGTCCAATGTGAGAAGAGAATCTCTATATTCACGCATCGAGGTTAAAAACATTAGAATTTTTGATTTGTGATGCTTAACGTAAGTGCATAGATCATAGTCTTCAATCATCAATACATGATTAAAGTTATATTTTTTTAGTTCTTCTAACGGAAATAATTGATTTCCTAAGACAATTAATAGATTATTCTGCACCACATAATATTAACGATTCATTTTTAACTAACGTAATAATTTTATGAAAGATATTTTTCCTACTCCTGGTGGTTCAGTAACAGTCACTGATGAAATGTGCGACATGAATGGTCATATGAACGTTAGGTTCTATCAAACAATTCCCATGGACTACGAAGGTAATTTTTATCATAGCCTTGGATTTGGAGAAGATTATATTTCCAAGGGATATTCTTCATTTACTATCGAACAAAATATTAGTTACCTTAAAGAATGTCTCAAAGGCGAGGTACTAACTCCTCGATTTCGTATGCTGAACGTCAATAAAAAGCTTTACCATTATGTCTGCGCTATCTGTAAAGAGAATGATGAGGTTGCTGCTTTGGTGGAAACTGTTGAAATTCACATTGATATGTCGATTAGGAAATCATCTGAAATGTCAGATGAAATTTTCAAAACAATGGCTTACATGAAAAAGGATCATGATGTAAGTGCTCCTTATCCCTACGATATCAAACTGAAAATTAAGTCAATTATTTAGATTTAAAGATAGGTTCTCTCCTGTCGAGAGATGCTCTTATTCCTTCTTTGAAATCATCAGTTTCTCTTAATCTATTTTGCTCAGATAGTTCCCACTGAGTGATTTTCTCAATCTCATCAGCCAAACCTTCTTTGATTGTTGACCTTATGGCCTGAACACCAAGCGGACCAGCCGAATTAATTTCATGAGCTAAATTCTCTGCTGAAGACATTAACTCTTCTTTGGATACTAAATAATCAGCTAATCCAATATCAAAAGCCTCATCACCAGTGATTCTTCTACCAGTTAACAACATTAGAGCAGCCTTTTGGTGACCTACAACTCTTGGCAACGTAATTGTCGTCCCGAAGCCTTGATGAAAAGCTAACTTTGCAAAATTTGCACTAAATCTTGATTCAGGACAGGCAACTCTAAAATCACATGCCAAAGAAACGCCAAGCCCGCCGCCAACGGCAGCACCTTGAATGACTCCAATAATTGGTTTCTTTGTTCTGAATAATCTGACAGCTTGTTGATACAACTTTTCATAAGGATCTGACTCTTCCTTCATAGATGATCTGGTGAAATCTGCTCCCGCGCAAAAATGTTTGCCTTCGGAATAAAGTATGATTGATCTACATTCATCAATTTTGTCCATCTCTTCGAGGACATCGGCAATTTCGCCTATCAATTCTGCATCAAAAAAATTGTTTGGTGGCCTATTTATTTTTATGTAGGCAGTAAGATCTTTTAACTCAAATACCAAGTCATTTAGTTTTTCTAAGTTCATAATAATTCTGTAATTTTTTATTCTAGTTAGTAACTTACAGGTAAAATAACTCATATGTCGAGTTTATTTAATTTCTTAAAAAAAATAGATTATCTTCTCTTTTTTATCTATGGAATTATGGGCTTTGGTAGTTTATTTTTTATTCAAGCTTTTAGAGATTTCATGACATTGAATGCTACTTTAGAATTTCTTATATGCTTTTTAATCCTCTCTCCCATCTACTATTTGGTTCGAGTACTGAAAAAAAAATATATAAATGATTAGATTAATTCTTGGTATTGGAATCGTGTTGATCACTTCCATGTTAGTTACCTACCTAACGAGGAAATTTGGTAAATCCATCGCCATAGCACTTTCCATCTCCATTGGAATTATTGTTGGTGTGATTATTTATTCTCATGAAGATGGTTGTGTCGTAGAATCTGATGAGCAAGCTGCAAAAATTTGTTGGTTCAAATGAAAAAATCATTTTTAGATATAGTGGAAGAGGCATTAGTTAACGTTGATGAAGTTGATTGTATTCAACTCAAACATGCCAAAGATAACGAAGAAGATTTTATTCTGATCGATAGCAGAGAAAGGGAAGAATGGGATGCTTCTAGAATTCCTAATTCAGTTCATATGAGTAAAGGATTGATTGAAAAAATGGTTGAAGCAAACATCCCAGATCGAGAAACAAAGCTTATTATTTACTGTCAATCAGGTTATAGGTCAGTTTTAGCTTGCGAAAGCATAAAACGTATGGGTTATAATCAAGTTTCATCTTTAAAAGGCGGAATCTCTGAATGGCAGTCTTCAGGTTTTCCCATAGAGGATTAATACGAGATAAAGAATATTATGATTGATGTAGCAGTTATAGGAGCAGGTATCTCTGGAATAGGTGCAGCCTCTTATTTGACAATGAAATGTCCAAATAAGAGTTTTCAAATTATCGAATCAAGGAAAAATATTGGTGGAACTTGGGACTTGTTCAAATACCCAGGAATTAGATCTGATTCTGATATGTATACTATGGGCTATTCCTTCAAACCATGGAAGGAAGACAAAACCCTTGCTGATGGGTCATCAATCCTGAGATATTTGGATGAGACCATTGATGAATATCATCTCAGAGACAAAATTAGCTTCAATACAAAACTGACGTCTCTTCATTGGAATTCTAATGAAGCTTGTTGGACGCTTGATTTGGTAACCCCTGAAGGAGAAAAGCAGATCAAAGCTAAATTTGTTTTTATGGGCACTGGATATTACAACTATGACAAAGGTTATCTTCCTGATTTTAAAGGATCAGATTCTTATAAAGGAGTAAAAATCCATCCACAACATTGGCCTGAAGATTTAGACTATGAAAATAAAACTGTTGCTGTCATTGGAAGTGGTGCGACAGCTGCAACTGTTGTTCCAGCAGTAGCTGAGAAAGCTAATCATGTTTACATGATCCAAAGGTCACCAACTTATTATTTTCCTGTACCTGAAATTAATGCATTCGGTGCTTTTCTAAAAAAGATTCTGCCTCACTCGATGGCCTATAAAATTGTGAGAACTAGGAATGTTTGGCTTCAGCAAACACTGTTTAAACATAGTAAGAAAAATCCAGAAAGAGTTAAGAATCTTCTTTTAGATGAAGTGAGAAAACATTTACCTGATGAATACGTAGATAAACACTTCACTCCAACCTACAATCCATGGGATCAGAGAATTTGTGCTCTGCCAGAGGGTGATTTATTTAATGCAATAAACGAAAAAAGAGCATCTATTATTACTGGCCATATAGATTCTTTTACAGAGACAGGCATTAAAATGGAATCAGGAGAAGAAATCCAAGCAGATATTATTGTTACTGCTACTGGGTTACAAATGCAATTTTTGGGCGGAGCTGATGTGAAAGTTGATAATCGAGATATTGATATGCCTAATACAGTTGCTTACAAAGGAATGATGTACACAGGCGTGCCTAACCTGATTAATTCTTTTGGATACATTAATGCATCTTGGACGCTAAGATCGGATTTAACATGTGAATTCATGTGCAAGTTAATTAATTATATGGATGAAAATAAAATAACTCATTCATTACCAGATCCAGATATCCAAGTTACAGAGGATGATTGGTTAAATGGTTTTTCTTCAGGTTATTTGATGAGGTCAATGCATTTATTTCCAAAACAAGGTGAAAAATCTCCTTGGAGAAATAATCAAAATTACTTTCAAGATCTTTTTGATATTAAATTCAAGAAAATTGATGACGGTGCATTAGTCTTGAGGAATTAATGGGCGGATTTTTTAATATTTTTATAGAAGTCTGGGAAGAGGGTCTTTTAGGAATCGGTCTAACAGAACTTTTTATATCCATCGGAATTTTGGTAATAGCTCTTTTACTAAGAGCTTTCATCGTCAGTAGATTTTTTAAGTGGTTAGAATCGATTGCTGACAATACAGAAACAGAAGTTGATGATGTTGTATTTGAGTCTCTTAGGAAACCAGTGGGTTATGTTCCTATAACGCTTGCTCTTTACTTAATAAGTATTTATTTACCCTTATCAGGATCTTTAGGTTTATTTATAGAAAATTTAGTCAAAGCATCTTTAGCTTTCACAATTTTCAGCGTTTTTACTAACAGTGTTTCACCGCTTTTTTCCATGCTTACTGGCACCAGCTTTTTAACCGCCGCAATGACAATGTGGCTTGAGAAAGCCATAAGAGTTTTAATTTGGGTCATAGGTTTTGCAATAATTTTAGATATATTTGGAATTCAAATAGGGCCCATTATTGCTGGTTTGGGGTTATTTTCAGTTGCCGTTGCATTAGGGGCTCAAGATCTTTTCAAGAATTTAATCTCCGGAATTTTAATAATTGCTGAAAATAGATTTCAGCCAGGCGATAGAATTGAAGTGGAGGGTCATCTTCATGGAATGGTTGATAAAATTGGATTTAGATCAACAGTCATTAGACTTTTCAATACCTCTCCCATGATTATTCCAAATAAAGACTTATCTGATGTAAAAGTCATCAATCACGGTGAGATGTATCACAGAAGATTAGATTGGAAAATAAACCTTGTTTATTCAACAACTCTCGAGCAACTCAAAGAGATATGCTCAAAAATTGATGAGTTTATAAAAGACTATGAAGGGCTGGTGGAAAACGTAAAGCAAGAATCCTTTGCAAAAACTGTTGCCTTTAATTCAAGCTCTATCGACGTCCAAATATTATGTTTTACTAATCCTTGTAATTTCACTGAGTTCTCAACCATCAAGCAAGATCTTGTTTATTCAGTAATTGATATAGTTAGATCCAGTGGGAGTGAATTTGCTTTCCCTTCAAGGTCAATATATGTTGAATCAGGTGGCTCAGATGGAATTATGGATGAGAATGACGTGCATGCTTCTGCGGTAATCAATAATGAAGCTGAGGATAAAAAATAATATTCTTTGTTCTCAAGTTTATTAAATTAGATATAATGTCACCTGAGGATTTATGAAAAAACCATTCCGCATTTCTTTACTTTTATTATTAACTTTTGCTGTTGGTTGCGCAAAACCCATTTTCTGGTATCAAACACCTCAACCATTGGATCTGCACTTTGATTTTGATCCCACACTGTTGAACTGTATTGAATTATCAGAAGAATCTGTAAGAGTTTCTAATATTGTAGAAGATCTTGCTGACAAGTTAGTCAACGAAGCGGATAGAAATGTGTCATCTGTTTTTTTTGGATTTAGGACAAACAATCCTCTGACTGGTAAAAATTATTTTGGCGTTGGTTCTGAATCTGTGAATCCAGCTGTATACGAGTTTAGAAGACTTCAATTATTACTCGAACAAATAGAAACCTTGCAGATAGATAACTGTTCTCCCACTGTAATAACAATTACAGAAGAGCAAGGATAACTTTCTTTTTCTCAAATGGTTTGCTTGCCAAATCTCTTCAAGCCTTTTCTATTCCTAATAGTTATTTTTGCTTCCACTGCTTTTTCTTCAAAAAATATAACTATTCATGAAGACAGAATAGTTTTTGGAGCCGGCTGTTTTTGGAGCGTTGAAAAAAAATTTGCCGAATTATCAGGAGTGATAAACGTTGAATCTGGTTACGCTGATGGTGTCGGTCTTGAGCCTAGATATTCTGAAATAACAAAGTTTAAAAATAAATTCAATGCTGATAATTTTGCTGAGGTTGTCCAGGTCACATACGATAGGAATTCAATTTCCTTAACTGATTTAATTAAGTTCTTCTTTGAACTGCATGATCCAACGCAAAAAAATAGACAAGGTAACGACATAGGAACTCAATATCGATCTCTAATATTATTTAATGATCAATCTGAAGAAATGTTATCCATCGAGCTTAAAGATGAGTATCAAATACTGCTAAGAAAAGAAGGTTATGGAGATATAGTTACAGATATAAAGAAATTGAAAAAGTTTTATCCTGCAGAAGAATATCATCAAGATTACTTAGTTAAGAATCCTAATGGCTACTGTCCAGATCATTCAACCGGTATTGTTTTTAAAGAAGTTGAAAAACCTAAGATTGATAACAGTTATTTACTTGCTGGCAAGTACATTTTAGTTTTGGATTCAGAATTTTGTCCTTACTGCACTAAGCTCAAAAATGAAGTTTTGTCTGATTATGGGGGTTCAATCCCGTTGCATTATAGATATTCCTCAGATTTGCATGATCTTCAATTATCATCTCCTACTTGGGCAACACCAACTATCTTTTTTATTGAAGATGGAGTTGAGAAATTTTCTCTTCAAGGATTTGTGCAAAGAGAAAACTTCTATAAGGCCCTTGGTATTTTTAAATTAGGAGAAAGTGAAGCCTATAGCGTTGCTTTTAATCAAGGAACGGACCCAGTCTTTTGCAAAGAATATGAGTTATTTAAAGATACTCCGGAGGGAGTTTTCATTGATAAGCTCAGTGGAGCTCCTCTTTTTGATACAAAAGATAGATTTAATTCCAGAACGGGATGGTTATCTTTTACTAAACCAGTAGATGGATCGGTTACAGAGCACATGGACTACAGTTATGGAATGACTAGGGTTGAAATTAAATCTAAATCTTCAGGAATTCATCTTGGACACGTTTTTCAGGATGGGCCTAATGGACTTCCTAGATATTGCATCAATGCAACTGTGCTAGAATTCGTCCCCAGAAATATATAGACACGTAGCTCAGTTGGTTAGAGTACTACCTTGACATGGTAGGGGTCCCCGGTTCGAGTCCGGGCGTGTCTACCATTTTAGAATTATCTTATAAGACAAATTACAGATATTATTCTTCGATGAATAAATTGCTTGAATCTTTTCTTCGCTCTGATCATGCTGGCGAAGTAGGCGCTGTTTACATATATAAAGGGATTCTCTCTATTGCTAAAGACCCGGCTTTGGTTGAGTTTTCAAAAAGACATTTAGAGACAGAAAAAGAACATTTACGAAAGATAGAAGAAGTTCTTCCGGCAAGCAAAAGAAGCAAGTTAGTTAGCATTTGGAAAGTTGCTGGCTATCTTTTGGGTTTTCTTCCTTCTCTCTTTGGTCCCAGAATAGTTTTTGCAACAATCGAAGCAGTTGAGTCTTTTGTAGAAGATCATTACGAAGAACAACTCAAATACTTGAGGGCACAGAATGATCCTGATCAAGCCCTTATAGATCTCCTCCAATCCTGTCAGGATGATGAGATTGAGCATAAAAATGAGTCCGCAATTAAAAAAAGATCTACTCCTGGGTTCCTTCTAAACTTCTGGATGAAAATTGTAGGGTGGGGATCTTCATCTGCAGTTAAAGTAGCAAAAATAATCTAGATAAGCCCACTTTTATTATTAAACAATATACTGTATATTTATACAGTACTTAATTTATTTTTTATTTTTGCGAATGATATCTGAAGATCAAAAGCGCAGGGTAAATCTGCCTCTTTTCAACGACAAAATTGCTGTTGGTTGGCCCAGTCCTGCAGATGATTACGTAGAGAGATCAATAGATTTAAATGAGTACCTGATAAAGAATTCAGCTGCGACCTACTTTTTAAGAGCTGCTGGCGATTCTATGATTAACGTGGGTATACATAACGATGCAATTTTAATAGTCGACCGAAGTATCGAGCCAACTGACGGCAAGATAGTCATCGCTTCGGTCGACGGATCTTATACCTGTAAACGATTACAACTTTATCCTGAGCCTAGATTGGTCGCAGAAAATATTAAGTATCCGCCTATTAAAATAGATAAAAAGGAAGATTTTGAAATAATTGGCGTTGTGTTAGCTGCCATCAATCAATTTTAATTAAGAGATGTTTGCTTTAGTAGATTGCAACAGCTTTTATGCTTCTTGCGAGAGAGTTTTTAGACCAGATCTAAAAGATAAACCAGTGGTCGTTTTATCAAATAATGATGGCTGTGTAGTGGCCCTCTCAAAAGAGGCCAAAAAGCTTGGTATTAAGATGTGTGATCCTTGGTATCAGATTGAGTCTTCTTATACCAAAAAAGGAGGTTATGCCTTTTCTTCTAATTATGAGCTTTATGCCGATATATCGGCACGCATAATGACAACGCTGGAACGACTATCTCCTAATATAGAAATCTATAGTATTGATGAAGCCTTTCTAGATTTAACGGGAGTTAATAATTGTCAAAATTTGCAGGATTTTGGAATGCAATGCAAAGAAACAATCAAACAATGGACGGGAATGCCCGTAAGAGTAGGCATCGCTCCAACTAAAACTTTATCTAAAATAGCAAGTTATGGAGCCAAATATTATCCAGCCACGCAAGGAGTAGTGGATTTATCTAAACCGGAAAGACAAAAAAAACTATTAAATTTGGTGCCTGTCCAAGAAGTCTGGGGAGTAGGCAGAAAGATTCACAAAAGATTAAACCAAATTGGTATCAGGACTGCCCTAGATCTTGCAATGATAGATACAAAATACGTAAGAAATAACTTCAACATAGTTCTTGCAAAAACAGTTAGAGAACTTAGGGGGGAACCTTGCATTGGCCTCGAAGACCAGCCATCTGCAAAAAAACAAATTGTGGTTAGCCGAACCTTTAGTAAAAGGGTAGATGATTTGATGACTTTAGAAGAGGCGGTAAGCGACTATGCAGCACGAGCAGCAGCTAAGCTTAGGAGAGAAAATAGAAGATGCCTTTATGTTTCTGTTTTTATCAGAACAAATCCTTTCAGGACGCAAGATCGGCAATATAGAAATTCAGGAACAACTAGGTTGATTGCTCCAACTAGCGATACTAGAGATATTATTCAAAATGCAAAAAAGAGTCTCAGAGCCATATATAGATCGGGTTTTAATTATATAAAGGCAGGAATATTACTTTCAGATTTTTACGATGATCAAATTCAGCAGTATGATTTTTTTTATCCCAAAGAAAGGACCTTACACAGCGATCAACTCATGAATACCATAGATAAAATAAATAAGAAGGGGTTACCGCCGGTTTATTTCTTAGCTCAGGGGATTAAGAGAAAATGGTCAATGAAGAGAGAGATCCAATCACCTAGATACACAACTTCTTGGGACGATCTTCCAAAA
>CACHCY010000005.1 GCA_902578495.1 uncultured SAR86 cluster bacterium
GAAATTAAGCATGCACCTATAAAAAAGGCTGCTGATGAGAAATCTCCAGGAACTTCAATTTGTCCTGGAGTTTTTAAATCACTTCTTTCAATTTCAACAATCCCTTTCGAAGATGAAATATTAGCTTCAAAAGTTTTCATCATCCTTTCTGTATGGTCTCTTGTTGGATATTTTTCTTTTACCTGAGTTTTACCTTCCGCGTTTAATCCCGCCAATAAAATTGAGGATTTTACTTGCGCACTTGCAATTGGCATTTTGTAAGTAATACCTTTTAAACCAGTTGACGGAATAATCTTAAGAGGAGGATTTTCTTTATTAGTCGCGAAAATTTTTGCTCCCATTTTTTGCAAAGGATCAATAATTCTCATCATAGGCCGATTTGAAAGAGAGGCATCTCCAGTCAATGTGGATGAAAAGCTTAACGAGCTCAGGAATCCCGCAAAAAGTCTCATGCCTGTTCCAGAGTTACCAAAATAAAGATCTTTTGCTGGGGCAGATAATCCTTCTATGCCAGGAGAATCAAGAAAAATGATAGAGTTTTTAACCTTGGTTTCGATTCCAAGAAATCTAGCTACATTAAGCGAATTAAGAACATCTTCGCTATTTTGTGAGCCGTGAATTTGCGTTTTTCCTTTGCTTAAAAGTCCAAATAAGATTGCTCTGTGCGAGATAGATTTATCGCCTGGAATAACAATCTCTCCTGAAAGGTTTTTTTTCTTTGATGACTTTAATGATGTAGTCATTCAATCAATTATTTTTTTTCTTGCCTTGTTGGATTCAGCAATTAAGTTTTTAGTTTTAGAGCGACTGCTTAAGATATTTTTTTCCATTACCTCTAATTCTTTCTTAAAACCTTTTATTGAATTTAAAATTTCCTTTTTATTTAGATCAAAAATATCGCTCCACATTTCTGGGTCACTTGAAGAAATTCTAGTGAAGTCTTTTAGTCCACCTCCCATAAGGACTTTATTCTTTATATTTGAGGATTTTTCGATATATCTCATTAAGCTAAAACTAATTACATGAGGTAAGTGGCTTGTAGCTGCTAATATTTTATCGTGAGAGTTTAAATCCATTTTTATGCAATTAGAGCCTAAAGATTCCCATAATTTTTGGGCCTTTGTAATTGAATTTTTTGACGTCATTTTTAACGGGGAAAGAATACAAATTTTGTTTTCAAAAAGTTTTATGTCAGATGCATCTATCCCGCTTCCTTCGTTCCCTGCAATTGGATGTGAAAGAATAGCATTTTCAATTTTGTTGATAAAAGCATTCTTTTTTATCTTATTTTTAGAGCTAGATGTCTCAGTAAATAGAACAGCATTTTTAATGAGATCTTTATTTTCGTTAACTAATTTATTGGTAACAATTGGAGGAGTTGAGAAAATAACTGAATAGGGTTTTGAAAGGTCTAAATCTGAGAATGTTCCTTTAATAATTTTATTTTTTATTGCATATGTGATTGTTTTTTTACTCAAATCCTCTGCATAGACTCTAATTCCCTGTTTGCAAAGAGACTTGGCTATAGATCCTCCAATATGACCTAAGCCGAATATTAGTATTTGTTCTTTCAATTGCTTGAACCTTTAATCTTTTTTGTAGCCTCAATAAAAGCATCGTTTTCAAATTCCTGACCAATGCTTACTCTTACAAATCTATCCATATTGTAAGATTTGAGAGATCTCAATATGATTCCTTCACTTAAAAAGGCTTCAAAGGTTTCATCAGAATCTGCACCCAAACTAAAAGAAAAGAAATTACCCTGAGTGGGCAGATATTCAATAATTTCTTTTTTAAAGAATTGCATTAATTTATTTTTTTCTCTTTGGTTTAAATCGATAGATTTTCTTAAATGCTCCTTGTCATTTAAAGATGCAATACCCGCCTCAAGGGCAAAAGAACTTACATTGAATGGCTGTCTAACACGATTTAAATAATCTGCAATTTTTTGAGATGAGATGCAGTAGCCAAGTCTATAAGCCGCAAGACCGTGAGCCTTTGAAAAACTTCTGGAAATTATCAAATTTTGATACTTATCGATTAAATCAAAAGGTACTTTGTAATGTTCATCTTCAATATATTCAAAGTAAGCCTGATCAAGAAAGACAATTAAATCATTTGGTATATCATTTAACATTGCTTCAATTTCAGAGAATGTATTTGCTGATCCTGTAGGATTATTTGGCGATGCTATGAAAACTACCTTAGATTTTTTATCAACGAAATTAATTACCGAAGTTAAGTCTTGATGATAATTTTCAGTCACAGGCAATTCTCTTAAATCTGCTCCAGTAGCAAGGATGGCAAGGGGATATATTGCAAATCCATGTTTAAAATAAAGTGCATTATCTCCATTCGTTAAAAAAGCTCTGGCTGAAAACTCAATCAAATCATTGGATCCATTTCCTAACGTAATGCAATCAAGTGGAACTTTTTCTAACTTTGAGATTTCTTGTTTTAGTTTTGTGCCATTTCCATCAGGATATCTATGCGCTTCTTCAACAATATGACTAATTGCTTTAGTAGCTAACTTACTAGGACCTATAGGATTCTCGTTGCTTGCAAGCTTTATCAGCTTTTCTTTGCTTATGTTGAGGCTATCGGATGATTTTCCAGGTTGATAAGGAGTTATCTTATTTACGCCGAGATTTACTCTATCTTCGGGAAAAGTCTTTTTCATTAAATTCCTTTGGGATAGGATCCCAAAACTTTTAAATTTAGTGAAAGTCGTGATATTTTTTTTAGGGCAATATCTACATTCTTATCAGTCTCGTGACCATCTAATTCTATAAAAAACATATACTCCCAGTTGTTCTTTTTGGTTGGCCTCGATTGAATGTTTGTAAGATTGATTTTTTGTTCTTTAAACTTTTCTAAGATATCTGAAAGTGCTCCAGACTTATTTTTTGTTATTATGCTTACGCTAGTTTTATCCTCTTTTGTAGCTGAGACGTCATGATTTCCGACAATGATAAATCTTGTTTTATTATTTTTATAATCTTGAATATTTCGCTTTAAAACTTTCATGTCGTATTTTTTTGCAGCCTCAATAGAAGCTATAGCAGCGGAATAATTTGTTCTTTTTGACTGCAATACTCCTTGAGAATTACTTGTCACATCTTTTTTTATAACTTTGGGTAAATTTTTACTCATCCAAGATTGGGACTGTGCAAAAGCCTGACTGTGCGCGAAGATAGTTTTAATACTTGAAAGAGCAATGTTTTTCTTTGATAAAAGGCTTAAATTAATTGGAATGCTTATCTCGCTGCAAATCTTTAGATTACTTTCAATGATTTCATCTAAAGTAGAATTTACTAGGCCTTCAGTTGAATTTTCAATTGGCAAAACTCCGTAATATTCTGAATTATCTTCAACTGAATCTATAATTTCTCGGATAGATCCGCAAGAAACAAAATTTGTAGAGGACCCGAAATGTTTTTTTGCAGCTTTTTCTGAAAATGAACCTTCAGGCCCCAAATATGCAACCTTAATTTCAAATGCTGTTGAAAAACAGGCCGATATAATATCCTGAAAAATTGTTCTGATTTTATTATCCTCTAGCGGCGAGTTATTCAAAGATTGTAAACGCCTAATAATTTCTCTCTCTCTATCTGGACGATAAAAAGGGCCTTTCGATGTATTTTTTTTTAAATTCTCAGCATCAATAACCAAAGAGACCCTTTCTTCAAGTAAAGAGAGCATCTGGTCATCAATTAAATCAATTTTCTTACGAATTAAACCTAATGATTTTTCTAATTTTGAGTTAGCCATACTTATTTGCAAATACATCCATAAAAGAAACTAGAGCATCTATAGCTTCTTCTGGCACAGCATTGTATATGCTAGCTCTCATCCCTCCAACTGATCTATGACCAGCAAGATTCAGTAAACCTTCTTTTTCGCTTTCTTTAAGAAATGAATCATTTAGGGAATCATCGTTCAATAAGAATGGAACATTCATGATAGACCTACTCTCGATAGATACATCGTTGTAGTAAAAATCACTGTTGTCTATGTAATCATAAAGTTTTTTTGCTTTTCCAAGATTAATTTCTTCAATTGATTTAAGGCCGCCATTCCTTTTAAGCCAAGAAAAAACTTTTCCTGAAAGATACCAAGCAAATGTAGGAGGCGTGTTGTACATTGATTCAGAATCTGCATATGTCTGGTAACTCATTAAAGCGGGAAGATCATCTCTTTTTTGAATTAAGTCTTTTCGAATAATTACAATTGCTAACCCAGCTGGGCCAATATTTTTTTGAGCGCCTGCATAAATGAGTCCAAACTTTTTTACATCTAGAGGCTCAGAGAGTATGTTGGAAGAACAGTCAGAAACTATTACTTTTTCTGGCAAATCATCTAACGACCTGCATGCAACTCCTTCAATTGTCTCATTCATCACCATATGTATGTAGGAGGAATCTTCTGAAATATTCCAGTCATTTATTGGAGGATATTTTTTGAATGAAATATCTTTCGAAGATGCGGCTATATTAACGTTATGAAATTTCTTAGCTTCAGCTATAGCTTTTTTAGACCACGATCCGACCTCTAAATAATCTAGCTTTTGGCTCTTATTTCCGAGATTCATTGGAATCATTGAAAATTGTAAACTGGCACCCCCTTGAATAAATAAAACATCGTAATCATCGGGTATGGATAATAAATCAATGAAATCTTGTTTTGCTTGCTCCGCTATGGATACAAACTCTTTGCTTCTGTGGCTCATTTCCATAACCGCTAAACCATGATTTTTATAATCTAGAGTTTCTTCCTGTAACTCCTGCAAGACTTCTTCAGGAAGCGCAGCTGGACCTGCACAAAAATTAAATGCCCTAGTCATCTGTATCTTCAATTATAGAAGCCAGCCCCACTAGCTTTTCTGAGTCTTTAAGTTTTATAACAGTTACTCCTTGAGTATTTCGTCCAATGACATTAATTTGATCGACTTTAGTTCTGACTAAAGTACCTTTGTTACTAATTAACATGATTTCTTGGTCTTCTATAACCTGATTTGCGCCTATAAGCAATCCATTCCTATCGGAAGTTTGCATTGCAATAACACCTTTCGCTCCTCTCCTAGTTTTTCTGAAGTCATCGACGTTTGTTCTTTTCCCATAACCGTTTTCAGAAACAGTGAAGATTGTATTTTCTTTCTCAGGAACAAGGAGAGATATGACCTGATCATCTTGCCCCAAATTGATGCCTTTAACTCCCCTAGCAGCCCTTCCCATTGATCTAGCTTCCTTTTCATCAAAAAAAACTGCTTTACCAGATTGAGAAACTAGCATGATGAATTTTTCTCCATCGGTTAAAGTTGAGCCTACTAATTCATCATCAGGATCAAGTTTTATAGCTCTTTTTCCAACTTTCCATTGTCTTTTAAATTCATCTAAAGAAGTTTTCTTTACCACCCCTTTTTTTGTTGCCATGAAAACAAATCCTGGCTCTTCAAACGATTCAACGTTCAATAAACTCGTTATTCTCTCTCCTTCATCTAAATTTATTAAGTTTATAAGCGGCCTACCTTTGGCAACTCTTGATGCTGCAGGGATTTGATAAACCTTAAGCCAATATACTTTGCCTAAATTAGAAAAACATAAAAGCGTTGAATGAGTATTTGCAACTATAAGCTGCTCTACAAAATCCTCATCTTTAACGGATGCAGCGGTTTTACCTACACCGCCTCTTCGTTGAGATCTGTAAACTTCAAGAGACTGAGTTTTTGCATAACCTAGGTGGGAGATAGTCACAACCATATCTTCCTGTTTGATCAAATCCTCATCAGTCAGATCTAACTTATCCTCGATAGGAGTCTTTCTAGCATCTCCATACTCTTCTTTAATCTCATTTAGCTCTTCTTTGATAACGCTTATGAGCTTATTTTTATCCGAAAGAATTTCTTGTAATTTTTTTATTTGATCTAATATTTCAGCATACTCTTCTTTTAATGATTCCTGTTCAAGTCCAGTAAGTCTTTGAAGTCTGAGATCTAATATTGCCTGTGCCTGGTGATCCGATAGTTGGTATTTATTTCCGGACAATCCAAAATCATTTTTTTTACTTCCGGATATATCAGCGCCAGATGCTTTGAGTAGCTTAACCACATTAGAGGCTTTCCATGATTTTGATAACAATTTTTTCTTGGCTTCTTGTCCATCCTTTGATTTTTTAATCAGATCTATAACAGGATCTATGTTTTCTAAAGCTACGGTAAGTCCCTCGAGAACATGAGATCTATTTTTTGCTTTTTCTAGATCAAATTTGGTTCTTCTGGTTACTACCTCTTTCCTATGATCAATAAATACTTCAAGAATTTGTTTTAAATTTAAAAGTTTTGGGACGTTGTTTATTAATGCTACGTTATTGATCCCGTAAACATTTTCTAAAGGAGTTAATGCATATAAGTTATTAAGGATAACTTCTGGAGATTGACCAGATCTAATTTCAATTACTATTCTAACGCCATCTTTATTAGACTCATCCCTTATTTCAGAAATTCCCTCAATTCTTTTTTCTTTGGAAAGTTCAGCAATTTTCTCTACCAATCTTGATTTATCTACTTGGTATGGAATTTCAGAAACTATGATTTTGTAACGGTCTTTTTTGTCTGTTTCTATGTCGGCTTTTGCTCTGAGATAGACTCTGCCCTTTCCAGTTTTTGCTGCTTCTATAAGGCCAGCTCTTCCATTAATGAACCCGCCGGTTGGAAAATCTGGACCAGGTATAATCTCTAAAAGGGAATCAATATCAGCATCCGGATTATCAATAAGCAACAAGCATGCTTCTATAGACTCAGTTAAATTATGAGGAAGCATGTTTGTAGCCATGCCTACTGCAATTCCAGATGAGCCGTTAACAAGAAGATTTGGGATTTTTGTAGGAAGAACTTCAGGCATTAACTCAGTGCCGTCATAATTTTCCACAAAATTAACTGTATCTTTATTTAAATCTGCAAGTAGTTCATGAGCAATTTTTGAAAGTCTGACTTCGGTATATCTCATTGCTGCTGGCGGATCTCCATCCATAGATCCAAAATTTCCTTGGCCATCAACTAAGGTATAACGAAGAGCAAAGTCTTGCGCCATTCTAACAAGCGTGTGATAAACGGCAGCGTCTCCGTGAGGATGATATTTACCTATGACGTTACCAACTATTCTTGCTGACTTTTTATAAGCCCTATTCCAATCATTGCCCTCTACATTCATGGCAAATAATGTTCTCCTATGAACTGGCTTTAGCCCATCTCTAGCATCAGGCAATGCTCTTCCTACAATTACGCTCATTGCGTAATCCATATAGGAAGATTTAAGCTCTTCCTCAATACTTATAGTGGAATCTTTATCGTCAAAAATGTCTGTCATTCAATGAAATGATACTAAGAAAAATCAATAGAAAATAAGCTCAAAATACTGGATGAATTATAGCATTTCTAACGTATTCTTAGGGGTTTATTTTATGACTTAAACTCAGAAACTAAGCCACTTACAGACTCTTTTGCATCACCAAAAAGCATGCGAGTATTTTGTTTAAAAAATAAACTATTTTGTATCCCTGCGAAACCAGAAGCCATGGATCTTTTTAGGACAAAGACTGTTTTAGCTCTATCAACCTCTATGACGGGCATGCCATATATAGGACTTGATTCGTCCTCTCTAGCATCAGGATTCACAACATCATTAGCACCAATGACAATGCATACATCTATGGTATCCATAACAGGATTTACATCTTGAGGCTCAACAAGAACATCGTATGAAACATTTGCTTCTGCTAACAGCACATTCATGTGTCCTGGCATCCTGCCAGCAACTGGATGAATTGCATACTTAACTTCGCAACCATTATCTTGAAGCAACTCCCCTAACTCCCTTACAGAGTGTTGTGCTTGAGAAACAGCCATCCCATAACCTGGAACGATAAGAACTGATGAAGCAGCCTCTAATATGAGGTAAGAATCTGCAATGTTGATAGGCTTTACATCACCTTGAACCTTTCCTTCACCAGAAGACGAGGAGGAGTCAGTCGCTCCAAAACCTGCAAAAAGAACGTTAAGCAATGATCTGTTCATTGCCTTACACATTATATTAGTAAGGATCAATCCGCTTGCCCCTACTAATGAACCAGCAACAATCAATACATTGTTCCCTATTACAAATCCTGCTGCACATGCAGCAAGGCCAGAATAACTGTTAAGAAGAGCAATAATTACAGGCATATCAGCACCACCTATAGGTATGGCTAATAAAATTCCCAGTAAAAGAGATAATGCTATTAGGAGAATTAATGCATATTGCTCGTTAATCCAATCAAAGCCAAAAAGAATTTCAGCGAAGAAAATACGCGAACAAAACTGAAAAAGTAATAGAAGAAGTAATAAAATTACTAAGCCAGTGAGGATTTTTTGACCGATAAATAAATAAGGTTTACCGGGCATAATTTCTGAAAGTTTCCCAAATGCAATTAAGCTTCCTGAGAAAGTTACCCCACCAATGATAGTTGCGATTCCTATTGCAATCATTGCCACTAGATTAGAAGTTGTTAAAGCAAATAATTCTGCAGAGGCAACCAGAAGGCTTGATGCTCCACCGAAGCCATTCAATAAAGCAACTAATTCAGGCATTGATGTCATTTTTATTCTTAATGCAGCAATTGCTCCAACTGCTCCGCCTCCAATAAGACCTAACAAGATAAATTGAAATGAAACTATTTCTTTGCTTAATAAAGTTACAACTACAGCAAGAAGCATTCCTAGAGAAGATACAAAATTTCCTCTTTGAGCTGTATCGGGTGAGCTCAACATTTTCAAACCAAATATAAATAAAACCGAAGCAAAGATATAACTTAGGTTGATAAAGGTATTATTCTGTAAGGCTTCTAAAATCATTTTTTCTTAAACATTCTAAGCATTCTATTTGTGACTAAATATCCGCCAACAACATTAAGACTTGCCAAGAAAACAGCTACTGTTCCTAAGGCAATAGTAATACTTGAAGAGTCGCCCCCCGAAGATAAAATTGCTCCAACAAGGGTTATTCCAGAAATCGCATTAGCACCTGACATCAAAGGAGTGTGAAGAGTAGATGGAACCTTATTAATAAGCTCAAAACCCAAAAATATTGAAAGGACAAGGACAAACAGTAGCAGCATCATTTCCATTAATTTAACTCCTTAGAATTTCTGATATGTAATTACCATCTTTTGTAACTATGCAGCTTTTTAAAATTTCATCTGATTCATCTAATTCGAGTTTTTTTGCATCTTGATCCCAAAACTCTTCAATTAAATTATAGATATTGCTTGCGTATACTTGAGTGGAATGTTCCGGAACATACCCTGGAAGATTTTCATGCCCTATTATTTTCACCCCATTTTTTTCAACAGTCTCACCCAAGACTGAACCTTCGACATTTCCACCTGTGGTGACAGCCATATCAACAATGACACTTCCCGGCTGCATGCTGGAAATCATGTCTTCAGATAAAATTCTGGGAGCTGGCTTACCAAAAACTTGTGCCGTAGTTATTACAATATCTGAATATCCACAAACCTTTTTCATTCCTTCTCTTTGTAACTCTAATTGTTTCTCTGTTAATTCTTTTGCATAGCCTTGATCAGTCTCTTCAGTTTCACCGATATCTATTTTTATAAATCTTGCACCTAAAGACTTCACTTGTTCTTCAACTGCTGGTCTAGTGTCGAATGCTTCAACGCGAGCTCCAAGTCTTTTTGCTGTTGCCATAGCTTGAAGTCCTGCAACTCCAACACCAATTACAAAAACTCTTGCTGGAGAAATTGTTCCTGCAGCTGTCATCATCATTGGCATTGCCTTATTCATTTCAGATGAGGCTAACATTACTGCTGAATACCCAGCTAAATTAGCTTGAGATGACAATGCATCCATTTTTTGAGCTCTTGTAATTCTTGGAATTAATTCCATGCTAATTGAAGTAATCTTTTTTTGTTTTAGCTTCTCTAAAAATTCTTTTTCATTAAATACATCAAGAAAACTTATTGTTAGTGTCTTTTCAGAAACTGAATCCAAGTCTGATAAAGGCAAATGATTTACTGAGGAAATAATTTCTGAGTTAGACAAACCCTCTGATCTTGATTTATTTTTACATCCTATATCTTCTAAATCTTGATCTGCGATGTCTATCTTTTGAGTGACTCCTGATTCAAACGAAACTTCTATTCCAAGATCAATCAACCTCTGAGCAGAAGCAAGATCCAGAGCAGATCTTGTTTCTTTATCAGATTCCTTTGGAAAGAATATTTTCATTTCAAGTTTTAAGCAAAAAATTAAAAATTAATTTTAAACAAAGTATTAAGCTTAATATAAATGAAGCTTTAACTTTTTTTTACAATGTAATTCAATATACTGATCTCAGATTGTCAGAAATATGAATATCGATCAAGCAGAAAAAGATAAGTTTAATAAAATAGCAGAAGAGTGGTGGGATCCTTCTGGAAAATTTGCACCTCTTCACAAAATTAATCCCTTACGTTCGAATTATATTAATGACAAAAAAAACGTAAATAATTTAGAGGTTCTTGATGTTGCTTGTGGTGGCGGATTATTAGCAGAAGCTTTGTATGATTTTGGAGCTCAAGTCACAGGAGTTGATATATCAGAAGTTGCAATAGAAACAGCGAAACTTCATGCCTCAAAAAACAACAAGGACATAAGCTACATTCTTGGAGAAGCTGAAAGCTTGTTTCTTGATAAAAAAGCTTTTGATGTCGTTTCTTGTCTTGAAGCTATAGAACATGTTCCCGATCCTGAATTGCTCGTGAAGACTTGTTCAGATTTATGTAAGCCGGGAGGTGAAGTGTTTTTTTCAACTATCAATAGAAATCCAAAATCCTTTCTGTTTGCAATTATTGGTGCTGAATACATCCTTAACTTATTACCCAAAGGCACCCATGATTTTAATAAGTTCATAAAACCATCAGAACTTCATGGTTTTATGACAAATTCAGGCTTAGAAGTTAAAGAAATCATTGGAATGAGCTATAACCCACTTTCAGGCAACTATTGGTTAGGTGATGATGTTACAGTTAACTATTTAGTTCATGCTCATAAACCACAGTGATATTGACCTGTACCTCTTTGATTTGGATGGCACCATTCTGGATACTGCTAAAGAATTTCATGTGTCTCTTAATTCTTTGCTTCAGCAAAAGAAGTTAATTGAAAAAGATTTTTCATCTGTAAGACAAATTGTTTCTGAGGGTGCTGGAGCCTTGATTTCACTTGGATTCTCAATTTCAGACAATCATGCTAATTTCGAAAGTCTTAGGAAAGAGCTTATTGAGGAGTACGAAAAAATATGCACTGACTCCGTAACATTTGGAGGCTTTGAAGAACTTATAAAATTCATCAAAGATAATAATAAAAAGTGGGGGATAGTTACAAATAAACCTAAATTCCTCACTGATAAAATCTCAAATTTTTATAAATGGAATGAAATGGCAGATATAGTTATCTCTCCAGAAGATAGTGAGAACAGACGAAAACCCGATCCAAGCGGTATAAATTTAGCTATGAAGAAGTTAAATTGTTCTCCTGAAAATACTCTCTTTTTTGGAGATCATTTCAAAGATTTCGAAGCATCAAAACGTGCGAAAACCTCATTTATATTTGCAGAATATGGCTATCATAATAACTCCATCAAAAATGAGGATTTAAATGATGTTGTTAAAATTAAATCCCTAAGAGAGATTCTTAATTAAGTTATCAATTTCTTTTTGACCCAGTTCTTTATAGGAGCCCTGCTTCAACGTTGAGGGTAAAAAAATATTTGCGTATCTTACTCTCTTGAGGCGACTTACTTCGTAGCCTAATGCATTCCATAGCTTTCTGACTTCTCTATTTTTTCCCTCTTGTATAACAAGAGCAAACCAAGAGTGAGATTTGGTTATCCTGCCTTCAACTAAATCATTGAATTTCATTCTATTTCCATCAATTTGAATACCTTTTTTTAATTTATCTATATCAGCTGGTTCAACTTCCCCCCTGATACGAGCAATGTATTCTCTATCAAGCATTGATGAGGGATGCATTAGTTGATTGGCAACTTGGCCATTGTTTGTTAGCAAAAGAAGGCCCGAAGTGTTTAAGTCCAATCTACCTACTGATATCCATCTGAAGTTTTTTTCAGGTGGCAACAAATCAAATATTTTTTTCTTAGGGCTTTTTTCTGATCTAGTGCATTCAAAACCTTCAGGTTTATTTAAAGCTAATATTCTTAACTTATTATTTACATTTAGAATAATTTTTTTTCCATCAAGGAAAATTTGATCTTCTCTTGAAATTTTCTCTCCAAGTTTGGCGAGTCTGTCACCAACAAAGATTCTTTTTTCTTGAATGAACTTTTCTATCTGCCGTCTAGATGCGATGCCTGAATCGGAAAGAACCTTTTGGATTCTTTCTTTCACTGGATTATCTCATTTCCCTCAATGGAATTTTGGTCTGGATCCTCCAAAGGTAATGGCATGGTAGATTCAGTAGAAATATTTATTTCAGGTAAAGAAGGCAAATCCGATAGCTTCTTGAGCCCTAAGTCATCAAGAAACTCTTTTGTAGTCCCTAGCAAACTTGGTTTTCCAGGAACATCTCTAATACCGACAACTTTAATCCATCCCTTTTCAAATAAATTCTTAATTAAATTACTGCTTACTGAAACTCCTCTTACTTCCTCTATCTCGCTTCTTGTTATAGGCTGCTTATAGGCTATCAAAGTTATAGTCTCCATCAAAGCTCTGGAATATCTTTGATTCTTCTCTTGCCAAATTTTAGCAATGTAAGGGGCATAAGCTTGATCAACCTGAAGTCTAAATCCACTTGCAACCTTTGATAAAGTAAAAGAATTATTTTGAGAGTTTTGCTCAATCAAATCTAAAGCGTCTTTAAATTCCGAATGAGATGGTTTTTCATTTTCGTCAAATAGATTAGTGATCTCTTTTTCGCTTAAAGGTCTGCCAGACGATAGAAGTATCGCCTCAATAATTTTTGAAAGTGTGATCGTATTCATTTAGTGGACGCCTGTAATTTTTTTTGAAAGATGAATTTTTCCGAAAGGTTCGTTTTGAATCCCCTTTATTAGTGAATCTTTAAGCAACTCCATGATTGCTAACAAGACAACTGCGACGCCCATTTTTCCTTCTGACTTCTTTATCAAATCATTGAAAGCTATCAAGTCACTTTGTTGGAGTAATTCAAGAATTTCGGTCATCCTTTCTCTTGTAGAAAGTTCTTCAAAATCAATAACATGACTTTTTTTAAGACTTATTCTTTCTTTAAGCTCATTAAAAATAAGCACTAAGTCTTCTCCGGTAATTTTTGGTTTTTCTTTTGGTGCTTCAAATTCAGGTTTTGCTGCACTAGCGAGATAAAAATCTCTATTTACCATTGGAATATCATTTAAGCTTTCAGATGCTTTTTTATATCTCTCGTATTCTTGAAGTCTTCTAATTAATTCTGATCTCGGATCGTCCTCCATCTCATCATCTTCAGATAGCGAAGGTAGTAAAATCCTAGATTTTATCTCTGCAAGATAAGCAGACATGACTAGGTATTCTCCAGCCAAATCAAACTGAAGTTCTTCCATGAGGTTTATGTATGAAATGTATTGGTCAGTAATCAAAGAAACATCTATGTTGGCAATATCAAGGTTCTGCTTTTTAATAAAATACAAAAGGAGGTCTAACGGGCCTTCAAATGAATCCAAAAATATCCTCAGAGAATTAGGCGGGATGTATAAAT
The DNA here is from genome assembly GCA_902578495.1 of uncultured SAR86 cluster bacterium. Taxonomy (GTDB): domain Bacteria; phylum Pseudomonadota; class Gammaproteobacteria; order Magnimaribacterales; family AG-339-G14; genus CACNYO01. The sequence goes on from CACHCY010000005.1 coordinate 13,769, forward strand.
CTTCGGGAAGGTCAGATATATTCTCGCCTTGCAATTTTAGAGGCAATTCTTGTTGTTCAGCTTTATTGATGTCTTTTATTGTATCCACAGCTGTTTTGAGCGAATTATAGCTCAATTGCCTTCAAAAGCACAAAATGTAGTGATTTTTTCTAACAATAACCCTATATATTGGGTTTCCATGAATTGGTAATAGGATATCTTCTACCCTTGTCAAAATTTCTATCGGATATTTTCACTCCCAATGGAGCCTGTCTTCTTTTGTACTCATTAAAATCAATAAGTCCGATTATTTTTTCTACAGTCTTTTTATCAAAACCTTCTTGAATTATCTCTTTTACGGAAAAATCCTTTTCTACGTAGAGCTCTATTATTGGGTCCAATATTTCATAATCTGGCAGGGAATCAGAATCTTTTTGATCTGGAGCTAGTTCAGCACTTGGGGGTCTTGTAATAATTCTTTCTGGAATCACTTCATTTAATCCATTTCTATATTTTGATAGTTCGTAAACCAATGTCTTTGACACATCTTTTAAAACTGCAAATCCACCTGCAGTATCGCCGTATAACGTCGAGTAGCCAACTGCAGTTTCACTTTTATTTCCTGTTGTGAGAACTAATAAACCGTTTTTATTTGAAATTGCCATCAGAGTCACTCCTCTGATTCTTGACTGCAAATTTTCTTCGGTTTTATCAATTTTTTTATTGTTAAAAATTTCAGAAAGCTTGCTCATATGAGCGTCATAAACCTTCTCTATTGGGATTTCTTGATGATTGATTTTTAAATTCTTTGCCAAAAGCGCAGCATCATTGATGCTAATGTCTGCAGTATATTTAAAAGGCATCATTATCGTTCTAACTTTATCTGAACCAAGAGCATCTGTTGCAATCGTTGCTGTCAAAGCAGAGTCAATGCCGCCGGATGAGCCAATTAGCACTCCTTTGAAGTTATTTTTTTCTACGTAGTCTTTTGTAGCCAGGACTAATGAATCATAAAGATCTTTCAATCTATTTGATGTTTTCTCTTTGATTGAACTTTTATTTATTTCTTCATGATTAAATTTAATAGAGTCAGTCGCAAAGCTTTTAAGTTCAATAGCCACATCCCCTTGCTTATTGATTACTGAGGAAGTGCCATCAAAAACCAGCTCATCTTGTCCCCCCGTTTGATTTACGTAAATCAAAGGAATATTTAACTTTTCAGAGATCTTGGCAAACACATTGCCTCTCTCCTCTTTCTTGCTGATAGTAAATGGTGAAGCGCTGAGGTTTATAAGAAGGTCTAAATTATTTTCTTTTTGCAAATCTATAAATCCTTCATCCCAAATATCTTCGCAAATTGAAAGTCCTACTTTAAGGTCATTTATTAGAAAGAAATTTTTAGAATTTCCATTTGAGAAATATCTCTTTTCATCGAATTCAATATAGTTAGGAAGAACATGTTTGTCATAGATTTGAATGATTCCAGACTTATCGATTAAAGCGGCAGAATTGTATCTTTTGCCATTTTTTAGTGTTGGTAGCCCAATTAAAACTTTCGATTTTTTTATAGATGAAGACAAATTTTCAACACTCTTTTGTGCAGAAATCAAAAAATCCTCTCTCAACAAAAGATCTTCAGGCGGATAGCCTGTTATAAAGAGCTCGCTAAATATAATAAGATCTGAACCAGATGATTCATGGTTCAAAATATAATCACTTGCTATAGACGCATTACCGTCTATGTCTCCCACGACTGGGTTTTCCTGTACTAGAGAAATTTTCACTGTATATTTAGATTAAAACCTTTAAATTGAAGAGATTATATATAAAATGCTTTCACTTGAAGAATTATGCAATATTTAACAGACAATACTAGGATTAAAGGGCTTCTTGAGGTAACACCTCCAATAAAGCTGATTGACAAGTTACCACTGTCTTCAAAAGCATCAAAGCTGGTTTACGAATCAAGAAATGAACTATCCTCAATTCTTAAGCAAGAAGACGACCGTTTGATGGTTGTAGTAGGTCCATGCTCTATTCATGATCCAAAGGCTGCCCTAGAATATGCTAAAAAATTGAAGCCATTTGCTGATAATCTATCGAAAGAACTCAAAATAGTGATGAGGGTTTATTTCGAAAAACCTAGGACCACAATTGGATGGAAAGGATTGATAAACGATCCAGATATTGATAATAGTTTCAATATTAATAAAGGACTCAAAACTGCAAGGAAACTTCTATTAGAAATAAATGAAATAGGATTACCTGCTGGAACCGAATATCTCGATATCATCACTCCTCAATATATCTCTGATTTAATAACTTGGGGAGCCATTGGTGCTAGGACCACTGAGAGTCAGATTCATAGAGAGCTAGCCTCTGGTTTATCCTGTCCTGTTGGATTCAAAAATAGTACTAATGGTTCAGTCAAAGTAGCAGTTGATGCTTTGAAAGCTGCCAGTCATTCACATATCTTTTTATCTATAACTAAAGAGGGTAAGTCAGCCATCTTCAACTCGGCAGGAAATCAGGATTGCCATGTAATCCTTAGGGGAGGAAGTGAACCTAATTATAAAGATAAAGATATAAAGGAAACATCAAAAATACTTAAAGAAAACGGATTAATAGATTCTGTTATGGTTGATATGAGTCATGGAAATAGCAGTAAACAATTCAAAAAACAGTTAATAGTAAATCAAGACCTTTGTAATCAAATATCTTCTGGATCAAAAAATATCATTGGAGTAATGATTGAAAGCAATTTAATTGAGGGAAATCAAAGCTCCGATAAAAAAGATAAGCTTAAATACGGACAAAGTATCACCGATGCTTGCGTGGGTTGGGAAGATACAGAAATTATGCTGAACTTGCTTTCTAGTGCTGTCAAAAATCGAAGACAGAATATGAAGGTTTCAGCATAAATGTCTGAAAAGAAATACTCGTTCTCAAAAGAAATTGCTGAATCTCTTGGAATTACTGAAGCAATAATTCTAGATTTTTTTCAAAATAATCGAGAAAACTTTTCTTTGGATAATCTCAAGAATGAATTTAAATTTCTAGGTGTTTCACAAATAGAAAATTCTTATAAAAAACTTAATCATTTAGGCCTTTTCAAAAATATTTCTGCGATAGACAATGCTTCTAAGCCAGATGAAAAGGATGATTTTTATCCTAGTGAAGATCTTATTAAGCAAGCAAGCAATTTAGGAATCGAAGAGGATTTTTTAGGAGATCAGTTACCAAGCTTTAATTTATTTTGGAAAGGAAAAGAGTTAAAGCCGCATTCAAAGGAGTCAAAATTTCTTCAATACGCTTTAAAAAATTGGAGGGAAAAGGAAAAAATTGAATATCAAGAATCGAAAAAAGTTCTTATAAATAGCAACTGGCTGCCTTCAGAAGATGCGATGTCAATTCTTAAAAGTCTTAACATGAATGATTCTTTCATTGAAAGCCTTCTGCCAGAATTTATTCTATTCTGGAAAGAAAAAAGGATTAAATCCAATTCTTGGAATTCCACTTTTTTAAATCATGCAAAAAAACAATGGGCTAGAAAGAAATTTAAGCTCGATAGTGATAAAGAAAATCATCCTATGTCAAAAAATTGGCTGCCCAGCGAGGATTGCTTAAAGGTTTTGGAAGTATCAAATATTCCAGTTGATTTCATAGAATCAAAATTACCTGAATTTAGACTTTATTGGATTGATGCAGGAGAAATTTCTTCAAACTGGAATAATAAATTTATAAACTTTTTAAAAAACTCTTGGGAAAAGGATTCAAAAAAAAGTTCTAATATATTGGACAGACTTGCTAATACTGAATGGGCGAAAAAGTAAAAATTCCTAACAATCACATAGAGTTGGTTAATCTAATTTTTGCTCAATTAGAAATTACCTATCACAATCAATTTCATAAAGCTTTTAAGGATGAAGTTAGTTTAAATTTAGCAAAACAATTATGGCTTAAGAAATTAGAAATCTTCTCTCAGGATTTAATATTTGAAGCTATTGATGAACTGACTTCAAAATCAAAATTTCTTCCTTCGCTTAGTCAAACGCTTGAACAAATTAAAAGCCATTATTTAAAAAAAGAGGGAATTAAATCTATTGAATCTGCTTTTGCCGAGGCTTGTTTAGGGTCGGATGATCCTGAAAATTTCAAATGGTCGCATCCTTTAGTGTATGAAACAGCTAAAAACTTTGGTTGGGCAGATCTCAGACGCTCTGAAGAAAGAATAGGTTTTGAAAAGTTTCAGTCTCTTATGTCGGATTCGATAAAGGATTATCTAAGTGATGCTAATAATTTTTATCTTCCAGAATCAAATACAACAAAAGAAAGTAGAACTAATTTGTCTCAAGAAGAACAAATTCATCTTCTTGAAAAATTAAAAGAAAAGCACTCTATTTAATTATTGACATGTAAACTGTCATAAGATAAAAATGCATGTATTACGCAGCTAAGTTGATATAATCCTTTTCGTCTCCATAATAATTAAATGAAATTTTTAAGCTCAATCTTAAAATCGATTTTCTCGATTTCTAACCTACAATCTGCAGGAATATTTTTATTTTTTGCTTCCATCTGGATGATCTCAGGTTTTTTTGTAGAAAATGAAATTCCAACCAAACAAGTTGTTATCGAGGAAACTATAGTCAGAGTAATGAAACAATCTGCTCAGCCTTTCTCAAGAAATATTGTTCTAAAAGGTTCTGCGGAAGCAGATAAAAATATTCAATTAAGAGCGGAGACCTCTGGTCAGGTTATTGGTCTTCCAGTTGCGCAAGGACAATTTGTAAAAAAAGGTAGCCCGATATGTCAAATTTTTGTTGGGGACAAAGACGAAGTAGCGAAAGAAGCTTCTTTAAATTACGAAACTGCAAAAAAATTATTTGATGAGGGTCTATATTCGAATAGCCAACTTCAAGCTACAAAAGCAAGATACGAAAGAGCTTTTCAAGATCTAGACTTTGCATCTGTAAAAGCTCCTTTTGATGGAATAGTTGATAGGATTGATCTTGATGTAGGAGACTTTCTACCAAGACAAGGCATTTGCGCTACAGTATTAGATCTTAATCCAATTCTTATTTCTGCAGAGATATCTGAAAATGATATGTCGGAAATTTCTCTCGATTCTAAGGCAAAAGTTGAGTTAAATAATGGAAAATTTTTTGAAGGCGATGTTAAATTTATTTCATCATCTGCTAACCCAGTCACAAGAACATTTAGAGTTGAAATTTCGATCCCTAATCCAGAATCTGAAATAAAAGATGGTATGACTTCTGAAGTAACCCTTAAAGGAATAGAACGATTAGCTCATCTGGTTCCAGTTTCAGTTCTACGTTTAGATGCTAATGGTGATTTAGGTATCAGAACCATTGATGGGGATGGCCTAGTCGCCTTCAAATCAATTGAACTTATTGAAGACACTAGCTTTGGAGCTTGGATAACTGGTCTTGATACTATTTCAACAATCATAACAGTCGGACAAGATTACGTATCCCAAGGAGAAAAAGTAGGTATAGCTTTAGATAGCAGATTTACAAACTCTAATGAAAGGATTAATTGATTTTTTTGTAGATCGATACAGAACTACCTTAACAATGATGTTCCTCGTTTTAACATGGGGAATTTTTTCTTACGGTCAAATACCTAATGCCTCTGAACCAGATATAGATGTTCCCTTTGTTATGGTCAGCACCTTCTACGAAGGTGTTTCACCAGAAGATGCGGAAAGACTTATCTCGAGACCAATCGAGAAAAGACTTTTAACAGTAGATGATGTCAAAGGAGTTCAATCATATAGTAGATTGGATTTTTCCACTGTTATCGTTGAGTTCCCAAATGATTTTGACCCAGACATTGCAAAAACAAATGTCAGAGATGCTGTAGATGAGATAGCTTTTAAATTGCCTACTGATGCTGAAGAGCCAATGGTCAATAACTTCAATTTTTCAAGATTTCCAATAATGCGAGTAAATCTTGTATCCAATGAATTATCAAAAAGAGAGCTTAATTATATCGCTAAAGATTTAAGATCAGACGTTGAAAGTATCCCACTTGTCCTTGAAGCAAATTTAGCTGGTGTACCAGAAGATCTTTTGGTGGTTGAAGTTGATAGAACTAGATTAGAGAGTTTCGGTATAACAGCTCAAGATTTTTATAATGCAATCTCTCAAAATAATAGAGTAATACCTGCCGGTTTAATAACAACAGGCACCGGCACATTTGCTGTTAAAGTTCCTTCGATTTTTGAAGATGTTGGTGATGTAAGGAAAATACCACTTATAAAAAGGGGAAACGCTGTTATAAGAATAGAAGATGTAGCTGAAATAAGAAGGTCTTACAAAGATCAAGAAACTTATGCAAAGGTCAATGGCAAGAATACCGTTGCTATAGAAGTAGTAAAAAGAACCGATGCCAATGAGCTAGATGCAGTTGAAGCCATCAATAAACTTTTGGATCAGAAAAGAGAACTTTATCCTCCTTCTCTTGAAATAGTCATCACAGAAGATAGAACTGCTTGGAATACAGTTATGTTGGAAGAGCTTATGGGTAACGTAATTACTGCCTTAGTGTTGGTAATGGCAGTTGCTTTGGCTACCATGGGCATTAGATCTTCATTAATGGTAGGTGCTGCTATTCCTTTATGTTTCTTCTTTGGAATGATAATTCTAAATGCATACGGAACGTCGTTTAACTTTCTAGTCTGTTTTGGAATACTTATTTCTCTAGGAATGTTGATTGATGGAGCTGTAGTTGTAATTGAATTTGCCGATAGAAAAATGGCAGAGGGATTAGATAAAACAACAGCTTATAAACTAGCAGCAAGAAGAATGTTTTGGCCGGTAATAGCATCCAATCTGACGACTTTAGCGGCTTTTTTTCCCCTTCTTTTTTGGGACTCTCTTTCTGGAAGCTTCCTAAGAACTCTTATTGTCACTGTATTTGCTGTCCTAGGTGGGTCTCTTATCTATGCACTTCTATTTACTCCTGCAATAGGATCTTTGTTTGGCAGTATTGGAAATAGGAGCCAAGAGTCAATTCAAAACACCTCAAAGTTAGAAAATGGTGATCCCACTGAACTTCCTGGAATAACAGGTGCCTATGCTAGATCATTGGACTTTATTCTATCTAGGCCTATTCAAGTATTATTCTTTGTTATCCTACTTGTTTATACAATTTTTCTTTTGCAGGCAAGACATGGCGCGGGCTCAACTTTTTTTGCAGAAGGTGAACCAACCTTCGTCAGTGTAAATGTTGAAGCTAGAGGAAATTTAAATGCTAATGAAAAATTAGAACTTATTGAGCAGATTGAAGATGAGCTTGTTCAAATTCCAGAAATCATAAAGCTATCAACCTTTACTGGTGGAAACTCTGCTGGAGACCCTAGAAGTAGAGGATCATCGGACGGTATTGGTGGATTCATGGTCGAACTAGCATTTCTTGAAGAGGATGAAATTATTGGAGGCCTTAATGGCTATCAAGTGCTGGATCAGATCAGAGGTATAAGTAATGAATTTCCGGGTCTTAAGTTTAATGTCAGGAGAGAAGAAGGAGGACCACCTATTGATGCTCCAATTGAAATTGATATCTCAGGACAAAATTCTAGAGTTGTTTACGAAGCCACTATAGCTCTTGAAGAGTTCATGAAGTCATCAATTGATGGAGTAGACAACGTTAAAACTACAATTCCAGTTAGAAAAATTGAATGGGCAATGGATATTGATAAAGAAAAAGCTTCGTTATTTGGGGTCTCTACTTCTGAAATCGGAGCAGCTGTTCAATTTGTTACAAATGGCCTCAGACTTGGTGAATATAGACCAGAAGACGTTGAAGATGAAGTTGAAATTAGAGTTAGATATCCTGAGTCTGAAAGAAGGCTAGATCAACTGGGAGAACTAAATATTCCTACTCGAGAAGGATTGATGCCTCTTAGTAGTTTTGTTGAAGTGGTTCCAAAACTTGATGTTCCTTCAATAAGAAGAGTTGATGGGGAAAGAGCTTATACAGTAACAGCTGATTACTTGGAAAATGCAGTTCCTTCAAACGTGATTTCTCAGATTAATACCTGGATAGATGAAAATATCGAATTTAACCAAATTAGTTTTAATTTTGGTGGAGAGCAAGAGGAAACCGAAGAGGCGGCTGCTTTTTTTGCTACGGCTGGAATGATCTCAATTTTCCTTATGGCTATGCTTCTTGTTACTCAATTAAATAGTTTTTATCAGGCTTTTGTCATTGTATTTGCCATAGTTCTATCAACTGCAGGCGTACAGTTAGGCCTCTTAGTAACTCAATCTCTTACCAGCGTATTATTTACTGGATTATCAGTTGTGGCTTTAGCTGGAATTGTTGTTAATAATAATATTGTGCTTGTTGATACTTATAATGTTTTAAAAAGAAACTCTATCAATTTAAAAGAGAAAGACATCCTTATTAGAACCTGTGCTCAGAGATTAAGACCTGTTTTCTTGACCTCATTCACCACTGTAGTCGGATTAATGCCTCTAGCTAGTAGTATTGGTGTAGATTTCATTTCAAGAGAAATTGGTGTTGGCGGAAGAGTAGCTATTTACTGGCAACCCCTTGCCTTTGGCCTGGTTTGGGGTTTATCTTTTGCTACTATACTAACTCTCTTTGTGACTCCAGCATGGCTAATTTTGCCTTCGAGACTAAGGGAAATTTTTTCAAAATTTGAAATATTCAGTAAAAAAGTAAATGTCCAGTAGCAGTAAAAAAAAATCACTTAATTTTGAATCCACTCTTGATGAAATAGAAAAAATTATCGAGAGCTTAGAAGAAGGAAACTTATCTTTAGAAGATTCAATAGAAGCTTATGAAAAAGGCATTTCTTTAACTAAAGCTTGTCAAAAGATGCTCTCGGATGCAGAACTAAAAATTAAAAAATTATCCTCTAAAGAAGGAGAAGATGTTTCTTTTGAGGATATATCAAATGATTGATGATTTATCTTTTTTAGAAAGAAATCAAAAAAGAATTGAGAAAGCTCTTAACAAAGCTTTGCCTGCGAGAGATTTTTCAAACATTACAGAAGCTATTCATTATTCTGTTCTGGATGGCGGAAAAAGAATAAGGCCTCAACTAATATATCTTGTAGCAGATTCCCTTAATTTAAATCTCAAAAGTGAAACCATTGATGCTATGGCAGCATCTGGAGAACTTATTCACTGTTACTCTTTAATCCATGATGATCTGCCTGCTATGGATAATGATGATCTAAGAAGAGGTAAACCTTCTTGTCACATCAAGTTTGGTGAAGCATCAGCTATTCTTGCTGGCGATGCTATTCAACCATTGGCATTGGAAATAATCACTGACATTGATGATCCTAATTTATCTGCAGATACCAAAATTAAAATTATTAGTATTTTTTCGAAGGCCTGCGGCCCTTTTGGAATGGTTGAAGGTCAAAATAGAGATATTAAATCAGAAAATATTGATATCTCTCTTGAAGAGCTGGATATGATTCATGTTCTAAAGACAGGCAAATTAATTTCTGCCTGCGTTCATGCCACTTGTCTTTTGAAGGAAGATTTGCCTGAAGATTATACAGAATCATTCATTAGGTTTGCAGAGTGCATTGGTCTAGCTTTTCAAATAAAGGATGACATTTTAGATTGCACCTCATCAACAGAAGACTTGGGTAAACCAGCTCATTCCGACGAAAATTTAAAAAAAAATACTTATCCAAAATTAATTGGAATTGAAGAATCCCGTTTAAGAGCAGAATCCTTATGTAATGAGGCTATTCAGTGTTTAAAATCTCTCCCTTACAATACTGAAAAGCTAATTGAATTATCAAAATTCATAGTTAAAAGAACAAATTAAAATAGAGTGAAAGTATTTGATTCCATTCCAGATAAATACCCTGAAACTCCTTTACTAGATAGAGTAAATTCACCTTCAGACTTAAAACAGCTAAAAGAAAATCAATTAGAAGAGTTCTGTGACGAACTGAGAGAATTTCTTTTATACTCTGTTGGACAAACGGGTGGACATTTTGGGGCTGGTTTAGGCGTTGTAGAGCTTACAGTTGCTCTTCATTATGTCTTCGATTCTCCTAAAGATAAAATAGTTTGGGACGTTGGTCATCAGACCTACCCTCATAAAATTATTACTGGGAGAAAAAGTTTAATGTCATCTATGCGACAAAAAGATGGTTTGCATCCCTTCCCCTCAAGAGAAGAAAGCATCTTTGATACTTTTGGCGTGGGTCATTCAAGCACTTCTATCAGCGCAGCTCTGGGTATGACGGTAGGTTCAAATGAAAAAGCTATAGCAGTCATAGGCGACGGCGCACTAACAGCCGGTATGGCGTTTGAAGCTTTGAGTCATTCTGGCAATCTAAATAAAGATTTGTTAGTAATTCTCAATGATAACAATATGTCAATTTCGAAAAATATTGGTGGGTTATCTAATTACCTTGCAAGAATTTGGTCAAGTCGATGGTATACGCAGATAAGAGAAGGAGGAAAAATGGCGCTAAGATTGATTCCTTCTGCAAGAAAATTTGCTAGTAAAGCTGAAGAGCATATTAAAGGTATGGTTGCACCAGGAACTTTATTCGAAGAACTTGGCTTTAACTATGTCGGGCCCATGGATGGGCACAACGTTAAGGAAATAATTAGAACTTTAAGAAATCTAAACGATACCTCAGGTCCTAAGCTTCTTCATCTAATTACTAAAAAAGGAAAAGGATTTAAACCTGCAGAGGTTGATCCAATTGGATTCCATGCGATCACAAAAATGGAAAATCCAAACGCATCAAAGAAGAAAAATGTAGGCATGAAATATTCAGATGTTTTTGGTTCTTGGCTAACTTCAAAAGCAAATATTGATCCTTCCCTAATTGCAATCACTCCTGCTATGAAAGAAGGTTCAGGGATGGTTGAATTTGCTGATAAATTCCCTTCACGTTTCTATGATGTAGCAATCGCCGAACAACATGCTATGACTTTTGCTGCCGGACTTGCCTGCGAAGGGAAAAAGCCTGTCCTAGCTATATACTCTACCTTCTTACAAAGAGCATATGACCAATTAATTCATGATGTAGCAATTCAAAACCTTGATCTCCTTATTGCCATAGATAGAGCTGGATTAGTTGGAGAGGATGGGGCAACGCATTCTGGCATATTTGATTTATCCTTCATGAGGTGCATTCCAAACTTGATTATTATGACGCCCTCCTCTGAAGAAGAATGTTGGAGGTTGTTGGAAACCGGTTATAAATTTGAAGGCCCGGCTGCAGTTAGATATCCCAAAGGCTTTGGATTAGGAACAGATCTACCTACTGAATTTGAAGAAATTGAGATTGGAAAATCTAAAGAAATTAAATTTTCAGAGACAAATAAAATTTCTATCTTAAGTTTTGGTTCTATGTTGTCACTCTCAGATGAAATAAGTAAAAGTTTAGACGCAAATTTGATTGATATGAGATTTGTTAAACCATTAGACGCTGCATGCATAATCAAGTGCGCAAGGCACTCTGATTTGCTTGTGTCAATTGAAGATAATGTTGTTGCTGGAGGTGCCGGTTCAGCCATAAATGAATTTATTGCAGAAGAAGATATTAAAGTTAAGACAATTAATTTTGGAATTTCTGATCATTTCCCATCGATCGGAGGGATATCTGAACAAAGAAAAGACTATAAATTAGATAGAGATAAAATAGTAAAGAAAATTAAAGAGAGATTAAGTAAATAACAGATAAAAACAAAGGAACACAAGAAAACTCAAAAATCCTGCAATCAAATCATCTAAAAAAACTCCAAATCCATTTTTTAAATTTTGATCTACGTAAGAAATAGGCCAGGGCTTGACTATGTCAAAAGCTCTAAAAAGTGCAAAACCTATAAGATAACCTAAGATTTCATCTGAAATGATACTCACCATGAATAAGGTGAGTAGCATTCCGCCCATTTCATCAGAAACTATTCTTGAGTCATCCTTTATATCTGCGTCTCTCGAGGCAACGATGCATGAAATCAAAAATATTAATAACAAGGAAGAGATGAATACAAATAGATGCAAGAGATCATCGATAAAAGCTTCTAAAACAATAAATAAAATTAAGGCAAGAGTAGATCCCCAAGTTCCTGGGGCAATTTTAATAAAGCCTGAGCCGAAACCTACAGCAATTAAGTGGAAAATATTCTTTGTGTTAGGAAAATTATTTTTTTCCATGGTTCCAACCTTTCTTTCTTGGAAATTTTACTTCTTCATTATTAATGATGTATTTAATTTCACTATTTTTTTTGGTTTGTCCAATTAAGTTAATGTTAATTCCTAAGCTATCAGAAAGGTAAATAATTTTCTTGTGATATTTTTTATCCGCTGTAAAAATTAATTCAAGGTCATCTCCAAATGTAAAATCTTCAAGTGATGATTTATCAGTCCTAGGAACCTCATCTAGATCAATTGCTGCTCCTTGATTACTTGGAATTAGAATTTTCTCTAGGTCTGCGATAAATCCATCTGAAATATCTATGCATGATGAGGCAAACTGGGAAATGAAATTAGAAATTTCTAATCTCAGCTCAGGAAAGACAAATCTTTTTACATTTTTTTTTCTGTAAATATTTTTATTAAAATTTTTTTTAATTTCTTCTAAACCTTTTCTTGCAAGCCCCAATTCTCCAGTTAGATAAATGTTTTGATTATGTTTGGCTCCAGATCTTGAAAGATAATTATTTTTTTTCGTTTCTCCGGATACCGAGACAGTCACTGACTTTTGATTTGTTTTTATTAAATCGCCACCAATTAAAGGAACACATAATAAGCTTGATACTTTCTTTAAGCCTCTCGAGAAGTCATTTATGAATTTCTCATCAAAATCACATGCAAGAGCAACACTGAACCAAAGAGGTTTTGCTCCCATCGCTGATATGTCGCTGAAAGAGCGAAGCACTGATCTTGATGCTATAAATTCAGCAGGTAAAGATTTAGGAAAATGAATTCCTTCAAAATTTTGATCAACAGAGTAACAAAGATTGTTAGTGCTCTTGAAAACAGCCGAATCATCTCCGGAACCTAGAATGAAATTTTTTTTAGATAAAAATTTTGATCCAATATTTTTAAAATATTTTTCAATTAAAAAAAATTCGTCTACCTGTGACATTTACAGATAGACGAATTTAACTTTTTTATTAAGAATTGTAGGCTTCAAATAGACCAGTGGCACCCATTCCGCCGCCAACACACATGGTAACAATACCGTATTTGCCGCCTCGTCTGCCAAGCTCCCTAGCGACATGTCCTACTTGTCTAGAACCAGTCATTCCAAAAGGATGCCCAATAGAGATAGAGCCGCCATTTACGTTAAGTTTTTCAGTAGGTAATCCAAGAGTATCTCTTATGTATACTACTTGAGAAGCAAAAGCTTCATTAAGTTCCCATAAATCAATATCTTCAATAGATAGATTAGCTGATTTCAATAACTTGGGTATTGAATAAACTGGGCCAATTCCCATTTCATCTGGTTGACAGCCTACAACGGTGAAACCTCTAAAATAGAGTTTAGGTTCCAAGCCTAGTTCTTTGGCTTTTTCTTCACTCATAACTAAAGTAACAGATGCACCATCAGATAACTGAGAGGAATTACCAGCAGTAACAGAACCGTTTTCAGGATCAAAAACAGGCTTCAAAGATGAAAGGCCTTCAATAGTGGTTTCTGGTCTGTTGCAATCATCTTTGTCTACGGTAACTTCTACATCTTTCTCTTCACCAGTTTCCTTGTTGACGAGTTTCATCACTGTATCCATTGGAATAATTTCATCATCGTAAAAACCTGCTTCTTGAGCTGCAGCGGTTCTTTTCTGACTGGATAAAGCGTACTCATCTTGTGCTTCCCTAGTGACGTTGTATCTTTTTGCCACACACTCAGCTGTTTGACCCATGGCATGATAAATCCCTGGCGCTTCTTCAGCTAACTGCTCGTTAACATACATATGCATGTTAGTTTGGCCTTGAGTAGTGCTTATTGATTCTACTCCTCCTGCCATGATGCAGTCTGAAAAACCACTAGCAACCTGGTTAGCAGCCATTGCAACGGTTTGTAAACCTGATGAACAGTATCTGTTAACTGTTGTTCCACCAACTTCAATTGGAAGATTTGATAATACTGCTACATTTCTTGCTATGTTATGACCTTGGGCACCTTCAGGCGCTCCGCATCCTAAAATCATGTCTTCTACCATTTCAGGTTTCAGTGATGGATTTCTTTCTAAAAGCTCATTCACTAAGTGAGCAGTCATATTGTCAGCTCTTGTTTGGTTGAACCCCCCTCTGAAGGACTTTGCTAAACCAGTCCTCACACTATCAACGATTACTACGTTTCTCATAAATTCTCCTTAAATTAATTGAACCGTAAAATAAAACAAATATAAATTTTACTTATTTTTATTTGACGAAAGCATATACTAATCTAGTTTTTAAGAAAGTATAAGTAATTCTTCCTGCAAATTTATGAATAGAAAACAAAGGGCTGTTTTTATTGCTAATAGGTTGCAAGAAATGTATCCCAATCCTAAAGTTCCTTTAAATCATAAAAATTCATTTACTCTTCTGGTTGCTGTCTTATTGAGCGCTCAATGCACTGATGAAAGGGTCAATATCGTAACTAAAGAACTTTTTAAAGTTGCTTCTTCCCCAGAAGAGATGCACTCTCTTGGCCATGACAAGATATACAACTACATTAAGAGTTGCGGGCTTGCACCCAAAAAAACTAAGGCGATAGTTAAAACCTCAGAAATATTAATAGATCAGCACAACTCTAAAGTTCCAAAAGATATAAAGGCGTTAGAAGATCTTCCAGGGGTTGGACACAAGACTGCATCTGTGGTTTTAAATCAAGCTTACGGAATAGAAACATTTCCAGTAGATACTCATATTCATAGATTGGCGCAAAGGTGGGATCTAACGAATGGAAAATCCGTAGTCCAAACTGAAAAAGATTTGAAAAATCTCTTCGATAAATCACTTTGGGGAAAATTGCACATACAAATTATTTTGTATGGAAGACAATTTTGTACTGCCAGGGGATGTGATGGAACCATATGTTTCATGTGTACCGAATTATTTCCGAAAAGAAAGAAAAAGGTTATAACCAATAAAGCTTAGAAAAATCGCTGTAGAAGTTATAATTTAGTTATGTACACAGAAAATTTATCTATCCAATCTTTTGATGAAGAACTTTGGAGTTCTTTGGAAAATGAAAAAAAACGTCAAGAAGAACACATAGAACTTATAGCCTCTGAAAATTATACTTCGCCAAGAGTCTTAGAAGCCCAAGGCTCAGTTCTTACAAATAAATATGCTGAAGGATATCCTGGTAAAAGATACTACGGAGGATGTGAATTTGTTGATGTAGCAGAGCAGCTTGCTATTGATAGAGCAAAAGAATTATTCGGGGCTGATTATGCCAATGTTCAACCCCATTCAGGGGCAAGTGCTAATGCAGCAGTTTTCTTAGCTTTATGTGACGCAGGAGATAAAGTGCTTGGAATGAGTCTTGATCAAGGGGGTCATTTAACTCATGGCGCTAAAGTAAATTTTTCTGGAAAAATTTATGAGTCATTCAGCTATGGTTTGGATGAAAGTGGAGACATCGATTACGACGAGGTGCAAGCTTTAGCTGATGAACATAAACCCAAAGTTATTATCTCTGGGTTTAGTGCATTTTCTGGAATTATTAAATGGGATAGGTTCAGGGAAATAGCTGATTCGGTTGGAGCTTATTTGCTGGCAGATATGTCACATGTATCTGGATTAGTGGCTGCAGGTATTTATCCCTCGCCAGTACCTTATGCAGATGTTGTTACAACCACAACTCATAAGACTCTTGTTGGCCCTAGAGGTGGACTTATTCTGGCCAAAGAAAATGAGGATATTCATAAAAAATTAAATTCAGCACTCTTTCCTGGCTCTCAAGGAGGGCCTTTAATGCATGTGATTGCGGCAAAGGCAGTATGTTTCAAAGAAGCAATGGAGCCTGAATTCAAAGAATATCAAAATCAAGTTCTTAAAAATGCGCAACACTTAAGTAAGAGAATAATGGAGAAAGGGATTGATATTGTCTCCAATGGAACAAACAATCATATGTTTCTTGTCAATCTTGTTAGTAAAGATCTTACAGGAAAGGAAGTTGATAGCGCGTTAGGCAGAGCGAATATAACTGTTAATAAGAATGCAGTACCAAATGATCCAAAATCTCCTTTTGTTACCTCAGGAATAAGAATAGGAACTCCAGCTGTTACAAGAAGAGGCTTTAAAGAAGATGAAATGGATATTCTTTCAGATTGGATTTCTAATATAATTTTAGATGTGAAAAACGATAATTTAATAGAAAGCACAAAATCAGAGGTTAAGGATCTTTGTGCTGCCTTTCCCGTTTATGAATCATCTAAAATTAATCCATGAAGTGCCCTTTTTGCTCATACGAAGAAAGCAAAGTAATTGATTCAAGGCTGGTTGCAGACAGCAGTCAAATCAGAAGAAGAAGGGAATGCAATAAGTGTAACGAAAGGTGGACTACTTTTGAGCTCGCCGAACTCCTTATGCCCAAAATCGTTAAACAAGATAAATCAAGAGTCCCTTTTGATGAAATTAAACTTAAAGAGGGTATTTCGCGCTCCTTAGAAAAAAGACCTGTTAGTGAAGAAGACTTTGAAACACTAATTGAGCAAATTAAAAGAGATATTAGAGGATTTGGTGAAAGAGAAGTTTCTTCTAGAGTTATTGGCGAAACTGTTATGAAGCATTTAAGAAAAATTGATGAAGTAGCCTTTGTCAGATTTGCCTCTGTATACAGAAGCTTCCAAGATCCGCTTGAGTTTAGCGAAGAAGTAAAAAAACTTTCTAACGATTAATGAATAAATCAGCTTTGATGGAAAGAGCTGTTCATTTGGCCTTAAAAGGAAGTTTTACAACGAGAGAAAATCCTAACGTAGGATGTCTTATTTATAAGAACGGTATGATACTCTCAGAAGGATGGCATGTTTCTCCAGGCTCAAACCATGCCGAAGTAAATGCAATTCTCAATGCAGAGTCAAAATTTAAGGATTCGACAAAAGATGTCCTTGATGGGAGTTCTTTATTTGTAACTCTTGAACCCTGTTCTACAGAAAAAAGAACACCGCCTTGCACAGATTTGATTCAAAAATATTCTTTTAAAGAAATTATCTATATGCAAAGCGATCCATCCCAAGAGGGATCAGATATTTTAAAAGAAAAAGGTTTTGGAATTGAAAAGTTAAGTCTAAGTAACTCAGTTCTAAATAACGGTTTTTTTAAACATTTAGCGGAAGGAAAGCCTTATGTTAGAGCTAAGATAGCTTGCTCTTTGGATGGGAAAATTGCTTTTAAAAAAAATAATGAACAATGGATAACAACTCAAGCATCAAGGAAAGATGGTTATTTTTATAGAGCCATATCAGGTGCAATTATTACTGGATCAGGAACTCTAGAGACAGACGACCCTCTTCTAAATGTAAGGCTTGAAGAGGCAGTTAATGATCAAGACTTTAAACAGCCTCTCAAAGCTTTGTTCTCAACAAAATCATGCATTGATAGCAATAAAAAGTTCTTTCAAGATAATTCCAGAAAAATTATTTTTACTAATAATGAAAATTTAGAAATGCAAATCGGTGAAACTTTAAATACAGAGATAGTTAAGGTTGAATCTGATGCTAATCAAATATCTATTCCTTCGGTGCTCAACTACCTTGGTTCTATAAATGTTAAAGATGTCCTTCTAGAAGCGGGTCCCAGATTGATCTCAAGTTTTATTGATTTAAACCTTATTGATGAATATATTTTTTACATTGCGCCTAAAGTTTTAGGGAATAAAGCAAATAGTTTTTACACAAATAAAAATTTAGAAGGTATATTAAATTCTCCTGATCTAGAAATCGTTGAAGAAAAATCCGTTGGGAGAGACCTTAAATTAGTGCTAAGAAAGAAAAATGCCTCTTAACAATACAAGTGAATTACTGTCTGACCTTAAAAAAGGAAAGATGGTTGTGCTAATGGATGATGAAGATAGAGAGAATGAAGGAGATTTAATTTTACCTGCAGAAAATGTTTCTCCTGAGGCTATAAATTTTATGGCAATGCATGGAAGAGGTCTCATTTGTCTTGCATTAACAGAAGAACATTGCGACAGACTAAAACTTGATCAAATGGTTAAGACTAATAAAAGTAAACATGAAACTGCTTTTACAGTTTCCATAGAAGCCGCAAGCGGAATAACAACAGGCATCTCTGCCAAAGATAGATCAAAAACAATAGAAGTCGCATCGAACCCTCAAGCTCTAAGTTCAGACATAGTTCAACCGGGGCATATTTTTCCACTCAAAGCAGAAGATGGTGGAGTTTTGAATAGATCTGGACATACAGAAGCTAGTATTGATCTAGCAAGATTATCAGGATTCCATCCGGCTGCAGTAATTTGCGAGATAATGAATGAAGACGGCTCAATGTCCAGAAGACCTGATTTAGAGAAATTCTGCGAAAAACATGATCTTAAGATTGGGACAATCGCGGACTTGATTAACTACAGATTGACGAATGAAAAGTCTATTGAATTAATCAGTGAATCATCTATAAAAAATAAATACGGAGAATTCAATTTTTTTGTTTACAAAGACTCTCTTTTAAATGAAGTTCACTATGCTTTAAAAATGGGAGAAATAAAGTCATCTCAACCAACCCTTGTTAGAGTCCAACAAATTAATATTAAGCATGATATTTTTAAATCTAATGATTTTGGTGAGAGATGGTCTCTTGATGATGCGATGGAAAAAATATCTACTTCTGAAAATGGTTTAATCGTATTAATTAGTTCAGATTTAACTCAGCCTGACGATGATATCGAAGAAAAAAATGATTCTTCAGATTCAGATAAAAGAAGGATAGGTGTTGGTTCACAAATACTAAAAGAGTTTGGCGTATCAAAAATTAGACTCCTTGGCGCAGAAGCTAAATACCCATCGCTATCTGGATTTGATTTAGAAGTTATTGAATTTATTTCAAATTAATCATGACTGATTTTAGTAAAACGGAAATTAACATCGATAAAAAAGATTATTCTAACTATCGTATTTTAATAGTCTCAACCTCTTGGAATCGAGAGATCATAGATGTCATGCAAAAGGATGCAATTTCTGAACTAAAAGGGTTCAACGTCAATCATATTGATAGTGTTGAGGTGCCAGGCGCGTTTGAGTTATCGCAAGCAGCGGAAAAGTTTATTAGTTCATACGATGCAATTCTAGCTTTAGGCACCATCATCAAAGGAGAAACTTATCACTTTGAAGTGCTTGCTCATGAAACTGCAAGGTCCTTATCTCAGGTAAGTATTTCAAAGAAGAAGCCAGTGATTTTTGGAGTATTAACTACCGATAACGAATTGCAGGCAAAGCAAAGAGCAGAAGTCAAAGGATCTGAGTATGCGAAAAGTCTTCTTATGATGATTGACTTATTTTCTAAAGATGCCGCTGGTTAAAAAAAAGCTCTCCCCCACAAAGACAAGAGAGATTCTTTTACAGGCTCTTTATCAAAAAGAAATATCAGATATTTCTAATACTAATTTAATCAATCAATTCAAGAAAGCATATAGAGAATTTGATATTTCCAACATTGCCGAAAAATTAAAGGGAATAAATAAAAATAATGATTCATTAAATAAAAATATTGCTGATAATTCGAGCATTGAAATTAAGTCAATCGGTGAAATAGAAATTTCAATTCTTCGACAATCTATCTTTGAAATTGAAAATTCAGATATTGACTATCCAATAGTAATTAATGAGGCTGTAAAGTTAGCCAAAAAATTTGGCCAAGAAGATAGTTATAGATTTATAAATGGCGTACTAGACTCTTATATTGCTGCTAAATAATATCGTTCTTGAAAATAGTGCTTTCTCTTTCTGGTCCAGTTGAAATGATGTCAACAGATACGCCGCAAACCTCTTCAATTTTAGAAATAAATTCAATAGCCTCTTTTGGAAAATCATCCAAAGTTTTTAAACCATAAATGGGTTTTTTCCATCCTGATAACTCAATGTATTGAGGCTTTACGTGATCTAGATTGAGAGATTCCTCAAAGAATTCATCTGAATTATCATAGCTATCGCAAATTTTAATACTTTCCATTCCATCAAAAACATCAAGTTTTGTAATACAAAGGCTCTTAATGCTGTTAGATTGAATAACTTTTTTCATAGCAACAGCATCAAACCATCCGCATCTTCTTGGCCTTCCTGTAGTCGCCCCTACCTCGCCACCTTTCTTTGCAATATGAATACCAATGTCATCAAACAATTCTGTAGGCATTGGCCCCTCACCAACTCTAGTAGTATAAGCTTTGACAATACCTAAAATATTACTTACCGATAGCGGTCCTAAGCCCGAACCTGAAGCAATACCAGCTGCGGATGAATTACTTGAAGTAACATAAGGATAAGTTCCATTATCAACGTCTAGTAATGCTCCTTGAGCGCCTTCAAAAAGAACCTTCTTTCCATCATTGTTCATTTCTAAAATAAGTTTAGAAATATCTTTCGTCATAGGTCTCAATCTTTCACCATAAATTAAGGCCTTTTCAAAAGTTTGCTGAAAACTAACCTCTTCAACTGCGAAAAGTTTTTTAAACATAAAATTATAAAAATCTAAATTTTCTCTTAACTTTTCTTCCAAAATCTTTTCATAAAAACAATCAACCAATCTGATTGCTCTCCTTCCTACTTTGTCTTCATATGCAGGACCTATACCTCTCCCAGTGGTTCCAATAGTTTTAAATGAATTAGATTTTTCTCTGCATTGGTCAAATTTTTTATGATGATCGAGGATCAGAACACAGGCAGAACTTATTTTTAATCTATCTTCGACACCTTCTAAAAAAGTATTAGCTTCTGATATTTCCTCAAATAAGTCATTTGGTGAAAGAACCACACCTTTACCAATCAATGAGAGAGCATCTTTTTCACAGATAGAGGATGGTAGTAGATGAAGAATTAATTTTTTGCCGTTCACAATAAGAGTATGGCCGGCGTTATGACCGCCTTGGAATCTACAAGTTGCATGAAAATTTGGGGACAAGAAGTTTACTATTTTTCCTTTTCCCTCATCTCCCCATTGAAGACCGAGAACTGCAAAATTTTGCGTTTTTGTCATTTACTCTGTAATTTTAAAATAGATATTAAATCTATATCAAAACCCATACCCTTTCTTTCTTTTTTATTTGCTTTTGAAAAAGGGGTTTTATACTGTCCACCATTAATCAAGGGAACTCCCGTCTTTGGTTGAAAGATAGAAAAAACTATACCAGAGTGATACGAGTAACCAGGAAAATCAACCATATCAATTAAAACATTCTTAATTTTATTCTTTTTAAGAATGTCAAAAGATTGTTTAATAATTTTTAATTTTTTAGGATCAATTTTTAATTCCCTGCAAATCAAATTAAGATTCTTAAATTCCTGCTCATAATCACCAATAATGTCGAGCAGCTTCGATAAGATTGATAAAGTTCTTTTACCTTTACCTTCTTGCTTTAGAAATTCAGATAAATCACTTTTTGATCTTGAAGATAAAATATCCTTTAGTTTATTTCTTTTATCTAAAGGAAATCTCAGTTTATCTAGTATTTCATCAAGGATAGAAATATCACCAATGGTGAGGACATAATCTTTAAGGCCTAATTTTTTAAGAGCTCCAGATAAGGCATTAAAAATATCCTCTTTGACGCCTGTCTCGCTATCATAAAAAATTTCTAGTCCAACTTTCATAGTGCTAATTGCTTTAGTAAAAGAGCCACGTGGTTTTTTTATAACTTCGCCGTAGTAACAGTATTTTTTATTTTTTTCAGTCAAAAACCTTCTATCTATTCTAGCTACCTGTTGAGAAATATCAGGTCTTAGAGAAAGAGATCTTTCCGAGTTTGTATCAGAAAACTGAAAACTCGACCTTGATAATTCTTCATTTGCTAGACCTCCTATAGAGTCAGAATATTCAACCAGGGGGGTAAAAATGAGATCAAAACCTTTATTTTGAAAGAAATCTAGTAACTCAGTTTTTGTTTTTTCTAAATTTGTAGAAAGAGGAGGAACGATTTCTTCGACTCCATCCGGGAGATTCCAGAAATCTGTCATACCTATTAATTACCTTTTGAGCTATCCAAGTATTTGAAAAAATCGCTGTCAGGGTCAATTAAAAGAACATCTGATTTGTTTTTAAAAGCCATTTGATAAGCTTTCAAACTTCTAGTGAATTCATAAAATTCTGGATCTTCATTGAATGCATCTGCATAAATGTTAGCTGCGGTTGCATCACCCTCACCTCTAAGTTCTTCAGAAATTTTATACGCATTAGCTAGAATTATTGTCCTTTCTTTATCAGCTGTAGCTCTTAATTCTTCAGCAATTTCATTTCCTTGAGCCCTAAGCTCTTGAGCTAACCTTTCACGCTCAGTTCTCATTCTGTTGTAGACCGAATCGTTAACCTCATTAGGTAATTCAATCTTTTTTATCCTTACATCAATTACTTCGATACCCAATTCATCCCCAACTGTTTGGTTAAGATTGGTAGTTAAATTAGCCATTAGCTCATCTCTTTCCCCAGAAACAACCTCTTGGACACTTCTTGTACCGAATTGGTTTCTTAAACCTTCATCAGCTCTTTGAGTCAAAAGCGCTCTCAGGGCCGAAAGTTGACCGCCCGATGTAGTGATATAAAACTGCTCATCATCAGTAATTCTCCACTTAACGAAGTAATCAACAATCAATCTTTTCTTCTCAGCAGTGAAATAAGGTTGAGGTAAATTATCTAAAGTTAGTACTCTCTCATCGAATTTTTTAATTGTGTGAAGTATTGGAACTTTGAAATGTAACCCTGGCTCAATTGAAGAATCAATTATTTCACCAAATCTTAATTTGATAGCAGTCTCTCTATCAGTAACTATGAAGAGGGTATTAGCAAGGATCACTATTGTGATAACAACTGCTGATACGATAATTAAACCTAGTCTAGTCATTATCTTCTCTCCTGTCTTTTTCTTATTTCTTCTATCACTTGGTCTGTGATATCACCAATAGAAACATCTCGATCATCATTAGATGATGAATTATTTCTATCTGCAGCTACTGCAGCAGATGCGATCTTATCTAAAGGCAAGTAAAGGATGTTGTTACCATCCTGAACATCGATCATAACCTTGGTGCTGTTGTCCATTACAGACTGCACAGCGTCTAGATAAAGTCTTTGTCTGGTAACTTCCGGAGCTTTGGTGTATTCAACAAGCAATTGACTAAAACGAGAAGCATCACCTTCTGCCTCTGCTATCACTTTACTCTTGTAACCCTCTGCATCCTGAATGGTTCTTTGCGCATCACCCCTAGCTATTGGAACTACCTCGTTTGCATAAGTTTCAGCTTGGTTTCTCAATCTAACCTCATCTTCTCGAGCCTTCACAACATCATCAAAGGCCTCTCTTACTGCATCGGGTGGCTTAGACTCTTTAACGTTGACTGTTACAACCTCAATTCCAGTTAAATAGTCATCTAATCTTTGTTGTAATCTATCTTTGACGTCAAATGCTATTTGTTCCCTTCCAGTAGTGAGCACGTCATCCATAATATTGCTACCGACAACATGCCTTAAGGCTGCCTCAGATGCTTGCGCAAGACTATCGTCGGGTGTTGAAGCTTCTAAAAGATAATTAACGGGATTGGATTTCTTATACTGAACTCCAATTTCAACGATGACGATGTTTTCATCCTTAGTCAACATAGAAGAAGTAGCTGTATGAGTGAATAATTTTTCAGTATTCACAATAGTTCTTGTATCGATAATGGGAGGATTCCAATGTATGCCTGGTCCTTTGGTGTTAACGTACTCACCAAATCTCATGACAACTGCTTGTTCTTGAGCATCTATAGTATAGATTCCTAAAGCTCCATATAAGATAGCTATGACTGCTAAGACAGGTGTAAGAAATTTTCTTGGTTTAAAATCACCGCCACCAGAACTGGATTTTCTTCCAAATAGAAAACTGAATTGATCTCTAAATTTTTTTAAAGCTTCATCGATATCAGGAGGACCATCTTTTCCTCCCCAAGGATCTCTTGATCCATTATTTCCGTTGTTATTCCAAGACATAAGTCACATTTTAAAGATAAGATTGATATAAAGATACTCAATAAGATAAATATTCCAATATTTCATTTTTTGCAGTATCCGCACTTTGAAAAGCTTTCAAGTTAGGGATTTTTTTTATCCAAGTTCTCTGATGCTTTGCTAATTTCTTATGGGCAAAATATATTTTTTCAATAAGGACATCCTTTTTAATTATTTTATCTATATGCATAGAAACTTCTTTGTATCCTGCAGAATTAAAAAGGGGTAATTTGTTAGATTTGTAAATTTTTATTATTTCTTCTACTTCATCAATGAAACCTTTTCTTAACATATTTTCGACTCTATTTTTTAGATCCTCATCAAAATTTGAACCTTTACCTTTATCAATCACTATAGGGAAAACATTTGAATTAGAATTTTCTTTCCTTTTAAAAAAAGAACTCATGGGTTTATTTGAAATTTCTAAAACTTCCAAAGCTCTAACCAGTCTTTGAGTATCATTAGGATGAATGTTTTTTGCTGCTTCGGGATCTTTTGTTTTTAGTCTTTTATAAGCTACTTCTTTTCCCTTTATATCAATGTCTTGAAGAATCTTTTTTCTAGTGTCGGGATCAGACTTAGGAAGATCATCAAATCCAACAAGATATGAAAAAAAATACATCATCGAGCCACCAACTAAAACTGGTACTTTATTTGACTGGACTGATTTATCGATAGCGCGCTTTAGGTCTTTTAAAAATTCACCAACGGAATAAACCTCATTAGGCTCTATGATATCGATAAGCTCATGAGGATATTTATTTTGAAGTTCCTTAGATATTTTATTGCTCCCAATGTCTGCATGTTTATAAATTTGAACGGAATCAACACTTATCAAATCTGCGGATATTTCATCAAAAAGTCTCAGCGATAAATCTGTCTTTCCAGAATTCGTTGGTCCTAGGATGCAAATGATTGGGGATAAGGTTTTCAAAATATTTTTAAACTGTTGTATTTTGGTTAATTATTATCTAATTTAACACTTCAAAACATAAGAAAATTTTTGGGGGAAATATGAACATGCATTTTGCATCTGTTTTTGAAAAAATTTCTAGAATCATTCCGGAAGAACCAGCTCTCGTTTGTGAAGATAAAGTAGTAACTTGGCGAGACTACGAAGATCAAGCGGCTAAGTTAGCGAATTACTTAGAGAGCAAAGGTCTTTCTTTTGATTCGAAAGTTGGACTTTACCTTCATAACTCAAATGAATACCTCGTAGCTCAATTTGCCACTTTTAAAAATGAATGTGTTCCCATCAATGTGAATTATCGTTATCAAGAAGATGAATTAATTTACTTATTAGATAATGCAGATGCAGAAGCCATTTTTTATCAAGCTTGTTACGCTGACAGAATAAAAGCCATCAAAAATAAACTTCCTAAAATTAAAGCTTTCATTCAAGTAATGGATGGAAGCGAGGATCTTTTAGAGGGATCAGATGAGTATTCAGAGATTATTCAAAAAGAAGATAGACAAGAAGAAAGAGAAAGATCTGAAGAGAATTTTTATATGCTTTACACAGGAGGCACTACTGGAATGCCTAAAGGAGTTATGTATAAACAAGGTTTATTTCTCGGCTCGATGATGAAGACAGCTTTTGCCATGGGTTTTCCTGTCCCTGAAGATCTAGAGGATACCGAGGCATTGATTAAAGAAAAAGCGGCATCTAATGAATTACCGGTCAGTCTTGTTGGATGCCCTCTAATGCACGGGACAGGAATGTGGTTAGGAGCATTTTTGCCCCATCTATCCGGTGGCAGTGTTGTGACCATGCCTTCTTTAGGATTTGATCCAGATCGTTTATGGAGGGAAGTAGAATCTAAAAAAGCTACAAGCGTTGTTATTGTTGGTGATGCATTTGCAAAACCTATGTTGGATTCATTGAACGAAGCTTCAGCGGATGGAAATTCTTATTCTATAGATAGTTTACAAACAATTATTTCGAGTGGAGTTATGTGGAGCTCTGAAGTAAAAGATGGACTTCTAAAGCATAAGGATATGGTTTTAATTGATACCATGGGATCAACGGAAGGCGGAATGGGTTCATCAATTTCTTCCAGAGACAACCCAGCCAAAACAGCTAAATTCAATATCAATCCTGGAGTAATTATTGTTGATGATGAAGGTAGAGAAGTTTCACCCGGCTCCGGTGTAAGAGGGAAAATAGGAACAAGCGGCTTGGTTCCAGAGGGTTACTATAAAGATCCTGATAAATCAGCTGAGACCTTCAAAGAATTCAATGGAATAAGGTATAGCTTTCCTGGAGATTATGCTCTTCTTGAGGAAGATGGATCGATTACTTTATTAGGAAGAGGTAGTAATTGCATTAATACAGCAGGAGAGAAAGTTTACCCTGAGGAAGTCGAAGAAGCTTTAAAGCTTAATGCTAGTGTTTACGATTGTCTTGTTGTTGGTTTGCCTGATGAAAAATTTGGTCAAAAAGTTGTCGCAGTTGTGTCTTCTGAGAAGGATAATGATCCCAGCGAAGCGGAACTAATTGCTTTTCTGAAAACAAATTTAGCTGGTTATAAAGTTCCAAAAAGTATTCTTCTTACGGAAGAAGTTAAGCGAGCACCAAATGGAAAAGCTAATTATAAATGGGCAAAGGAATTTGCTGAGTCTTCTTTAAGCTAATTCACAAAAGATCCCTGTAGCTCTAAGGACATAAATATTCAGAGGCTTGTGATAGTCAAAAAAATATTTTTAAATGGCTTCTTCGCCAGTCTCGCCTGTTCTAATTCTAATAACTGTTTCTAAATCGAAAACGAATAACTTTCCATCGCCAATCTTACCTGTGTTTGCAACAGAAGAGATTGCAGTGGTTACTTTTTCAACTTGATCGTCTGGCACAGCCAGTTCAATTTTTGTCTTGGGAAGAAAGTCAGCTTTATATTCTGTACCACGATAGAGTTCAGTTTGCCCTTTTTGACGACCGAATCCCTTAACCTCAGAAACGGTTAATCCTGCCACTTCAACATCTGCCAAAGATGATCTGACTTCCTCTAATTTAGCCGGTTTAATTATAGCTACGATGAATTTCATTATCTTTTTCCCCAAAAGAAGTAAAAACAAATATTACTATAAAAATTTAAGAAAATGTCTCAATGTTCTGAAAAAAATTAAATTAATTTAAATTTTTCACTGATTTTTTGACTTATTAACTTTGAAGCACCCCTGCTTTCATCTAACCAAAGATCAATCTCCTGCTTCAAAGGATCAGAGATAGCTTCCATATTTTCAATTGCATAGGTAATTTCATCTTTATTTGAGACAAATCTTAATAAATCTAAATCTTCTAACTTTTTTGAAATTTCTTCAAAGTTATATGTACTTCTTCCTGAAATAATTGGTTTATGAAAATAAGCTGGTTCGAGAAAATTTTGTCCTCCATGATCGACTAAAGTACCTCCAATAAAGACATAATCAGCAATCTCATAAAAATCTAATAGGCGGCCTATTACATCAACTATAGTTACGTCACTCTTATCATTTTGGTTAGAAGAAATTTCAGTGTAAAAAATGCTAGTTAATTTTTTTTCTTTTAATAATTCTTCGATCTCATTAAACCTTTCTGGATGTCGAGGCGCTAGAACTAAATGCTTATTTTCTTTTTTTAAATCTATGAAACTTTCAATGAGTATTTCTTCCTCTCCGGGATGTGTACTTCCGCAAACGAATACATATTTTTCCTTGTAATAATTAACCTCATGTTCGTTAAAATTTTTTGGAGATGCTGAGTTCGTATCAAACTTAATTGAGCCAGTCACACTCATTGCATCTTCTTTAACTCCAGCCTCAAAAAATCT
Organism: uncultured SAR86 cluster bacterium; assembly: GCA_902578495.1. Lineage (GTDB taxonomy): Bacteria > Pseudomonadota > Gammaproteobacteria > Magnimaribacterales > AG-339-G14 > CACNYO01. The sequence goes on from CACHCY010000005.1 coordinate 41,741, forward strand.
TTCGAAATCATTTTTTGATTGGACAAAAGCATGATTAATTTTATTGAAACTACTTCTAAAGAAGAAATTCAGTCTTTGATATTTCTTTAAGGATTTATTAGATAGTCTTCCATTAACTAAAACTACCGGCAGGTTAAATTCATTGAAGACATTAATTAGATTTGGCCAAATTTCAGTTTCTACGAGTAAGAGTATTGAAGGTTTATAAAAGTTAATGAATTTCTTGCAAATAAATTTTAAGTCGAATGGAAAATAAACATGTATTGAATTTTTATTTAGATTTTCTTTAGCTTTTCTTGCTCCAGTTAAAGTTGTCGTAGATAAAATAAAATTTGGATTTTCTAAGATCTCTTCTAAATCTTGAATTAACTTTAGGGCGACATTCACCTCACCGACTGATACAGCATGAATCCAGATTGATTTATTTGAGTTTTTATCTCCTTTAAACAATCCTATCTTTTCCAGAGCTTGAAGTCTTTTTTCTCCGAAAGAACTTGCTTTTAGTATGTGCCTCACTAAAGCAAAAGGAATTATTAGAAAAATTAAAAAATTGTAAAAAAAGAAAATAAAATGCTCCAAATCTTCGAATTATTCAAATGCTACTATAATGGGAAAAATTTTAAATGTCTTAAATGCTATATTTATTGAACTTTGTAGAATTTCTCTTTGCAAAATCTGTTGCCTATCTCTTAAGGACTTTTGGAAATATAAGAAGGAAAATAGCTGAAAAGAATTTAGAAGTTTGTTTTCCAGAATTAAATGAATCAGATAGATCTAAAATTCTATATAAACATTATCTTCGCCTTGGAGCCTCAATTTTTCACAGTCTTAAAGCTTGGGTTCTTGACAATGAAAATTTTAAGAGGCTTCTGATAAATCTTGATGAATTTGATTTGGATGAGCTCAAAAAATCATCACAAGGTAATCTTATTTTAATCCCGCACACAACAGATTTAGAAATCACAGGTCGAGTAGCAGCAATTATGTTTGATGTGAATGCAATGGCAAAAAAACAAAAAGGTAGATTAGTAAATAATTTTATCTTTAGTTCAAGAGATAAGTATTTCAAACAAATTCTCTTCCCAAATGAAGTTTTAAAATCTATGAGACTATTGCAAAAAGGTGAAAATTTACTGTATTTGCCAGATCAGGACTATGGATATGATCACTCTATTTTTGTGCCGTATTTCAATATACCCACATTGACCGTTAAATTTCCTTCAATTGCCAAAAAAAGGGCTGGGTGCAAAATTTATTTCCTTTATCTAGAGGATATAAAAAATAGATATAAAATAACTTTAAGGGAAATAGATATGAGTGGTGAAAATCTTTATGAAGACTTAGCATTGCTTAATAAAGAAATTGAAATATGTATCAGAGAACAACCGGAGAGATATCTTTGGATACATAGGAGATTCAAACATCGACCTAAAAATACTCAAGATATTTATGATGAGAGCCTCTTACGAAAAAGGCTATATTGAAAAAACAATATTATCTATTAGTCTTGTATTTCCAATTTTTGCAGCAGTAGCTAAAACAAAATCACCCTTAAGGCGAGGACTTTCATTTATTGATTCCAAAGACTCTGCATCAAATAGATCAAAATAAATTACATTGATATTATTTTTTTTAAGGTAATTTATTTTATTTTTTAAGTCTTTTCTCTTAAAACCGTTCTTAAAAATAAGATTTTTCGTATCTACAAGCGTTGAATATATTTTTGCTGCCTGCATCTTTTCGTTTTCAGTCAGATAATTATTCCTCGAGGACATTGCTAACCCAGAATTTTCTCTGGCAGTAGGTATGGTTATTAATTTGCATTTGAAATTATGCTTGATGATTAGTTCCTTTATTACGAGGGTTTGCTGAAAATCTTTTTCCCCCATGATGATTGAATTAGGTTGTATGATTTCTAAAAACTTTCTAATAATTGATGCTACTCCGTTGAAGTGTTCTGGACGATCTATCCCGCAAAGAAAATTGTTATATTTTGAAGTTTCTTGATGAATTCCATTTAAGAGTTCTTCAGATTTAGGCAGAAAGAGATAGTCACATTCCTTACTTATGAGTTTTAATTTATCTTCCTTTAAAGTCTTTGGATATGAATCAAAATCTTCATCTTTTCCAAATTGTAGAGGATTAACAAAAATAGAGACTATAACTTCATATTCTAATTTTTTTGCTTCAGAAACTAATTTCAAATGTCCAGTATGAAGGTTCCCCATAGTTGGAACAAATGCAAGTTTTTTTGAATTTAATGCTTCTAGTTCTTTATTTGATTTTATTATCTTCAATCTAAAAAAGTATGCTCTTTTGATGGAAAAATGCCTTCTCTTACCTCATATACATAGGAACTAATTGCTTCTTGAATAGAATTATTTTCAGCAAGGTAATCTTTAACAAATTTAGGTTTTGTTGCTAAGGGAGAAATTCCTAGCATATCGTGCAAGACCATAATTTGCCCATCTGTTTTGGGCCCCGCTCCTATACCAATTGTTGGTATTGATAAATTATCCACTAAAGAATTTGTTAAAGAATCAGGAATGCATTCAAATAAAATCATTTCGGCTCCCGCATCTTGAAGTTCAATAGCTTCTTTAAGTATTTTTTTCTTATCCTCTGGATCTCTTCCTTGAACAGAATAACCTCCAATTCTATTTATTGATTGAGGAGTAAGACCAATATGAGCACATATCGGAATGCCTTGCGAGGATAAAGTTTTTGTAATGTTCAACATCCATTGACCACCCTCAATTTTTATTGAATTTGCTCCTGCCTGCATAATCCTAGAAGCATTTTCAAAAGCGAGATCTTCGGTTGCACAACTCATGAAAGGCATATCCGCCATAATGTGTGCACTCAAGTTTCCTTTTTTTACACATCTCAAATGATAAATAATATCTTCAACAGAAACCGGAAGAGTTGAATCGTGCCCTTGTATGACCATACCCAAGCTATCTCCAACTAAGATCATCTCGACGCCATTGTCACTTAAAGTTTTTGAAAGAGTAGCGTCGTAGCAAGTAAGTGCAGAGAATTTAGTTTTATTCTTTTTGTGCTTTCTAAAATTTTCAATTGTAATTTCAGAAGATTTTACTGCGCTCATAGCTCAAAAAGAGATTTTATTAATTATATTTGAAGTTGATTTTCCTTTGGCAAGTTTAACTAACTTAATTTGACCTCCATAAGACTCTACAAATTCCCCGCCAATAACTTGTTCTTTTGTATAGTCTGCTCCTTTTACTAATATACTAGGCTTCAGTTTTTTGATTAATTTCAGAGGATTTTCTTCATTGAAAATAATTACTTCGTCAACGTATTTTAATGCTAAAAGAATTTTTTTCCTTTCAGACTGGCCAATTATTGGCCTTTCAGGCCCTTTTAATTTGCTGATTGATTTATCAGAGTTAAGACCCACAATTAGCTTATCTCCGTAACTTCTTGCTTCTTTTAGTAAATCTAAATGACCTGAGTGGATAATATCGAAGCAACCGTTTGTAAAAACAATAACTTGTTCTTTATTACCTTTTGAGGTCTCCAAACTGGTAACCTCTTCTATGCTAACTGTGGAAGTTCCTAACTTAGAAACTGAAATTGAAGCTGCTAGATTAGCGAACTCAGCAGCAGAAAAAATATCATTGCCCTCAGACAAGGCTGCACCCAAGGCAGATATCGTTGTATCCCCTGCACCTGATACGTCAAATACCTCTTGAGGATAAGCATTTATGAAGTCTCCTATAATTTTTTTATTATATTTTTTGAGAACATACATTCCTTCTGAGCCTAGAGTTACTATCAGCGATTCCAAATTCAAATGCTCCAGCATTTTCTTTGCTTTATTTGCTAAATCTCTTTTAGAGCCCACCTTGCCCATAATATTTTCAAATTCAGATTTATTGGGAGTAATTAAATTTGCTCCTTTGTACTTTGTAAAATCTTTTCCCTTTGGATCAATTAGGATCTTTTTCTTTAGTTTTTTGGCAGATTGGATGAGCTTTCTTGCATTAAAAATAGTGCCCTTTCCATAGTCTGAAACTATTATTAAGTCTGTTTTAGCAATATTTTTAATAAATGTGTTAAATGTATTGGTTAGCTTGCTTCCATGAAAATACTGCTCGTAATCTATCCTTGCTAATTGCTGATTGGAAGACATCAATCTTTGTTTGCAAATGGTTTGAAAACTTTTTTCTGATGTTAAATTAAACTTTATTTTTTCTGCCTTTAAATGTTCTTTCAATAAAGAACCAAAATGATCATTGCCAGTAGCGCCAATAAGAAAAGGTTCGATTTCAAGATGCTTTAAATTATTTGCCACATTCGCTGCGCCACCCAATTGAAACTTAGACTCTTTGAATTTTACAACTGGTACAGGTGCTTCCGGAGAAATTCTTGAGGATTCTCCGTGGAGATACCAATCGATCATGACATCACCGATTACAGTTATTTTCTTTTTCATTTTTTAATTCAAGATAAAAGATTCTATATCAGAACTAAGTTGATCGCCCTTTTCCATTGGCAAGAAATGTGAAGCATCGTATGGTTTAAGCCTAAAATTATGTTTTTTTTGGAGACTTTTTCTTGCGCCATCTCCCATGGTTGATGCAATTAATGCATAGGGCACGAATACTTTGCACTTTACTTTTTTTACGTATTTCCATGTATCTAACGATGCGGTGTTGAAAACCTCTGATTCCCAATGAGGATGACAGCTTAAATAAGCCTTATCCTGTTCAACAATCATTCCTCCATTTAAGTAATCTTGCAAAATATCATCATTCCAGGATTTATAGGCTCCTCTGCCTTTAAAGTGATTGAATGCTTCTTGCTTTGATGCAAATTCAAACCTTCTATTTTTTGCGGCCAAGACCATATGAGAAGTTTTATTCAATCTAAATAATTTTTTTACCCTTCCATAAGCAGAAAATTTGGGACCTGGTAAAACAGGATCTATCAAAAATAATCTAGAAATTTCTGGGAACTCTGTTGAAAGCTTCAACGCAATAATTGCTCCCATTGAATGACCAGAAAAATATAATTCCTTTGAGGAAAATTTTTGAACAAAGTCCTTTGCGTCATCAACAAATGAATTCCATGTAGAAAGTTTTCCCGAATCTGCATTTGCTGAAGATAATCCATGCCCTCTTTGATCTAAAGAAATGATTTTGTAATTGTCTCCTAATTTTTTTGATAGATTGCTTAGAAAGCTATTGTAAGTCTCTGCATTGAAACCAGTGGCATGAAAGAAAAAGATCAAGTTTTCTGCTTCTTGGTTTCCATGGGTCAGATAGGAAAAATTTTCTCCTTTTGAATTCGTGTAGACTTCTCTGGTAAACATTTTTTAAAGTGAATTGGATTAAAAATTTTAATAATCATATAGGTTTCCTTGATTTTTCTGAAGCAGAAAGACTTTTTGAATTAGCATCAGAAGCCTCAAAAAAAGGTCCTTGCCTTGAAATTGGAACATATTGTGGGAAGTCTTCGTTGGTCATTGCTGAGGCCTGTGCAGCTAATGATGCTTATCTAATAACAGTCGATCATCATATAGGCTCAGAAGAGCACCAGCCTGGCGAAGAATATTTCGATAAAAATTTTTATGATGAAAGAATTGATAAATTTAATACTTATCCTGTTTTTAGGTCTTATATTGAGGATTTTCCTTACAAAGGATCTATATTGCCTGCAGTGGGTGATTCAAAAGAAGTAAGTTCACTCTGGCCAAAGAATTATGAGATTGGTCTTCTCTTCATTGATGGCAGTCATAGCAAAAAATCAGCATTTTCAGATTTTAAAGCTTGGAGTGATTTCGTTTGCAAAGATGGTTATTTACTCATTCATGATGTTTTTCCTGATCCTAATGATGGAGGAAGGCCGCCCTATGAATTATTTGAATATGTAAAGGAAACAAATCATTATAAATTCATAGAGCTATACAAAACTTTAGGTATATTTAAAAAAATTTAGACTACAACTTCTTAAAAAAGTCTCCTGCCGAAGTAAATCCATTCAATGCATTCGCAGCGAGAATATATGCTGCTGCAGTCCAAGTAGGTTTTTCAATTGGCCAATATTTCTCATCATCAAAAACATAACCCATCCAGAAAATATTGTCTTTGGGATCTTTTAATTTACTTACTTTTTCAAAGAGATCCTTGGCTTTTTTTATCTCATCTATTTTATTTAGTGTTATTATTAATTCCGATGTTTCGGCTACAGTAATCCAAGGTCTATCGCTGACGCATCTACAGCCAAACTCTTCGTTAATAAAGATGTTCCATTTGGAATTAATTTTTCTAATAGCTTCTGATTTATCATAAATTCCTGCCAAAATTGGATAATACCAATCCATACTGTATCTTTCTTTTGAATCCCAATTCCTATCGAATCTAGGTTTGTTGTTTAAAAAAACTTTTTTTAGATCTGTAAGTGAACTTTCAATTTGATTAGAATTTTGGCCCAACAAATCAAAAATTTTTTTATAAGCTTTCAAGCTCATATAGATTGATGAGTTACCTGTTTTTAAAGCATCGTCTAGCCACTTTCCATTTTCCATAGCCCAAGAGAATTCACCGAAATCAGTTTGCGCTGAGAGGGTAAACTCCAGAGACTTTTTAAGCGTTGGAAGCAAGTTTTCTAAGAATTTCAAATCTCCATAACTCTCATAATTATGTAGTGCTCCAATTGCAATATACGAAGAGAAGTTTGATTCTTTTCTAGAAGAAATATTTTTGTTGGCTTGATACTCTGAATACCATGATCCATCATCCTCTTGATTATCAATAAGCCATTGGAAGCCTAGCGAAGATTTTTCTTTTTCTCCGAAAACATCCAAAGCCATGCAGCATTCAATATGGTCCCAAGGATCAAGAATTTTCTCTCTCTCTGAAGGAATTCCTCCCCATTCATCTTGACTCTCGGCAATGTATTCAGAAAGATGATTTAACTCAGATAAAGATTTCAAAACTAGATTCTAATTTTTTTCAAAATAAATAACTGTGCTTTTACCAATCAAAGGTTGCAATATTTTTTCTAGAAGTCTTGTGATGAAAGGTTTTTTCATCATATCCCAAACTAGAAAGTCATGATATTTGTTAACTAAGTATGAATTGTCTTGATTCTCCCAAAATAAGCACTTTAACCACCAATACGGACTATGAAGTGCATGTTCACGATGTTTCTCTATGAATTTACAATTCCTTTCCTCAATCATTTTTCTTAGCTGCGTGTATTTAAAAATCCTCACATGTCCACCTGGTGTTAATTGGTAATCTTTACTGAGAGACCAGCAAACCCATTCCGGAAAGAAGGAAGGAACACTCACAGCAATTTTACCTTTTCGCTTGGTGACTCTGATAATTTCATCAACTGCGTAATCAACCTCTGGAATATGCTCAAGTACCTCTGAGCAAATCAAGTAATCAAAAGTCTCATCGGCAAAAGGAAGTTTTGTGGCATCAGTACATCCAAAACTGCAACTTTTACTATCAGATTTTTCATCGAATTGTGGAAAATTATCTATTGCTTTCTGTACATCGTTTGGGTTTAAATCAAAACCATAAACGTCTAAATTCGCATGCATGTATGCACCAAAACAATGCCGACCTTCTCCGCAACCCAGGTCAAGAACTTTTGCATTGTCTAAAAGATTAAGTTTTTGAATATTTATTGTTTGCATGATTCTCTATCATTTGATGATAAATATTTTCCAGTTTTAAAGCAGCATTGTGCCACGTAAATTTATCTTTAACCCTAGAGATGCCTTTGGCTACAAAATTTTTTCTTAAATCTTCATAAGAAAATAATTCATTTACAGCATCAACGATGGCATTCTCGTCTCCAGGAATAATAACCTTTCCTGCTTCTCCAATGATTTCCTTTAATGATCCGCCATCGGATACCACTGCGGGAACTCCACAAGCCATTGCTTCTGCAGCAGCAAAACCAAAACCTTCATACAAAGATGGAATAACTACTACATGAGATGAACAATATTGTTTTCTTAATTCTGAATGAGATAGACCTGATACAAAATTTATATCATCTTTGAGGTCTAAACTATTTATGAGTCGTTCTGTATGCCCTTCTTCTCTTATTTTTCCTAAAATACTCAATTTAGCTTTTGGATAGTTTTTTTTGATTTTTGGAAAAGCTTTGATCATGAAATCTAAACCTTTCATTGGTACGTCAGAGCTTGCTATGGATAATATTTTGTATTCCTCATAAGGCTTTTCGGAAGGATAGAAAAAACTTAAATCTATGCCGTTGTGAACAACTTCAATACTTGCCTCTTTCAATGAAAAATCCTTAACAACATCTCTCCCAGAAGATTCAGAGGGAACAACAATTTTTTTTAATTTTTTTGCAACCTTTATCTGAGTTGGAATGAATGAGTGCCATCTTTTTATAAGGAGTTTTAAAAAAAAATCATTTGTACTCTTTAGCTGAAATTCTAAATCTTTCGTAATTGGATGATGGATAGTTGTCACTAAAGGAAGTTTCTGTTGAAGAGAAATAAGTTCTTTACATAAAGTTTGATTGTCATGGATTACATCAAATTGGTCAGCGTTTTCTTCAATAAATTTCTCTAGTCTTGGACCAAAAGTATGTGGCTCAGGAAAACCACCAGTATTTGCGCTGATCCATTCTTTCAAGTTATTCAAAGATAATAATTCTGAAAATTTAACGTTAAGAAACTTATTTTTTTTTGAAAATAAGTCAAGGCTGGGTATTTTAACTAGTTTGATATCTTTTCTTATTTCCGGATAAGGAGGACCAGAAATGACAGTAACCTCATGCCCAAGATCCGATAGAGCTCGACTTAGATAGTTTATGTAAATACCTTGACCTCCTGAAGAAGGATTACCTCTGTAAGTTATCAAGCCGATTTTTAATTTTTTCTTATTCAAAACTTTCTTCTTTAAGCATCTCAATAATAAGAGAAGGATTTATTTCAGTCATTTGTGATTTCTTGATCACTCTTTGATGATCAAAAACAGGTCCTACTTTTGAAGGATCTGTAGGTCCAAATAAAAAAATTCCAGATAATCCTAATCCTGCACATATATGAGTTAGGCCTGTATCGACTCCTATAAAAAATGAACACTTATCAAACTCTTCTTTGATCTCATGAAAATTATCAGTTTCCAGCTTCATGGCTCTAGAATTAATTTTATTTATTTCTTTAAAGTAATTTAATTGATTCTCTCCATGCACAGGTATGCAAATATCTAAGTTGAAATTGTTTAAGTAATCAGCTAATTTTTTCCAATAATCTAAGGGATATTCTTTATTTCTCCTGCTGGATCCGTGAACAAAAATAATCTTATTTGTTTTATCTAAGCCTTCTTGCTTAAAACCATAATCATGTTCTTCGTTTAGCTCATAATTTAAACTTTCTGAAGCTAGTTTTTTCATTCTCATTACAGCATGTTCTTCCTTAGTTACATTTTTTCTTTTGTCGTATAAAAATGTTAAGAGCCCTTCTTTTGCTGATCTAAAGTTATATCCAATAAAATTTTTGGATCTGGAGATTTTTTTGATTTTTGATCCTATAATTTGAGTTCTCATCAATCCTTGAAAATCAATTACAAAGTCATAAGTGATATTTTTAAATGATGCATTTATTTCTTCATTCAAATTCTGAAGTCTTTTCACAAAAGATTGATTTTTTGTTTCTCTTAATGATATTGAAAAAAAATTGTCGATAGACTTATTTAATTTTGCTGTATTGAGAAATGTGCTATCAACTAGAAAATCTACTCTAGATTCAGGGTAATTCTTTTTTATGTCTTCTATGGCTGGAAAAGAATGAATTATATCTCCCAGAGAAGAAGTTTTTATTATCAAGATTTTCAATTATCAGAAATATTAGTTAACCATTCAGGGAATAAAATGTTCTCCCCCCTTACATGATTAGAGTATTTTGATTGAAGAATCTTGGTAATAGGTCCTCTTTGACCATTTGATATTTTACTTTTATCAACAAATGTTATTGGTAATACCTCTGCTGCGGTTCCTGTAAAAAACAGTTCATCTGCCTGAATAACCTCTTCTGGAGAGATGTTTTGTTCAATGACATCAATTTTTTCATTCTTAGCTAAATCAATAATGCTTTTTCTTGTAATACCATTAAGTGAAGCTTCAACATCAGGAGTGAATATTTTCCCATCTTTCACCATGAAAAAATTTTCTCCAGAACCTTCAGCAACATTTCCTTCAGTATCTAACATTAATGCTTCATCAAAGCCTGCTTCAAGTGCTTCATTAAGAGCAACAATAGAATTAACGTAGTTTCCGTTAACTTTTGATCTCGAAACTTTATTTCCTCTTTGTCTTGTAAAGCTGGATAGTTTTACTTTGATTCCTTTCTCATAAAGCTCTGGAGAAAGGTAGCTTGGCCAGTACCAAGCAGCGACAATACAGTGAACTTTAAGATTATCAGCCCTAAGTCCCAAGCCTTCAGAACCATAAAAACACATAGGCCTTATATATGCTTCCTCTAATTTATTTCTTTTTACGACTTCTATTTGAGCTTTATTTATTTCGTCTTTTGAATAAGGAATTTTTAATTTAACTGTTTCAGCTGATTCAAAAAGGCGATCTGTATGGTCCTTAAGACGGAAAATCGTTGGTCCTTGCGTGGTAGAATAAGCTCTAACACCTTCAAATACGCCTAATCCGTAATGAAGAGTATGAGTTAAAACATGAACCTTGGCATCTTTCCAGTCAACATACTGACCGTCAAACCATACAACGCCATCTATATTATCAAGGCCTTTTGAAGTATCCATATTTAAATTAGAACCAAATGCAAATTAATCAAAATATTTTTAGAGCATATGATATCAGAGGTATTGCATCTGAGGACCTGAGCGATGAATTTGTTATATCATTGGGATCAGCTTTAAGTCATAAAATTAAAAAATTAGGTTTAAAACAAGTTGCAGTAGCACGCGACGGAAGATTATCTGGAGCAAGAATTTGCTCAGCCTTGATCAAATCATTCTTAGATAATGACGTAAACGTGATAAATGTGGGTATGGTGCCCTCACCTTTACTTTATTTTGCGGTTGAGAAATTCAATACTAAGAATGGAGTCATGATCACAGGGAGTCACAATCCCAAAGAATATAATGGTTTTAAAATAATTTTAGGTGGTAAGACAATTTTTGGGCAAGAAATTCAAGATATTAAAAATGACATACTGCAAGGCTCATACTCAAAAGAAATCAAGAAAGGTAGTTTAGAAGAGATAGACATTTTGGATGATTACATTAATGAGCTTAGAAACAATATCTCATTAAAAAGACCCATGAAGATTTGTCTTGATAGTGGAAATGGTGTTGGAGGAGTAATTGCGCCACAAGCATTTAAAGCAATTGGTTGTGAAGTTATAGAACTTTTTAGCGAAGTTGATGGTAATTTTCCAAATCATCACCCTGATCCTGGCAATCCTAAGAATCTTGAAGACTTGCAGAACAAGATAAAAGAATCAAATTCTGATGTTGGTATAGCCCTGGATGGTGATGCAGATAGAGTTGGAATTGTTGATAGCTCAGGGAAAGTTATCTACCCAGATATTCAAATGATTTTATATGCAGGTCAAGTTTTAGAGAAAAATAAAAACGCGACAATTATTTTTGACGTTAAGTGTTCTAACATCCTAAAAAATTTCATTGAAAAAAATTCTGGCATAGCTTTCATGTCAAAAACGGGCCACTCCTACATAAAGAAAAATCTCTTTGAAAAGAATGCTCTTTTAGCGGGAGAACTGAGTGGGCATATTTTTTTTAAAGATAGATGGTTCGGTTTCGACGACGCTATTTATGCTGGAAGTAGGATGTTAGAAATTTTGTCAGAAAAGGAAAAAAGTTCGTCAGATATTTTTTCCGAACTACCTCAAAATTTATCAACTCCAGAGATAAATATATCTGTTTCAGATGAAAATAAGTTTTCAATAATAAGTAAACTAATAAAAATACTGGAGAAAGAAAGTGGAGAGATTAGCTCCCTAGATGGAATTAGAATAGATAAAGATTCTTGCTGGGGCCTTATTAGAGCATCAAATACTTCACCAAACTTGGTTTTAAGGTTTGAGGGAAATTCACCTCAAGATTTAGATGATATAAAAAATGTATTTAAAAAAGCTATTTCAAAAGTGGATAATACGATCAAAGCAAACTTTTAATGATCAAAGATAGTAAATCAGCAGAATCACTAGCAAAGATCCTAAGCGAGGCCTTGCCTTACATACAAAAGTTTTCTGGAAAGATAGTGGTCATTAAATATGGCGGCAGCGCTATGAAAGAAAACAAATTAAGGCAAAATTTTGCTAGAGATATTGCTTTGATGAGGCAAATTGGAATATTTCCTGTTCTTGTACACGGAGGCGGACCTCAAATTGAAAGAAATTTGAAGAAGAGCAATATAAAAACTGTGTTTATTGATGGTCTTAGAAAAACAGATGCAAATTCAATAAAAATTATTGTTAAAACTTTAAGGGAAGTAAACGGAGATATTGCCGAACTGATCAAAACTTGGGGAGCAAGAACAAAAACATTCAATGACGTTAGAGAGAGTATTCTTATCTGTAAAAAAATTAAAACAAAGATGGATCTTGGTTTTGTAGGTGATATTACAAAAGTTGATGGAAATTTAATTAAGAAAAATATTTTTAATGGAAAAATTCCTGTAATTGCTCCAATTGGCAGGGACAGATTTGGAATGCATTACAATATTAATGCTGATCATGTGGCTTGCAAGGTTGCTGAAAAATTAAAAGCTGAAAAATTAATTATGATGACGGATGTAAAAGGAGTGTTGACAAATACAGGGAAGAAAATATCTGAAATGGATATCAAAAAGGCCAAAAGAATTTCTAAATCAATAAGAGGAGGAATGCTTCCAAAACTCTCATCTGTGATAAAAAGTCTAGAAAGCGGTGTGAAAAGTGCTCATATCGTCGATGGTAGAGTGCCGCATGCAGTTTTAGTTGAGATACTTACGGACAAAGGCGTTGGAACTTGGATAACTAAATAAGATGACTGAAACTCTGACAAATAGACAGATAAATATTATGCAGACTTTAGTTTCCATGCTTGAAAGTAAAGAACCGATTAAAATTACCACTGCTGAATTAGCAAAACGATGTGAGATAACTGAAGCTGCCATCTATAAACATTTTCCAAGCAAAAGAAAAATATATGAAGGTTTGGTCGATTTTTGTGAGGAAAATATATTTCCAAGAATATCATCCATAAAAAAAGAAGTTTCCAGTCCAGAGACTCCTTTTAATATTTGCACTCTAATACTGGCGTTCTGTGAGAAGAACAAAGGTATTTGTAAAATTTTGACTAGAGAAGCTCTTACTCCAGATGAAATAAAAATAGAAGAAAAAGTAAATCATTTATTTGAAAGATTTGAGCTTGAGATAAAACTTGCATTCCAAAATTACGAACAATCAAGCAAGGCAAAATTCAACTTAACTCCAACCGATTCAGCTGGATTGATAATTTCTATTCTAGAAGGAAAGATTCAAAGCTTTGTAAGATCAAATTTTAAAAGAAAAGTATTGGAAGAATGGAATGAATATTCTTCAAAATTAATGCTAACAATTTATAAGTAATTTAATTAATTTATCAAAAAGTCAAAGAAGATGTTCTTTTCATCAGGCTTGGCAATTTCTCCAGTGCTTTTATTCAGTCTAGCTGCAGATAAATTCTTAGGTCTTGGTTGCGTCCCTTTATCTATATAGTTCTCAACCTCGGAGACATAATTCATCCAGATAGGTAAAGCCGTTGTGCTTCCAAACTCTCTCTCCCCTAGCGGTTTAGGTTGATCATATCCAAACCAAACCGTTGCTAAGAAGTTATTATTGAAGCCTGTAAACCAAGTACTTTCCGCATCATTAGTTGTTCCAGTTTTTCCTGCAAAATCATCTCTGGATAATTTTTTAATATTGCTTGCTGTTCCTCTTTTTGCCGCCTCTATCAAAATATCATTAATTACATATGTAATTCTTGGATCAATGATTTCTTCTTCATTATTTTCTTCATTGTATCCATTCCATAATCTTGAGGTCCTATAATCTAAAGTTTTAGTTTTGGAGAAATCTAATACTTCTGAACTAGGAAGAAGGATTTTTTCAATGTAATAAGGCTCTATAGATTTTCCTCCATTAGCAATGATAGAAAAGGCTTTTGCATTTTGTAGGGGAGTCGAACTATAAGATCCCAGAGCTAAAGACAAATCATTCGGAATTTCATCTTCTTGGAATCCATATTTCTGAACATGACTTCTTACTTTGTCGATACCTAATTCCTGAAGAAGTCTCACTGAAACTATATTTCTTGACTGAACCAATGCCTCTCTTAATCTTGTTGGTCCATAGAATCTACCGGATGAGTTTTTCGGGCGCCAAACATCTTCTAAATTCTCATCTTCAAAAACTATGGGTGCATCAAGGATTATTGAGGATGGGTTATAACCATTCTCAAAGGCAGCGCTATATAAAAAAGGTTTAAAGTTTGAACCAAGCTGAGGTTTTGCTTGAAAAGCTCGATTGTAGTTACTTGAATAAAAGTCATATCCACCAACCAATGCCAAGATCTTTCCATCCTTTGGATCAAGACTCACGATGCATGATTGAATCTCTGGATATTGAGAAAGCTCTACTTTTTCACTACTTTCATTCATCCAAACGAGATCTCCAGGAGAGAAGAAATCCGAGAATTCCTGCACTTCTCTATCTATTCTATTTTCATCTATTTTTGGTCTAATCTTCGTACTCAAATCCTCTTTAAAAATTCTTATGAGCTCTAAATTAGAGTTAATAAGAAATACAACTTGATCTTCAACTGATAGAAATATGGCAGGGACAAAATTTTTGTATTTTGGAAGTGACTCATAAAGAGATTCAATCTCCTTAAAAGGATGCTCATCCGATTTTTCTATTCCATACTCATCAGAAAAATCAATATCTTGATAAAAAAATTGATAGAACACTTCAGACTTGTTAAGAAATTTATTTGGAATCAAATTTTCATAATTCTTTGGCTTTCTAAATCCATGTCTATTCTCATAACTCTCTATTCCAGTTTTAAGAGCTTTGTTGGCAGAAAGTTGATGTTCTGAATTTATTGTTGAATAAACTTCATAGCCTTCTTTGTATACTTCCTTTCCATATTTACTAACCATGTATTTTCTGATTTCCTCTGCCAAATGACCGGCTTCCACCTCAGGTTTTATTCCAAAATTATCTGCTGTAAGAGTTTCGGATACATTTACCTGATAATCGCTCTCTGAGATGTATCCGAGATCTTTCATTCTTTTTAGTATCCAATTTCTTCTATTCAATGCCCTTCTTTTATTTGCCAGCGGGTTCACTTCTGATGGTCTCTGCGTTGAAGCAGCAATCATCGCAAATTGAGCTATAGATAGATCCTTAAGAGGTTTTCCGTAATAAATCGAGGAAGCCGCAACAACACCGTAGGCTCTATTCCCTAAAAAAACTTTATTTACGTAAAGTTCAAATATTTCCTCTTTAGTTAAGAAAACTTCAAGCATAAAGGCCGTATAAATTTCCTTTAACTTTCTTTTGTAGGTTTTTTCTTGGGTAAGCAAATAATTTCTTGCAACTTGCATTGTCAAAGTTCCACCACCGCTGCCTTTTTCTCCCGTAATTATCAACTCACTTAGCGCTCTAGCAAGAGCAGTAAAATCGATACCCGTATGAGAGAAAAATTCATCGTCTTCAGCTGCAAGATATGCATTAACAAGTCCCTCGGGTATGTCTTCAAAAATAATTTTTGTTCTGTGGATTTCCCCAAATTCAGAAATAAGCTTTCCATCGCTAGTATAAATTTTTAATGGAATTTGTAATTCTGCTTTATCAAGGTCACTGATTTTAGGTAATTCAGGATAAAGATATATGTAAACTCCGAGCGCCATTTGAAATGGCAAAAGAATAGTAATTAAAGATATTAGAAATATCTTTGACCTGAATAATGCCCTAAAAAAAATTTTCATTTTCTAAAAGATAATTCTAATAGATATAATGAGTAGATGAACATCTTTCTTGTTGGACCCATGGGATCTGGAAAATCAAGCTTGGGAAAGAAACTCGCTAAAAGTTTAGATAAAAAATTTATTGATACAGATAAAGAAATTGAGAAAAAAGAAAACAAAACTATTAATGAGATTTTTGAAAATAATGGTGAGAAATATTTTAGAGAAAAAGAGAAAGAGTTTTTAATAAATATCCCAAATAGCTTAAATATGGTTATTGCAACTGGCGGAGGTATCGTTACTGATCAAGAAAACCGTGACAA
>CACHCY010000006.1 GCA_902578495.1 uncultured SAR86 cluster bacterium
AGAGACACAAATAAAACTTTTGGAGGGGGAGGAGACTTTTTAATAGTCACTTATTCCCCTTTTGATGAATTATTCACGCAAGAAACCTTAACAAAGATAGAAGAGTTATCTGATGAGTTAGAAGAACTTGAAGAAATTGATTCTGTATTAAACTTTCTTGACGTTCCTTTGCTTGAAAGCCCAAGACAATCAATATCTCAAATTGCAAGTAATCCAATATCTCTAAGAAAAAAGAATGTTGATTTATCTTTAGCAAAAAAAGAATTCTCTAGTAATCCAGTCTATAGAGGCCTTTTGGTTAGTGAACAATTAGATACTGTAGCGTTACAAGCTATTCTCAAACCTACAACTCAATATGATTCTAAGATACAAGAAAGGTATCGAATTAATGAAGATTCTTCTCTCAATGAAATTGAGAAACAATTGCAACTTGATTTACTTTCTCAAGAAATCGATGTCTTGCAGAAAGAAAATGTTGCCACAAGAAAGAAGTTGGTTGCTGACACAAGAGCAATAATTTCTAAATATAAAAATGACGCTGAAATCTATCTTGGCGGCGGTCCGATGATATCCACTGACACAATACAATTCATTCTAAACGATATAGTTTTTTTTGGTTTTGCTGTGGGTATACTATTCATAACTGTACTGGGCTTTATTTTTCGTCAAATTCGGTGGATTTTACTTCCTTTGATTAGCGCTTTTATCTCTGCAATTGTGGTTACTGGCTTAATAAGTTTTGCAGGACTGAAAGTAACAGTTGTTTCTGCAAACTACATTGCTCTTCTGATGATCATTGCAATATCTTTGACAATGCATTTAGTAGTCAGATATCAGGAATTGTTATCTAAAAACTCTGAGTTAAGCCAAAAGGAGATAGTGTTAATGGCTTCGACACAAATGTTTGTGCCATGTCTTTATACTGCTCTAACTACAATAGTCGCATTTCTCTCATTGATTGTTAGTGATATTAAACCTATTACGGATTTTGGTTTATTGATGGCTACCAGTATTGTCATCGCTTTCTTAGTGACTTTTTCCTTTTTTCCTGCAGTTATTTCTAAGTTACCAAAAAAAGAGAAAGATTTTGTAGAAGATCAGTCCTCTGGAATAACATTATTTATATTCCAAATTTTTAAGAATTCTAGAATTAAAATTATCTTCTTTTCATTAATAGTTTTTGGATTATCTGTTCTTGGAATATCTATGCTATCTGTTGAGAATAAATTCATTGACTACTTCAAGTCGGATACAGAAATATATAAAGGACTGTCTTTAATTGATGAGAAACTGGGAGGCACAGCACCCCTTGATTTAGTAATAAACGCTCCTATAAAAGAGCAGATTGATGATGACTTTGAAGATTTTGATGATCCTTTTGGTATGGATGACTCTACCAGCGGATATTGGTTTACAAGTCAAAATTTAGATAGGCTAGAAGAAATTCATGACTATTTGGAATCAAGAACTGAAATAGGAAAAGTTTTATCTGTATCAAGTGGAATAAAGCTTGCTGAATTAGCTAATGGAAAAAAACTTAATGATCTTGAATTAGCATTCATGAGAGAACTGTTACCAGAGGATATTAAGGAAAGTTTACTTAATTCGTACATTTCTGACGACGATAATCAAGTAAGGCTTCAAGCTAGAGTGAAAGAATCTTTAGATGGATTGAATAGAAAGAATCTCATAGATGAAATAAATTATGATTTAGAAAATAAATTTGGTCTTGATAATCAACAATTTAGACTTACAGGAATATCGGTTATTTATAATAATTTACTTCAGAGTCTTTTTTCATCTTTGATTGGCAGTGTAGGAATAGTTTTTATCGCAATTTTTGTTATGTTTTTATTTCTTTTTAGGTCTGTCAGCTTAGCTTTGATTGGCATGATCCCTAACTTTCTTGCCGCTGGATTTGTCATGGGTTCCATAGGATTTTCTGGTGTTCCATTGGATATTATGACCGTTACCGTTGCCGCTATCAGCATAGGAATTGGTGTTGATAATACGATTCATTATTTGCATAGGTTTAAAAGAGAATTTGATTTATCTAAAGACTATGAAGAATGCCTCAAGAATAGTCACACAACCATAGGAAGAGCGATGTTCTATACATCATCTACAATAGTCATTGGATTTTTAATTTTATTATCATCAAATTTTAATCCTTCTGTATTCTTTGGTATTTTCACTTCATTAGCTATGATCATGGCAATTTTAGGTTCGTTGCTTTTATTGCCAACTCTTTTATATTATCTAAAACCACTAAAGTAATTATGAGCACATTAAAAGGAACAAAAATTATTGAAATCGCTGGAATTGGTCCAGCTCCTTTCGCAGGAATGTTATTGGCTGATATGGGGGCCGAGGTAATTTTAGTAGACCGAAAACAAAATTATGGCAAAGGTTCTAAATTTGAAGTATCTGGTCGAGGAAAAAAATCCATAGCTGTTGATTTAAAGTCCGAAAAGGGAATAGAGCTTGTTCTAAAGTTAGTAGAATCTGCCGATGCGTTGATAGAGGGGTTCAGACCAGGGGTAATGGAAAGATTAGGCTTAGGTCCAGAACTTTGTTTGCAAAAAAATGAAAATCTAATATACGGAAGAATGACAGGCTGGGGTCAAACTGGTCCTCTTGCAAATGCAGCTGGACACGATATCAATTACATATCACTTGCTGGAGCTCTCGGCTCTACAGGAAGGGATGGAGAACCTCCTGCTCCTCCTTTAAACCTAATTGGAGACTTTGGCGGAGGTGGAATGTTATTAGCTCTTGGAATATGTGCTGCATTAGTTAACGTCAAAAATGATGGGAAAGGACAAGTTATAGATGCAGCTATGACTGAAGGCACTGCTCAGCTGATGTCTATGATTTACGGAATGAAGGCATCTGGATTTTGGACTGATCAACAACAAAGCAATCTTCTTGATGGGGCTACACATTTTTATGATAGTTATGAATGCAAAGACGGTAAGTTTGTTTCACTTGGATCAATTGAACCTCAATTTTACTCAATCCTTTTAGATAAGATGGAATTAGATAGTAACGAATTCTCAGAGCAAATGAATAAAGAGAAATGGAATGAATATAAAGCTAAATTTAAAAAAGTTTTTCTTTCTAGAACTCGCGATGAATGGTGTGAAATTATGGAAGGGACAGACATTTGTTTTGCGCCTGTACTTTCTATGGATGAAGCAATCAATCACCCTCACAATAAGGAAAGAAATTCCTTCAGCACGATAGATGAAGTTACCCAACCTTCACCCGCCCCTTTATTTTCAGAAACGCCCTCCAAAATTAAACACCTTCATAATCCTATTGGAGAAGATACAAAAGAAATATTAGATTCAATAGGATGGACTGAGCAAATAGATGACCTCATATCATCAAATGTTATCGGTGGAGATTAAAAAAATCTAAAGAGTTTTCGTAAGAAGAATTAATAATACTTTCATTTGTTTCATGTCTTAATGTTGCTACTTCCTCTGCAACATCAATTAAAAATTTTGGTTCATTCCGCCTTATTTTTTTCCTTGGGCTTAAATAAGGAGAGTCAGTTTCAATCAGAAGCTTATCCTGAGGAATATAGTTAATACATTCTCTTAACTCTTTACCTCTTTTGAGATCGCAAACCCATCCTGTAATTCCAATATAAAAATCTCTTTTTAAATAGTCTTCTAATTCAGATAAGTTCCCAGTAAAGCAGTGAACAATTAATTTTTGATTAAATTCATAATTATCTAGAACGCTTAAGAATTCTTCGTGCGCATCTCTTTGATGAAGAAACAAAGGTTTATTTATTGAATTAGCTAAACTTAATTGAGACTCAAAGCATAAAATTTGCTCCTCTTTAGATGAAAAATTACGATTAAAATCAAGACCCATCTCACCCAGACATATTGCTTTGGGATCGTCCAAATAGATTGACATATCTTTTAAAAATTCAATTTTAAAATCTTTTGCATTATGTGGATGAAAGCCAACAGAATAGTAAAGGTTTTCATATTTCTCGGTAATTTTTTTTGCATTTTTAACATCATCTAGATTAGACGATGTTACGCAAATCTTTTCTACGCCAGCTGTGAAGGAATCATTAACAACTGCATCAAGGTCTTTTGAAAAATGACTGCTTGTTAGGTTTGCTCCAATATCAAACATTTTTAATTTTAACTTTATTAATTAACTCATACCTTTAATATAAAAACATGAATTCTAAAGAATTATTCGTAAGAGACACAACTGTAATTAAGAAATCAGATAATTTATTTACAGTAGAAGTTTCTGATAATTGGAGCATTGGTAACACTGCAAATGGAGGTTATTCAATGACTCTTGCAGCAAAAGCTATGTCGGAATTCTTAGAACATAAGGATCCTTTGAGTATATCTGCACATTATCTAGATAGAATTGATTTTGGAGCTACAGAGCTATATGTAACCCACCTTAGCAGCAGCAAGAGCCTATCTACAGCCAGAGTAGAATTGATACAAAATAACAAAATTAAAATTATATTTATTGGTACATTTACAGACTTTTCTTTTAAAAATGATATGAATATTTATGAAAGAGACGTTCCTAGCTTCCCTGATTATGAATCATGTGAGGTTATTCCATATAAAGAAGGATTTAACCCTAAGTTAGATAAAAATATTGAAAAAGCTTATTCTCAAGATTCTTTGTGGTGGAAAAAAGATAAAGAAAATTCATCATCAACGCTTAATCTTTATATGTCTTGGCCTGAAAAGGATAATATTGACTTATTTGATTTAGTGCTGTTCTTAGATGCGACTACTCCGCCAATTTATAATAAACTAGGAACTGTTGGTTGGGTTCCAACCATATCTTTGGCTTCTCATGTAAGAGGCCTTCCTTCCGAAGGTCCCCTTAAAGTAATAGCCAAGACTGAATTTGTTACGGGTGGCTTTATGGAAGAAGATAGAGAAATTTGGGATAGTTCAGGCAAGTTAGTGGGCCAGTCTAAACAAATGGCTAAACTAAGAATAAAAAAATAAGTCTCAAAATTTTTAAGATAGAGACTACAAAAGGAATTTATTATGAAATTTGAAGGAACTAAATCTTATATCTCAACAGAAGATCTTAGTATGGCGGTTAATGCTGCTATTAATTTAGAAAGACCTTTGTTAATCAAAGGAGAGCCGGGAACTGGTAAAACTATGCTTGCTCTTGAGGTAGCTGAATCACTTGGACTACCCTTGTATGAGTGGAATATTAAATCTACTACTAAAGCCCAACAAGGGTTGTATGAATACGATGCAGTGACAAGATTAAGGGATTCTCAACTTGGAGATGAACGGGTAAAGGATATTTCTAATTACATAGAAAAAGGAAAGTTATGGGAAGCTTTCGTGTCAGAAGAAAGAGCTGTTTTGCTTATAGATGAAATAGATAAAGCTGATATTGAATTTCCTAATGACCTGCTGCAAGAAATAGACCGAATGGAATTTTATGTTTATGAGACAAAGGAAACCGTTAAGGCTATTCATAGACCAATTGTTATCATAACCAGTAACAACGAAAAAGAATTACCGGATGCTTTCTTAAGAAGATGTTTTTTTCATTACATCTCTTTTCCTGATAGAGAAACCATGCAGGAAATTGTGAAAGTCCATCATCCGAAGATAAAACAAAAGTTGGTTAAAGAGGCTCTAGATATATTCTTTGATGTAAGGAAAGTTCCAGGATTAAAAAAGAAACCGTCGACCTCTGAATTAGTCGATTGGTTAAAGCTTTTGATGTCAGATGATCTTCCAGATGAAATACTCAAAAACAGGGATGCTACTAAAGCAATTCCTCCTCTTTACGGTGCACTAATTAAAAATGAACAGGATGTTCAATTACTTGAAAGACTTGCATTTATGGCAAGGAGAGAATCTGGAAATCAACAATAATGCTTTTAAACTTATTTGGCACACTTAGAAATACAGGAGTTCCTTGCACCTTAAGGGAATTTCTAGATCTATTAGCTGGATTAGAAAAACAGTTAGCTTTTGCTAATTCTGAAGATTTTTATTACTTATCAAGAGCAACACTGGTTAAAGATGAGAAACACTACGATAAGTTTGATAGAGCATTTGATATATATTTCAAGGGTTTAGAAACTCTTGATGACATTATCGAAGCTCTTGTTCCAGAAGATTGGTTGCGTAAAGAGTTTGAGAAGTTCTTATCTGAGGATGAATTAAAAAAAATTAAATCTCTCGGTGGTTTAGAAAAACTGTTAGAAGAATTTAAGAAAAGACTAGAAGAACAGAAGGAAAGACATGAAAAAGGAGACAAATGGGTGGGTACTGGAGGAACTTCTCCTTACGGTAACGCTGGCTCTAACCCTGAAGGGATAAGAGTTGATGGTGAAGGAAAACAAAATAAAGCAGTAAAAGTCTGGCAACAAAGAGATTACAAAAATTTAGATGATTCTATAGAGCTAGGAACAAGAAATATAAAAATGGCTTTAAGAAGATTAAGAAAATTTGCTCGCCAAGGTATAGAAGATGAATTCGATTTGGATGGCACCATTAAGCATACTGCAAAAAATGCTGGGCTATTGGATATAAAAATGATTGCAGAAAAACAAAATTCCGTGAAGGTTCTTGTTTTCTTTGATGTTGGCGGTTCTATGGATCCTCATATCAAGGTTTGTGAGGAACTATTTTCGGCTGTAAAAACTGAATTCAAGCATCTTGAATATTTTTATTTCCATAATTTTATCTATGAATCTGTATGGAAGGACAATAAACGCAGACACAATGAAAGAATTAAGACAGACGATATCCTCCATAAGTATGGAGCCGATTACAAGGTAATCTTTGTCGGCGATGCAACAATGGCTCCTTATGAGATTACTAATCCAGGAGGCAGTATCGAACATTGGAATGAAGAAGCTGGCTCATTGTGGATGAAAAAAATTACAACTATTTACGATAAGGTTGCTTGGCTAAATCCTGTGCCATCTGAACATTGGGATTACTCTGCATCCATAGACATAACAAGAACTTTAATTGAAGATCAAATGTACGGTCTTACTTTAAAAGGTCTTGAAGATAGTATGTCTTATTTATCAAAATAAATTTGTCTGAGAACGCTCTAAAAATTAAAAACCTTTCCAAGATCTATCCGGGAGATCTTGTTGCGCTTAATAATATTTCTCTAGAAGTTAAAAAAGGAGATTTTTATGCATTGCTTGGCCCAAACGGAGCAGGTAAATCAACCACGATTGGTATAATTAGTTCATTAGTAACAAAAACATCTGGTTTAGTTGAGTTGATGGGAATAGATATAGATGTAAATCATAGTAAGGCTAAAAAGAATCTCGGTGTTGTTGGACAAGAAGTTAATTTCAACCAATTCGAAACTGTATCGCAAATTTTGGAACAACAAGCTGGATATTTTGGGTTGCCCAGAAAAATAATCAAAGAAAGATCTGAATACTATTTAAGAAATCTAGGCCTCTGGGAAAAGAGAAAAGAACAAGGTAGAAATCTTTCTGGTGGAATGAAGCGAAGACTTATGGTTGCAAAAGCCTTAATAAATAATCCAGATCTTTTAATTTTAGATGAACCAACTGCTGGAGTTGATATTGAGCTTAGGAGATCACTTTGGGATTTTTTAATTGAAATTAATAACAACGGGACAACCATCATCTTAACCACTCACTATCTAGAGGAAGCAGAAAAGCTATGCAAAAATATCTCCATAATTGATAAGGGGGAGATAGTAAAAACTTCATCAATGCAGTCATTGCTAAGAGAGTTAGATACGGAGATTTTCATATTTGACTTAAAGGATCAAATTGATCCTAAAAGTATTTCAAATAGTCCTTTTGAGATTAAGATATTGGATACATATCAAATTTCAGTTGAGATAAATAAATCACAAAGTTTGAATGAAATTTTTAAATATTTGAATGAAAATAATTTGAATATTCTAAGTATGCGAAATGAAACCAATAGGTTAGAAGAACTATTTTTGGACTTAACAGAAAAATGAATTACACAGAACAGATCAACGCACTACTTAGTCTAATAAGAAAAGAATTACATAGGTTTTTCAGAATTTGGACACAAAGCTTAATTCCTCCTGTAGCTACCTCAGTTTTATATTTTGTAATCTTTGGCTCTTTAATAGGAAAAAGAATAGGAGATATGGGCGGAGTAGATTACATGCAATTTATGGCTCCTGGATTAGTCATGTTGTCAGTAATTACAAATTCTTATTCAAATGTAGTTTCTTCTTTTTTTGGAGTTAAATTTCAAAAAAGCATAGAGGAACTTCTGGTATCTCCAATGCCAATATATTTGATCATTATCGGATTTGTTGTTGGAGGAGTGGCAAGAGGAATAATAGTTGGCCTTCTGGTGATGATAACGGCTCTATTTTTTACTAACCTCGAAGTTCAGAACATTCCTTTAACACTTTTGATAGTAGTTCTTACTGCAACTTTATTTTCACTAGCCGGAATGATTAATGCAATTTTTGCAAATAGTTTTGATGATATAAGTATTGTGCCAACCTTTGTTCTTACTCCATTAATTTATTTAGGCGGAGTTTTCTATTCTATCGAACTTCTTTCAGATTTCTGGCAAGGCGTCTCTAAAATTAATCCAATTTTGTATATGGTAAATTCCTTTCGTTACGGGATGATTGGAATATCAGATATCAGTGTTGACTATGCTATTTTAATGATCTGTTTATTTATTTTAATTTTTTCTATATTTGTTTATTTTCTCTTAAAAAGAGGAATAGGGATTAGGACTTAAAATGTTTGATTTTTTTATTGGTATATTATTTTTCGTTTCATCTTTTAGCTTTAGTGAATTTATAGAAATAAAAAGCTGTGACAATGATGATTCTTTTTCAATTGTATGCGGCTTTCAAAACCCTGAGGATTTATATTTATCTCCATCAAAAAATAAAATAATTATTTCAGAATTTGGTTCTTTAGCTCCAAATACGAAATACGGAAATATTTCATATTATGATTTAGTTTCTGAATCTAAAAAGAATCCAATTTTTCTCTATGCAGAAAATACTTGGGGAGACCCAAAGTGTAAATTAAAAAGCAGACAATTATCACCTCATGGAATTGATTTGATTCAAAGAGATGATGACAGGTATATGCTTGCTGTAGTGAATCATCTGCCTCAAGAATCTATTGAACTTTTCGAGTTAGTTGAAGATGACTCTATAGAATTAATATGGAGAGGTTGTATTGATGCACCTGAAAATAAATACTTCAATGATGTGGCATTAAAAACTAATGGATCTTTTTACATAACTCATATGTATGATTTTGATTCATCTCAGTGGGCAATTGCATTCGCCAGTATGATTAAAAATCCTACTGGAGAGGTTTATTTTTGGAATGTTGACGAGGGATTTTCTTCAGTACCAAATACGACTGGTTCTTTTCCAAACGGTATTGATTTAGATGTAAATGAGGAAAATTTATATATAAATTATTGGTTTTCAGGAAAAACAGTTAAATTTAATTTAAAAAGCTTATCTGCAGAATTTGAACATATAGGCGGAGGCAAAGATAACTTATTGGTCACTGACACTGGGCTTTGGGTTGCTGCTCATGATTATTCTGGTTTGGAGAGCTTACAGTGCGATTACTCAATAATTCAATGCCCTTTACCGTTCACGATACATCATTTAGCTTTAGAAAATTTAGACGTGCTTGGTGTTTATAGTTTTTCCAAAGGGCAAATGGGTGCAGCTACAGTGGCGCTTCCTTATAAAAATAAGATTTGGCTTGGATCATTTCATGGAGATAGAATAGCCAGCTTCGAATTGAAATAAATGGAGAGATGGCAGAGTGGTCGAATGCGCTCGCTTGGAAAGCGGGTAAGGGGGAAACTCCTTCAAGGGTTCGAATCCCTTTCTCTCCGCCATCACTAAAATGGAATATATAGATTCAAAATATTTTAGTTACGCTGATCCGGATGATCCTTATCTAAAAAGGTTAATCATTAGGGCTATTGAAAGTCTTTCAGGTCAACCTGAGCTCTATAAACTCTATAACGAATATCAAAGATCTCCAGAGTTATATAAAAATTTTTGGGAAGGAAGCGTTAAGAAGTTGAATTTGAATGTAAATTTTTCTGAAGAAGCTTTAAAACAGATACCCAAAGAAGGTCCGCTTGTAGTTGTTGCCAACCATCCTTTTGGAGTATTGGATGGGTTAGTTATCTGTTGGTTAATGAGCCTTGTAAGAGATGATTTTAAAGTTCTAACTCATTCCTTACTGCTTAGAGCGCCTGAGACTAAGGGATATCTTCTGCCAGTTGATTTTGCATTAACGAAAGAAGCTCTTAAGACAAATTTAGAAACTAGAAAACTTTCTAGAGAATTTCTCTCGAACGGAGGATCACTTGTTATTTTTCCAAGTGGATGTGTGTCAACTAAGATGAAAATGAGCGAAAAAATTGCTTTTGATTGTGAGTGGAAAGTATTCACCTCTAGGCTTGTTAAACAAACTGATGCAACGATAGTTCCTATTTATTTTCAAGGTCAAAATTCTGACTTATTTCACTTAGCTAGTCGTTTTGGATTAATGTTGAGATCTGCGCTTTTATTTAGAGAAGTAAGAAGAAGAATGGGCACTGATGTTCCCGTGACGATTGGTAAACCATTAAAACTGAAAGATTTTGAAGAAAATATATCTAACCAAGATCTGGTAAAAAGTTTAAGAACTTTAACCTATTCTTTAGACCCTGACTTACCTCCAGATCCTCCTCTTGGCATGGAGTTATAAAAAATTCTAATTAATAGAATTATAAATATCTTGAAAAATATTAGTTTTCCTAATAAATTAGAGTTATCAATATTTCTGGGGGGAGATGTTAGTTTTAAGCAGAAAAAAAGATCAAAAGTTATTGATCGGCGAGAATGTAACTATTACTGTTCTTGAAATCAAGGGCAGCCAAGTTAGATTAGGAATTACTGCACCAAATCAAGTTCCAGTCCATCGAGAAGAGATAGTATCTTTAGAGAAGACTACTTAACCCTTTCTACTTTATACTTAGATTTTTAACGGGCGCCCGTAGCTCAGTTGGATAGAGCACCAGGCTACGAACTTGGGTGTCGGAGGTTCGAATCCTTCCGGGCGTGCCATTTTTTTGTAGTAAAATAAGTCATGGCATTAGAATTAAATAGCAGCAAACAACCCTTCGTAGAGATTAATTCTCCAAAATACAATCTTAAATTTACTTTTGAAAGAAATTTTGATTTAACGGATCTTATGCTTTTCACTAAGGGCGATGAACCATATCAGCATTTTGAAAACCTAAGAAAGAACGCACCGGTATATTTTCATGAAACTGGCCCAGAAGATTCTGAACCTGGATTTTGGGTTTTAACAAAATATAAAGATATCGAGTTTGTATCAAAAAATCAGGAAATTTTTTCATCACAACTGGCTGGTGGAACTGCACTTACCCATGGTTTTGAACAACAAGATGATTTACCTTTATATAGATCGACTATGGATCATATGCTCAGCCTAGATGGTATGTTGCATTTAAGTATGCGTAATCCACACATGGCTTTTTTTAATCCTAAGTACGTATCTAATTTAAGAAAAAAAGTAGAGCTTAAAGTTGATCAGCTGTTGGATCAAATTGCGCCTTTGGGAAGATGTAATCTTGTTGAGGCAGTCTCTGCAGAAGTCCCAATGTTTACTTTGTGTGAAATGCTAGGAGTTCCTGAGGAAGATAGACCTAAAATCATCGAATGGATGAAATTTCTTGAAATGGCCCAACTTATTGCTGCAACTCAAGCAGCAGAAAAAGGCGATATTGAATTTTCTGAAGAGCATACTCAAGCAGCTCCTGATCCTGCTCTAGTAGAAATGTTTACTAATATGGTCGCAGAAATGTTTGATTATGGTAGGACTATTCTTGAATCTAGAAGAAAGAATCCTAAAGATGATCTTTTGTCTGTGATTGCAAACATTGAAGTTGAAGGAGAAAAACTACCCAATGAATATTTAGATGGTTCCTGGTTGTTAATTATTTTTGCAGGAAATGATACGACAAGAAATTCTATCAGCGGAACGATGAATTTATTGTCTGAAAATCCTGATCAAAAAAACCTAGTTTTGAATGATAAAAGTCTTTTACCAAATATGGTTCATGAATCAATTCGAATGGTATCTCCTGTAAGGTACATGAGAAGAACTACTAAAAGCGATACCCAGATTGGAGATCAAGAGATAGGACCAAATGAAAAGGTTTCATTATGGTACGGCGCTGCAAATAGAGATCCAGAAATTTTTACTGATCCTGATAAATATGATGTAACTAGAGAGAATGCTAAAAAACATCTTGCCTTTGGTTACGGACGTCACTTATGTCTAGGTAAACATACGGCTAACATGCAGTTGGAAGTTGTCTATGAAAAAATATTCTCAAGGTTTCCTGAAATGGAACAGGACGGAGAAATGATTTTAACTCCAAATAATTTTGTAAACTCCATCCAAGACGTACCAGTTAAGTTTAATCCGCAAAAGTAATCCTTAATTATGAAGTCCCATCATATTTTATGTATTTTTTGTTATTCGCTTAGCCTTGCAGCTGCAGCAGTTAGTTTAAGTGCTACCGATGCATTTGGATTACATTTATGGGTTGATATCGTCATTGCGCATGTTGTTAGCACTTTAGTAATTTTTTTATTTAGTACCTTTTATTCTAATTCTAGCTTGTATGATCCTTATTGGTCTGTAGCGCCAGTTCCTATTTACTTTTTCGTTGCTTTATCTGATGAAAATGGGATTAACCTAGAACGTATTTTTCTGGTAGGTATCCCGGTCTGTTATTGGGCATTCAGATTGACTCATAATTGGTTACGCACTTGGCCAGGTTTATCCAAAGAAGATTTTAGATATGTAAATTTGTATGAAACTTTTGGATCCTTCAAGTGGTTTATAAATCTTTTTGGCATTCATCTTTTTCCTACTTTGATTGTAAATTTGTGTCTGTTTCCTTTGTATTTTTATTTTATTGAAAACTCAGCAGATGTAAGTTCACTTGATTATTTAATATGTTTTTTTACTCTCTCCATGGTTTTGCTTGAACAGATATCCGATGAACAAATGCATATTTTTAAAGCGAATATTGAGAATAAAGGAAAGACCATGAATGAGGGTTTATGGAAATATTCTCGTCATCCAAACTACCTTGGTGAAGTGGGTTTTTGGTTTGGATTATGTGCTTTTGGATTAATCGGCTCTAATGGCTCTATTCTTCTTTTGATTTGCCCTATAGCAATGTTATTGATGTTTATGTTTGCATCTATTCCAATGATGGATAACAGAAGCTTAGAAAATAGACCTGATTATGCAGACTATATGAAAAAAACTTCCTCTTTAATGCTTTTTCCAAGCAAAAAATGACTACTCATCAATTAGTAATGCTGGTTTGGAGCTTGGTAGGCCTGTCAGTATTTATTTATTTATTTTTCCAGACAGCGCCTTATGGCAGACATCAAGAAAAAGGGTGGGGCTTTGAAATAAGTTCTCGATGGGGCTGGATCCTTATGGAATCTCCAGCTTTCTATTTAATGTTAATTTTCTTGATATTGAATTTTTCAAATAGTTCAAATTTTTCAATTTTTGCATCCATCTTATTTATGATTCATTACTTTAATAGAAGTTTCATTTGGCCAATTAGAGCAAGAATAAAAAATAAGAGCATGCCAGTGACTATAGCTCTATCTGCATTTCTATTTAATTTCGTTAATGTTTACATCCAAGGATCTTGGCTGTTTTATATATCAGACTATGCATCTAGCCATTTTATTTCTGTTCCTTTTTTCTTGGGTCTTAGTCTTTTTTTTACTGGAATGTTCATAAATATTAAATCAGATGAAATTTTGTTTTCTCTAAGAAAGAAAAATGAAGGATATCAAGTGCCGAAAGGCTTCATGTATAAATATGTATCCTGTCCGAATTATTTAGGTGAGTTTATAGAATGGTTGGGTTGGGCAATAATGACATTTAGCACAGCCGGTTTTGTATTTTTTTTCTGGACCGTAGCTAATTTACTACCAAGAGCTGTTGCCAACCACAAGTGGTATAAAGAAAACTTTGAAGATTATCCTAAAGATAGGAAAGCTGTAATTCCTAAACTTTTATAGTTTTTCTTCCAGATTCTCTATTCTCTTTTCCAGTTCAGAAATCTTTTTGAGAATTTCATTAATTTCATCACTTTTTGCAAAACCAGCGCTTTGAATATATTTTTCTAAAGCAGGTTTTAGCATTTTTTCTATATTTTTAATGTCTTTAGCAATAGTAAAAGGATTCATAATTTTTGTAAGTTAATTGTTATAATTTTAACATTCAGAGGGAGAAATGGACTTAACAACAAAAGTTATTTTGATTGTCTTATTTGTGTTTTTTGCAACACTCTCTCTTTTTTTTATTATCGATCCTAATTTATTTAGCGTTTTTCCTGGCGCGGGTTTTACTGAGGAGGAAATGTACGAATGGAGATTACGAACAATCATTCCTTCTCTTTATCTTACAATTTGTTATTTCATTTACAGATTTTTTGCGGGAAAAAATCCAACTTCAACTTTGTGGCCTATTTATATTGTGATAACTTCATTCGCAATTACCCAGTTTATAGCTTTTTTCTTTATGGGAATTTCAATTGCTCAAATCTTCTGCTTTCTAATAACAATCGGTACAGCTTTTGTCCTTAGAATGGCTGATTTAAAAAGAAGCAGGCAAATAATAGGTAGATTCTAACAGTGTCTCTTCAAGCTCAAGGACTGCTCTGTCAATATTTATCCGAAGATATGTCTGGAATTAATTTGGGAACTTTAGAGTTACCACAAATTGAAAAAGATTTAGTAAAAATAAAAATATCACACGCTTCATTAAATTTTCCTGATTGGTTGATGTCCCAAGGTAAATATCAAAGAAAACCAGAATTACCATTTTTTTTAGGTATGGAAGGTTCTGGAATCATAGAATCTGTTGGTCCGGATGCAAAAGAGTTGCAAACTGGTGATGAAGTAATGTTTGGCGGCTGGGGTCATGGAGCAATGGCTAACTATATTGTTTTACCTGCATCCAAAATAACAAAGAAACCTAGCGCTTTAAATATGGCAGAAGCAGCTGCATTCGCTACTGCCTACACTACTGCATACGTCTCATTAATTAGGAGAGGGGAAATGAAACCTGATGATGTTGTTCTTATTCATGGTTCTTCAGGTGGAGTAGGTATGGCAGCTGTTCAACTTGCAAAAATGTTTGGCAATACGGTAATCGCAACAGGAACATCTGATAAGAAACTTGAAATTGTTAAATCTTGGGGGGCAGATCATGTCTTAAATACTTTGAAAGATGGATCTACTGCTTTTAGAGAAGAAGTTAAAGATTTAACCGATGGAAAAGGAGCTGATGTTATCTACGATCCAGTAGGGGGAGATGTTTTTGACGAGTCCATTCGTTGTATAAATTGGAATGGAAGATTATTAATTGTTGGTTTCACGAGCGGAAGATTGCCTAGCCTGCCAGTAAATATAGCTCTGATAAAAGGTTTTTCCGTAATTGGCGTTAGAGCCGGTGAATACGGTATTCGAGATCCTGAAAAGGGTGCAGAAACGAAAAAAATTATCCATGAACTTGCAGAGACGGGAAATTTTAAGCCATATATATGTAAAGAATTTAATCTAACTGATGCAAAAGATGCCTTGGAATATTTATCTGAAAGAAAATTAGTTGGAAAAGTGGTTATAAAAAATAATTTATGAGTTACCTGTCGTCTAGGCTGTATGAGAATAAATCATACGGTTACTTTGTCCTAGGAGTTCTAACTACCGTTTACAGTTTTAACTTCATTGATAGACAGCTTCTAGTCATTCTTCAAGAATCTATCAAGGCAGAAATGGGTTTATCTGATACTCAGCTTGGACTTTTGTCTGGTTTTTCTTTTGCAATATTTTATGTTTCTTTCGGTATTCCGTTAGCAAAATTAGCCGATACTTGGATAAGAAGAGATGTCATAGCCATTTCTTTAACCATTTGGAGTTCGATGACGGCTGTAAGTGGGTTTGCTCAAAATTTTATTCATCTATTGCTAGCAAGAATTGGTGTTGCTATTGGAGAAGCTGGCGGTAGCCCTCCAGCGCATGCTATGGTCTCTGATATTTTTAATCAGGAGCAAAGAGCAACAGCTTTAGCGATTTACTCAACCGGTATTAATATTGGAATATTATTTGGTTTTCTTTTAGGCGGTTGGATAAATGAATTCTATGGATGGCGGACAGCATTCCTTGTTGTTGGACTTCCGGGGATAGCTTTAGCTATTTTCTTGAAATTAGCTGTAGCTGAGCCTGATAGAGGTATGGCTGAAGAAAAAGTTGACGATGGAAGTGCTCCAAAGCTCAAAGAGACACTCAAGCATCTATGGTCAAGAAAATCATTCAGACACCTTTCTATAGCTTGCGGGATTCATGCCTTTGTTTCCTACGGGGCAGGGAATTTCCTTCCCTCATTATTCTTAAGATTGCATGATATTGAGACGGGGGAACTGGGAACTTGGTTAGCATTAAGTTCTGTTGCAGGTGGAGTAGGAACCTTTATGGGTGGGTATCTCTCAGATAAATTAGGTAAGCAAGACCCTAGATGGTATCAATGGGTGCCTGCGATAACTACACTTATCTATCTTCCCTTTACTTTATTTATATATTTAACAGATCAAACTTACTTAGCTTTGATGACTACTTTTATCACAGGCATGCTATTCAATGCTTATTTAGCTCCAAATTTAGCAATAACTCACTCGTTGGTTGGATTAAGAATGAGGGCAATGTCCTCTGCGATATTATTCTTTATTCTTAATTTCATTGGTTTAGGATTTGGTCCAATGGTTATTGGCTTTGTCAGTGATATGATTAATCCAACTTACGGAATAGAGTCTATACGCTATGCGTTACTTATCATAATTCCTATTTCAACTGTATGGTCTGCCACTCATTATTTTATTGCTGCCAAGCATATTAGAGATGATCTAGAATTAGCACCAAAATAAAATGTCAAAAAAAATTCTAATATTTTTATCAATAGCTTTATTTCTGTACTTGTTTGATTGGTTTCTAAACAATGATAATGAAAATATGATTTACGTTAGCGATAGCGACATTGATTTTCTGGTAGCTACTTGGAACGATCAAATGCAAAGACCCCCAAGTGAAGAAGAACTAAAGACCATTATAGAAAACTTTATACAAAACGAAGTTTTATATCGAGAAGCTTTGAAACTAAATTTAGATAGAGGAGATATTATTGTTAAAAGAAGACTTGTTCAAAAATTAGGTTTTTTGAAACAAGAAGAAGGTGTGAAAATCCCGAATGATAATGAGTTAAAAAAATTTTTTGATGAGAATAAAGGTGAATTTAGAATTCCTAAAAGGTTAAGTTTTAACCATATCTTTTTCTCTAAAGAGTCTCGCTCATTAAAGAAAGTAAGACAATATCTTATAGATAAAAATATAAAGAGCGACCCATTTTTGTTAGGAAGAAATTTTTCAGATAAAACCATAAGACAAATACAGAGAGATTTTGGAGATAAATTTGCTGCTTCATTAGATGAATTAACAACCCTCAAAAAAGATCTAATTATTGAATCAATTTATGGGTGGCATATAGTAAATGTATCTAACATTGAAGATTCTTATTTGCCTGAGTTTAATTCCATCAAAGATAAACTTTTAGATACTTATTTATTAGTAAAAAAGGATGAAGTCTTAAAAAAGTATACAGAGGATTTAATAAAATCTTACGACGTATCTTTAAGCAAAAAATATAGTTTTGAGTAAATTAGTTCTTTATTTTTTTTTATTGGTTTTTGCGAGCTTTGAAGTAGGTTCTCATGAATTTACACCTGCACAACTTGAAATTACCCAAATTTCCGACTCTGACTATTTAGTTAACTGGAAATTTCCCTTAAATCAATCTTCTAAATCAAGGATAAATTTTCCTGAATTTTGCTCATCTGAAGATGATTTATTTCCAAAAAGAAGTGGAAAATATTTATTAGAAATAATTGAATTAAATTGTGCAGAACCTCTTAAAGGATCCACTTTGAATGTCACTAATATGTCATTTATGACAGATGTGATGGTAACAATTAGATTTATTAACGATGAAATCTTTCAAGACTACATTACTTCGGAAAATACAGACTTAGTAATACCAAATGAAGTTGAATACTCTAACTTTTCATATTTATTCATGGGATTTGAACATCTGTTGGGAGGGTATGATCATATCTTATTTGTATTTGGCTTAGTCTTTCTAATTAGCGGTTGGTTTAATTTAATAAAAACAATTACATCCTTTACGGTTGCTCATAGCATTACTTTGGCCTTGTCTTCTCTGGGCGTAGTTAGATTACCTCAAACTGCAACCGAAGCAGTGATTGCTTTGACAATAATTTACCTAGCCTATGAGATTTTAGATAAAAAAGATTTAAGAAAAATTCCTTGGCATATACCTTTTGGATTTGGATTGATTCATGGGTTTGGATTTGCTGGCGCTTTAATGGAAATTGGATTTTCTGGGCAAAGCTTATTTCAAACTTTATTGCTGTTTAATGTAGGTATTGAATTAGCCCAGCTGAGTTTGTTACCGATAATTTTTTCTTTGATTTTTCTTTTTTCAAAAATAAATCTACGAAATGAATTTAAAATAATATCTGCTTTTGCGATAGGAGGCATAAGCAGTTATTGGTTTATTGAAAGAACTTTAAATTTATTTATTGCATAAAAAAAAGGAGATTTTTAAATCTCCTTTTTTTAAAACTTTTATTTAGTTTAGAGGATTAGAATCCGGTTGAAACTCATAGTAACCTTCTACAGGGATCATTAAGTGAGCATAAGGAGTTCCCTTAAACATCTGGTACGGCGCTCCTGTAGTGAATTCTGTAGGGAAATTTTCTATAGTTTTTGTATCTTTCGGCATCAACATTAAGTGAGGCCCTGACTCGATAAAGTGTCCCATCATTTTAGCTTTATCGTGATCTCCTCCATAGAAGCTTGAATTCATATTATCCTCACCCATATCACCATTTAGCATCCAAATGTAAGCATCTCTTTTCATGTTAGGTTTACCACCAGTCATGTAAGCTTCAGCCCACTTAAAACCTTCTTCATCAGCACAAAGGGTATTTCCATGTTGAGGAGTTTCAAATCCTCCTTCAGGCATTTCTAATGTAGCGGTGCAGGTCCATCCATTAGATCCTTCTCGTAACACTTTTCCGTCTCCTCCAACAATTGTTGCAAATTCTCCTATAAAATCTGGTGCAGCCTTGCTGTAGGCCCAAATTTGCCATTCATCAGAATCATGGGACACGTTAGGTTCATCTGATGTTGATGTAGAACAGGATATTAAGAATACAATTAAAAAACTAATTACATATTTCATATTTAACTCCATTTAACCCTTATTAAAACCTTTTTTCATACTCTTGAGAAGTTGAATTATAGTTTTATTAGAACGTGTATAATCAAATTTCATAAAAAGCGGGCATGGTATAATGGCTATTACTTCAGCCTTCCAAGCTGACGATGCGGGTTCGATTCCCGCTGCCCGCTCCACAGAATAATATGAATATCCAAAACAAAATAATAGAGAAAATAGATCAAGAAAACATACCTTTTGCTTCATTCGCTGTTACCAATGAGCACGAAACAGTATTACATGAGCACTATGGCAATCAACTCGAAGGAGAAGATAAACCGCCTTCAAACAGTACTATTTACAGAATTGCATCGATGACAAAGCCTATTGTTACCTTTGCAGCACTAAAGTGTGTTGAACTTGGACTGATTGATTTAAATAAACCTGTTCATAATTTTCATTCAGATCTAAAAGATTTAGAGGTAGGAAAACTTCAAGATGGAAAAGTTATTTATGAAAAAGCTAATAAGGACATCACACTTCATCATTTGCTAGCTCATACTTCAGGATTTGCATATGATTTTCATGACCCTCTACTTGCTCACCTCATCTTAGAAGAAAAGATCGCTCCTCTCACAGATAAAGAAGGTAAATTTATTAATGTTCCACTTTCATATCATCCTGACTCTAGATGGGAATATGGGGTAGGTCTTGATTGGGTTGGAGTCATTTTAGAAAAATTATTAAGTAAAAATTTAGAAGAGATTTGCAGGGAATTTGTTTTTGATCCTCTTGGAATGAACGATACTTCTTTCGATCCTGACTTTTTAGGAAAAGATAGATTGGCAGAAATGCATCTTATGGATAATGGAAATTTTATTCATTCCACCGGTCTTTTTGATGACTCTGTTCAGTCATTTTTTAGTGGTGGCGGTGGAATTCTTTCTAATCCATCTGACTATTGTAAATTTATGAGAATTTTCCTTTCAGATACAAATCCACTTTTATCTGATTCACTTACTTCTCTTATGACTACAAATCAAATTGGCGATTTAAATTATTCCTATCAACCTACTTTTAATCCTGTTTTGATTCATGGAAACGAATGGTTTCCGGAGATAAAGAAAAAATGGGGATACGGATTTTTGATTAACGAAGAGGATATACCTGAGAGAAGAAAAAAAGGATCTTTATCATGGTCAGGTATTTTTAATACTTATTTTTGGATTGATCCACAATCAAAAATTGCCGGTACTGTAATGATGCAATTATCACCGCATTACGATGAAAAATGTAAAGGTTTACTAGAAGTAATGGAAAAAGCTGTATATGAAGAGATGTAATTAATCTTTGAATAACTGATCAGCAACATAAGGGTTAGTTTTCTTTTCTTGACCAAATGTTGATAAAGGACCATGTCCTGGTACAAAAGTAGTATCATCATCTAACTTCCAAAGTTTATTTCTAATAGAGTCTATAAGGCTCTGAGTGTTTCCCCTTGGCAGATCAGTTCGTCCTATAGAACCTTGAAATAGTACATCACCAACGATAGCAATTTTTGCATCAGCTTGGTGAAATACAACGTGGCCAGGAGTATGACCTGGACAGTGATACACATCAAAAGAAATTCCATCTAATTCAATCTTATCCCCATCATCTAACCATCTATCAGGCAGAAAATTTTTTGTTCCAGGCACACCATACATTTTGCCTTGATCTTCTAAACCCGAAATTAAAAATTCATCATCAGGATGAGGTCCTTCTATTTTTACATCATGTTCTTGAGATAAATTAAAAGCACCTCCAGCATGATCTAAGTGCCCATGAGTAATAAAGATTTTTACTAGGTTCAAATTATTTTTTGATAAAAAATCATTAATTTTATCTAAATCGCCGCCTGGATCTGTGACCGCTGCATTTTTAGTATTTTCATTCCAAATAACACAGCTATTTTGCATTAAAGGAGTGACAGGGATAATTGCTACTTTTAGGTTTTCCATGATCTAATTATACATATGGAATATAAACATCTTAATGGAAATGGATTAAAAATAGGCGCAGCAATTGAAGGTGAGGGTCCTTTAATTGTTTTGGTTCACGGATGGCCTGAAAGTTGGTATAGCTGGAGACATCAAATACCTTTTCTAGCATCGCTAGGTTATAAAGTTGCCGCAATTGATGTCAGAGGATATGGCCAATCTGATAAGCCTTACGAAATTGCTGAATATTCGATGAAAAATTTAACTTCGGATATCATTTCAGTAATAGAAGATCTTGGATACTCTGATGCAATTCTATTTGGCCATGACTGGGGTGCACCAATAGTCTGGAATACTGCGGCTCTTTACCCTGATAAAATTTCTGCTGTAGGTGCATTATCAGTTCCCTACACAGGCAGAGGACCAATGTCCTCCATTGATTTATGGAAAATGCTGTACAAAGGGAAATTTTTCTATCAACTATATTTTCAAGAAGAAGGGGTTGCTGAAGAAGAATTTGAAAAGGATTTAAAAAATGCTTTAGAGCTTACATATTTCTCAAGCGACGGAAGAGGCATGTCTTTCTTAGCTGAAAATGCTGATAATCCCAAATATCAAAAAAACGTATATTCGAAATTTTTGGATTGTCTGCCTGCATTTGATGATTACCCAGATTGGATCAACAAGGAAGAATTAATGTTCTTTGTAAAAGAATTTGAAAACTCTGGAATGAGAGGCCCTCTCAATAGATATCGTGCTCAAACTATTGATTATGAAGAATTAGTTGAGTTAGAAACTGCAAAAATATCTCAACCTTCTTGTTTTATTTCTGGAACTTTAGATCCAGTTGCATTTTTTCTAAAAAATTCTATTGAAGATGGAGCAGGGAAAGGAGCATTTCATGGCCCAACTGCTGAATCGATGGCAAAAGAAATGCTAGAGAAGAGAAGCGACTTATATGAAGATTTACGAATCGTTAAATTTATAGATGGTGTGGGCCATTGGACCCAACAAGAAGCACCTGACACAGTCAATGAAAACTTCGAAAAGTTTTTGAAGGGTTTATAAGTTTAAGCTATTAGTTTTTTATCTATTTGAAGACTAAGTCTCTTTTTGTGATTTTTAGTCTCATCATTAGACGATTGCCTTCTGAGCAGCTTTTGAATTTTTAGTAGCTCACCAAATGCTGCCGATTGAGCAACCTCATCGTATTTTTTCAGATTAGTGATGGATATAAGTTTACTAACATAAGTTGCTTGGAGATTCTGGGTAATGGTATCTATTTCTTTCATTTTTTCTCTTGGAAAGATTCCTTTTGTTAAGTCGCCCATCATCTCTGAAACGTTATAGTCATTTCCATAAAAAGAGGAATCCGTAATTCTTCTCAATACATCTTTATTAGTTAAATGATTAAGAATTCTTTTGTGTCCTGAAAGAATGTAATCATGAAATTTAGGATCTTCATTCTCATCATAAAAATCAAATCCTCTTCTTTCTCGTTGCATGAAAGCTGCAACAGATTCAAGAGGTTTTAATCCTTCGCTGTTAAAAGCATATTTATTTAGCGTTTCCATAGCTTTTTTTTGGGTTCTATAAGGAACGGCTTCATAAGGTTTTTTTACCGATTTTGTATTCGAAGGATGACGAGTGACATAGACACCCCCAATCTGCCTGGATACGACATCCATACTGGTCATAATTTGTCTCATTAATATGAAATAAGATTGATAGACAGATTCCCAAGTGTCTGATTTAGATTTAATTTTTTCGACTATGTCTGGCATTATTTCCTGAACAAGCTTGTATCTTCCGATGGCATATTCAACAGGATCATCACTCATATCTCCTATGTTTACTCTTGGATCAATGCCTCTGCCAGGCGATCTCATATCATCAGCGTCATTGCCAAAAAAATGACCTTTTTCTTGAGACCTGTTTAATATTTTCTGTATTTCCTCCTCGGATAGATTTGGAGTATAGGCAAACTCGATTGCCCATTGATCATAAAGACCAGGCTTAATATCAGAGAACTGTCCTTGTTCTACGCCTGGAGGCGCTATGTTGATTGCATGATAATCCATAACTGATGCAGATAGTCCTTCTTTGTATGTTATTTCTGGATTGTGAACATCTTTATTATTGTGAAGAGTCGTTGCTCCCATATTATGGTTAAGTCCAAGGGTATGGCCAACTTCATGAAGTATTAACATAGTTAATTCTTCCTCAAATAATTTATCAGTATCTTCAAGAGAGAAGTTCATTGAATTAGCGACTAAATTACCAAAAATTCTTTGTTCGTTTCTCATCGATGAAAAATTACATCGTTCAGATGAAATTTCAGATGAAAGAAATATATCTTCGTATCTCATTCTATTGGTTAGAAAAATCCATTCCAACATAATATCCGCAGATAAAATTTCTCCAGTTCTAGGGTTAGAAAAACTAGGACCATAACCTCCAAACGGTGGGTTGGGAGATGAAGTCCACCTCAATACGTTGTATCTAATATCACCAGCATCCCAGTCAGCATCATCTGGTTGAACATAAACTTCGATAGCATCAATAAAACCAGCTTTTTCAAAAGCTATGTTCCATGCAAGCACAGCATTTTTTATCAGAGGTCTTAATTCATTAGGAGTAGTATTTTCTAACCAAAATTTGATAGGTTTGATTGGCTTTGATTTAGCAGCATCAGGGTTTTGTTTTTGAAGATTCCATTTCTGAACCAAATCTCTATAAGGAGTAATTTCTGTTGAACTTAAATCCGTTACTCTATCTGTAAAATAACCTATTCTTGGATCTTCAAAACGTATCTCAAAACCATTATCTTGAGGCATTTCAAGAAATGTATATCTTAATTTTACCGAAGTATTTCTTAATGATTCATAACTTGCAGGATTTGAAAAAACATAATCGACCTCAAAATCGGTATTATTCGGATAGTTATAAATTTTGGAGATGGCGGTTTTAGATCTTGATAAAGATCCAACACCAAAATTATCTGACTCGTAATCTCTTGGCTCAGATTTTAACTTGGTTAAATTATCACTTTTCAATAATTTGGTGATATCAATAAGATAAGTATTTTCATCCTCATTCTTATGAGTAATTTCAAAATTTTCAATAACCGAATCGCTTATGTTAGATTGAGATTGCCTACTGAGTTCCGAATTAGGGTCAAAATAAAATTCTGTGTTTACCCTAACGAGATTTAAGCTATTAAATTGTTTTTCAAATTTAATAACTGCTTGATCTATATGGCTCCCTTTAAAAAGACCAGCTTCTACAGTCCCATTAATAATATGAGCAAAATAAATAAATTCTTTTGAGATATCTTCATCACTTAATTCTAAGTAAGTATTTCCATTTTCTGGATCTTGATAGCTTTTTAACAAGCCCTCATAGGTGATAAATTCTTCAACAAATTGTGAGATTAGTTCTCGATCATCTTCTTTAGACTCTTCTTTAGTTTCCTCTTTTGTTGAATCATCGTTTGAATCGTTTGCCATCAATCCAAAGGAAAAAAACAAACTTAAAAGGATTAATAAAATATTATTTTTCATAAACACCAATAGGGTGGCTATTATAGACTCACTATCTATAATTTTTAATTAATTCTTTATTCAATGAAAAATCTTTATCGATTGTTAGATCTAACAAAAATTATAATTAATGAAATCATTGATTACGTTGCTTCTTATTTTGGAGTAAAAAAATTTAAGGTCGATATCGTTGAAAATCTTGCCTTAAAAAGCGCTAATAAAAATAACCCACAAGCTATTTTAGATACGATAGATTACTACGCTTGGAATGAAGCTTTTTTGATGAACATTGGTGATGAAAAAGGCCTTTTGCTTGAAAAAGCAATTAGAGAAAAAAATCCAGAAAATTGTTTAGAGCTGGGAGTCTATTTGGGATATTCATCGATTAGGATTTTAAGAAATCTCCATGAAAGCTCGAAGTTAACTTCTATAGAAGCTAGTAATAAATATTTTGAAATATCTCAAAAAATTGTATCTCACTCAGGCCTCAGCCATCGATGGAAGCCTATGAAAGGTAAGGCTAAGGATATTATCCCATCGTTACAAGAAAAATATGATTTTGTGTTTTTAGATCATTGGAAAGATGAATATTTATCTGATTTAAAAACTATACAAAGACAAGGATTACTTAATGATAAGGCTGTAATATTTGCCGATAACGTTGTCTTATTCAATATGGAAGATTATTTATCATATGTAAGAAATTCATCAACTTTTGAAAGTAAATTTATATCAACAATGAGAGAATATTCGAAGACTCAGCCAGACGGAATAGAGATTTCAATATTTAATAAAGATGACTAATCTAAAATTAGATCTGCATGGGTTTCGTCACCACGATGTTCCTTTAAAG
The DNA here is from genome assembly GCA_902578495.1 of uncultured SAR86 cluster bacterium. GTDB lineage: Bacteria > Pseudomonadota > Gammaproteobacteria > Magnimaribacterales > AG-339-G14 > CACNYO01. The sequence goes on from CACHCY010000006.1 coordinate 25,804, forward strand.
GTTGAAAATTTTTTATATCTTAACCAAGAGAATATGCCCATTCTTATAATCTGTGGCAACAGCCAAAAGATGATAAATATAGTAAAAGATGTTCTTGAAGATATTGAATGTACTTTTGAAATAGGTTCTGGGATAAACTATGGATGTATTATTATTCGTAAAATCTAAACATGCCTAACTTTGACCTAGTCCTAAGAAACTGTAACTTGATTAATGAAAATTCAATATCACAAGTTGATATTGCTATTAAAGATAAAAGAATAGAAAAAATTTCCTCCGCGATTACCGAGAAAGCTAACAAAGAAATTGACGTTAATGGGAAAAATGTTGCACCCGGAGTAATTGACGATCAAGTTCATTTTAGAGAGCCAGGATTAACAAAAAAAGGGGAAATTAAAACAGAATCATTAGCTGCGCTATACGGTGGTATTACTTCGACCATGGATATGCCAAATGTATCTCCAGCAAGCACTTCTTTAGATTTATTAGAGGAAAGATTTCAATTAGCTAAAGAAAAAAGCTGGACGAATTACTCTTTTTATCTAGGAGCTACACCGGATAATATTGATGAAATTAAAAAAGCTAACCCTAAAGATATTTGCGGATTAAAAATTTTTATGGGGTCATCAACAGGAGATCTATTAGTTAATGATGATAATGCTTTGGATCTAATCTTCAAAGAATCGCCAATATTAATTGTCACTCATTGTGAGGATAATAAAACGATAGAAAATAATTTAGAAAAAATTTCAGCTCAGCGTAACGGTAAGTTATCTCCTCCTGATCATGCACTTATCAGAGATGAGTTGGCTTGTTATATATCCTCTGAAAAAGCAACAAGTTTGGCCAAAAAATACTCAGCGGATTTACACGTCCTTCATCTTACTACTGAAAGAGAAATTGAACTCTTTGAAGCCAAACCAACCAAAGATAAAAAGATTACGACAGAAGCTTGTATTCATCATCTTATTTTTACTTCTGATGATTATGATGAATGGGGAAATTTCATCAAATGTAATCCTTCAATTAAGGCTCCTAACAACAGAGAAGCATTGAGACAGGCATTAAAGAATAATCAAATTGATATTATTGCAACAGATCATGCTCCTCATACCAGAGATGAAAAATCTTTACCATATTCAGAAGCTCCTGCTGGAATACCATTAATTCAACATAGTTTTCAATTAATGCTCGAATTAGCTAATAAGGGCATTTTTACAATTGAAGAGGTAATTAAATTTGCATCTCACAACACTGCTGATAGATTTAAAATAGTCGATAGAGGGCATGTAAGGGAAGGATATTTTGCAGATTTGGTCGTTTTTGAAACTGGAATAAAACACACAGTTACAAACGAAGAACAAAAATCTAAGTGTGGCTGGACTCCTTTTGAAGGTTGGGAATTAAGTTCAAAAGTAAACTCAACTATAGTGAATGGTAATGTTTTGCTTGAAGATGGAGAGCTTCATCCAGAAAGAAGATCTAGCGAGAGGTTAGTTTTTAACAAATAATTACTATTTATCTAAATTCTCTCGATATTCAGCTTCAACATTATCCCTGAATTCAGAATTTTGAATATAAAGACCAAGTATCCCTGAAAGTATTCCCAAGATGGCAATTAAACCAAAGAAAACAACTAAATTTCTTACTATTTCAGAGTCTTTCATATTTTGTGACATACTAATTCTCGACAGATTTTTTGCAAGCCCATTTTATGTTGAGATACCTATTAAATAAAGAAAGATTTTCATGGGCATTATACGATTGGGCTAATAGCGCTTTTTGGACAACAGTAGTTGCAGGTTTCTTTCCGATTTTTTTTAAGTCTTATTGGGCGGCAGAACTTGATGGACCTTCAAGCTCAGCAGTACTAGGAACTACAAATTCAATAGCAGGATTTTGTATCGTTTTGATGGCTCCAATTCTAGGAACAATTGCAGATAAGGCAGGCGCAAAAAAAAACTTTCTAGTTTTCTTTGCTCTCTTGGGAATAATAGCAACCGGTTCTTTCTTCTTTATCCCTAGCGGATACTGGATTACTGCTTCAATATTGTTCGGTATTTCTTTATTGGGAGGGTCTGGATCTAATATTTTTTATGATTCATTGATTGTTGATGTAAGCGATGAGAAAAAAAGAAATATCATTTCAGGTTTTGGTTATGGCCTAGGTTACTTGGGAGGAGGAATACTCTTTGTATTTAATGTTTTATTTTATTTGTATCCCGCTTGGTTTGGATTCGAAAATGAAGTTCAAGCTATATTGATAAGTTTCCTTACCGTATCAATATGGTGGTTTATTTTTACGATTCCTCTTTTTTTTAATGTCCAAGAACAAAAACCACCTACCAAAACGGATCGTTTAATAAGTTCCTCTTTTAAAGAACTCGTTAATACAATTTCTAATATTTCAAAGTATAAAAATATTTCAATTTTCTTAATTGCTTACTGGTTGTATATTGACGGCGTAGATACGATTACTCGGATGTCAGTTGCTTATGGATCAGATATTGGTCTGGAAGCTTCAACAATGATTACTGCCTTAATAGTAGTCCAATTTATTGCTTTCCCTTCAGCAATAATTTACGGATATCTCGCAGAACGTTACGGACAATTTTTATTTTTGACTATTGGTATTTTTGCCTACATATTGATCACTATCAATTCTTACTTTATGGAAACAGCTAGAGATTTTTATACCTTAGCTGTCGCAATTGGTTTGGTTCAGGGTGGAGTTCAGTCTGTTAGTAGAGCAATATTTAGCAAAATGGTTCCTCCAGATAAAGTAGCAGAGTTTTTTGGTTTCTATAATTTCGTAGGAAAAAGCGCTGTTGTTTTCGGACCCGCCTTGGTTGGATGGGTTGCTTACTTGACTGGTGATCCAAGAAACGGAATTTTCAGTCTCCTTGTTCTTTTTATACCTGGACTGATCGTTTTATTTCTAGTACCGAAATCAAAATAAATTTGATTTCAAGCATACATTTTTAAGCAACTCTGCATCATCAGTCATTATTCCATCAACTTTCATGCCAATTAAAGTCTCCATTGTTTCTTGGGAATTAATAGTCCAAACATGAACTTTTAGATCCTTTGAATGAGCAGTTTTTATTAGATTATTATCTAGAATCTTAATCCCTTTCCAATGAAGAGGAATTTGAATACAGTCAACAGAATTAATAAGGTATTTAAATAATTTTAAAAAGACAACATCTAGAATCCCCATTGAAATACAAGCTTGATTTCTTATCTTCTTAAATGCCCTTAATCTTTTTGTATCAAATGAAGCAATGCATATTCTGTTATAAGCATTATGACTATCAATAATTTTTGCAACTTTGTTAACAAGACCTTTAATTTTTAGATCTACATTAAACTTTGTGTTAGGGAATTGTTCCATTACTTCAGTTAACTTTGGAATATGACCGCCTCTTTTTAGTGGAATATTTCTTAACTCTGCATAAGTAAGATCGCATATATTTTTATGTTCACCCGAGACTCTATAAATACTCTCATCATGAAACGTTACAATTTCTCCATCCTTGGTCATTCTTAAATCAGTTTCAATGTACTTGTAACCTAAATTAACGGCATCTTGAAAGGCTTCAAGAGTATTTTCAGTAAAATTGACAGAATTACCTCTATGAACAAAAGGCTGAAATGATGAACTGAAAAAAGGATGCATTTTTATATATAATTTAAAAAATAGCATTTTTTGCCTTGAATAAAAACAAAAGAAAAGTTGGTTTAACAGAATTAGTTTTAAGAGACGGCCAACAGTCGTTAATTGCAACAAGAATGAGACTCGATGATATGCTCGAGGTTGCAAAAAAAATGGATCAAGTTGGTTATTGGTCTGTCGAAATGTGGGGAGGGGCGACTTACGATTCTTGTTTAAGATATTTAAATGAAAATCCTTGGCACAGACTCAGGGAACTCAAGAAAATTTTCAAAAAAACAAAACTTCAAATGCTTATAAGAGGCAAAAATCTTGTTGGATATAAACCATATTCTGATGAGATAGTTAAAGCATTTGTTGAAAAAGCATCCAAAAATGGCATTGATGTATTTAGAACATTTGATGCATTGAATGATTTCTCAAACATTGAATTAACCATCAAAGAAGTTAAAAAAAATGGTAAGCATGCTCAAGGGGCAATGGCTTATACATTATCACCTGTTCATACATTAAAAAGTTGGTTGGATTTGGCAAAACAAATTGAAGATGCTGGCGCGGATTCAGTTGCCATTAAAGACATGGCTGGATTGTTAAAACCAAATGCAGCGTTTGAATTAGTTTCCGAACTGAAACAAAACATTTCTGTTCCAATACATATGCAAACGCATGCAACAACAGGATTTTCAACCGCAACTAATATGAAAGCTATAGAAGCTGGCATTGATAATATTGATACTTCTATTTCATCTATGAGTATGACTTACGGACACACTGCAACAGAAACTATTGTCTCGATGTTTGATGATACAAAGATTTTTTCAGCTATCGACAAAAATCTATTTCCAGAATTATCATCTCATTTTAAAAAAATAAGAAAAAAATATGAATTGTATGAAGGATCACTTAAAGGTGTTGATGCGAGCATGTTAATTAATCAAGTTCCTGGGGGGATGCTTTCAAATTTAGAATCACAATTAAGAGAAATGGATGCTGATGATAGATTTGAAGAAGTATTAAATGAAATACCAAGAGTGAGGCAAGACTTAGGTTTTGTTCCCTTAGTCACTCCTAGTTCGCAAATAGTTGGTGCTCAGGCATTGTTCAATGTTCTTGATGATGAACGATATAAACATCTAAATATTGAAACAGTAAACTTGATATTAGGAAAATACGGTAAAGTTCCTGGCAAAATAAATAAGAATCTTTCTGATCTTGCCAAAAAAGTTAAGCAAGATGAACAAATTCAAGAGGATTTAGATTCAGCTAAATCCAAGTTAAGATCTTTTTGTAAAGAAAATAAAATAAAGGATTTTTCACAGAGAGAAGAGAATGTTCTAAGTTATATTTTCTTTCCAAATGTCGTAGAGGATTTTTTCCTTAAGAAAGGTTCAAAAAAAGAAACTGATTTAGAACAACTTCAAGAAGAGATTGGATTTGTGATTAGAGAATAAAAAAAACCCTCTTTAAAAAGAGGGTTTTTTTTAAATCTTTTGATTTACGGCGCGTAGCTGATTGTAAGAGTTACACCGCTGTCGTCCATGGTTCCATCTTCAGTTTCTAGATCGTAGTAATATACGCCGATTCCAAAGTCACCACCAACTCCCCAGTCGTAACCGATGAGAAAGTCGTTACTTGTATCTTCATAGTCACCATAAGAAACAGAGAAACTTCCTGGACCAGCATCAACAGCATAAGATACTTGTGCATAATCTGCTGCATCATCCATACCTGAGGCATAACTTATTCCGAAACCATAGATATCAAAACCTATGTAAGCTTCATCAAAATTAGCATCTGTGGCACCAGGGTAAGTGTAAGTGATGTATCCAACATCTAAAGAAATGTTGTCAGCAATATCTGTGCTGTATCCAAGGTATACATCCAGTTCTAACTCAGTTAAATCGCTAGTAGCTGCATCACCGAATTGAACACTAGAACCCCACGTTCCAATGTAGAAACCACTATCAGTGGAAAGATCAAAACCTCCACTAACAGCAGGTCCTCCTGCGCTTTGTGTCCATCCTCTCCAAATGTAGTCAGAAGTAAGGGCAATGTTTCCAGAAACAGAAACAGCACTTGCTAGTGATGATACTATTAGCAAAGGAAGGGCTATAACAAACGTTTGTAAATTTTTCATATAAACTCCTTTAAGAGAAAAAAACTATTAAACACTATAAATATTCACTTGAGTGCACTATTTGTAAGCATTTATAAGCCGCATCATACACTTTTGAAACATTTTTGTATAAAAAATGCTCTAAATACATACACTTTTTATAGTCATGTCAATAATCTTATATTAAGTGTTTTGATCCCTTTAAAAAAGAGATTTAATGATGTTTAATACACTCTTCATGGAAGATACTAAGTACAAAGCTTTCGTTACTAAAGAATCAGACTCTGGTTTTAGCAATTCAGTAGAAAATTTATCAATAGCTGATTTAAAGGATAATGATTTAATTGTAAAAGTTTCCTACTCATCATTGAACTATAAAGATGCTCTTTCAGCTTCTGGGAACAAAGGTGTAACTAGAGAATATCCTCATACGCCTGGTATAGACGCTGTCGGTGAAGTAGTTGAGAGTAATTCATCGGATTTTAAAACCGGCGAAAAGATTATAGTTACTGGTTATGACCTTGGCATGAATACATATGGCGGCTTTGGTCAATACATTTCAATTCCAGCTAATTGGGCTATATCTCTTCCTGAAGATTTGTCCGAACCTGAAGCAATGTCAATTGGCACTGCTGGTTTAACCGCTGGACTGTGTGTAAGAAAGTTGCTTATGAATGACTTAGCTCCAGATTCAGGAGATGTTTTGGTTACTGGAGCATCTGGAGGGGTAGGCTCTGTTGCTGTCATGGTTCTATCAAAATTAGGTTTTAATGTTGTCGCACTCACTGGAAAAAAAGATCAAATTGATTATTTAGAGTCATTGGGTGCATCTTCGGTAATCATGAGAAGCGAAATGGAAGAACAAGGTAAACCACTTCAAAGGGGGATTTATCAAGGTGGAGTAGATACAGTCGGAGGAAAAATTTTATCTAATTTTATAAGTCAAACATCTCAAAGAGGGGCAATAACATGCTGCGGTAACGTAGCCAGCGATAAACTACAAACTAGTGTTTTTCCTTTCATCCTCAGAGGAGTGACTTTAATAGGTATTGATTCAGCGGAGTCTTTATTGGAAGTTAAAAAAGAAATTTGGAACAATTTTTCTGATGATTGGAAGATAGATTTAGAAAAAATTACCAAAGAGGTTGATCTTGAATCTTTATCTAACGAAGTAGAAAAGATTTTAAGAGGAGAGCAAGTTGGTAGGATTAGATTGAACTTAGGATAAATTATGAATGACGAATTTTATGAAAAAAAGACCGATAAGGAAGATAGCAAATTTGATGCAATCGTTTCTGTGGTTGTTATTTTAGCTTTGACTGCAGCAATCGTTCTTTATGTTTCATCTCAATAATTTAAAGGAGAAAATTAATGGAAGTAAAAGAATTACTTAAAGATTTAAGAATCCCAGTAATAGGAGCACCGTTGTTTACGGTTTCATATCCAGAGCTTGTAATCGCTCAATGCAAAGCAGGTATTGTTGGAAGTTTTCCTGCTTTAAACGCAAGACCTGCTGAAGAATTAGAAAAATGGTTTCAAAGGATATCTGCAGAACTAGAACAGCATACAAAAGATAATCCTGATTCACCTGCAGCGCCTTTTGCAGTAAACCAAATCTGTCATAAATCTAATGATAGGTTGCAACACGATGTTGAAGTTTGTGTTGAATATAAAGTTCCAATGATTATCACAAGCTTAAGAGCGCCAAAATTTGTTGTGGATGCCGTTCACAGTTACGGCGGAGTCGTTATGCATGATGTGATCAATATCAGACATGCAAAAAAAGCAATTGATGAGGGTGCTGATGGCTTAATATTAGTTTGTGCAGGAGCTGGAGGGCATGCTGGCACATTAAGTCCATTTGCATTAGTAAGCGAAGTAAGAGAATTTTTTGATGGGCCAATTGCATTATCAGGATCAATATCTCAAGGCTCATCTGTACTATCAGCTCAAGCTATGGGTGCTGATTTTGCATACGTTGGCACAAGATTTATTGCTACTCAGGAAGCGAATGCGTCAGAAGGCTATAAACAAATGATTGTTGAAAGTGCTGCTAACGATATTATGTACTCTTCAACCTTTACAGGAGTTCATGGAAATTACTTAAAGCCAAGCGTTGTCAAAGCAGGATTAGACCCTGACAATCTTCCTGTTTCAGGAAAAGATGATATGAATTTCGGTTCATCTGGCTCAGCAATGAAAGATAACTCTTCAAAAGCCTGGAAAGACATATGGGGTTCTGGCCAAGGTATTGGAACGATTAAAAATGCTCCCCCTGTTAAAGAGGTGGTTGATCAGATGGTAGAAGAATATCAAACCATGAAAACAAAATTAGCTGTCTAGATAATTTTGAGTTAATAGAAATTGATCATAATCCATATGCATTATTGCTAGAGCATCATGGAAAGCTAAAACATTCATACTTCTTTTTATCATTTGTGAAGCCAAAGGAGATTTCGATTTAAATTTCTTGACCCATTTGTTAATAACTTTAAATTTGTCATCCCCATCAAACAATTCATTAAAAAAATTATACTTACCTAATTCTTTTGTAGAATAATTTGAACCAGATATGACCATTTCTTTTGTTTTTGATGGCCCTACTAGATTTTGTAACAAAGGAAGTCCAAGCCAATTTAGATTCATTCCCAAAATTATTTCTGGATAGCCAATAATTGTATCTTTGTTACCTATCCTAAAATCGCAAGCAGTTGCTATAACTGCAGCTCCTCCCAAGGTATACCCATTAGTAACACATATTGTTATTTGAGGAGTAGAGAGAATAGCTTCAATACATTCTTTTCCATAATTCTTTTGCCATCTTTCTAAGTTATTCTGTTTCTTTTGTTTTTCTTTTATATCAGCTCCAGCTGAGAAATTTTTTTCGTTAGAATGAAGTACAATAATTTTAACTTTACTGTTCTTTGAGGCTTCTAAAAAAACACTTTTCAACTCATCTAAAGTTGCTGTATTTAAAGCATTCATAGATTTCTTTCGAGTTAGTTCAATATAGAAAACGCCACTTTTAAGTTCAGTCTCTAAATATTTGTACTTATTCATAGATTAATTACTCTTAGAGAGATTTAAATATTATTTTCCTCAATAAATTTTTGAGCATCTAAAGCTGCCATGCATCCAAAACCTGCTGAAGTTATAGCTTGTCTGTAAACTGAATCTGCAACATCACCTGCTGCGAAAACTCCTGGCACGGATGTGCCAGTAACATTTCCATTTAGACCAGTGTTGATGATTATGTATCCATCTTTCATATCTATTTGATCTTTAAAGATTTCAGTGTTTGGGTTGTGACCTATGGCTATAAAAATTCCTTTAACTTGAATATCATCATAATTGCTAAGATTTAGATGAGTCACAACGTTGCCATCGCCTTTTATTTCTTTGATTTCATTGTTCCAAACTATATTTATTTTTCCTTCGTTAGCTTTTTCAAAGATTCTATCTTGAAGAATTTTTTCTGCTCTTAAGGAATCTCTTCTGTGGATTAGATACACCTTTTTACATAAATTCGTTAAATACAATGCTTCTTCTGCAGCAGTATTTCCTCCCCCGACAACTGCAACTTCCTCATCCTTATAAAAAAACCCATCGCATGTAGCGCATGCACTTACACCTTTTCCTAAATACTTTTCTTCGGAGGAAAGACCTAGATATTTAGCTGATGCTCCGGTACTGATAATTAAGGATTTACATGAATATTTATTCATTCCTTCCAGAGTTTTAATTTCACCGATTAAATCTACTTTTTCAATTTGGTCATTAACAATATTGACCCCGTATTTTTCAGCATGATTTTGCATTCTAATCATCAAATCAGGGCCTTGAAGATCTTCATAGTCTCCTGGCCAATTTTCTACATCTGTAGTCGTAGTAAGCTGTCCGCCAACTTCAAATCCTGTTATTAGAGTTGGATTCAAGCCAGCACGAGCAGCATAAATACTTGCACTGTAACCTGCCGGCCCAGAACCTAATATTATTAATTTCTCAGTGTTATCCATAATGATTTTCTATCTTTAAAAATGTTAAAATACTTAAAAACTAGTGAATAAACGCAAATCAAAAAAAAGATCTTTTAACGGATTCAATTCTATATCTTTAAGCCCATCAATAAAAACTTACTTAATTGATGCTTTTATACTTTTTTTACTTCTAGTAGCTATTATAAGCACAATCGCACTGGCTTCATTTACTAGAGAAGATGCTGCTTGGACAACTCAAAATATAGTTGGAGAAACTTCTTATCAAAATGCAATAGGAATGATAGGTGCTTGGATAAGCGATCTTCTCTATTCTTTTTTTGGTGTTGTAGCATGGATAGTTCCTTCATTATTTTATTTAGTCACTTTTGCCTATCTATTTAACAAGGATACTAAAGAGGTAGTAACGCAATCTTCATGGGTAAGATTCTTTGTTGCAATGCCATTTGGATTGGTGTTAATAGCTATTTCATCCAGTGCTCTTGTAGCAATACATTTCAACTTTGGAGAAAGTTACTTTCCTCAAGGCTCTGAAGGAATTTTAGGAAAAATTATCTCTTCTCCTTTAATTTTGTACTTAAATAAAGTTGGTGCATCTATCTTTGTATTATTTTTATTTCTTTTAGGCATAACAGCTTTTTTCAAAATAAATTGGAAAAATTTTGTTTCAAATTTTTTAGACTTTATCGTTAATTCATCCTTTTATATCAAACAATCATCATTGTCTTTTAGAGAAAATCTTCAAGTTTTTCTAGAAAAAAGAAAAGAAAAAAATAGTAGGCAAAAATTTCTTGATGAACACAAAACTAAGATTAAGGAGATGCCAGAACCTAAAATTGTTGAACCAGAGAAAAAAGTTGAAGAAGGAAAAAAGGTTCATAAAGAAAAACAACAAGAATTATTTAAAGATCCTGCTCCAGGCGATATGCCTAAGATTGGATTACTTGATGAAAAAGAAACACTAGGAAAAGAAATATCTTCAAAAGAAAAGTATGAGCTTGAAATCTTAAAGGAAGCATTGATCACCAAGCTGGCTGAATTCAAAATTACTGGACCCGAGGGTGAATATGCAGTTGTCAAAGAGACTATGCGAGGGCCTGTTGTGACAAGGTTTGAAGTCGAGCTACCAAAAGGAGTAAAAGTTTCTCAAGTTTCAAACTTGAATAAAGATTTAGCTAGATCTTTAGGTGTTGGAAGCATCAGAATTGTTGAAGTTATAGAAGGTAGGGAAACCATTGGTATCGAGGTTCCAAATTCAGAGAGAGAAAACGTTCTTCTAAGTGAGATAATTGCTTCTAAATTATTCGAAGATGCAAAAAGTTCCGTATCTTTGGCCTTTGGTAAAAATATTGAAGGTGTTCCAGTAGTTGAAGATCTTGCCGGACTTCCGCACATGCTTGTTGCTGGTACAACAGGTTCCGGAAAATCTGTTGCTCTAAATTCAATGTTGATGAGCATTCTCTATAAAGCAACTCCTGAGCAAGTTAAATTTGTCCTTATTGATCCTAAAATGCTTGAACTGTCAGTTTATGAAGATTTACCTCATTTACTCTGTCCAGTTATAACCGATATGTCTGAAGCTGCAAACGGTCTTAGATGGTGCGTAAATGAAATGGAAAAAAGATATCGATTAATGGCATCACTTTCCGTAAGAAATCTAAACGGTCTCAATTCTAAAATAAGAAAAGCCAGAGAAGTCGGAGAACCTTTAACAGATCCTCTCTGGAAGAGAAATCCAGATAAAGAAGATGACAATCCGCCTGAATTAGAAGAATTACCTTTAATCGTAATCGCTGTGGATGAATTAGCTGACCTTATGATGGTGGTTGGTAAAAAAGTAGAACATTTGATTGCGCGTCTTGCTCAGAAAGCTAGAGCAGCTGGTATTCATATGCTTTTAGCTACACAAAGACCTTCTGTTGATGTAATCACCGGTTTAATTAAAGCAAACATCTCTGCAAGGATGGCTTTCAATGTTGCCTCATCAATGGATTCAAGGGTTGTCTTAGATCAAGTAGGTGCAGAGCAGCTGCTTGGAAAAGGAGATATGCTTTATATAGGTTCAGGCACCTCAATTCCTTTAAGAGTTCACGGTGCTTATGTAGGAGAGGAAGAAATCATTAGGGTGGTTGAGGATTGGAAAAACAGACAGTCAGTTAGCTATTTAGATGAAGTTACTAAATCACCAGAATCATCGGAAGGTCCAAACGGCGAGTCAGATGAAGAGAAAGATGAATTTTATGACCAGGCAGTTGCTTTTGTAATTGATTCTAGAAGAGCATCTATATCAGCTGTGCAAAGAAAATTCAGAATTGGATATAACAGAGCAGCAAGATTAATTGAATCTATGGAAAACGCAGGAATTGTTAGTGAAATGAACTCTAGCGGGAATAGAGAAGTCTTATCTCAAAAAGTTGAACTTGATTAAATCATCTATCTTTTTTTTCTTAACTTTAAATTCTTTAAATTTAATTTCCTGTGATATTTCAAAAATAGAACTATTTCTGGATGAAAATGTAAGTTTCAAAGTTTCTTATGAGCAAAACTATAGTGATTCTTCTGATTCCATAGAAGGCTTTATTTACAGAGATTATGACAACATAAAGGTTTTTTCTTCAGCCCCTAAAGAAGAATTAATAATCAACGGTAATCAGATTTTTAGGCATGATCTTGAAATGGATCAATTAATAATTCAAGCATCAGATGAATCAATGAATCAATCACCAGCCTTTTTATTATTTAACAAGCCAAATACAATTTGTGATTTTTTTGCTACAGCAAATTGCTCAAAAGAATCTTGCCAATATTCTAATCCGTTAGATAATTTTTATTTAAAAAAAATTAAGATTTATTTTGTAAATCAAAAAATAAAAAAAATAGTATACGAAGATCTATTTGAAAGGATATCAACGATAAATTTATTTAAATACGAACTATTAGATAAAAAGGTATCATTTGAACCAGAAATTTCAGACAAAACAGAAAAAATATTCCTAAATTAATCATGTTAGATAAAAAACTTTTAAATAAATCCCCGGAATTAGTTAAAAAAAATCTATCTTCCAGGGGTTACATTCTCAATGTTGATCAATGGAAAAATCTTGAAGAAGAAAGAAAAATTGCGCAAGTTAATTTAGAAACTAATCAAGAGAATTTAAATAAATTATCAAAAGAAATATCAAAGTCTAAGGATGATGTTAAATTAAAAGATCAGGCTTCATCTTTATCTGCACTTGTGAAACAAGATAAAGAAATACTTCAATCCATTCAAAATAATATTGACGAGTTTCTTCTTGATATACCTAATTTATTAGGTGAGGCTGTTCCCATCGGAGAGGATGAAACTTCAAATCAAATTATTGAAGAAATTGGCGACATACCTAATTTTTCTTTTGAGCCTAAGCCCCATTCTTTTTTTATAGAAAAAACTGATCAGGGCAGAGGAGTAAAAATTGCCAAAAGTCGTTTTACGGTACTAAGTGGAGAACTTGCAAAATTACATAGAGTGATTGGTCAGTTTATGATCGATACACATACTAACATTCATGGTTATGAAGAATTATATGTCCCTTATATTGTAAATAAGACTTCATTGATTGGCACAGGACAACTTCCTAAATTTGAAGAAGATTTATTTAAACTGACCGAAAGTTCCGATCTTTATTTAGCACCAACAGCAGAAGTTCCAGTTACCAATCTCCATAGAGATGAAAAACTTAATTTAGAGCAATTACCTCTTAAGTATGTATGTCATTCACCATGTTTTCGAAGTGAAGCTGGTAGTTATGGCAAAGATACTAAAGGGTTAATCAGACAACATCAATTTGACAAAGTTGAGCTAGTCAAGATTTGTCACCCAGATAAATCAGAAGATGAACACGAAAAATTAATTGAGGATGCAAGTAAAATTCTCGAATTACTAGAGTTGCCATTCAGGAAAGTGATTCTGTCTTCAGGAGATACAGGATTTTCTGCTTCCAAAACTGTTGATCTGGAAGTTTGGTTTCCCAGTCAAAATAGTTACAGAGAAATATCTTCGTGTTCTAATTTTACTGATTTTCAATCAAGAAGAGCTAACTTGAAGTACAAAGATAAGGGCAATGAGTATTGTCATACACTGAACGGATCTGGTCTTGCTATAGGAAGGACGCTTGCTGCGATACTTGAAAATTATCAAACAGAAGACGAAAATTTTATATATCCTGAAGTTCTAAAAAAGTATATTTAATATAAATAAAAAATTGATCCAATAAATTTTCTAAGTTGTAACATACCTAAGTTAATTTTAAATTAAGATTCTTCACTAAATAAAGGAGTTGATAAACATGATCCCCAATAATATTTTAAAATTAGTGGCTGTTGCTTTTTTAAGCAGTGTTCTTTTTTCTGTAGAAACTACCTCAGATTTTAAAGGTAAGGTTACAGATAACTTTGGGAACGCACTAAGTGACGCTGAAATTACCATAACAAATACTTCAACGAATAGATCCAGTTCTACCTCTGCGAATGACTCTGGTAACTTTGTTCTTTCAAATCTTCCAGTAGGAGGACCTTACACAGTTTTAGTCAGATCCTCTGCAGGATCTCAAAGATACACGGATGTATACCTTAATTTAGGTCAAACCCTGTCTTTAAATGTAGTGTTGACTGATTTTGAACAATTAGTTGTTACCGGTGATCAAATTCTCGGTTCACAAGTCGCTTTGGGTCCAAGTAAAGTTTTTGATACTGCTGATCTTGATGCAGCTGTTGCTTACAACAGAGACATTAAAGAAGTTTTAGCTGAAGACCCAAGACTCTACGTCGATGTTACTTCATCTGAAGCTTACAGCGGTCTGCAATGTAATGGTCAGAACCCTCGTTACAACTCTTTTTCTTTAGATGGAATTGCAATGAACGATGGTTTTGGTCTTAACAGTAACGGTTACCCAACAAACAGATTACCTTTTTCATACGACTCGATTCAGCAAGTATCAGCTGAATTCGCACCTTTTGATGTGAAATACGGTGGTTTTTCTGCTTGTGTAATTAATGCAGTTACCAAATCAGGAACTAATGAGATTACAGGAAGTGCCTATTATGAATATACCGATGACGGACTTCTTGGAACTACAATTGAAGGCAATAAGGGACAGATGGTTCCGTTTGAAGAATCAAAAATTGGTTTCACCGTTGGTGGACCATTAGTTCAAGATAAAGCTTTTTTCTTTATCTCTGCTGAAAGATACGATGATGTTGATGTTGATCCATTCGGTCCTTTAGGATCTGGAGCTCCATCAGAACTAGGTTTTTTAAGAGCCTCCGATTACAACAGAATTATTGATATTGCTAAAAATAAATATGGCTTTGATCCAGGAGGAATCGGTGGAGCATTAGATAGTTATGATAATAAATTTCTAGCTAGGTTTGATGTGGAAGCTGATGATAACAACTCTTTATCCGTAACCTTTAATTACAACGATGGTTTTAATAACCAAGCTTCTGATTCATCTCCTGGCGAATTTGAATTTAACAAACACTTCTATGAAAGGGGTCATGAAATGATGGCCTTAAACCTAGAACTTTTTTCTCAGATTACTGATAGCTTAGATAGCAAATTAAGAGTTGGTTACAGAGATGTTGATAACACACAGATCGGTATTGGAGGTCCTTTTGGAGATTTCCAAATTGATGTTGTAAATCCTGATAATAACGAAGAAGGTACTGTTTATCTTGGAGGAACTGACGACTCCAGACAGGCCAATAAAATGGATTATTCTACAACTGTTATCCAATATTCTCTAAATCAATTAGTTGGCAGTCATTTGATTACCTATGGTCTAGAAATTGAAGATACTGATATCTTTAATTTATTTATGCAACACTCTCTTAACGGTGAGTGGGATTTCTACGGCGGCATAGATGATTTTGATAATGGCCTTGCAAGAGTATATTTTGGAAATACTCCTTCCTTAGATGAATCAAAAGCAGCTGCAGACTGGGGTTATGGAGTTACAACTTTGTATGTTCAAGATGAAATTCAAGCATCCGACAGTGTTGAGGTAGTTGTTGGTTTGAGATACGACACTTACTCAGTAAGTGGACAACCAGCTGAAAATGCAACCTTTAAGGCAGCTCATGGGTATTCAAATACGATTACTCACGATGGTGCTGATGCCTTAATGTTCAGGTTAGGTTTCAACTGGGATATTGATGGCGACTCAACTTTATATGGTGGATACGGAGGTTTCTCCGGAGGTAATCCAAACGTTTGGTATTCAAACATGTTCTCAAACGACGGTGTAACTGCGATCCAAACAAATGCAAGAAACTTAGAAATTTTTGATATACCAATGTGTAACAGTGATACTGGAGCTCCTTCTGATGCAGGTCCAGGTTTTGCTGTTCCTTGTGAATTAGTAGAAAAAGTTCAAAGCGGAAGTGCAGATAGTGATACCAATACGACCGATGCTAATTTTGAAGTACCAATTGTCCATAAACTTGCTTTAGGATTTAATTCAAGCTTTGGAGTAGAAGACTTACTTTTCAATGCAGATATTATCTACACTGAGGTTGAAAATCCTGCCATTATCAGAGATGTAAACAACGTTCCAACAGGGGAAACTGATTTTACAGGCAGACCTCTATATAGCTGTGCTGGAGGAAATAAAAGAGATTCATTCACATGTTTCGGTCCTTTTGATTTTCAATTAACTAATTCACAGCTTAAACCTGAAGGATTAACCTATTCAGCTTCACTAAGCAAACTTTGGAGAGAGCACGATGTCAGAATGTCGATAGGTTATGCTAATACTTCAATGGAAGACGTCAGTCCAATGACTTCTAGTGTTGCCTATTCAAACTACACAGGTGTTGCTGTTACTGATAGAAACAATCCTGCTTTAGGTAATTCTAATCACACCATTCCTGAGAGAGTTACTGCATCGTTGAGATATTCACCAGTTACTATTGAGGGTGGTTATAGATTGAAAGTTTCTTTATTCTTAAACCATTTCCAAAGTAGATCTTATTCTTATATTTACGATGGAGAGGTCCATGGACAAACTCCGGCGTTCACTGATCAAAGTTTGTTATATGTTCCGGTTAATGCAGCAGATCCAAACGTTGTGTTTGATGGAATAGATCCTGCAGCTTTCTTTGCATTAACTGATGCTGCTGGATGCCCAAGAGGACAATACTGTCCTAGAAACTCAATTGATGGATCTTGGAACACCATGGTTAACATGAAAGTTGCTCAAGAATTCCCTGGTTTTGTAGCTGGTCATGAAGCAGAGCTGTACATGGTAATCAAAAACCTAGGAAACCTTCTGGATTCTAATTACGGAGTGTTCAGAGAGCCAGGTTTTCCTCTCATGCAGAGAGTTGCAAGGATGAGTGAAATTGACGATGATGGCAGATATGTCTATGACAGACTATATTCTCCAAGAGGTTCAAGTATTTCTCCTCGAGGAAGTGTATACGAAGTCAAGTTTGGTTTTTACTATAGATTCTAAGAGAGAAAAAACTACAAAAACGCCGCTTTTGCGGCGTTTTTTGTATTAAGGAGACTTGAAAACTTAAGACAGGCATTGTTTTGTTGAATAGAGACATAAGAAAAATAATTAGCTACGTTACCTGCATATTGGATATCCTCTGTTTCCATGTAACTGCCAATAAAAGCGCCCAAAAAAGTATCACCAGCTCCATTTAATGATGTTACTTCTGCAGGGATGGCCTTGGACACATATTCAATACCTTTATGAAGAATCAGTGAACCTAAACTGCCTTTGGTAATAATGTATATCTTGTTATTTTTTCTAGATGCGGAAATCAGACTAGAATTCATAGCTTGTTCTAGGTATTTCATCTCATCTTCATTCCCAGCAATAATTTTTATTTGGTCTGAATGTTTCTTAATAAAATCCATGTGTTTTTTCATGACGCTTATATCTGAAAGGCTCAAAATTAAACCTTTATTTGATGATAAAAGATGACTGATTGTTTTTTTGTTGATAACTGAATTAAGAGAATAAAGATCTGAAAAAATATAATCAA
This sequence comes from uncultured SAR86 cluster bacterium, assembly GCA_902578495.1. GTDB lineage: Bacteria > Pseudomonadota > Gammaproteobacteria > Magnimaribacterales > AG-339-G14 > CACNYO01. The sequence goes on from CACHCY010000006.1 coordinate 43,622, forward strand.
AATCCTCTGTTTCAGTAAAATTAGCTAGAGTAAGTTGACCGCTTGCTCCAGGACAAGCTGCCATTGTTCTTTCTTTATCTGGAGTTAAAAATATCAAGCAGCAGCCTGTATTCTGAGGATCAACATTTAAGAAAGTCTTTATTGGGTAAGTATTCATAATATCTATCAGAAATTTTGAATTACTATCTTTGCCAACTGAGCCCAAAAAAAGATTATTTATTTTATAGATAGATGAGGTAGCTGCAGTAGTAAAAATTGATCCACCGAGGTATTGATTAGTGATTTGAGATTTATATTTAGAAAGGTAAAAAGCTAATTCATCTGAATTAATTTCAATAGCTCTACTTTTTTGAATTGGTATCTCAGATAGTTGTTTGTCTGATATAGATATTTCGATATCAACTAAAACATTTCCAACATTCAAGATTGAAACATTTTTGTTGCTATAATCTTCGGACATTATGATTTCAAGTAAAGAAAGTATTCCTCATCTAGATTTTGACTTGTTCAATAAGGATAAAACATCTCTCGCAAAAGATACCATAAATGCATTTCATGATTATGGTTTTTGTGTATTTTTTAATCACACTATTGATAAAGATTTAATTACGAATTGTTTAAGTATGTATCAGGAGTTTTTTAATTACCCTGATAATGTAAAAGAGTCATTTATAGTTCCAGACATTGGAGGTGCTAGAGGGTTTACTAAATTCAAAACTGAAACTGCCAAAAATTATGATTCCCCAGATCTAAAGGAATTTTGGCATGTCGGGAGAGATAATTTAGATAACCCAAAAAATATATGGATCGAGGACTTAAAAAATCATAAAAAACTTTCTTTAGATTTATATAATCAGTTTGATTCATTAGGTCGAGATATTATGGAACTCATAGGAATTGGCTTAGGTTTAGAAAGTAATTTTTTTAATGAGATCATTGAAAACGGTAATAGTATTATGAGAGTAATCAATTACCCTAAAATTGAAAACTTTAACACTGATTCTTTAAGAGCATCTCCTCATGAGGATATTAACTTCATAACTCTTTTAATTGGTGGACATCAACCTGGACTTGAAGTGCTTAATGGAGATAAGTGGCTCAAAGCAGATTTCTCAAGGGATGAGATAGTAGTTAACGTAGGAGATATGCTGCAAAGATATACCAATAAATATCTTGTCTCAGCAACCCATAGAGTAACAAATGGAGAAGAGATGAATGCTCAAAGAATATCTATCCCATTTTTTCTTCATCCAAGATCCAATTTTCTAATAAAACCTCTTGAATCTTTGCTTGGTAGTCATAATTACTTTCCAGACCCGATAACAGCTGATGATTACTTAAATCAAAGATTGGCTGAGATTAAATTGAAATAAAAATGATTATTCAATCACTTATAGGAATTGTTGCATTAATTTTGATTGCTATTCCGTTCAGTGAATCAATACAAAAAATAAAAGTTAAATTCATAATTTATGCTTTATTAATTCAAACATCTTTAGCCTTTATCCTTCTGGAAATTCCTTTCATATCCTCCTTTTTTGATGTGATGAGTATGGCTGTAGAGTCTTTAAGATTATCAGCAATAGAGGGAAGCTCTTTTGTTTTTGGTTATCTGGGAGGAGGGGACGCACCATTTGAAGTTTCGAATAATCAGAATTTACCAATCTTCGCATTTACTTTCTTGCCAATGTTAATCTTCTTATCAGCTCTTTCTGCGTTGTTGTGGCACTGGAAAATATTACCTTTCCTGATAAAGCTATTAGCAAAATTATTTGAGAAGCCTTTAAATGCAAAAGGACCCATTGGGCTAGCTGCTACAGCTAATATATTTTTAGGGCAATTAGAGGCTCCATTATTGATTAAGCCTTATTTAAATAAAATGAATCAGAGAGATTTACTAATTATTATGACTGTCGGTATGTCGACCATTGCTGGAAGCGTTATGGTTTTATACATTACTTGGTTAGATGATAAATTTTCTGGTGTCATTGGTCATTTTTTAACTGCATCTATTTTATCCGTTCCTGCAGCAATAATGTTTTCAAACATATTGATTCCCTCTGCTCAAACTGAATTAAAAACTACAAAAGAAGATTTGAAAATGTATGAGAGTTCAATGGATGCTATTAGCGTTGGCACAAAAGATGGATTAAATATGTTCCTATCTGTGATTGCCTCTCTTATAGTTTTTTTAAGCTTGGTAGCTTTGGCAGATTTTATTCTAGGCATCTTTCCAAACGTATATGGTGAGCCTATATCTCTTCAAAGGATAGCAGCATTTATTTTTGCTCCTATTGCATGGTTAATGGGAATCCCTTTTGCTGAAATTATTCCTGCTGGAAACCTTCTTGGCACAAAAACAATTTTTAACGAACTAATTGCTTTCAATGATTTGAGAGATTTAGATACAAATATATTAAGCGAAAGAAGTCAGTTAATTATGCTTTACGGAATCTGTGGTTTTGCAAATATATCCAGTGTTGGAATTCTTCTTGGAGGTCTTTCAGCAATTTGTCCAGACATTAGAGGTACGTTATTAAAAATTGCTTTCAGAGCACTTTTTGCTGCTACACTTGCCTCTTGCTTAACCGGAACAGTTGTCAGTCTTTTTATATAAATTATGGAAATCCTATTTGAGTATTTAATCTTTTTATTAAAAGCACTTACAGTAGCCGTAGCTATCGTTATACCTATTTTAATTGTTATTAGTTCTATAAAATCTAGTTCTGGTTCTTCTTCTGGAGGGTTGCGTGTTAAAAATATTTCAACTAAATACGCTAATACTGCTGATGACTTAAAACTTTCAGTTTTATCAGCGAAAGAGAGAAAAGTTTTAGAAAAAAATATAAAAAAAGAGAATAAGAACAAAAAAAAGGAGAAGGTATCTAGAAAGCATATTTTTGTTTTAAATTTCAATGGTGATATTGAGGCATCCCAAGTCGAAGAGTTAAGAGAAGAAATATCATCAATCCTTAATGCAGATACCAAATGCCAGGAAGTCGTATTGAACTTAGAAAGTGGAGGAGGGACAGTTATCGGGTATGGACTTGCAGCTGCTCAATTATCTCGACTTAAAGATGCAAAAATCAAATTGACTATTTGTATTGATAAGGTTGCTGCATCAGGCGGTTATATGATGGCTTGTATCGCAGATAAGATTATTGCTTCACCATTCGCGCTTATTGGTTCCATTGGAGTTATAGGAGCTGTTCCGAATTTTAATAAACTGCTTAAGAAAAATAATATTGAATACGAAATGCATACCGCAGGTGAGTATAAAAGAACAATAACTATGTTTGGAGAAAATACAGACGAAGGTAGAGAAAAATTTAAAGATGATTTGGCAAATATTCATGAGCTGTTTAAAAAACATGTCGCTAAATTTCGTCCAACTCTGGATGTTGATAAAGTTGCAACCGGAGAAGTTTGGCAGGGTATTGAGGCTATAGATGTTGGTTTAGTTGATAAAATTCAGACAAGTGATTCTTATTTAATCGAGCAAAATAAGAAATTTGATATTTTTGAAATTTCTTTCAAGCCTAAAAAAAACATACAAGATAGGTTTTCTAGATTCTTAAGTTTTTCTATTACTAGGACTATCAATAAAATTTTTGAAAATTTTTCAAAACAAAAATTTATGTAATTAGAGAAAATTGTTTTTCTAATTCACTTAAAGCTTCTTTCAATTCAGAGTTAGTTTTCGATCTAGAAAATAGGTACTTATCAGGTCTTATCAATAAGTAGTTAGCATCTTCAAAGTAATTCTTGAGATTAATATTTTTATCGTTGACTGAGAGAACTTTAATATTCATCTTTTTTAGAATTAAGTCTATTTCATTAGTTAATTTCTTTTTAGAGATCAAGCCAAAATTCCATCCAAAATATTCATCACTATCTTTACCAGAAAGATCTAAATCAAATCTACAAAATGGAGTCGCGATAAGACCATCAGATGGATCTCCATAGTATCCTTTAGATAAATGAGGGAAAACTTCGCCATAACCTTTATTAGAGGGAACATAATTTTCTCCCTTTTCTCTGTATGAATATTGTTCCATCATTTCTCCAATTGTTTTTGCTTGTTGAATAGTCCAATTTGCATGAGGTGCTCTCTCTTGTTGATATGTATCTAAAATATTTTCTTCAGCCTTACCTTTTATTGCTAGATAAATTTTCCAGGATAGATTTAATACATCTCTTATACCTGTCCCCATTCCAGCGCCGAGGAATGGGGGCATTTGATGTGCTGCATCACCTGCAATAAATATATTTTTATCTCTCCATTTATCTGCGATACAGGCATGAAATTTATAAACGACTGCTCTTTCTATTTTGCTGTTATTTTTATTAATCCAGGGAGACAAAAGTTCCCATACTTTTTTCTTTGTGAAATCTTTTTTTGATTCTCCCCTAAGAAGTTTGAATTCAAATCTTTTATGATTTCTCCTGCCAGGAACATATGTCTTTAATCGATTTGGATCACATATTTGCTTTGCTTCATTTTTAGAAATATCTATTTGCTTTGTTGTGTGAGCATCAATAACAATCCAATCTTGATCAAAACCAAAATCAATCAACTTTGCATTAATATATTTCCTGACAAAACTATTTGCTCCGTCACAACCTATAAGATATTTACAATAAATTGTTGAATCTTTTCTATTATTTCTAATATCTAATCGGATTGGGTTAGTGCCTTCAATATTTACTGCTTCAGTATTTTCTAATATTTTTAAATTTTTGTAGCTTTGATTATTATTTCTAATTATGGTTTCTAGCTCAGGCTGATAAAAAAGAAGAGTTGGAGGCCACCCTAAATTATCTTCTTTTGGAATATCAATTGTTGTATAAGGATTGAACTGAGAATCTGTAAAATGAACTTTTTTTAAATTTCTTGAATTAGCAATAACTTCAGCTGCAATATTGAGAAAATTAAATGTTCGTAGTTGCTCAGAATCTGTATTAATTGCTCTAGCAGTTGGACTAACTCCTTTATTTTTTTCTATCACTACTACACTCAGCCCAAGCGAGGATAATAACCCAGATAAAGTCGCACCAACTGGACCGTAACCAATAATTCCAATATCAAAAATTTTGTCAGACATTTAAAATATTTTAGAATAAAAAGATGATTAAAGTTATAGATGTTGCATATCCTATTTTGCAAGTACCAAGTTTAAATAAACAGGAAGCATTTCTTAAAGATTTTGGATTAGTTACTACAAAAAAGACTAATACCGAGCTTTATATGCAAGGTTTAGGGCCGCATAAATTTATCCATAAGACGCTAAAAGGAAAAAAGAAATTTATAGGATCTGCTTTTTATGCAAAATCTATGAATGACTTAAATAAATTATCTAAAACTGAAGATTTTAGTGAAGTAAAAAAATTAAAATCGCCTGGAGGTGGTTTTGTGGTTGAAGCCTTTGATCCGGACGGTTTAAAAGTAGAAGTGATATTTGGCATGAAAACGAAAAAGTTTAATAAGAAAGATCTAATCGCAGAACCTTTTAATTCTGGAGGAATTGGAAAAGAAACTAGTCAAAGAAAAAATCAAACAAGAAGAGTTGGTAAGCCTCGCAGTTCAAAAATAAAAAAACTAGGGCATCTAGCAATCAATGTTAATGATCCAACTGTTTCTTTTGATTGGTATAACAAACACTTAGGTCTCATTCCTTCTGATAAGGTAGAACTTGGTAAAGGCTCTGGTATTTACGTAGCACTATTTTGTAGATGTGATCTTGGAAGTAAATTAACTGATCATCATTCTTTTCTTTTACAAAGTAATCTGTCATCGAATCTTAAAAGCGGTTTCAATCATTGCGCCTACGAAGTTGTTGAAGTGGATGATATTTTTTTAGGTCATGAGGTTCTCAAGGATAAAAGTTATAGACATGAGTGGGGTATAGGACGACATTTTGCAGGCAGTCAAATTTTTGATTATTGGCGTTCTCCATACGGGCATGTACATGAACATCAAACTGATGGAGATTTATTTGATAATAAAGTGAAACCAGGAGTAATAGATATTTCAGAAGCCGCAGGAATGCAATGGGGGCCAGATATTACATCAACATTTGGTAATTCTGAGGGCGTCTAATTGGATTTTGGGTTAATTGATAAAAAAGCAATCATTCCGGCATCAAGCAGAGGACTAGGGAAAGCCTGCGCTTGGTCTCTTGCTAAAGAGGGAGTCAAAATATTCCTTAACGGAGTAAGTGAAAAATCTCTAGAACAGACTGTGAAAGAATTCACTCAAGCTGGTTTTATAGTCGACTATATCTTAGGAAAAATTGAAGATGAAGATACAAGAAAAGGACTTTTAGAGAAGTGTCCTGATCCAGATATACTTATTAATAACTCTGGTGGCCCCCCTCCAGGGAATTTCTACGGATGGACAGAATCTGATTTTATTGATGCTTTCAAATCAAATTTTTTATCTTCTACATTATTTATGCAGGATGTAATTCCTGGCATGAAAGAAAGAAAATTTGGCAGAATAGTTAATATCACATCTGCAATGGTAAAAAATCCAAATATTCTGTTGGGATTATCAACCAGTGCAAGATCAGGCCTTCACGGGATATCCAAAGCCTTATCGAGAGATGTAGCCAAACATAATATAACCATTAATAATGTTCTCCCTGAAAGAATTGATACAGACAGACAAACTCAAATAATTGAAATGCAATCAAAATTGATGCAGGTATCTTTTGAAGAAGCTAAAGATTCAATGGAAAAACAACTTTCTGCTGGACGAATGGGTACAGTAGAAGAATTTTCTAGCATTGTATGTTTTTTATGCTCCGAACAAGCCTCATATATTTCAGGACAAAATATTTCAGTGGATGGAGGGAATTCTTCATCCTTATTCTAATGAAATATTTAATTTTTCTTTTATTTACGCCCACTCTTTTTTCAATGGATATGAAATTAAATTGTGAGAATGTTCAAAGCGTTCATTACGAAAAAGGAAAAAAAACCATCGACCAGACCAGGATGGTATTAATTTACGAAATAGATTTTAAAAAAAATGAAATTTTAAAATACCCTCAAAAATTTAAATTAACACCTCTGAAATACAAAATTACAGGAAAAAGTAAAAAATTTATAAAAGCTAACAAGAAAATTTCAAATTTAAATAATTCTTATGGAAATTGGAACTTGATGTTTAATATTGAAAAAGGAGAGTTAAAAGAAATATTCGATTCGGGAAAACATAAAAGCCAGATTACATACAGATGTCTAACTTATTAAATCTAATTAGTTCTAGCTGTGCCCCAATAATTAAAACCCGCAATTCTAGGCGTACCAGGGAGAAACATAGTCTCAAGATCAACTATTTCTAATTTCGAATTAGAAATTATTTCAGGTATATCTCTATTGATATTGCATCCACCCATTAATCTTTTCCAGATAGGATTTATCCTATTTTGCCAATTCTTTGTTTTTAGGTCTGGAGCAATTCCGTGTTCGCAAAAAAATAGAGTTCCATCATCTTTGATTACTCTTCTAATTTCTCTCATCGAGTCGTCTAAGTTTTCAATAGAGCACAAAGTATAAGTAACAAGTATTGAATCAAAGGATTTTGATTCTAGTGGAATTTCTTCAGCTCCACAGTTTATTACATCAATATCAAGATCTAATTCAGAAATTCTTTTTTTTGCAATATCAGTTAATTCTTCTGCTGGATCTAAAGCAGTTATGTTGCTTATATTGGATACGTTGTAATGAGGAAGATTCAATCCAGAGCCAATTCCAATTTCAAGAACATTACCACTTACTTTAGGAACAATTTTTTTTCTCTGATAATTAATAGGGGATGATCCACAAAGCAAATCAAGAACCTTAGGCAATATTTTTTTTTCGTAAAAACTCATTAATTCAATTATATTGTATTTTTAACCTTTTAGACTTGGCTAAATTATATTTTAATTATTCATCAATGAATGCTGGTAAATCTACGGCATTGCTTCAGGCTAGTCATAATTACCAAGAAAGAGGGATGCATACTCTTCTCATCACATCAAAAAAAGACAATAGGTCTGGGAAGGGCAATATTACCTCAAGAATAGGGCTAACTAAAAAAGCAAAAATTTTTGATGAGGGTACAAATATATTAGATTTATTTCATAGAGAAAATTCTAAAAAAAACATTTCATGTGTCTTAGTAGATGAAGCCCAATTTTTAAAAAAAAAGCAAATCAAACAACTATCTGAAATTGCTGATAATTTAAATATCCCTGTGCTGACATTTGGTATTAGAACTGATTTTAGAGGTGAACTGTTTGAGGGTAGTAAATTTCTTTTGGCGTGGGCAGATAACATTAAAGAAATTAAGACAATATGCTGGTGCGGAAGAAAAGCTACTATGATTGTTCGAGTTTCAAAGGATGGAAAAATTATTACAAAAGGAGATCAAATAATGATCGGTGGCAATGAATCCTATGTCTCATTATGTCGTAAACACTTTTTTCTGAAACAACTTAAATAATTATGTCCTCAAAAATAAGAATTTTTTCCTATCTTCCTAATCCAAGGGTTTGGAAATCTTTAATAACTGCAAAATTTGCAAACGTAGATGTTGAAGTAATAGGAGATAAACCAAAAAATCTTGCTAATTGGTTATGGGATTATGATGCCAAAGCTTTGTCTGATGATGAAAAATCAGTTAGTCCACATGCTCGAAAAGGAAAAAGAGGTTTTTCAGGAGATCTTTATAAGACAGATGAATTTTTAGAAGCTCATCCATTTGGAACCGTTCCCGCTGCTTTTGTAGGTGATGATAAAGTCGGAGTATTTGAATCCAACAGTATTATGAGGTCGGTAGCAAGATTAGGTAACTCAGACTCTCTCTACGGTAAAAAAGATCCATCCTTAAGTTCACGGATTGATAGTTTTTTAGATGCAAATTTAGTTTTTTCTAGAGAGCACCAAGTCTATATCCTCTCCATTGAATCTTTAAGTGAATATACTTACGACAGAATGAAGTTAGCTTATGAATTTTATTTAGATGGAATTGAATCAGCTCTCTCCAAATCAGAATATATCTCAGGCGATTGTTTAACTTTGGCTGATATTTCTTATGTTTGTGATTTTTCTCAATTTTTAAGGGAAGGAAAATATCAAGAAATTTTAAAAAAACAGGGATTCAATATAATTTCTCAAGATATCAAAGATACTCATCCTAAATCCATTAATCATTTACTCAATCTATCAGAGCAAGAAGAGTTTTCTTCCGTTATGGGATCTTATTTAGATTGGTACAAATGATAATTATTGAAAGTTTGGAGGAATCCTAAATCCGCCTCTAAGATCTCTAATCATTTTTGCTACCTCAATGCACGTTAAATCATGTAAATAGGGCCCAATTATTTGAAGATTTACAGGTAAGCCACTCGAAGTAAGTCCAATGGGAGTGCTTGTGCTGGGTAAATTGGCTGTTACAACAGGTCCTGCCCAGATGGTAGTATGCCAATACTGTTTTTCTTTTCCATTAACATTAATGGTTCTTTCAATTAAAGGATCATGATTATGTTTGAACGCAGGAACAGCGCAAACAGGAGATAGCATCACATCATAATTTTCAAAAAACTTTAGCCATTTCTGTTTGATGAAATGTCTTCTAGCATTGTTAACGACGTAATCTCTTGCCTTCAGAGAAACGCCTCTGCTAATTTTTGCAAGCTCAGACAAGTCTGAATCATCCAACTCTTCAGCTAAAGCATCTGCGGTTGCTAAAGTTTCCCTATCTCCACCTGCAGACATAATTGGGTGAACCAATTTACTGTATATGTCATCCACTTCATCAAAAGTAAAAGGAGGCGCTACTGTTTCCACTTTTGCCCCTGCTGATCTCAAATCTTCTGCCGTATCACTGATTAACTTGTTTATTTCTTCATCAACTTCTGCTGATTTTTCCTCAGGCCAAACCGCAACTTTAAGTTTAGTGACATCAGTCACTTTAGGTTTTGGTAAGTTAATACTCCAAGCTATCTCATCTTGACCTTGAGGTGCTGCCAAAACATTCATCGCTATTTCAAGGTCTTCTGGACTTCTAGCTAATGGCCCAGCCACTGATAATCCATTTCCGGTCAGAATAAAGCCAGGTGGAGGAGGTAGATGTCCAACCTCTGAGACAATATTGTAAGAAGGTTTATGACCAAAAACTCCACAAAAATGAGCAGGCGTCCTAATTGAACCTCCTATATCAGATCCAAGCTCAAGGGGAGTCATACCAGCTGCGAGTGCTGCTGCTGATCCACCAGATGATCCTCCAGGAGTTCTTTCCAAATCCCATGGATTGTTTGTTACTCCATATATATCGTTGTAACTTTGAAGATCTGCAGAGTGATACGGTACGTTTGTTTTTCCAAAAATAATTGCTCCTGCATCAACTAATCGTTGAACTGCTTCAGCATTTTTAAGGGGAACGTTATCTTTCCAATTCGGATCTCCTCCTGTAGATACCATACCTTCAACTTCATATGCATCTTTTATGGTCATCGGTATGCCGTGCAAAGGACCTAATGATTTTCCTTGTGCAGATAATTTATCAGCTTCTTTGGCTTTATCCATAGCCGTCTCTGCATCCAGATTAACCACGGCATTTACATCAGAGTTTTTTGCTTTTATTTGAGATAATAAATTTTCTAGAATTTCTACTGAAGTTATCTCTTTATCTCTAATTAAATCTATTAATTCATGTGTATATTTATAAATCATTGAATCTCCCATTACTTCAGTGATTAGTTTATTTTACATATTGATTATTCATTTTCTTTATGTCAATTTAAGTTAGACGGAGGATATTATGTTTAGTCATGTAATGGTGGGTGCTAACGATATAGAAGCATCAAAAAAATTCTACGATAAAGTCATGGGGGTTTTAGGTGCAGATGAAGGT
>CACHCY010000007.1 GCA_902578495.1 uncultured SAR86 cluster bacterium
GATTAAACTTAACAATTTCATGAACACTTGAATAACTTATCGAAATGAGAAATTTGAACCTGATTATCTTAATGCCTTTGATTATATTTCTTTCTATTCTTTCAAGGTTCTTCAATAAAAGAAAAGGTATAGGTATAGGTCCAGAGCCTCTTATTAATAATATATTTCATAAAAAGGCATTAGAAAATTTTGACTATTATGCAGAAACTTTCTCAATAGGTTCTTACTACATTACTAATAAATTTGACCATGTTTTTGATTTTCCTTTATGCAGCTACTACAGTTTTTTGAGGAGCTTATTTGTCTATGAATGTTTATATATGTACTTTAATGGGTGTCTAATTTTTAAGAATTCAATATTCGAAAATTTTGAGCCTCATATATTTAAAATTGCAGGAGTAAAAACTGTGATTATGCCTTATGGTAGTGATGTTCAGGATTTGTCTAGGTCAAAAAATCTTTTATACAAGAATGCTGTATTTAAGGATGCCCCTACATACAAGCTTGATGACACAAACATAGCTAAAAGAATATTTAAGTGGCAGATTAATGGTAGTCATATTATTTCTGGTTGTGACTGGGTAGATTATATGACTTTTTGGGACACACTTATGATTTCTCATTTTGCAATAGATACAGATGAGATCAAGCCGAATTTTTTCAGTAACACCTCAGATCCAATAAAAATTATTCATGCCCCAAACCATCAAAACATAAAAGGATCAAAATTTTTTATAACTGCTGTTGAGGATTTGATAAGCGAAGGTCACCATATTGATTTTAAACTTTTGAAAAATGTCCCAAACGAGGAGTTTAAAGAGAAAATTAGTAATTGCGATATTTTGTTGGATCAGTTGATTGTAGGCTGGTATGCAATGACAGCAATTGAAGCTATGGCTTTTGGCAAACCAGTAATATGTTTTATGAGAGAAGATATAGAGGAGTTATTCGTGTGCGAAGGATTAATTGAAAGAGATGAAATTCCTATTATTAATGCTAACACGAAGAACATTAAAGAAATTCTTAAAAACTTAATTGAAGATAGATCTGCTTTAAGAGAAATTGGAATTAAATCAAGAAATTATGTTGAAGCACATCATTCTTTAGATTTCATAGGAAATTGTTTTAATGAAATTAATCAAAAAATTGGAGTATATCCTTCTTGAATATATTGATCACAGGAGTAAATGGTTTATTAGGCAGGTCTTTAGCGAATTTGTTGGTTAAAGATGGCCACTCAGTTTTTGGAATATCCCACGTCAAAATCTCCAATAAAATAGATGAAGTAGAATATTTGTATTTGGATTTATCTCAAGATTGGAGTACCGATAAACTGCCCAAAGAGATCGATGTAATTATTCACTTAGCTCAGTCTTCAAAATTTAGAAATTTCCCAGAAAATGCCTTAGATGTTTTCAATGTAAATATAAACACAACTGCTAAACTTTTAGATTATGCTAAAAATAACTCTGTATCTAAATTTATTTATACATCTTCAGGAGGTATTTACAAAAAAACGAAAGAACCTTTTTTAGAGAGTGAATCAATACAGATGCCTAAAGAACTTGGGTATTATCTTGGTAGTAAGGCAAGTGGAGAAATTTTAGCTCAAAGCTACATATCTGAATTTATTGTTGTCATTTTAAGACCTTTTTTTATTTATGGACCAAACCAAAATAGATCTATGTTAATTCCTCGGATCTTTGACAACATATTTAACGATCAATCTATCATGCTAGATGGAAAAGAAGGACTAAGTTTGAACCCTATCCATGTACAAGATGCTGCTAAAGCTACAGAAATGTCAATTCACTTAAATGATAGTTCAATCTTCAACTTAGGAGGACCAGATATTTTAACCTTGAAGAAAATCGCAATTGAAATGGGCTCTTTCCTTAAAAAAGATCCAATTTTTGAATTTACAGGTGAGGATTCAGATTTCCTAATCGCAGATATAGGAGAAATGTCAAAAAAACTGCATAAACCTCAAATAAGCTTGTTTCAGTCTTTTGAAGATATAGCTAAAAAATCTTTTTAATGAAAATAATCCACATTCCTAAAAATGTGGGAGGGAATCCTTCTTTGATGAGTAAATTTATGAATCAAGTAGGTTTGAAAAGTGAAATTTGGGTGATTCAAAAAAATCAATTTGAATACATTGCAGATAAATTTATTACTTCCCTGGAAGATCATTTCATAATAAAAGAAGTAAAAAAGATATTAGCCCTAAGTTATGTTTTTAAAACTGATATTGTTTTTTATAATTTTGGAGCCTGTTTATATCCACCTTATTTCACTCTAGATTATGAGAAATATCCTTCTTGGAAAAGACCCTTTGTTTATTTGTACACTTTGTATATAAGATTCATGTCAATAGTTGAGCTTGGATTGATTAGGCTGTTGAGAGTTAAAATTTTTATGCAATATCAAGGAGATGATGCAAGGCAAGGTGATTTTATAAGGAACAACTTTGAAATAAACATCGCTGATGAGGTAGATAAATATTATTACTCAAAAAAAACTGACCAGATGAAAAAGAAACAGATCAACTTATTTGGAAAAATTGCTAGAAAAATCTATTCCTTGAATCCTGATCTTATGCACGTACTTCCGCAAAATGCAGAATTTTTACCATACATGATAGAAGACTTAGAAAAAATAGAACCTTCTTTTATTAATCTTAATTCAGAAAAGCTGATAATTGGACACGCCCCCAGTAATAGAGATGTTAAAGGAACTAGATTTCTTTTAGATGCTATAGATAAACTCAAGAAAAAAAATGATAATTTTGAATTTATTCTGATTGAAAAATTGAGTCACGAGGAGGCTTTAAAAAAATATCAGCAAATAGACATACTTGTAGATCAACTTCTAGCCGGGTGGTATGGAGGAGTTGCTGTAGAAGCGATGAGTCTTGGGAAATTAGTAATAGCTTATCTAAGAGAATCAGATTTAAAATTTATACCTCCTGAAATGAAATCAGAAATGCCAATATTTAATGCAGACCCAAAAAGCATCTATTCAATATTGCATAGAGTAGTTAGCATGAAGAGAGAAGACTTATATGATTTATCTTTAAAATCAAGAAATTATGTTGAGAAATGGCACAATCCAAGAATTATTACTGATCGATTAAAAAGTGATTTTCTGTCAATATAAATATCTAATAAGGCAATAACTTATATATCTTTCTAAGTTCTTTTAGTAAATGTTAAAAATTACCACCATCATAGGAGCCAGACCACAATTCATAAAGGCTTCTGCTTTATCAAGAGAAATAAAAAAATTTAATCAAGACAAGAAGAAAATAGATGAAGCTATCATCCACACCGGGCAACACTATGATAAAAATATGTCAGATATTTTTTTTCATGAATTAAACATTCCTAAGCCAAAATATTATTTAGGTGTAGGCGGAGGTTCTCATGGAGAAAATACAGGAAGAATGATAGAACTAATAGAAAAGAAAATTATTAAAGAATCTCCTGATTTATGCATTGTCTACGGAGATACTGATTCTACTCTTGCTGCTTCAATTGCAGCTACTAAAATAAATATTCCAATTGCACACATTGAGGCCGGCCTAAGATCTGGTAACAAATTTATGCCAGAAGAAATCAATAGAATTATTGCTGATCAGTGCGCTGACTACCTTTTTTGCCCTACATTAAATTCTGTTAAAAACTTAAAAAATGAAGGATTTAAAAACAATAAAATTTTTCACGTCGGAGATATAATGTTTGATAATTTCTTATTTTTTAAAAATCGAAAAAAAATCCCTTCTTTTCTAAAAGAAGACTTGAAAGACTTTATCTTTTGTACCATTCATAGATCTGAGAATACAGATAACAAAAATAAATTTAATAAAATTTTAAAGCTTTTAAATAAGTTAAGTAAGCATAAAAAAATTATATTTTCTGTTCATCCAAGAACTTTTAATATGTTCTCATCAAGCCTAAAAGTTTCATTATCTAAAAACATTTTATTATCAAAGCCATTAAGTATGTTTGAGACTTTTTGGGCCTTAGAAAATTGTAACTTTGTAGTTACTGATAGCGGAGGTCTTCAAAAAGAAGCTTTTTTTGCCAAAAAGAAATGCATTACACTTAGAGAGCAAACAGAATGGATAGAGTTATCGGACCTAAAAGTAAACTTACTTTTATCTCCATCATCTACTCACAAAGAGGAAAAAATAAATAATTTCTTAGCTTTAGTGCCAAATTTTAAAAAAAGACCTTATGGAGAAGGAAAAACTTCAAAAAAAATACTTTCAACTATTTACTAGATCAAATCATTTTTCATGCTGAATAAATTTTTTAATTGGGGATACATAAACTAAATGTGTGGAATTGTAGGATCTTACAGTAATGGAAATCACGAAAGTCAAGAAAAGAGAATCCAGGAAGCAGTTAATGCTCTCAAACATAGAGGCCCGGATGACAAAGGGATAGAAAAATACCTACTTAATGATTCGTCTCTTATATTGGGCCATACCAGATTAGCAATAATCGATTTGTCATCCTCTGGGCATCAACCCATGAATAGCTTCAGTGGAAGATACTCTCTTATCTTTAATGGGGAGATTTACAACTATATTGAGATTAGGGAAGAACTAATTGCTTTAGGATACACTTTTCAGACTAATACAGATACAGAAGTTCTTCTCTCAGCCTGGGAAGAGTGGAATGATGACAGTTTGAAAAGACTAAAAGGAATGTTTTCTTTTGTTATTTTTGATAAGAAGAAGAAAATATTATCAGGCGCAAGAGATGCTTTTGGCATAAAGCCTTTTTTTTACTTTCATGACGATGAAGAATTTATTTTTAGTTCGGAGATTTCAGCATTATTAAAAGCATGTAAAAAAACTGTTAAACCAAATTGGCAAGTTGCTTATGATTATTTAGTTAAAGGGCATTATGACAACAGTGAAAATACTTTTTTTGATAACGTAAAAAACCTCCTACCAGGCCATTCTTTTTTAATTGATCTGAATACACAAAATAAACTAATAATTAAAAAGTGGTGGTTTCCTAGTATAGAAGAAAAAACAGACTTAACTTTCAAAAAAGCTACAGAAGAGTTGAGAGAACTATTTTTAGAAAATATCAGATTGCACTTGAGAAGTGATGTTCCCGTGGGGGCAGCACTATCAGGAGGAATAGATTCATCTGCTGTAGTTTGTGCAATCAGACATCTTGAACCTTCAATAGATATCAATACATTTAGTTTTGTAGCAAGAGGATCAAATGTAAATGAAGAAAACTGGATTGATATTGTTAATTCAGAAATTAATGCAATCGAAAATAAAATAGTCATTTCTCCAGATGATCTCTCAAGAGATATAGATGATTTAATAAAATGTCAGGGAGAACCTTTTGCCAGCACAAGCATCTATGCACAATATCGAGTTTTTAAAGAGGCTAGAGACAAGGGGATAACAGTTACTCTAGATGGACAAGGAGCTGACGAATTATTAGCTGGTTATAACGGATATCCTGATTCCAGATTGATAAGCATTCTTAATCAAAATGGATCTAAAGATGCCTTAATGTTTATCAAAAGATATTGTGATTTTAATAATAAGTCTTTTAAAGACATTCTATTTCCATTTATATCCAAAAAGATGAACATAAATCTCAAAAACCAGTTTAAAAAATTAAGTAATACTGAGCCGCCCTCCTGGATAGATAAATCATGGTGCAATGAAAAAAATATCACCACAACATCATCCTTTGACTGGAATGCTCTGATAAGACAAGATCCTACAAGAGTTCTAAGTAATACCCTAAGACATGCTATTACTGGAACAAATGGATTAGTTCACTTACTTAGGCATGAGGATAGGAATGCAATGAATTGGTCTATTGAAAGTAGAGTGCCCTTTTTGACAACTGACCTAGCTGAATATGTTCTTAGCTTGCCAGAAAATTATTTAATGTCTAACGAAGGAAAAACAAAAAGTATTTTCAGAGAGGCTATGAAAGATATAGTTCCAGATTTAGTTTTAAATAGAAAGGATAAGATTGGTTTTGAAACTCCTGAGGATAAATGGATTCAAGATTTCATTCTTAAAGAATCAAGCAAAAGCTTTACAGATGCAATCTCAATTTTTAATGAAGAAAGAATGATTCAATTATTTAAAAATCCAAAACCTTTGCCAGAGAAGTGGAGAATAATTAATTATAAGAAATGGTACGAAAGCTTCTTTTGATTTACTCAGATTTATTAAAAAGATATCTTCTGGATAGGAGCCAAAAAGCAGTTAGAATAAAACCAATTAACATGCCAGAATATAAATACAGATCTCTAGAAGGCATACTAATAGATAGAGGTATAAATGGAGAGTCAATATACTCTAAGACATAATCAGTCTTTATATTTGATAGTACCAAAGTCCTAATTTTTGCAGAAAGAACGTTATTTAAAGTAGCTTGAACATCGATTAGATTGTTCTTAGGCAATTCCTCTGAAATATATTTAATTGCTTCTGATGACTCTCTATCATCTTTGTCTTTAAAATAGGAATTTGTTTCTTTAACTATTTGTTCTATTAGTATTTTTGTTAAGGTTGGATTAGTATGAAATGTTCTCAGGGTAAATGGACCACTTGCCAGATCTACCTCAAACGCTGATTTAAATACAGAATGCTGAGTAAGAAAGTCAATTTGAGATAATTTATTTAAATGCTTTTCTTTCAAGGACTTACTATTTAGTAAATCTCTAATCTGATCTTCACTTTTGTTATCTATTTTTTCATATCCTAAAAGTAAAATTACAATGTTAGTATTCTCTGAAACTCTTTTAAAAAAGTCTCTGGATTCAATATGATCTTGAAGATAGCTTCTCTGACTTTGACCTTGTTGGAAAACATTAAATATACCAAGATTGGAAGCCTCTATTTGTCTGGACATTTCATTATCTACAACTTTTAGCTTACTCTCAGATACGAAGATATTGGGCAAGAAAAGAGAATAAATAAAGAATATAATTCCTAGAGAAAAGCTGGCAAATAATAATTTAAATTTATTCTTAAAAAGAAATCCAAGTATTTCCAAAAATTCTATTTCTACATTTTCTTTCATAGTTCAATCTTACAATACTCTATTCAGATTTTAACAATTCTGTCTTATATAATGTAATCTAAAAAAGTGAAACCTAGCTCTAAAAAAATTCTTGTTACTTGTCTTGGAACTCCAATTTCAAGCCCCAGACCGAAAAAAATGGCTGATTACTTGAGCATAGGAAATGAAGTGCTTCTTCTATCAGATTATTCAAAAGAAGGAGATCCAAAATTTATTCACTTGGATAATAGCGATCTAAGATCGAACAAAAAAAATATATACAGAATCATTCGATTATTTTTATTGTTTTTAAGAAGAGTCCTCATCTTTGGCTATCTAAAAGATTTCATAAATGGCTATCTATATGGATATAAAAGAATGGCAAACGATGAAAGATTCAATTCACTTGACATGATTATTTGTCATGATTTGAGTTTACTACCACTAGCAATTGCTTTAAAGGAAAGAAGTGAAAAGAATGTTGAAGTAATTTTTGATGCCAGAGAATATTATCCTAAACAGTACGAGAATGATTTCTCTTTTAATTTTTTGCATGCAAAAGATAGAAATAGATTATGTAGAAAATTACTTAAGAAATGCGATAAAGTTTTAACTGTCTCTGATGGGATAGCAGAAAAATATCATCAAGTTTTCGGGGTTCATCCAATAGTTATGGTTAGCGCGCCATATTTTAAGGATCATCCAGTAACAAAAAATGAAGATACTTTCATTAAAGCTGTTTACCATGGGGTTGCTAATAAAAATCGTAATTTAGAAAAAATTATAAAAATATTTGATAACAGCGATCAAAATTTTAAATTCGATTTATATCTAACCGGAGAAGATCGCTATATTCAAAATCTTAAAGGTATGATTGAAACAGAAAGAGTTTCAATTAAAAGACCAGTTCAATTTAATCAAATTAATTCTACAATTCAAAAATATGATTTAGGAGTGATTTTCTATGATTCCAATGATTTTAATGTGAAGCACTGCCTTCCCAATAAATTTTTTGAGTATTTGCAAGCTCGCTTAGCAATTTACACTGGTCCATCAATTGAGATGACTAGGATCATAGATGAATTTGGCTGTGGAGTTTATTCGAAAGATTTTTCTTCAAGCGAAGCTTTAAATGTTTTAAATTCAATAGACAAATATAAATTATCAAAGTTTAAAGAGGGTAGTAATGAAGCCGCCCAAAAATATAATTTTGAAAATGAAATAGCCAAAGTTTTTTAATTTTTCCAGAATAACTTATTCAAAAAAGCTACATTAAATGTCTTTAATTTTTATTAAGAAATCATCTAATGATTTAAATTTAATCTTTTCAAAAAATTTCTTCATATCAAGGCTACAATAATATCTATAACGATCAAAGGTATTAATTTAATTATATTTCCAAGTATTGAATGAAATTATTTATTGTAAATTTATTTTTCTTTTTTTCTCTGATGCCTTTTATTTCCCCTTATCCATTAGCTACAGATGTTCAGCCTGTTAGCGTTTTGCTTGGTTCATTATTGATTGTATGGAGGTTTTTTGAGAGGAGGATTTTTTTAGATTATTTCAGCATTTGTTTTATTATAATTTCTTTTTTTTCCTTGTTTTATAGTGGAGTTGATTCTGAAAATAGTTTTGAACCCAGATATAGATTTGGCCTAATTTTTGCCTTCGTCACCTTTTTAACTACATTGTATTATTTTAAGTTTTTTTCTCCTTTTGTTTTAAAAGCAGCTATCTATTTAAATTTTTTTGGAATTATCTGGCATTTTTTTTCGCCAGGCACATTTGAACCATTCGCTGAAAACTTTATTAGGACAATTAAGGGCTCTGCTGGAGGAAGAGGCGTAACAGGATTTGGCGCAGAGCCTAGTTTTAACTCAATTACAGCTTTGGTTCAATTAGTTATTTCTTACTACTTTTGGAAAAGTAATAAAATTTCAATTTCAAATTTCTTAACTTTATTCGTCCTATGTTTATTAATCATACTTTTGACAAGCTCAGGAACAGGTTATCTTTTAACTTTTTTTGTATTTTCAGTTTACTTTCTATCGCAATTATCTTTTAAAAGAATTATTTTGTTGTCTATTTTATTACCCATCTTTTTTATTAGCTTCATTAACTCTAGTTACTCAGAATCAAGAGGGGGACAAATTCTAAAACTAGTATTTACGAATCCATCAATTATTCTCTCAGATGGTTCTGTTTCTGAAAGGTTGCTTGCTATTGAAATTGGTTATAGATCCTTACAGTTGAATCCAATTGGTAAAGGGGGAGGATCTTATGAAAAAACTGCCAATCAAGTTAATGATCAATTCAATTTAGTAAATAAGTACGAAAAGCTTGGTATATGTTGTGGCAGGGCTGATGGCTACTTAAAAAATACTGTTTCTAGCTTTGCTAGATACTCCATAGAGTTAGGGATTCTCTTTTCTCTTTTTCTTGCTTACTTAATATATCATTGCTCACATCTTAAGATTTACAGCTTTATTTCTGTTTCTTTGGCTCTGATCATGATCTTGGTATCTTTTTCAATTATTTTTCCACCAATATACCTTCTTTTAATTTCAAGCCTTTATCAGAAAAATATGAATTATGAAGAATCTACCTAAAGTTCTCTTTATTCATCATTGCAGGCATTCAGGAGGAGCTTCTAGAAGCCTATTAAATTTTTTAAATTCAATAAAAGAAGATATTGATATTCTTTTATTAATTCCTAAGGGGCAATTAGAAAAAACTTTAAAGAAGGAAAACTTAAATTTTCTCTCAATATTGGGGCTTACTCAATTCGATAACTCTGAGGTGGGACACTATAAAGGTAAAAGATGGTTGATTCTGATTAGGGAATTCTCTTTCCTATTCGCATCAATTTTCTCAGTTTTTAAATTAAGAAAATATAAATTTTCTGCTATACACGTTAATGAAATGAGTCTGATTATAGTAGCAATTTTTTTTAAGATTTTTTTTTCTAGCCCTATATTGATGCATGTGAGAACAGTTCAAAATCAGAGAAAAAATTTAAGGTCTAGTATATTTTCTTTTTTCTTGAATAAGTATGTAGATCAAATTATCTGCATAGACCAAACCGTTTTAAGAAGTTTGAGCATTTATAATCTTAAAGTACCAACAGAAATTATTAGAAATAGTCATGTAATTGAAAACTCTAATTATGATCTAGAAAATTCATTTAAAAATAAAACAACAAGAGTTGCAATGGTCTCAAATTTCATAACTTATAAAGGCATATTTGACTTCTATGAAGCATCATTATTTCTGATTAAAAATAAAAAATTGAAAAATATAGAATTTCATATATTCGGAGATAATTATAGAAATATGGAAAGCATGAAAGGGAGATTTTTCCAATTTTTTGGATTTCAGAGAAATATTAAATTAGACCTTATAAAAAGAATTAACCAAGACTCAATGAAAAGTCACTTTCTTTTAAAGGGTCATGCCGAAAACCTTGATCAAGTATATAAAAATATTGATATATTATGTTTTCCTTCACATCTGAATGCTGTTGGAAGACCTGTAATCGAGGCATCCCTTTATAAAATTCCAAGCATTGTTTCTTTAAGAGATATTGAAGAAAATGACTACATAGTAAATAAAATTACTGGAATAATTGTCAAAGAGAAAGATTATCTGCATTTATCAAAAGCCATTCAGGAATTACATGAAAATAAAGAAAAAAGAATAGAAATGGGTATCTCAGCTTTTACTCATTTTCAAAAAAACTTTTCTCATATGATGAATTCCCAAAAATTTCTTAATATTCTCAGGCTTTACTGCTAATTTGATGTGTGGAATTTTTGGAGTTGTAAATTATTTAGATGAGCAAAGATTTAAAAATGCTCTATCTCTCTTAAGTCATAGAGGTCCAGATGATTCTGGTTCGTATATAGATGATAAGAATCAAATTGCGCTAGGCCATACAAGGCTATCAATTATTGATACCTCGAAGAATGGGAAGCAACCAATGGTTTCTGAATCTAAAAGATTCATCATTAGCTACAATGGCGAAATTTATAATTATAAGTCACTTAGGTCAGAACTTACTGAATTAGGATACATTTTTAAAAGTACAACTGATACCGAGGTTATTTTGAATCTTTATGTCCACATGGGGTCTGAAATGATTGATAGATTGGATGGAATATTTTCTATTGCGATCTATGATAAAGAAGCAAAAAAAATTTTTTTAGCAAGGGATAGATTTGGCATCAAACCTTTATATTTCCACCATTCGAAAGAATCTTTTGTATTTTCAAGCGAGACAAAACCAATATCTTTTTATTTAAAGGATAGATTGAATTTAAATAAATCTTCATTTCTTATGAGCTTAAAGTATTTATGGAACCCATTAAGCTCCTCTTTTGTCGAAGGCATTGAAAAGATCGAGCCCGGATCATTCTTGGAGATAGAATCCTCTAAAATTAAAAAGCATAAATTTTCTTCTCCCCCTTTAGTAAACCAAAAAAATATTTCAAAAAAAATACAAAGTAGAGATGTGGCAAAAAAAGCTGTTTTCAATGCTTTGAAAAAAACCGTTGAAGACCAAATGATTTCAGATGTTCCATTAGGTTCTTTTCTGTCAGGAGGGCTAGATTCTTCTTCTATTGCTTATTTTGCCAGCAGGATTAATGAAAATTTAGAATGTTTTACAATTAAGACACAAGATGCAAAGGCTGATGGTTTTGACGATGATCTTCCATATGCCAAAAAAGTTGCAAAATTTCTCGGGGTAAATCTAAATATTTGCGAAGTTTCTCCTGATAGTCTTATCAACGATATTGAAGAAACCATATCTATAATGAATGAACCTATCTCAGATCCAGCGATCTTTAATACTTATTTAATATGCAAGGAAGCAAAAAAAAATAAAATAAAAGTTTTACTTTCAGGAACGGGCGGAGATGATATTTTTACAGGTTACAGAAGACACAAAGCTCTGCTTTTAAATAATAAGGTAAGGAAGTGGGTAAATTTAGGAAATGTAAATTTTTTAAATCGCCTTCTTAATGAAAATATTCCTGCGCAGAGAAGAGTTAAAAAATTTCTTACCAGCTTTAAAGATGGTTCAAATAAAATTACAGGTTACTTTAGTTGGGCTAACGAAGAAATTTTAAATTTAATTTTAAAACCAAAATATCAGGAAATAATGAATCAGGATCCTCTAATGGATTATTTAGACTTAACTTGTAAAGATTCTAATTTAAGTGATTTAGACCAGATGTTAAGCTTGGAGCAAAGATTCTTCCTATCAGACCATAATCTTCACTATACAGATAAAATGTCTATGGCAGCAGGTATTGAAGTAAGAGTTCCTTTCTTGGGAGAGGAAATCACAAAGCTAGCATCAAAAATAGATGAGAAACTTTTAATTAATTTATTTTCTTCAAAAAGAATATTGAAAGATTCTATGACCGATTGTTTGCCTCGGGAAATAATTCATAGGCCAAAGACTGGCTTTGGAGCTCCAATTAGAAAATGGGTTAAATCTGACTTAAAAGCTTATATTAAGGATAAAATCACAACAGAAAATATAAAAAAAACAGATATTCTTGATTATGAAGGCGTAATGAAGCTTATTAAACTTAACCAAGACGGGAAGGTGGATGCAAGTTACACAATCATGCAAATACTTTCTCTGATTATTTGGAATGACATTAGAGACGATAATCTATGAAGCAACTATTTCAAAGCCTAAAAAATGGTCAACTTTATTTGGAGGACATTCCAAATAGAAAACCAGACAGCAATAATATCTGTATCAAAACAAGTATTTCATTATTGTCTCCAGGAACAGAGAAAATGCTTTTAGATTTTGGTAAGTCTGGGTTATTGAAAAAAGCTCTTTCTCAACCAGAAAGAGTTGAAGAAGTCATAAACAAGATGAAGATTGAGGGTGTATTTGAGACTTATCAGAAGGTCTTAAATAAATTAGATCAACCAATTCCATTGGGTTATTGCAATGTTGGTATAGTTGAAAGCGTTGGCAAAGAAGTAAAAAATTACAAAGTTGGCGATAGAGTCGTTTCCAATGGATTTCATGCAGAATTTGTCGAAGTTCCTGAAAATCTTTGCCAAAAAATTCCAGATAATGTAACCGATGAACAGGCCGTGTTTACAATTTTGTCATCTATTTCTCTTCACGGGATAAGATTATCTGAGCCAACTTTAGGTGAAAATTATGTAGTTATTGGTATGGGTTTGGTCGGCCTTCTATGTACTGAGTTACTAATTTTAAATGGATGTAATGTTATAAGCGTAGATATTGATTCAAGTAGGCTTGAACACGCTAAAAATCTTGGAGCTGAAACGGTACACCTTTCTGAAAAGATGAGTGTTGATGACGCTGTATCAGCTATATCCGGCAAACATGTAGTTGATGCTGTAATTATTTCAACTTCTTCTCAATCAAGTGATCCAGTTGATATAGCAGCAAAAGTTTGCAGAAAAAAAGGAAGAATAATACTGGTTGGAACGGCAGATATTCGATTTTCTAGACAAGATCTTTATGAAAAAGAAATAAGTTTTAAGGTTTCTAGTTCCTATGGACCAGGAAGATACGATAAAAATTATGAAGATAAATCAATTGATTATCCAATCGCATATGTAAGATGGACTCAAAATAGAAACTTTGAATCAATTCTTAATCTAATTGATAAGGGATCATTTAAGCCAGATAAACTAATTACAGATAGATTTAATTTTGAAAATTTTGAGCATGGCTATGAAGCACTCAATAAAAATAATTCTTTAGGTGTTATTTTTCAATACAATCTGAAGAGTTCAGTTCAAAGAGATACTTTAGTACTAAATAACAAAACTAGCGCTCCTAAAGATTCAATAAAAGTTGATTTCATAGGCGCGGGAAACTACGCAACTTCTGTTCTCATGCCAAAGTTAGAAAAAAATAATGTCGACTTCAATATGCTTTTGACAAAGTCGGGGTTAAATACTCCAAATGTTTTAAAGAAATATTCTTTCAATGGAGTTACAAGTAATTCTGATGAAATTTTCAAAAATGGAAATTCTGATATTGTTTTTGTAGCAAGCTCTCATTCTTCTCATGCAAAATTTTTAATACAAGCTATTGATGCAGACAAGAATATTTTTCTTGAGAAACCATTATGTATAAATTTTGAACAATTAAATGAGATTAAAAATAAAATAAATAATTCACCGCAATTACCTTCAATAATGATGGGGTTTAATAGGCGTTTTTCTCCTTTGGTACAAAAAATTAAAAATGTTCTTTCAACAAATAAATATCCACTAGCAATTGAGTACACTATTAATGCAGGAAATATTTCAAATGATCATTGGATTCAGGACAAGGAGGAAGGAGGTGGAAGACTTATAGGAGAAGCATGTCATTTTATTGATTTAGCTGCTTTTCTAACTGATTCTGACATTGATGATTATTCCGTTATGCACTCGGATGCTTTAAATAGGGATACCTTCTCAATTTCGATTAAATTTAAAAACGCTTCCATAGCTAATATCAATTACTTTTCAAATGGTAATTCAAAATATCCAAAAGAAATTCTAAAAGTATTTTTTAACGATAAAGTTATTGTTCTGGATAATTTTAAAAAACTTAAATCTTATGGAGTAAAATCTTTAAAAAATATAAGTTATTTTAGCCAAAAGAAAGGTCAAGCAGAGTGCATTAAGGGTTTTATAGAAACAATTAAAAAGGGAGAAAGATCTCCTATAAAACTTCAAGAAATCTTGAAGGTTAGCGAGATTTCTCTTGAACTCTCACATAATTGATCTTGAAAATACTTTTTTTATACTTCTCAACAATTCTGCATTTGAAGAGAGTTCAAATCTTCAACAGAATTTTTAGAAAATTTAAATTCCTGAAGTTAAAAGATGGAAAAAATGTTCGTACCAAAAACTTACATTCGAAATTTCCATACTTAAAAAACAGAACATATTCTTTTCACGGAAAAGAGTTCATTTTTTTAAATAAGAGTCTTAGGTTTGATGATAATTTTCTAAATCAATCAATTAAATATGAAAAATTGTGGAGATATAATCTTTATTATTTTGATTTTTTAAATTCAAAAGATTCAATGAAATTTAATGATCAAAAAAAGGAGATCATTAATCTATTTATTACAAAATATCAAAAGAACATTAAGCATGAATTTTACGATCCTTATCCTCTATCTTTAAGGATTGTTAATTTAATTAAATGGGTTGTTAATGAAAAGATTAATGACGACAGAATAACTAATTTTATTTATTTTCAAACAGAAATATTAAAACAAAAAATCGAGTATCATTTACTATGTAACCACTATTTTTCTAATCTAAAAGCTTTATCATTTTCTAGTATTTTTTTTGATCAATATAAGAATAATTCTTTTTCAAAGAAAGTACATGAAGAGCTTGATAGTCAATTAGATGAGCAATTCTTTTTAGATGGAGGCCACTTCGAAGGTTCTCCTATGTACCATTCTATTATTGTTGAAGACTTATTAGATATTCATAATCTCTATAGCTCAATTGAAGGTGATTGTTCAAATATTGATGATATCAATTCAAAACTAAGAGATATCATTTCTCTATCTATAGGTTGGTTAGAAAAAATGACGCATCCTAACAAAGAGATATCTTTTTTTAATGATTCTTCTTTGGGCATATCATTAAGCATAGATGATATAAACACCTATGCAGAATCACTTAATATTAAAAGTATTCAAGAAGAAAAATACTTGGAAAAAAATAATGTTTTATTAAATGGAAAAGAAAGTGGTTATGCTGTCTGTAAAAATCAAAATTTTTATATTATTTTTGATACTGCAGATATAGGTCCTTCTTATAATCCTGGCCATTGCCATGCAGATTCTCTTTCTTTTGAACTTTCTTCATTTGGTCATAAAATTTTTGTTAATAGAGGAACCTCAACTTATGAAAACTCAGAAGAAAGAAATCTCATAAGATCTACAATTTCTCATAATACAGTTGTCATTGATGATAGAAATTCTTCAGATGTTTGGTCATCTTTCAGGGTCGGCAAAAGAGCAAAAATAATTGATAGGGATTGTAAAAAGCAAGACCAAAAAATCATTATGACCGGTCAACATGATGGATATTCTAGATTTTTAAACCCAGTATTTCATGAAAGGATGATTTCTTTTGATATGGATATTATAGAAATATATGATCAAGTAAGAGGAAGCATCGACAAATCTCAAAGTATTTTTTTACTTCATCCAGACATAGATGTGCATAGAATTGATTTACAAACTCTAGAACTAACTTTTTTTATGAGAAAATTGCTTTTAATTTCAGAAAATAATGTGGAAATAAATCCGGCTAAATATTCTCCTATGTTTAACGTGGATTTAGATACTAAAAGATTATTGGTAAATTTTGAGAATAATAATAAAACTACATTAAAAATAATATCTTGAGTAAATTTCATCTTTTTAAAACAAGCTGTAAGATACACCAAAATTTTTTTGAAGATCTCTAATTATTTCTAAAACCTAATGCATCCTTGTGAACCCTTCTATGAGAAATAAAAAAAAGATTTTAATCGTTATAGGAACAAGACCTGAGGCAATTAAAATAGCCCCTTTATATAGTGAAATAAAAAGATCAAAAAAGTTCTTCTTAAAACTTTGTATATCTGGCCAACATAAAGAGATGATAGATCAAGCATTAGAGGCTTTTGATATGAATATTGACTATTTTGCCTCTTCTGCTAAAAAGAATCTAAACCTGAATGAATTATCTTCAGAATTATTTAAAGGTTTAGATCGAATTTATTCTGATTTTGGACCGGATTTAGTATTAGTTCATGGCGATACAACCACGACACAGGTTGCGAGTATGGCTGCTTTTTTGAAAGATATTAAAGTAGGTCATATTGAGGCCGGCTTGAGATCAAATGATAAGAATTCTCCTTTTCCCGAGGAAATAAATCGCAGGGTCGCCTCATTAGTAACAGATTATCACTTTGCTCCTACTGAAAACGCGAAACAAAATCTTATTCTAGAAAATATTCCTAAAAAAAATATTTTTGTAACTGGCAATACTATTATCGATTCTTTAAAAAATACCTTACAAAAAATTGAGTCCAATAAATCTATTTTCAAAAAGCTTGATAAGAATCTCTTAAAAATAATTGAAAAAAATGCTGACAGAAAAATTATATTAATAACAGGCCATCGAAGAGAAAACTTTGGAAGAAGTTTTGAGAATATTTGTCTTGCCATAAAAGATTTGGCTGATGAATTCGAAGAGAATGTCTTCATTTATCCAGTTCATTTAAACCCCAACGTCAGAAAGCCAGTTATGCAATTGTTAAAAAATAAAAAGAATATTTTTTTAATAGATCCTCTAGACTATATTAATTTTCTATATTTAATGAAAAAGTGTTCGTTAGTAATTACTGACAGTGGAGGATTGCAGGAAGAATGCCCAAGTCTTGGACTTCCATTGGTTCTTATGAGAAATAAAACAGAAAGACCCGAAATATTTGAGTATGAAGGTTTTTCGATGACAGGCCCGGATAGAAAAAAAATTATTTATGCGTCAAGAAAGTATTTAACTTTAGGGGAAAAAATAAAGAAAAAGAATCTTTTTGGAGATGGAAATGCTTCTAAAAGAATTGTAAAAACACTACTAAAAGAATTTTCATGAAAAAAATTTCTATATTAGGGCTAGGATATATTGGTTTACCAAGTGCTGCTTATTATTCAAAGTTTAATTATCACATTTCTGGTTATGACATTGACAAAGATCATATTGAGAACCTTAAAAATTCAAAATTTGATATTACCGAACCCGGATTAAGCTCTCTTTTAAAAAAACAGATAAAATCCAAAAAGTTAGAATTTGTAGATCTATTACCTAAAAGTAACATATATATAGTTTGCGTTCCTACGCCTTTAAAAAAACAAAAAAAAGTTTTCAAGCCAGATTTAAGTTATTTAAAGCATGCTATCAAGTCTATTAAAGAAGCAGGCGTTAATACTAAAACCTTAATTTTAATTGAATCCACCTGTCCAGTTGGAACTACGGAAAAAGTATCAAAAATTTTTTCTGCTGATAATTTTCCAATGATTGCATACTGTCCAGAGAGGGTTTTACCTGGCAACCTGCTAAAAGAATTGGCATCCAATGAAAGGGTTGTAGGGGGCATTGATTCCAGATCTACTAATGCTGCATTTAATTTTTATAAGAATGTTATAGATTCTGAAGTGCATAAAACTGACTCTAACACTGCAGAAATGTGTAAATTGGTTGAAAATAGTTTTCGAGATACAAACATTGCCTTCGCTAATGAAATATCTCTTTTATCAGATAAAGTAGGGATTAATGCTTATGAGTTAATTAATCTAGCCAATAAACATCCTCGAGTTAATATTTTAGAACCGGGACCCGGCGTAGGAGGACATTGTATAGCTGTAGATCCTTGGTTTCTTATCAATGGGTTTAAATCTTCTTCAAGACTCTTAGAAACAAGTAGAAAGGTTAACGACTTTAAACCGAAATTTGTTTTGAAAAAATTAGATGAAGAAGTTGTAAGTTTTAAGAAACAAAATAACAGAGAACCAAAAATTGCAATTCTTGGAATCTCTTTCAAGCCTGATATAGATGATGTAAGAGAATCACCATCTTTGGATATCGCTATGGCTGCAAAGAAAAACTATAAAGATGTATATGTATTTGATCCTTATCAGAAAGAAAGTCATGACATTGATATATGTAAAGAAGAAGATATCTTTAAATGTGACCTTTTTTTATTCCTTGTAAACCATACACACTTTCACAACTCAAAATTTACTAAAGTTTTTCACACGAAAAATTCTTTAGATTTTTGTAATTTTACTAAGTCCAAAGTTTTATGAAGAGAATTACAGTCATAGGATCAGGATATGTAGGCACTGCAGTTGCTTGTCTTCTTTCAACTAAAAATATGGTTGCGGTGATTGATACTGACAAAGAAATAATTCATAAATTATCAAAACAAATAAGCCACTTAGATGATCCTCAAATTAAGAAATATCTAAAAAAGAATAAAAACAATCTTAAATTTTCTACTGAACTTACTAGCGCTATATCTAAAACTGATTTATACATTTTATGTTTACCTACAGATTTTTTAGTTTCAAAAAATGAATTTGATACTAAAAATTTAAAATCAGTTATCAGTGAGTTAACAGAATTAGATCCCAAAGTACCCATTCTAATTAAATCAACAGTTCCTATGCATTTTACAGATGAAATGAATAAAGAATTTAATAGAGATGATATAGTCTTTTCACCGGAATTCTTAAGGGAGGGGCAAGCCCTTTATGATAGTTTTTATCCTTCTAGAATTATTTTCGGTTCAAAGAAACCTAGTTTAGCGACAAAAATAGCTTCAATTTTTAAAGAAGCTGCTAAAAATTCACCACAAGTTCTCTTTTCATCAGCTGCTGAATCAGAGAGTATTAAATTATTTTCAAATTCTTATTTAGCAATGAGAGTTGCTTTTTTTAATGAACTCGATTCTCTTTGTCTATCAAAATCTTTTGATGCAAAAAAAATAATTGAGGGTGTTTGTTCTGATGCAAGAATTGGTAATGAATATAACAACCCATCTTTTGGATTTGGGGGATACTGCCTTCCAAAGGATACCAAGCAACTTATATCTCAATTTAAAGATATTCCAAATTCTTTGATTACTTCAGTAATCCAATCAAACGAAAAAAGAAAAAAATATATTTCAAATAAAATTATAGAAAAAAAACCAAAGAATGTAGGAATTTATAGGCTACAAATGAAGGAAGGATCTGATAACTTCAAAGAGTCTTCTGTAATAAATATAATAAAGAAAATTAAAAATCATAAAATTCCTATAATTATTTACGAGCCATTACTAAGAAAACAAACATTTCTAAATTCCAAAGTTATGACAAACTTTACTGAATTTGCTGCATCAGCATCTATTATTCTGGCCAACAGATATAATGAAGAACTCAATCCTTATTTGGAAAAGACTTTTACGAGAGACATTTTTCAAGAAAATTAACAATAATCTTAATGAAGAATAAACTTGATATTGCCGTAGTACCAGTAGCCGGTCTAGGAACAAGAATGCTGCCGGCTACAAAATCTATCCCAAAAGAAATGCTGCCAATTGTAGATAGACCTGTAATCCAATATGTAGTCGATGAAATTTATCATGCTGGATTTAAAAAAATTATCTTCATCACTCATTCTAGTAAAAATGCTATAGGAGAGCATTTCAATGAAGATTCAAAAATTAAACAAGATTTGGCTAAAAGGATAAACAAATCTCAATTAAAAGATATCAAAAATATTTCAAATAAAAAAATTGATTTAGTTTATATAAATCAAGAAGAAGCTTTGGGTCTAGGTCATGCAATTAAATGTGCAGAAAAGGAAGTAGAAAAAAATCCTTTTGCCGTTGTTTTGCCAGATAGAGTAGCCGATGGATCTGCAACAGATTTGAAGAGATCCAACTTAGCAAAGCTAAGAAGACATTTCATGAATACAAGGAATAATTGTTTGCTTTTAGCTAAAATACCAAAAAATGAAGTCAGCAAATTTGGGATAATCAAACCAAAAAAAAGTTTTCAAAATGGTTTTGTCGAAATTGAGGATATTGTTGAAAAACCAAAATTCAATAAGGCTCCTTCAGACTTAGCAGCTGTTGGAAGATATATTTTTACTCCAGATATATTTGAATACATACCGCCAAAACCTTTAAACAAATCAAAAGAGATTGAGCTAACACATGCAATACAACTAATGATCAGGGATGGTCATAAATTAAACGGCCTTAATTCTGATACAAAGTACTTTGATTGTGGTGACAAGTTAGGTTATTTTGAATCATTTATATCTTTTGCGTTGAAGGATAAAAGTTTAGGAAAGGATTACAAGAGAATTGTTAAAATTTTTAGTAAATAAAATTTTCAAAATCTAAATATCCTTTTCTTTGGTAAAAACTTAATAAATCAGAAAACGCAAACTTTTTATGATGAATAAGATAACTGTATATTTAACCTTTAAATTAAATTGTCAAAAAAAATACTAGTTTTGTCTTTCTATTATAAGCCTGATTTATGTGCAGGATCCTTCCGGTGCACCGCTCTTGTAAACGAACTGTCAAAAAAAGATGTGTCAATACAAGTTGTAACAACCACTCCAAATCGATATAAGACTTTTAATGCGAAGAAAATAAGTCATAAAGATAAGCTAAATGTATCGGTGGAAAGAATAAATGTTCCAAGTCACAATAGTGGAATTTTTGATCAGATAAAATCCTTTTATTTTTATTATAGAGAAGCAACAAAAATTACTAAGAATAATGAGTATGATCTAATAGTTGCTACCTCATCTAGATTATTTACTGCTTTTTTAGGCGCAAGAATATCGCGAAAAAAACAAATTCCCCTTTATTTAGATATTAGAGACTTGTTTGTGGATACAGTGCCAAATGTTCTTTCCTCAATAACGACTTTGATTATCAGGCCTTTCTTAAAAATAATAGAAAGTTATACATTTTCTTCAGCTAAAAAAATAAATCTTGTTTCTGAAGGTTTTCTTCCTTATTTCATAAAAGACTACCCTAAAATCTCATTGAGTTTTTTTACCAATGGAATCGATGAGGAATTTATAGAAGTATCTGGCATTAAATATGATTCTAAAGAAAATAACTTTCCAATAAATATTCTTTACGCAGGAAATATTGGAGAGGGGCAAGGCCTTCACAAAATAATTCCACAAATGGCTCTAATATTAAAACATAAGGTGAATTTTAAAATCATAGGAGATGGCGGACTTATTCAAAAGCTAAATTTTTATGTAGAAAAGTTTAATTTAGATAATGTTAATGTCTCTCCTCCTGTAGACAGAGATGTTCTTATTGATGAATACAAAAGTGCTGATGTTCTTTTTTTGCACCTAAATGATTACGATTCTTTTGGAAAGGTACTTCCCTCTAAATTATTTGAGTATGCAGCAATGAATAAGCCAATATTAGCTGGTGTAAGCGGATATAGCGCTGATTTCATTAAATCTGAAATAGATGATTGCGAAGTATTCTTGCCTGCAAATTCTAAGGATGCGATAGATAAGCTCAATAAACTCGATCTTTCAATAAAACGTAGAAGTAAATTTATAGAAAAATTTGATCGGAAAAAGATTATGAGTATTATGGCGCAAGATATATATGACCTATCATCCTAATGAATCTAAAAAAATAATACTAACAGGCGGTAGTGGTTTCTTAGGGAGTCATTTGCTAAAGAATAAACTATTTGAGAAAGCCTTAGTAATTGGCAGATCTCAGCCAAAAAATCATAAATACTTTCAGGAAGTATCATTTTTGGAAGAAGAAAATCTTTCCAAGATTTTTAGTGATGTAGAAGTTATAGTTCATACTGCCGCGAAAGCCCATGAAATGGGCGAGAAAAACAGAAGCTCTTTGGAAATTTATCGAAAAATAAATACTGAGAGTACCTTAAGACTTGCGAGGCAGGCCGCACTAGCTGGCGTCAAAAAATTTATATTCATAAGCACAATAAAGGTTCTAGGAGAAGGTAATAATTCGTGTTCTTTTAAATATGATGATCCCTTAAATCCCCAGGATTATTACAGTATCTCTAAAGCTGAAGCCGAAGAAGGTCTAAAATTGATCAGTAAATCTTCTAAAATGGAAATAGTTATAATCAGACCTCCCTTGGTTTATGGAAAGGGTGTTAAAGGAAATTTTAGAAGCCTACTTAAATTAATCAGAATGAAATTTCCCTTGCCTCTAGGAAATATAAAAAACAAAAGGAGCTTAGTTAGTGTTGATAATTTAACTGATCTGATTGTTACCTGTATAAACCATCCAAATGCAAAAAATCAAACTTTCTTAGTAAGCGATGATAATGATTTAAGTACAACAGAATTGTTGTCAATGCTTGCAGAAGCAGGGGGTTTTAAAGCTTTTTTATTTCATTTCCCAGGTGCCTTATTATATTTTTCACTAAAATTATTAGGTAAATTGGCTATATATAATAGGCTATATGGTTCAATGTGTATTGATATTGAACACACAAAATCTAAACTTGGTTGGTATCCGCCATTTAGAGTCAAAGAATCTTTAAAAGATTGTTGGACAGGTGATTAATCATAAAAAGGTCTTTAGTTATGAATACATTGGAGCTTATAGGAAGAAAAAAAGAATTATTTAAGTCCGATATAAAAAAATTTGAAGAAGAACTTAAAGAAAAAATAAATAATTCAAAATTTTTGGTCATTGGAGGTGCTGGTTCGATTGGACAGGCAGTTTGTCACCAAATATTTAAACGTGATCCTAAATTACTACATGTTGTCGATATATCAGAAAATAATATGGTCGAGCTTGTCAGAAATATTCGAAGCACTGTAGGTTATGGCTCTGGAATATTTGAAACTTTCGCTATCGATTGTGGATCATCTGAATTCGAGTCGCTCATAAATAACGAGGGTCCATATGATTATATATTCAATCTATCTGCGTTAAAGCATGTAAGAAGTGAGAAAGATCCTTACACTCTGATGAGAATGATTTCAGTTAACATCTTCAACACAATAAAGGCAGCTAAATTAGCAAAAGATATGACTGCAAAAAAATATTTTTGTGTTTCAACAGACAAGGCTGCTAATCCAGTAAATATGATGGGAGCAAGTAAAAAAATAATGGAAATGTTTCTTATGCGCGAAAGTTTAACTCAAAATATTTCAATGGCACGTTTTGCAAATGTTGCTTTTTCAGATGGTTCTTTATTACATGGATTCAATCAGAGGTTTTCAAAAAAACAGCCTTTTTCAGCGCCAAACGATGTAAGTCGTTATTTTGTTACACCCGAGGAATCAGGAGAACTCTGCCTATTGTCGGGACTCAAAGGAAACAACAGGGATATATTTTTTCCAAAGCTCAACGAAAAACTGCATCTAATTAAATTTTCTGAGATTGCTCAACTATATCTTAATGATAGAGGTTACGAGCCCTTTGAGTGTGAAAGTGAAGATGAGGCACGTTCTGATGCGGCTAAGCTAATTGAAAATAAAAAATGGCCGTGTTTTTTCTTCAAAAGTGATACAACTGGCGAAAAAGATTTTGAGGAATTCTTTACTGAAAAAGAAGATTTAGATATGAGTCGGTTTGATGCAATTGGAGTTATAAGAAATCAACCAAATTTTGATGAAAATAAATTAAATACTTTTGAAGAAAGAATTAATAGTTTACTGAATAAGAGAAAATGGAATAAGGAAGAAATAGTAGAGCTTTTTTTTGAACTTTTGCCAGAATTTGCTCATAAGGAAACTGGCAAGTACTTAGATCAAAAGATGTAGTTATGGAACGATTTTTTGACTTAGTTTTTTCGACTTTAGCACTGATAATTCTCTCACCATTACTTTTTCCAATTATTGTCATTTTAAGGTTTAGTGGCGAAGGTGAAATTTTCTTCTTGCAAGACAGGATTGGAAAAAGCGGAAAGGTTTTCAAGCTTTTTAAATTTGCAACTATGCTTAAAGATAGTCCTAATATTGGTTCTGGTACCTTAACGATAAAAAATGATCCTAGGATTCTTCCAGTTGGGAAACTATTAAGAAAAACTAAAATTAATGAATTGCCTCAACTGTTAAATATTTTTTTTGGTGATATGAGTCTTATTGGTCCAAGACCCTTAGCAATTCAAAACTTTAATTCATATTCAAAGGAAATTCAAAATACTATTACATTGGTAAGGCCTGGGCTCTCTGGAATAGGTTCAATAATTTTCAGAAATGAAGAAGAGATAATCGATGAAAAAAATGCCTCTATTGATTTTTACAATAATTTAATTGCACCTTATAAGGGATCCCTTGAACAATGGTTTGTTTCAAATAAAGGAATTTTTATTTATTTCTTATCTATCTTTGTAACAATTTGGGCAGTTCTTTTTCCAAAAACAAAATTGGCTTGGAAGTTATTTAAAGATTTACCTGAACCGCCAAATGAATTGAAAGAAAAACTCCATTATTTCAATTAGACTGATATTGATTAAAAATGAGAATCTATAACTTCCTAAAAGACTTTTTTTTACCAAAAGAAGTGTTATGCATTGAAGATAATGAATCATTTAATTTAGCATTAAGAGATTTAGAAGCTAACAATATTTTGGCTATAGATACAGAATTCGTTTGGAGAAATACTTATTTTCCAAAATTGAGCTTAATACAAATATCTACTTATGAAAAAATTTATATAATCGACTGCATCACTTTAAATATATCTCAACTTGAGAAAATCTTCATAAATAAGAAAATTTTAAAAATCTTCCATTCCATTAGAGGAGATATATCAGTACTTTCAAATTGTTTAGGTTTTAAGATTGAAAATATTTTTGATACACAGCTTGCAGAAGATATTTTAAGTCAAAGAAAAGGTGCTCAAATCAGCTATAAAAAACTTGTAAAGAAATACTTTTTTAAAGACATATCAAAATCAGAAACTAATTCTGACTGGGAAAGGCGTCCTCTGAAAAAAAAACAAGTCGATTATGCTGCTGAAGATGTAAGGTATCTTCATTCAATAATGGAAATTCAAAAAAATAAACTAATAAATTCAAATAAAATTGATACATTTTATTTAGCTTGTCATCAAGAAAAAAAACTTGGAGAAGAGGACTTTTCAATTTCCAGACTAAGAAGGTTTCAGAAAAAGAATAAGAAGATATCTAAAAAAGAGATAGAGGTATTTAACTGGAGAGAAAATCAAGCAAAAAAACTTAATGTACCTCCAAGTCATATAATTGAAGATAGAAATTTAAAACAGATACAAAAAGTAATAGAAAAAAAAGATCTTAATGAATGCAAGTGGATCATCAAAAAAGATTCTTCTAGGGATGACTTTATTAATTTTTTCTTATGATTTATTTGGCTTGGTTTTTAAATTTATTTTTAGCTCTAATCATTGCCATGACTATTAGAAGACTATTTTCAAACATAATTTTAAAAAGATTAGCATATGCATTATTTTTGAGTTTATTCACTACTTTTTGGTTTTTATATCCTGGAAGTAAAGAAATGGCACCAATTCTTTCAATCTACTTTTTAGATATGATTGAATCTGAAAGTTTTATTCAAATGAGGCTGATAAGACCTTTTGTATTGGTATTTTTTTTAATCTTGATTTTTGATTTTGTGATATTTCGCTATAAATCTAAAAAGAAATAATTTCCATGCTGGGATCTTCAGTCTCAATAATTCCAATTTTATTCATACCTTTCATCATTCCAGCGCATTCGCCAGGATTGAATATATGGGTTTCTTTATAAACTTCATCTCTAAATCTATGCGTATGCCCATGAACAATAATATTTCCTTTTTTATAAAAATCATCTTCAATATCATTAGGATCATGAATAGCAAATAAGAAATTCTTATCTGACATTCTTATCTTCAGTTTCTCTTCAAATAAAAAACCTTTTTGGTTACATATTTTGAGTAGATGATCCTTTTCATCTTGATCGTTATTTCCAAAAACGCCCATTAATGGCATTTTAAGTATATCGAAAGCCAGCAACGTTTTTGGAAGGCTTATGTCTCCTGTATGAATAACAAAATCTAAATCATGAGAATTAAAAATGTCGCAAATTTTTGCGACATTTTTTAAATTGTTGTGAGTATCGCCAGTAAGGCCTATTTTCAAGACTTAATTAGTTTTTTCAAGAATATGGATTCCACAAGCAGTACCTAAACCAATAACATGTGTCATACCAATCTTTGCTCCTTGAACTTGTCTTGCTCCAGCCTCACCTCTCAAGTGAGTACAGACTTCATAAATATTTGCTATCCCAGTAGCTCCTAGAGGATGTCCTTTGGACAAAAGACCTCCGGAAACATTTACTGGAACTTTACCACCTAGTTCTACATGACCCTCATCTATCATTCTTCCTGCTTCCCCATCCTTGCAAAGACCAAGGTTCTCATAATGTAGCATTTCAGCTGTAGCAAAACAGTCGTGCAATTCAACAAGGTTTACATCTTCTGGACCAATTCCCGCTTGTTCATATGCATCTTTTGCTGCAAGCCTTGTGCAAGCATTTACATCGGGCATAACAAGATCTCTATCTGTGTAAGGATCGCTTGCCATCGCAGATGCTCTAACCTTAACTGCTCTTCCCATGCCAAGTTCTTTAGCCTTCTTTTCAGATACTAGAACAGCTGCAGCAGATCCATCTACGTTAACTGAGCACATCAGCTTGGTATTAGGATAGGAAATCATTTCGGCATTCATTACTTCATCAAGAGGAGTCTCAATTTGGTACATAGCTTTCGGGTTCATGGTTGAGTGATGGTGATTTTTCACTGATATCTTCGCAAACTGTTCAAAAGTTGTTCCATGCTCCTTTGAATGTTCCATTCCAGCCTCAGCAAAGACGCAAGGCATTGTTCCTGAACCCAGTAAACCTTCTTTAGGAATACCTTCTCCACCACCAGCTCCGCCAAGAAGTCCTTTACCCATTTGTTCAACACCAACAGCTAAAACAACATCATACATGCCTGCTTTAATTGACATCCATGCTTCTCTAAAAGCGGTTGCTCCTGTAGCACAAGCGTTCGCAACGTTAACGACAGGCATTCCAGTTTGGCCAATTTCTTGAAGAATTCTTTGCCCAACCATAGCATTGGCTTGCCCTAAGTTTCCACAATAAAGAGCTTGCATATCCTGAATTCCCAGGCCAGCATCATCCAAAGCCATCAAAGCAGCTTCAGCGCCAATATTAGGAACACTTCTGTCTGGAAACCTTCCAAACTTGATCATATCAACACCCATTACATAAACATCACTCATAATTTCACCTCAATTAAGCTGGCTCAAAGAAATAACTCAGATAAGAATTTCCTTCTTTATCTTTTCTACCCAATGCATCACCGTAAGTTATTTTCACTGGCATATTAAATTCTATTTTATCAGGATCTGGTTCAATATTAATCAAATTTCCTTTGATTGTTCCTCCGCCATCAAGATCTACAATTGCCGAGATATAAGGTACATCGATCCCAGGAAATGATCTAAAAACAATTGCATAGCTATGCAAAATTCCAGTTTCAGTTAATTTGATAACTTCCATTTCGTCTCTAGCAAAACATTTCGAGCAAACATTTCTCTCGCCTAAATAAATGGATCCACATTTTTTGCATCTATAACCTTCAAGATAGGGATTTCCATCCTCTGGAATTTTTAAGAAATCTACAACTGGTAAAGGTTTCGTTTCAGACATGTTTCCCCCGTTAAAACTTATCCATGTACAATTATTAAAACATAGCATAGGAAAAAAATTAAGAAAAAATGAGTTTAATTGGTGGAATTGTTGGCGGAATGATTGGATTCACTTTGCTTGGACCTATCGGTGCACTTGTCGGAAGTGTCATGGGATCAAGAATGACAAAACAAGCAAAATCAAGAAGAAATCCTAACAATTTAGATCATCAAGTAGCTTTTTTTACAGCACTATTTGCATGTTTAGCAAAAATTGCTAAAGCTGATGGAAGAGTCAGTGAAGAAGAAGTTTCTAAAATAGAGAGTTTTATTACTAATAAATTTAACTTCAGTAATGAAGAAAGGAATTTTGCGATAAATATTTTTCAGAGAGCTAAATCTGATCGAACTTCTTTTGATGCATATGCCAGACAGCTTTATCAGCTCTTAGGCTCTAGCCCGAATTCTCTTTTAGTCTTTTATGAACTATTATTTGAATTAGCCATGGCTGATGGTGAAATGCATGAAAACGAGGAGAAGTTATTAAAAAAAATTCCCAATGTTTTTAGATTTGATAAAAGTGTTTATGAAGATTTATATAACAAGTACGTTGGAAAAATTTCAAATGCTTACGAAATTTTGGGGGTTGATAAAGATATGACACTTGGCGAAATAAAAAAAGTTTATAGGATTAAAAGAAAGGAATTTCATCCGGATGCTTTAATTTCAAAAGGTCTTCCTGAGGAATTAATCGTAAAAGCAAAAGAAAAATTTATAGAAATACAAGCAGCTTTTGAGATAATACAGAAGGAAAAAAAATGATTAGATCAATTTTAAAAATAGATAACTTTCTAGGGAACTTAAAAGCGTTTGATTTCATCGGGCTATTCTTTTTGAGGGCCTACTTATTTTTTATATTTTGGAACGCTGGGGTGAGAAAAATAGCGTGGGAAGATGGTATACCAAATGTTGATAGGTTTTCAGAGTTTTTGGGTCCTGGGGGGGAAGACAATCTCAATTTAATTCTACCTGACCTATTTGCTTGGTTGACAGTCATTGCCGAAGCAGTAGGAGCGGTTCTTCTATTAATAGGACTTTTTTCAAGATGGGCAACCGTACCAATTTTAGTTTGTATGGTTGTAGCCACTTATTATCACTTTCCAAACGGCTGGAATGCAGACGCCGGAGGATATGAGATGTCAGTAACTTATCTCTTGATGACAGCAATCATCTTATTATTCGGTCCAGGCAAATACTTATCTCTTGATTTTTGGGTTCAAAGAAAATAAATGAATTTTGATTCTATCTCTCAAGAACCACTTCTTGAGGTCAAATTTTTCCTTGAGCAGGCCAGAGATCAAAAGTTGCAAGATTGGAATGGTATGACCGTCTCAACTGTAGATGAAAAGCAAAGGCCATCTTCAAGAGTTGTACTACTAAAAAAATTTACTGATGATGGTTTATTCTTTTACACCAATTATGAAAGCAAGAAAGGAAAAGATATTTCAAAAAATAAAAATGTTTCAATAAATTTTTGGTGGAGAGAGTTACAAGTTCAAATTAGAATTAATGGATCAATATCAGAAGCTTCCAGATTAGAGTCGGAGGAATATTTTAATTCGAGACCAAAAGGTTCAAGAATTTCTGCTATTGTTTCTAAGCAAAGTGAAGAAATTGAATCTTTTGAAAGCTTTCAAAAAACGGTACAAGATGCAACTGAAGCTTTAAAAGATCAAAAAATTACTCTACCTGATCATTGTGGTATGTACAAAATTATTCCTGAGCAGATTGAAATTTGGAAGGAGGGAGAATTCCGTAGACATGAAAGAACACTTTTTAAATTAGAAAGTAAAAAATGGATTAAATCTTACCTTTCTCCTTAAAAAAGAATGATAATAAAGTAAAATAAACATTAAAGGCCCCTCGTATAGGTCAAAAAATGATAGAAATTACACTTCCTGATAAGTCCAAGAGAAATTTTGAAGAGCCTCCTAGCATATTTGAATTGGCTCAAGATATTGGTCCTGGTCTAGCTAAAGCAACTCTGGCAGGCATTATAAATGGACAAGAGCATGACGCTTGTGATCTGATAGAAAAAAATTCAGAAGTGACCATCTTAACCAATAAGGATAAACAGGGTATAGATATTATTCGACATAGTTGTGCTCACCTATTCGGACATGCCATAAAACAAATTTTTCCTAAAACAAAAATGGCAATTGGACCAATCATTGAAGATGGATTTTATTACGACATTGATTTAGATCATAAACTGACTCAGCAAGATCTTGAAAAAATTGAAAAACGTATGAAAGAGTTAGCTAGTTCATCTTATGAAGTTGAAAAAAAAGTAGTTCTACATAAAGAAGCAGTTAAAGTCTTTAAAAGTAGAAAAGAAGATTACAAACTAGAAATACTCAAAGATATTGATGCATCAGAGAGTGTTGCTCTTTATCATCATGAGGAATACATAGATATGTGTCGGGGACCGCATATCCCTAATATGAGTTTTATAAAAGCTTTTAAACTAACGCATGTTGCCGGCGCCTATTGGAGAGGTAAATCGGATAATAAAATGCTTCAAAGAGTCTATGGAACTGCATGGAATTCTAAAAAAGAACTTGATGATCATTTACATATCAAAGATGAAGCATCCAAAAGAGATCACAGACTGCTTGGAAAAAAATATGATTTATTTCATCTGCAAGAAGAAGCTCCCGGCATGGTTTTTTGGCATCCAAAAGGATGGAGTATTTATACTGCGGTTGAAAAATATATGAGAGAAAAGCAAGTTAATGCAAATTATGCTGAGATAAAAACTCCACAAGTAATTGATAGAAAGCTATGGGAGAAATCAGGCCATTGGGAAAAATACAGAGAAAATATGTTTATCACTGAGATTGATGAAGAACATGCAAATGAAAAAAGAACCAACGCTTTAAAGCCTATGAATTGTCCGGGTCACGTTCAAATTTATAATCAATCATTAAAATCATACAGGGATCTGCCAATCAGATTTGCAGAGTTTGGTAGTTGTCATAGATATGAACCCTCAGGAACTATGCATGGACTAATGCGGGTTAGGGGCTTCACCCAAGATGATGGACATATATTTTGCACTGAAGATCAAATTCAAGAAGAGACTGCTGCATTTATATCGCTTCTCTATGATGTTTATGAAGATTTTGGATTTAATAAAATTGATATAAAGCTTTCAACTAGACCACAGGTAAGAGTTGGTTCTGACAAGATTTGGGATAAGGCTGAAAAAGCTCTCAAAAATGCCATAGAGGCTTTAAATATTGATTATGAGATTTCTGAGGGCGATGGGGCCTTTTATGGTCCAAAAATTGATTTTGTTCTAACCGATGCTTTAAAAAGAGAATGGCAATGCGGAACTTTTCAGGCTGATTTCAACTTACCAGAAAGACTTGATGCTAGCTATGTAGGAGAGGATGGAAAAAAACATAGACCAGTAATGATGCACAGAGCAATTCTTGGATCTTTTGAGAGATTTATAGGAATTTTAATTGAGCAATACGATGGATCCTTTCCTTTGTGGTTATCTCCTATTCATGCAGTAGTCATGAATGTGTCGGAAAAACATACTGATAGAGTAGTTGAAATCACTGAGATATTGAAAAAAAATGAAATAAAAGTCATTTCAGACTTGAGGAATGAGAAAATCACTTATAAAATCCGCGACCACTCTATACAAAAGATACCTTATCAAATAGTAATAGGTGATAAGGAGGTTGAAGAGGGCTCTGTCAGTGTTAGAGACAGAGAATCTCAAAAGCAATCTTCAATGTCAGAGAATGAGTTCTCAAAAATGGTTTTGAGAAAAATAAGATCCAAGGAGGTCTGATTGTTAAAATTTTTTATTAGAGGTTTAAAATAGCTTCTCCAAGACCTAGACAGTCGTCTTTTAAAAATAGGCAACGTGTAAATCGACAAATTTCCGCTTCAAAAGTAAGACTTATATCTGAATCTGGAGAACAACTGGGAATAGTTGCGATAGAAGAAGCCATGAAAAAAGCTTCCGCTGCAAGCCTTGATTTGGTTCAGCTAGCAAACGACTCTGAACATCCTGTCTGCAAACTCATGGATTACGGTAAACACCTTTTTGACAAGAAAAAACAAAAATCTGCTTCAAAGAAAAAACAAAAAAGGACACAGTTAAAAGAAATTAAATTTAGACCAGGAAC
The DNA here is from genome assembly GCA_902578495.1 of uncultured SAR86 cluster bacterium. Classification (GTDB taxonomy): domain Bacteria; phylum Pseudomonadota; class Gammaproteobacteria; order Magnimaribacterales; family AG-339-G14; genus CACNYO01. Next base: position 32,535 of record CACHCY010000007.1, read on the forward strand.
AGAAGAAAACGATTATCAAATAAAGTTAAAAAGCATAACTAGATTTATTCAAGATGGAGATAAGGCAAAGATTACAATGAGATTTAGAGGTAGAGAAATGGCGCATCAGAATTTAGGTTTTGAGCTTCTTAAAAGAATTGAAACAGACCTTTCTGATCATGCTGTAGTTGAGCAAGAGCCGCAGTCAGAGGGAAGGCAGCTTGTAATGGTTATGTCACCAACAAAAAAGAAAAATTAAAAATGCCAAAAATAAAAGTACATAAAGGAGCTGCTAAGCGTTTTAAAAAAACAGGCTCTGGACTCAAAAGAAAACAAGCTAATAAAAGACATATTCTTACTAAGATGTCGACAAAATCAAAAAGGCAACTCAGAGGTACAACTCAACTTGCTGCTGGCGATGAAAAATTGGTAAAAAGAATGTTTAGAGAAAAATCATGAGTAGAGTAAAACGTGGCGTTCAAGCCAAAAAAAGACACAAGAAAATTCTTAAACTAGCCAAAGGTTATAGAGGGGCTCGTAGTAGGACTTTCAAAGTCGCAAATCAAGCTGTACTAAAAGCTGGCCAATACGCATACAGAGATAGAAAAGTTAAGAAAAGAACTTTTAGATCGCTTTGGATCATTAGAATTAATGCCGCAGTAAGAGAGCATGGTCTTAGCTATAGTGTTTTTATGAATGGTCTGAAAAAAGCTAACATTGATTTGGATAGAAGAGTTTTAGCCAACATGGCTGTAGAAGACAAAAAAGGTTTTGCGTCTCTAGTTTCAAAGGTTAAAGATATTGCTGCATAATGGGCTATGGATTTAGCCCAAGAGAAAAAATCTTTCTTAAGTAAATTTAAAGAAGCAGATTCTCAAGATTCTCTTAATTCTCTAAAAATTGAATACCTTGGCAAAAAAGGTATTCTTTCATCTTTAATGTCCCGGCTATCGAATGCTCCTGCTGAAAAGAAACCAAAGCTAGGAAAATCGATCAATGAATTTAAAACTTTAATTGAAGAATCAATCAGTTCGTCGTTGGAAAAAATTGAACAATCTGCCCTAGATGAACAATTATCTAAAGAAGCAATTGATGTTACTTTGCCATTAAGTCCAGACGTAGGAAGTTACCATCCTGTATCTTTGATAGCTCAAGAAATATCAGATTATTTTAAAAACAAAGGTTACGTTCTTCGAGAGGGGCCTGAAATTGAATCAGAGTATTTCAATTTTTCTGCATTGAATATTCCTGAGAATCATCCTGCTAGAGACATGCATGACACCTTTTATTTTGAAGATGGTAACCTTTTAAGAACTCATACTTCGCCCGTTCAAATAAGGTCTATGGAACTAGAATCTCCTCCTTTAAAAATATTATGTCCAGGCAAAGTATTTAGATGCGATTCAGATCAGACTCATACTCCTATGTTTCACCAAGTAGAAGGTCTTGTTGTAAATAAAGATATAAATTTTGCACATCTGAAAAATGAAATCTTGGAGTTTGTTGAATCTTTTTTTAAAGACAATCCAAAGGTTAGGTTTCGACCTTCATATTTTCCATTCACAGAACCTTCAGTAGAAGTAGATATTCAGGGAGAGAATGGCTGGCTAGAAATAATGGGATGTGGAATGGTTCATCCAAATGTATTGAAAAACGTTGGGCTAAACCCGGAAGTTTACTCAGGTTTTGCTTTTGGTATGGGAATTGAAAGAATGACTATGCTCAGATATCAGATATCTGATATCAGAATGTTATTTGAGAATGACTTAAGGTTTGTCACAAAAGGATAATGCAATTCTATAAATCCGACCTACTTCAATATATATCAGGATCGATCTCTGATACTGACCTTTTAGAAAAGCTTACAGAGTTGGGGCTAGAAGTTGACCAATCAAAAAAAGAAAAAAATGATTTACTAATCAAACTAGATTTAACTCCCAACAGAGGAGACTGTTTTAGCTTGATAGGGATAGCTAGAGAAATTTGTGCAGTTAATAATTTAAAATTAAAACTGCCAAAGTTTAAGAAGCAACAACAAAATCTCGATTCTAAAAAAACTGTATCTGTTGATAAAAGAGCCTGTTCAAGCTATTTAGGTCAAATCATCAAACTAAAGAATAAAGGCAAAACTCCGCAATACATCAAAAAAACTCTAAAGGCTGCTGATATTGGTCAAGTAAATACAATAGTTGATATTACAAACTACGTAATGCTCCATACCGGACAACCCTTGCATGCTTTTGATAATAAAAAAATTGGCAAAAAAATTTATGTCAAATTTCCATCCAAAAGAACAAACTTAAAACTTCTAGATGGTGCTTCCCATTTCATAACTAAAGACTTCCTGACAATATGCGATGAAAAAAGAGCAATAGCCCTGGCTGGAATTATGGGTTGTGCAAATTCTGAAGTGGATGAAACAACTCAAGAAATTTTTTTAGAGTCAGCTTGTTTTGAGCCAGTAAGCATCAGAGGAAATGCAAGAAAGTTAGGCTTTCAATCTGAGGCATCATTAAGATTCGAAAGAGGAGTTGATAAAGAAATCCAAGAGTATGCAATTAAATTTGCAGCACAACTTTATGCTGAAATCTTTGGAGGAGATTTTTCAAAGATTTTCAAACAATCTAAGCAGCATAAAGCAAAGAAAATATCCATAAGTAAGGAATTCATTGATTCAAGGCTTGGCACAGAAATTCCCGCCACCAAGGTCATTAAACTTCTAAAGGCTCTTGAATTTCGAGTTGAATTAAAAAGAAATTTAATGGAGTTAACCTGTCCTTCTCATCGATATGATATAGAAATTAAGGAAGACGTGATCGAAGAGATAGCAAGAATAATTGGATACGATAATTTACCTAGCAAAAGATTGAAATTGCTAGCTTCTTCTCCTGAAGATACTTCTATTCAAAAAGAGATATTAAGTAAAGATATTTTTGTTAACGCAGGCTTTAATGAAGTTATTAATTATGCTTTTGTTGATTCATCTTTCATTGAAATGCTCGGTTTAAATAAAAATTCAATTAAGCTTGCCAATCCCATGTCCAGTAATCAGGATGTAATGCGACCCTCTCTTATTCCGGGCCTGTTAAATAACTTTGAATATAATTTCAATCGAGGTGCTCAAAAATTCAGAATCTTTGAGGTTGGGAATGTTTTTACTAAAGAAGAGAGTTGGAAGAGTCTTGCTGGACTGCTTTTTTTTGATAAATCTTCATCCGATTGGTCCGGTTCTTTTCAAAGTAGCTTTTACGATCTCAGGAAAAGTCTCGATATGTTTTTTTCAAGATTAAATATTGAACCTATTTATAACAAAGCCTCGATAAATCATTTGCATCCAGGAATATCTGCGGAAATAAAAATAAAAACTAAATCAATTGGCAATATCGGTATCTTACATCCAGCAATTCAAAAAAAACTCAAGTTGCCCAATATAGTTTTATTCGAGATAAATTTAGAATCCATCAAATTACCTATAATTAATTCGATAGCTCAACCGCCAAAGTTTCCTGGAAGCGAAAGAGATTTATCTTTTCTTATCTCTACAGAAATACCTGCCAATGATTTTATCAAAGAGCTTAAAAAAGCTGGCGGTACAAATTTAAGGTCCGTTTCATTGATCGATGTTTATCAAGGTAAAGGAATTGATGAATCTTTAAAAAGCATGACGTTTCGACTTTTCTGGCAAGCTACTGGAGTCACGTTGGAAGACAAAGAAGTAGATCAATTTGTTGAGAATCAAATAAACCATGCAGCTAAAATATTCAAGGCAGAATTAAGATCGTAACAATGGCAATAACTAAACTAGAACTAGCTGATCACTTACATAAAAAAATGGGTTTACCAAAAAAAGATTGCCTAGAATTTGTTAATTCTTTTTTTTCTGAAATTTCCAATAGTTTGGAAAAAGGAGAGGAAGTGAAATTAAGCGGTTTCGGTAATTTTTCTCTATTAGAAAAGAAAACGCGCCCAGGGAGAAACCCTAAAACCGGGAAAGAATATGTAGTTTCTGCAAGAACTTCAATATCCTTTAAACCCGGTCGAAAATTAAGGGATAAAATTGTCTGATATTGATTTTTCTTCATTACCCAATAAAAAATATTATTCAATTTCAGAAGTCTCGTCTCTGCTTGGAATCAAGCAGACAGAGATAAGATACTGGGAAAAATTTGAACCTAAATTAAGATCTAAAGGCATAACTAGAGCCTACGACTTAAAAAAATTAAAACTCCTAATTGAAATAAAAAAGCTCATCAAAGATCGAGGCATAAAGCCTGCGAAAATAAATCTTTATTTATCAAATAAAAAAATTAGAAAACCAAATAACTTAGAAATTAAAAAAGAGTTAATAAACGTCAAGAATCTTATTAAAAAAGCTAGCAAACTTTAAATTAAATAGTATTATCAAAATATAGGAAAAGGAGAAAGTTATGAAAAACTTTGGGTCAGCATTTTTAATTATTTTATTTTTAGTTCTTTCCTCATGTGGAGGCGGAGGAGGTGGATCCTCTTCATCAGTTGGTTCATCAGGATCTTCATCAGGATCAGGATCAGGTTCAGGTTCGGGAACAGGAAGTGGGACAGGTTCAGGTGGCTCTACTGGAACTTCAAGCGATATTAATCCGGCAGATTATGTTCTTCCGGGAAAGGTTGAAGCGATCAAAGTAGAGTAAATCAACAGGAGAGAGTTATGAAAATTTTTTATTTTTTATTTATTTTTTTATCCGTAACGGTTTTTTCACAAAGCTATTCTGAAGATAAAGCTGAAATCTATACGGCAAACAACCAAGTTGAGGAAACACTCAACAAGGCTAACAATATCCTTTGCATAATCTCCAAGATTAAATCAGAGCAATTCATTGATAAAGGTCCTTACAAGGCCCAACTCTATGACAGTAGATGTGATACTGCTGGCGCAAGAGCAGATGCTCAAAACGCGGCACAAGGAGGTCAACAGCAGTCAGGTGCGCCGGATATTGAAATTGCTAGCACTATGATTGTGGATGCTAAAAGTGCATTTAGCGAAGTTAGAAATACAGACTATATTGAAGTTAAATCATGGTTTTACATGGAAGGAGATTATTCAGAGGCACAAGAGTCTTACGAAGGAATGTGGGATCAAGAACCTGATCAGCTAATTTATGTTTTAACAAAAGTATGGTCAGGGGCAACAGCAGAAGATCCTAACGGTGACATAGAGTTGGATTTTGTAGTGGAATCTAATTGTAAAAATGCTCCTTATCAATCAAACGAAGAAGCCCAAGCCGCAGCTGCAGAAGCAGGCTTGACGGAAGGCACACAAGCATATTGGCGCTTTTATGATCAATTCTGGAAATGTCCTCCTATAGGCTATCAGATGGGAGCTGGAAAGCTTGACACAACCGACGACAAGGTTTTATTTCTAGGCCCTCAAGGAAGAAGCATTCAACTTACTGAAAACGATAATGGCAGAGATGGAGTTTGGTCACAAACATACGGAGAATGCATTATTGACGGTGCTCACGTCGACTATCAAGATCAAGAAAGTGCGGGCTGCGGCCAGGCCAGTGATCAAAATCCTAATTGGTGGTTTGTAGATGTTTCTTTGGGTTTTTCTTTTGACGAAACTACACAAGCATCATGTAAAAAAATGGTTCAAGCCACCAGAAGACAATACGACGGTCAGAATATGACAGAAACTGATGTTACTGAAGATTGGAAAGCTATTGATTGGAATCTTGAAGAAAGACCTTGGCAGGGAATAGATGGTCCTGCCCAAGGTATAAATGAGGTTTGTGAATCAACCGCAGCAGCTGATGCGAAATTAGCTGTTTGGGAGTATGGTTTATACACCACAGCTGATGATCTAAGATACGACTTAAGCAAACCAGGATTCGAACTAAAGTCTGATGAAGAATTTCCTGATCCTTACAATGAAGGAAGCACACATCCTATCTATGCTTGGGCTGACTATTGGGGAACGCACGTTGGTGAAGAATGGCGAGAGAATCTTACTGAAGCCACAACATTTTCTAAAGTAAATTCCGACGACACAGGAACTTATACTCTTAAACAAAGAAAAATGAGCCTTCGAAAAATGTCAGTTGACAACGTTTCTTTAGATAGTCTTTCAGGTGTTGAACTTAACCTGCATATTGAGTGGGACCTTAAGCAAATTGGTGATGAATGTTGGTGGAATAGGACTGATAACGGAGGTTACAGGTTCACCGGTATGATGGATGGAACTACGCCTGTTCTTAGAGCTGCCCTAGACAATGATGGTGATGGAGAAGACGACCGCTGCGATAGGGAAAGATGGCAAAAACTTGGTGTTCCTGTTGGTTCACTTGATGAAAACGGAAATCCGTATACTATATTCTTGGGTTACTGGGATGCTACAGCAGCATTAGATGGCTCAACTGCAGTGGGACAATTCATTTTTGATACCGCGGTAGTTGAAGTCAATAATCGTTGGGTATCTGAAGTAGATATCACTCCTTTTGCTTTTACTCCTGCTGAGTACTTAGCTGCTTGGGATGATAATTTAGACAGTAGCGACGGCTTTGAAGTTTGGAGAAATCTTTGGGCCCATGGTAGAGGTCAAGGGTATGAAATTAAAGGGGACGCGCTAGCAGCGCCAGCGACACCACTGGTAAAAAGACGAACAGAAAAAGATCTAACAGCAAGCGATCTAACTGGTCTTACTCTTGGTTGCATTGAAAGATGTCTTTCTGGAGCTAGCATGAAGCAGTATTTTGATGAGGCGCTAACACTTATTGCAACAGGTACTGAAGATAGCCCTGCTACTGGAAACGTTACCAATCCTTATACCAGTCCAGCAAAATTAGGCGGAGATGCCAGTGCAATCCAAACAGGTAATTACGTAAGAAGCGGTGATAGAAAAGGGGATTGGACTCAAGAAGGCGTCCTGTCTGGAGAGGTGGTTAAGTATCAAGCTTCCACTGACACACTGGTCGTTATCGCCGAACAAGATGCTTCTCAAACTCCTCTTGCTCTTCCAGCACAAATGTATGAGCTCGGTAATCCTTGGGCTTATTTTGAAGGCAATATATGCATTCTTCACCCTAACGGTGTTGATACCGATTGCTGGGGAATGAAGAATCACATGACTTTGTTTGATATGGCAAATATTGCAAACGTTGAATGTGAAAAAACTCGTGATACAGATGGGGACGGTACTGGAGATGCTTATGAAATTCATGAATCATCTGTAGTGCAGAATTCAGAACAGTTGAGACTTTGTTCAAATAAACTGTGGCAAATGGATGAATTTTACGAAGTTCATTGGGATCCGTGGGTTAACTATCAAGTTTATGATTCTGCAGGTGCCCTTGCAGAGATCTCAAGACCCGAAGGCGTAACTCTAAGCTTGCCGAACGATCAAGCAAAATACGGTAAAGATGCTGGCAAGAAAAAGACTCTTGAATACGCCGGATTTGGAAGACTTCATGGATTTGAATGGACCAACTTCGACGTTAAAAATTGGGTTGATAAAGGGGAATATTTTGATTGGAATAGCGCCACTGAAGAGGAAAGACAAAACATCAGAGGCTTTCCAACCTATGTTATTCCCGACGGCACTATCGTGATGGCACAAGACGGTGTAACAGAATTGAAATCAAAATTTTTGAGAGGAGAATATTATCTAAAACCTCTCGATGCTAGTTTGTATGACAATTTATACACTACAAATCCGCAAGTATTAGTGGGTTTACAGCCCGAGGTTTACGATACAGCATTCATAGGCCCTGTGCCTGATGATTCACTTCTTCTTAACGGAGGTGAAGCTTGTGTTGACCACGGTGAAATACTAGCTGCTTGCCAATAATGCTTAATACGCCCTGATATAATATTGTTTCGGGGCGTAGCGCAGCCTGGTAGCGCACTTGACTGGGGGTCAAGTGGTCGCTGGTTCAAATCCAGCCGTCCCGACCAAAGTTCATATGGAAAGAAAGTATCAGATAATTCTTTATGGAGCCACAGGCTTTACTGGAAGGCTTTGTGCGCAATACTTCAAAAACAATTATCCTAATCTAAAATGGGCAATAGCCGGAAGAGATTTAAAAAAATTAGAAAATCTTAAGTCTGAATTAGGTCTAGAATGCGAGACTTTTATTGCTTCCGCTGAGGATAAAGAAGCCATAAATAACTTTGTTTCATCAACCAAAGTAGTCTTATCCACTGCTGGCCCGTTCGCTCGTTATAGCGATGAAGTAGTTAGGTCATGCGTGAATAATAAAACACATTACACTGACATAACCGGAGAAAATCATTGGGTAAAAGACCTTATTGATGAACATCATATTAAAGCAGCCGAGGATGGCACGAGAATTATTCCTTCATGTGGCTACGATTCTATTCCTTCTGATATGGGTGCCTATTACGCAGTAAACCAGATGGGAAAAGCAGTTAAGAAAATCACTGTCTATCATTCAGGACAAGGCGGCGTTAGCGGAGGAACAACCGAGACAATGTTTACTATTGGTCCGTTACCAAAAGAAAAAAGAGATCCTTTCTTATTAAATCCTCCAGATAGTGTCACAGAACATCAAAGAAAAAATAGTAACGATGGCTTCGAAATAAAAAAGATTGATCATACAGATACTTATTCAGGAATTGGTTTAATGTCTTTTGCTAACACCAGAGTAGTCAGAAGGAGTTCTGCTTTATATGAAGCAGATCAAAAAAGTTATGGCTCTAATTTTATTTTTAGAGAGTTGGGCAGCTATTCCACAAAAAGAAGTGCAAGACTGGCATCCTTCGGTTTGATATTAGCTTTCTTAATCATTTCCACACCTTTACGTCATATTGTAAGAAGATTTCTACCAAAGCCAGGAGAGGGTCCAGATGAGGCAACAAGAGAAAATGGTTGGTTTAAAGGATTATTTAAAGCAGAGGCAGAAGACGGCGAAATTAAATATTTCCAAATTTATGGAAGAGGTGATCCAGGATATAAAGCAACAGCTCAAATGGTATGTGAATCCTCACTTGCTTTAGCACTATCTGAAGATTTAGTATCTGGAGGTGTCCTAACTTCTGCATACGGCTTAGGTGATTCTTTATTAAATAGATTGAAGCAGTCAGGCATAGAATTTTCAGAAATTTCTTATAACTAAAGATTACCACTTTATAACTTCATCCTTCTTTTTTTTTATATAGAATATTTCTCGTTCAGGTTATCTTTCTCCCCCATAATCTCTCCTATTTCCTGAACATGGCGGGTTTAATAGACCCGCCAAATTATGGTAGGTTAGTGGGTATTAATTTTAATAGGTTGGGCGAAATATTCTCACTGATCTACCACCATTTCGTATGAATCTTTTTATTTTTTCTGAAGACCTGAGGATTAGAGACAATAAAGCACTATATGAGGCTTCTTTAGAACAGAAAGGCCTAATTGCCCTCTACATAATTAACAAAGGAAAAAATGAAGAACATGGAGACTCTTTAGCTAAATTAAAACTTAAACTGCTTGCATTAGCTGAGATACGCAATCCTCTAGTTTCTCTAAATATCCCAATTAAAGTTCTTCATTCTCAAGATATTAGAGACGAACCAAAAGAAATTTTAGGATTTTGTAAAAAACATCAAATCACGAATATATTTCTGAATTCTGAATATCCTTTCAATGAAAAACAAAGAAATAAGAAACTAGAAACATTATGCAATAAAAATGATATCAATCTTAGGATGTTTGACTCTCAGCTTATTGATCCAAAAAAGGTAAAAAATAATTCCGGACAGCCTTTTAAAGTTTTTACACCTTATTCAAAAAAAATCAGGGTTTTATTAACAACAGAAATACTGCAAGAAGAACCTGAGCCATTAAAACAGATCAGAAAAATAACAGATGAGGATGATATTCCTTCATTTAAAGATACTTATGATGAAGAGTTTAATTTTTCTATCGATAATCATCCTGTGACAGAAAAATCTGCATCCAAAAGGCTTGAAGAGTTTGTTGAAACTTCTATTTCAAATTACAAAGAATTAAGAGATATTCCAAGCCTGTCTTCAACAAGCAACTTATCTTCTTCATTCGCAATTGGTCTCATTACTTCTAAGCAAGCTATAAATCAAGTCTTCTCAAGTTCAGATGGAACTGGAACAGGACAGTTTGCATGGGTAAACGAAATAATTTGGAGAGAATTTTATAAGTACATTACCTATCATTATCCTCACGTATCGAAAGGAAAGAGCTTTAATCCTAAATATGATCTATTTTCTTGGAGAGAAGATGAAGATTCTTTCATCAAGTGGTGTGAAGGTAAAACTGGAATTCCCATTGTTGACGCAGCTATGAGACAGTTGAATCAGACAAAATGGATGCATAACCGGCTTAGAATGATTACAGCAATGTTCTTAAGTAAAAACTTACTCGTAGATTGGAGAAAAGGAGAGAGATATTTTATGGAAAATTTAATAGATGGAGATTTTTGTTCGAATAACGGTGGCTGGCAATGGAGCGCTTCTACTGGAGTTGATGCATCTCCCTATTTTAGAATATTTAATCCGATTACTCAGTCTGAAAAATTTGATCCTGACGGTAAATTTATAAAAAATTTTGTACCTGAGTTAATTGAATGTCCATCTAATGAGATACATAACCCCTCTATAGAAACTAGATCATCTTTAAACTATCCAGAAATGATTGTAGACTTGAAATCTTCAAGACTTAGAGCAATAGATGCATTCAAATCAATCAAATAACTCAGATCATAGACCTGTCTATCTTGACATATTCAATGCTAAGGTTGAGGAAATAGATAAGGCTGAAGAAACTCTATTAATGAGCTTTGAAGCTTCATCAGACTTTTGCCACACAGGCGGAAGAATTCTTCAAGGTGGTTTCGTTGCCACTATGCTTGATTGTTCAATGGCTTTTCTAGCATTTGAGTTAACGGATTATGAAAAATCTCCCATGACGATAGATATGAATATCAATTATTTATCATCCGGAGCTCCTGGCAAATATTTAGCTAGAGCAAAAGTTACTAAGATTGGAAAATCAATTGGATTCCTCTCCTCAGAATTATTTCAAGACGACAAATTGATCGCTTCAGCTACTTGCACAGCAAAGATGGCAGATATCAATAAAAAATACCTGAAGCAGATGAAAGATACTGTAAGAAAATGATTTAAAAACCAAAGTCCCAAGAAAGACCTTCGTGATATTTTTTCAAAATTTCTTTAGCTATTAATACTCTGTGAACTTCATCAGGTCCATCAGCCAGTCTCAATGTCCTTGCTCCCTGATACATACCAGCAAGAGGAAGATCTGATGAAACGCCTTTCCAACCGTATACTTGAATTGCTCTGTCTACGACTTTGTGCATAGCGTTTGGTACATAAACTTTTAGTGCAGAGATATCAACTCTTGGATTGCCTTCAGCTTCCATAACCTCAGCACAATGAATAGTCATAAGCCTGGCTGTTTGAATATCTATATATGAGTCGGCAATGAAACCTTGAATAAGTTGTTTGGTTTCTAATTTTCCGCCATGAACTTCTCTTTCTATAGTTCTCTTAAGCATCAGATCAAAAGCTCTCCACATTTGTCCTATAGAATTCATGCAATGAAAAACCCTTCCCGCACCTAATCTATCTTGAGCAGCCTGATGACCTGATCCTCTCGCGCCAAGAGTATTCTCTACTGGAACTCTCACATTATCGTATTTAATTTCTACGTGATCTCCTCCGGTATGTCCCCAGATAGGAACTGATCTTACAATATTGAATCCCTCTGAGTCTGTAGGGACAATAATTTGAGACATTCTCGAATTAACGCCTCCCGATCCATCTTCTTCTTCTGTTCTACACATGACAATAGCGAAATCAGCTCTAATTCCGTTAGAAGTCATGACTTTATGACCGTTGATGACCCAATGATCACCATCTTTTTTTGCAGTTGTTTTAATTGACCTAGGATCAGAACCTGCATTATCTGGTTCAGTCATGGAAAAGCATGATTCCATTTCTCCTTCTATTAATGGAAGCAGCCATTTTTTCTTTTGTTCCTCTGAGCCGTATTTAAGAAGCACTTTTTGGTTACCTGAATTAGGAGCTATCACTCCGAAAAGTCTATTAGATAATGGGGACCAAGCCAAAATTTCATTCATATAGGCATGAGCTATAAAGCCTATTCCCATTCCTCCATACTCTTCTGGTAGATGGGGCGCCCATAACTTCTCTTTTTTAACTTCTTGTTTAATATCCTCTCGGAGAGATTTAGATTTATCTCCACCTGAATAAATGTCTTTTTCGTTGGGAATAATATGTTCAGCAACAATATTTGCCGTTCTAGTTCTTATGTCATTAACTTCTTCTGAAAGTGTAGGTATTGGTTTTATATCCATAATTTATCTCCTGTCAAAGATTCTATCATTGCCCTTGCAAGCTGCAAGAATTGAAAGAATAATAAGTAAAAAGGAGTTTTTATGAAGGAAGTAGATTTTTACTTTGATTTTGCAAGCCCAAACGCTTATCTCTCGTTAATGGCTGGAAAAGAGCTTGAAGATAAATTAGGTTTCAAATTCAATATTAAATTGGCCTTACTGGGAGGTATATTTAAATTAACCAATAATCAGCCTCCAATGGTGGCTTTTGCAGGCATTAAGAACAAACTTGATTATGACGGTATAGAAATGCAAAGATTCATAAGTAAACATAATCTTTCAGATTTTAAAATGAATCCAAATTTTCCTGTAATTACTCTTCAGATAATGAGAGCAGCAGTTGTCGCTGAAAAAGAGGGTTTTCTTATGGATTATGTTCAAAAAATTACAAGATCTATGTGGGAAAGAGAAAAGAAAATGGATGATCCAGAAGTCATCAAGTCTGAATACGATCATTGGGGTTTCGATTCCTCTTTACTAATGGACAGCATGAATGATCCTGACATAAAAGCTTCCCTGATGGACAAAACATCTGAAGCAGTAGATAGGGGAGTTTTTGGAATTCCAACTTTCTTTGTCGGTGATGAAATGTTTTTTGGTAAAGATAGGTTAGGACAAGTCGAGGAAGAAATCCTAAAATAATCCCTGTGGATTACACCTTTCTGGAATTACTTAATTCTCTCAGAGGACAAAGCTTTCTTTTAGAAGGCTTGATGCAAAACTTAAGCAATAATCTATTTGGTTTATTTCTGGCTTTTTTTATTGTTCCCTATTTTTTTTATAAATCTCAGGAGAAATTCCTTTGGATATTTATATTTTGGATCTTAACTGTTGGGGTCACTGATTTTAGTGCAAATCTTTTAAAAAGTTTTTTTTTGGACTTTAGGCCGTGTTTCTCAGATTATTCATATCTTCTGGATAACAACGGCCAAGTTTTAAAACAATGCTCTGCAACTCTTACAGGCATGCCTTCCAATCATTCAGCTAATTTTTTTGCAGGATCATTATTTTTGCTAACAATTTTTAAAATTAATAGATATTCTTTAATTTTTTTACTTATCTCTTTTTCTGTAGCTTTATCGAGAGTCTATCTTGGAAAACATTTCCCTCATCAAGTTTTAGCTGGTGCAGCTTATGGGGCTTTTCTGGGAGCGTTCGGTGGTTACGTGTATTTAAAAATTTTTTCTAAGAATTCTCTAAATTAAATCTATATCTTAAAAATACAAAGCTTACAAAAATCAAAAGAAGCATTGAAGCCAATTCTGATATCCCAAGAATTTCTAAGAGTACTCCTGTTAAAGCAAGCATAGATGAAATAACTAAAACAACGAAAGAAACCCTCATACCTTTAAGACCAAGCCTGTCAAGTGCGTGATGGATGTGACTCCTATCCGAGACAAGAGGAGATCTCTTATTAACAAGTCTAATTATGATTGTTGATATTGCATTGAATAAAACAAACCCTACTATCCACACAGCCGTAATGGGATTCATATAATCAGTTCTTTCCATGGCAAAATATATTAAGCACCACGCAACAATATAGCCACAAAACATTGAACCATGGTCTCCCATAAAAATCACAAATCTTTTACCCATCACTTTTAAATTCATAAGTGCATAAGGAAGAAAACAAATCACTAGGAATAAATAAATTTGCTCTATAAAGAGTGAATCATTTACCGAAAGGAGAATTAAGGGAGCAGTGATGCCAACTAGAAACTGACTAGTCAAACCCCCGTTAAAACCATCAATCCAATTGAAGGCATTTAGAATACCTATCACACAAAAAATTGTAAATAACACTCCCAAAGCAGGATTAAGTTCAACAAAACCAAAGCCAAATAAATCTCCAAGATTAGTTATATATAAACCAGATTGAGTGATAAGAATTAAGCAGGCCAGAGCTTGTGAAAGAAATCTAGTTGGAACACTTAATCCCCATAAATCATCTATTAGAGTTACAAAAGCAAGAAAAATACCTGTTATCAGCATCCAAATAAAAAAAGGTGGAACGTTGACATTAATTTTTTGATAATAGGTAGATTCTTCGCCATTGAAATTAACTGTAACTTTTGGTGGCAACAATGGATCTTCAATATAATATGTGTTTGCTTCAAAACCATTTCCTTTTATTAGATAGGTTCCTGACTCATCTTTATAGATTTCCATCAGTTCGGTTTCAAAAGTCTTTTTGTTTATGGCAACTACTGCTTGTGATTCATCGTTTAGATCAATAATTTGAATATCAAATGAGTCACTACCTATGAGGTCAATTTTATTAGCGAGATTTTGATTTGAAGAATTATTTTCTTTAATCGAGTCACTCACAAAGAATCCGTTCCAAGACAAGTTGAAATTAACCCCTGCAAAGAAATCAAAAATTAGAACGGCAAAAATTAATGATGTAATAAAAGATATTCCACCAGAAAGAGGAATATTATTCTTGTGAAGTTTCTTAACTCCGTCAGGTCTATCTACCCAACTAAATGATTTAAAAATTTTCCTAAACGCCAAATTAGTAATAAAGGAAAAGAAAAGGACTACTCCTAGTAGATAAACTAGAAACATAAATTAATTTAGAAAGCTTGGGTCTTTTTCTAGCATTAAATCGTAAAGAGGTTGATAACTTGCCCACATCGCCATATCTGAACCGACTTGCGATTTAGTTAACTCAGCTACATCATCAGGAATCCTTTCCATCTGCCCAATAGATTCAGCTAAAATTTGAGATTGACAGCATCTATCCATTGACAGGAAAGCCCAAAGTGCTTCATCCACTGTTCCGCCTGTAGTTAAAAGACCATGATTTTTTAAGATAGCAGCTTTTTTGTCTCCTAAAGCTTTTGCTATTCTTTTGCCTTCATCACCCTCGAGAACTACACCCGTGTAATCATCAAATAGAACATGATTATCATAAAAAGCGCAAGAATCCTGTGTTATTGGCTCTAGCAGCCTGCCAAAAGTTGAAAAAGTTTTACCGTACATTGAATGAGAATGGGCTGCAGCATTTACGTCTGGCCTAGCATCATGAAGAGAAGAATGAATAGCAAATGCAGCCGTATTTACTGGCTTATCTCCTAGTACTACTTCACCGTCCTTGTTTACTAGTATTAAATCAGAGACACAAATTTGATTGAAATGCATTCCAAAAGGATTTACCCAAAAATGATCTTCGTGTTCAGGATCTCTATATGTAATGTGACCAGCTATTCCTTCATCAAAACCAAAATGAGCAAACATTCTAAATCCTGAGGCTAATCTTTCTAGGTTATATCTCCTTGTTTCCTCAATGGATTTACATTCTATTGGAAGTAAGGAACCTTTTTCTTTTTGATCCAATTTTCCTTTTGAGACATCTATATTAAGGTTATTTGTCATATATTTCTCCTACCTACTTAATTTCCATATTACAATTTTACTAGTTTAAACTAATCAATAAAATATACATAAGTCCCATGGCAAAAAAAGGTTACAGAGAAGAATCAGATAGCATTGGAATAGTTTACGTTCCTCGAAAAGCTCTATACGGTGCACAAACGCAAAGAGCCATAGACAACTTTCCTATAAGTGGTATCAAAATGGATTTTCCTTTCACTAAATCCTTTGTTAGCTCTTTAGGAGTAATTAAAGATGCTGCAGCTAGAGCTAATAATAAATTGAAGCTTCTGCCCAATAAGAAGGCCAGAGCAATATCTAAGGCTTCTAAAGAGGTGTGGCGAGAAAAACATCATAAAGAATTTCCTATCGATGTATTTCAAACAGGATCCGGAACTAGTTCGAACATGAATGCCAACGAGGTTATAGCTAATTTAGCATCAGTATTTTCTGGTGAAGAGGTTAGCCCGAACGATGACGTTAACATGTCTCAAAGCAGCAATGATGTGATACCAACTGCAATAAAAATTAGTGCACATATGGATTTAACTAAAAAGTTATACCCCAACTTAGAAAACCTTATTAATGCAATTGATAAAAAAGCAGCTTCTGTTGAAGGGATAATAAAAACAGGAAGAACTCATCTAATGGATGCAATGCCTATAGATTTAGCAGATGAATTATCTGCGTGGTCCAGTCAATTAAAGGCTTCACTAAAATCTCTTAAATTTATTGAGGCTAGACTTTTGGAACTTCCTCAAGGAGGAACAGCTGTTGGAACGGGAATTAATGCTCACAAAAGATTTGCCAAAGTTTTTGCTCAGGAGATAACCAAGTTATCTGGGAATAAATATAAAAGTGTTGCAAGTGATAACTTCTTTCATGAGTTAAGTTCTCAAGATACAGCAGTGCAATTATCCGGCGAACTAAAAAACTTAGCCGTTGCTTTGATGAAGATTTCAAATGATTTGCGATGGATGAACAGTGGACCCTTAGCGGGACTATCAGAGATAGAACTTCAGGCTTTGCAACCAGGAAGTAGTATTATGCCAGGCAAGGTAAATCCAGTGATTCCTGAAGCTGTAACCATGGTCTCTGCAGATGTTATAGGAAATGATGTGAGCATTACAGTTGCAGCGCAAGCAGGTAACTATCAGTTAAATGTGATGCTTCCTGTTATAGCCTATAACTTACTAAAAAGTATTAATCTCCTCTCAGGTGCTTGCGAAGTCCTCGCAAATAAAGCAATTAAAACCTTTAAGGTAAATAAAAAAAATTTGGAATCGTCTTTGGCAAAAAATCCAATACTTGTAACAGCCCTCAATCCAATTATTGGTTACAAGAAAGCTGCTGCAATTGCTAAAAAAGCTTACAAAGAGAATCGGCCAATCATTGATGTTGCCGCTGAAGAGACAAATCTTTCAGTGGCAAGATTAAAGAAATTATTAGATCCTGCTAAGCTGGCAAAGGGCGGAATTCAATGAAAGCTGACTACCTTTTAGATTCAAATTGCGAAGCTTGTAGGGCAGATGCTCCTAAAGTTACCGAAGATGAATTAAAAGAACTTAAGCCTTTAGTACCTTCTTGGGAAATTATTGAAGTAAATCGATTGAAAAAAATGGTTTGCTCTTTTGCCTTCTCTAACTATGAAGAATGCGTTAATTTTGCAAATAAAATCGCTGATCTAGCTGAAAAAGAAGATCATCATCCAGAAATTCTAATTGAATGGGGAAAAGTCACCGTGACTTGGTGGTCACATAAAATCAAAGGTCTTCACAAAAATGATTTTATAGCTGCCGCAAAGACAGATCAGATTTTTTCAGGTTCTTGAATTTGACTTGCCAAAACGACCGCAACTAGAGCAACACAACCCATAATATTGAAAGCTACAAAGTAGGTATCTTGGAAACCTATTAAGATGCTCGTTATCAAGATTCCAATTGGTTGAAGCGGAGAAACTATAGGAGACGAAATGCCTCTGGCTTTACCAAGATTATGCGCTCCAAAAGTTCTTAAGTAACATGCAGTCATAAGAGGCATTGCAGCACCAAAACCCAAACCAAAGATAAACGCACTTAAAAGAAATATGTTTGGTTCATTGAAATAAGTAATCCCAAAGATTCCAAGCGCTTGGAGGAACATTGCCATCATTGAAGGATAAGCTGCCTTCATTACATCCATGAGATATCCAAATAGAATTTTCCCCAAAACTCCTCCAAAAGCAGATAGAGCATAAGCAAAAACGTATTGTTTAACTGGCAGACCTAAAAGATTCCAGGTTTCGTCTAATCCCATCTTACTTGCGTGTATAGGCAAAAAAGAAAGCACACCCATCATGGAGAGAAATTGAAAAGCAAAAGCTAAAGAAATTATCCAAAAAACTTTTTTGGATAATAGATCCTTTGCAGTCATCTCTTGAGGTAATGATTCTTCTTCATTTTCTCTTTTAATTCCATCTTTAGCTTGGTTGACACTCTTTGGATCATCAATCACGGTAAAAAAGATAAGAGGTAAAATAATGAATAGAATTACTGAGGCAAAGATTATGTAAACATTTCTCCAGCCCACTAAGTCAAGAAGAGGATCAACAACCAAAGGAAGCACTACGCCTGAAAAGGAAATTCCAACAGCCGCAATTCCCAGAGCTCTCCCCGCATTCTTATCAAACCAATTCGAGATTAATTTAGCTACTGCTAGATTTCCCATCATGATTGACCCCAATGCAAGAATAGTAAGATAAATTGTCAGAAGCGACCAATAAGAATTTATGAAACTTAGAGAGAAAAGTCCTATGGCATAAATGACAGCTCCAATCATCATAAAATTTTTAACTGAATACTTATCAAGAGCTCGACCGATAACTATTGCCAAAATTGCTACAGGCATAAAGTAAAAAGCGGAAACCATTCCTAGTTGACTTTCGGTTATGCCAAGCTCTGATATAAGGTAAGGCCAGATCACTGGAAAGCTATAAAAAAGAAAGCCAATCACAGTGAATTCAACGGTAAGACCCGTAAACACCATTCTCCAACCAAAAAACTTCATTTTTCTGTACTTTTTAGAAATTTATTAAAATTCTTGCAATCCTGTATAATCTATAAATGTTGCGGCTTAAAGAAACAGCTCTAACCTTTGACGACGTCTTATTGCTCCCTGACTATTCAGAAGTCTTACCCAATAACGTTGATTTAACCACACGTCTGACAAAAAACCTAAGCATAAACATTCCAATAATTTCTTCTGCTATGGATACCGTCACTGAATCCAGAATGGCAATTGCTTTGGCAGAGCTTGGAGGTATTGGAATCATTCATAGGAACTTAAGCATTGTAGATCAAGCTAATGAAGTTAGGGCAGTGAAAAAATTTGAGAGCGGTATTGTTAGAGATCCAAGCACTATTTCATCCGGCAGTACAGTTGGAGATCTTGTTCAGTTAACCAAAGAATTAAATATTTCTGGCATGCCTGTGGTAGATGATGGCAATCTGGTTGGAATTGTGACTTCAAGGGATTTTCGTAATGAATCCAATATGACAGCCACCGTAAGTTCAATTATGACTCCAAAAGAAAAACTTATCACGGCTAAAGAGAACGAAAGTATTGATAATATAAAAACCTTACTCTATCGAAATAGAATAGAAAAAATATTGCTCGTTGATGACGCTTTTAGTCTTAAAGGTCTTATTACTCTGAAAGATATAAATAAATCAAAAGACTATCCATCTGCAACCAAGGACTCAGAAGGGAGACTTCTAGTTGGTGCAGCAATCGGCAACAGTGTTGATACAGAGGAAAGAACTGAAAAACTTGTTCAAGCCGGAGTCGATGTTCTCGTTGTTGATAGCGCTCATGGACACTCACAAGGGGTTTTAGAGAGAGTAAAAAAAGTAAAAAAAGATTATCCGAATATTGATGTTA
>CACHCY010000008.1 GCA_902578495.1 uncultured SAR86 cluster bacterium
TTTTTTTTACTATGACATATTAAATAAATGTCACAGGATTGCTTGTTGCTCAATGGAAACGGAAAGCCTATAAGCTACTTTCCTTTATCCGTTGTAGATTGGAAAACTGCCATCAAGTTAGTTGTTACCAGAAACGTGATAATAGTTAGAGAGTATCCAGATTGGTTCGTTCATTCACCTAGCATGAAACTCAAAGTTCCAAGCATTATTATGTTGAGGAAATATTACAAGTATACAAATCACGTAAAATTTTCAAGATCCAACGTCTTTCTTAGGGATATGTTCACATGCCAATATTGCAAAGAAGTCTTTCAAAGAAAGGAATTAACCATCGATCATATAATTCCAAAATCAAAAGGAGGGGGATCGAGCTGGGAGAATGTCGTTACAGCATGCAAAGATTGCAATATTGCTAAAGCTGATAAATCTTTAGATTCTTCGCCTGTGGCAATAAAACCAAGTTATAGAGCACTATTAAGGGGCCAAAACTCTCAAATCGAATACAAAGACGATATGTGGAGAGAGTATATAGTTGCCTAAATTATCCGTATTTGACTGAACAACCGTAAGGTCTTGTTTTTGAAACAGACAGAGGTTTGTTTGACTTAATATCATTAACAACTTTTTTTACAAAATTAGTAGATTGATTTAAGTCTGTTGTCCAAAACTTTGTACCTCCAGCATCATCAATCGCACCTTGATAAATAATATCTTTATTTTTATCAGCAATAAAAATATGAGGTGTGGTTTTTGCATTAAATTTTTTACCTAAGTCACCATTCTTATCAACCAAAATATGATCAGGAAAACTTCCAAAAGATGCAAAAGTATTCACAGCATCGTTTGGTTGAATATATCCCTGTTTACCTTCAGCAGACGAAATCACTGTAATCCAAATTACATTTTTACTTTTGGCAAACTTTTGAGTAGTTTGCATATTATTTGATCCGTAATGTCTTTTAACGTAGGGACATTCTAGATTTGACCATTCAAAAATGATTTCAGAGTCAATTTGAGAAAGATCAACCTCTTTTCCCTCTGAATTTATAAAATTAATATCCTTGATATTAAAAGCTGAAGCATTAAAAGATACGAGTAAGAGTAGGATGATTAGTTTTTTCATAATTTTCTTAAAGCATTTAAAACCATAGTTTCTGTAAGAATTTCTGGAAGTATTATGGCATCAGTTCCATCGCCTTTAAATAATAAATACAAAGGAACACCGCTTCTTCCATAACTTTCAAGAACAGCTGAAATATTTTCATTCCTTTCAGTCCAATCGTAGACAATATAATCAATTTTATTTGTATCTAAATATTCTAAAACAGTCGAAGATTTTAATACTCGGGCTTCATTCACCTTGCAAGTAATACACCAGTCAGCTGTAAAATTTACAAAAGTAGGATTCTGAAATTCAAAATCATTCGTATCAATTATTTTTTCAACTTTTGAGCTTTCCTCAGAATTTGAACTCATAGGAACAAAAAAAGTTAATGAAATGATCGATAGAATAATTAGTAAAGTTTTTGCTTTATTGACTACCTGACTTTCTGATTCTTTAAGGTTAGATAGCCAAATTATGAAGATTGTAACTAGGGATCCAACTAAAACTAGAGATAAGTCAAATCTATTCAGTTGAGCTGACAATATCCAGAATAACCAAATAGCCGTCAATCCCATTGGAAAAGCCATAAATTGTTTCAGATTTTCCATCCAAGGCCCTGGTTTTGGTAAAAAAGAAATTAATCTAGGATTGAAACTAAGAACAAGATAGGGGAGACAAAAACCTAATGCTAAAGACAAAAAAATTGGATAAGTTTGATAGCTAGGTTGAAGCAGCGCTAAACCAAGTGCCGAACCCATGAAGGGAGCCGTACAAGGAGTTGCTACTATTACAGCAAGGAACCCTGTAAAGAAACTGCTTGAGTATCCAGATGAACCTGAAACTGCATTACCAGTAAAAGCTAAATTAAGATTTAGAGACGAAATGAAAAAACCAGATAAAAAAATAAATAAGAAAATTAACAATGTGAGAAAAATAGGTGATTGAAGTTGAAATCCCCAGCCAACCTGAATTCCAAAATATTTGAATAATAAAATTACGCTACAGATTAATAAGAATGTGAGCATTGCTCCAGCAGCAAAGATTAATCCATGAGCTTTAACTTCTTTCGGAGAATCAGACTTTTCAATAAAGTTAAATATTTTTAAAGATAAAACAGGAAAGACACAAGGCATCAAATTCAAAATTAGCCCACCGATCAATGCAAACAACAGAGCTGTGAAAAAAGAGATTTCATTAAAGTTGCTTTCTTGAACGAGGCCTCTGCTATCACCTTTGATTTCATAATTAAAAATACCATCTTGGGTCTTGATGCTTAAAACTCCGGATAATAAATTAAGATTTTTACTATCAGCAGTTTTCTTAATTTCCAAATTATAAGAACTATTAATTTTTGATAAGTTTTGTGGTTCAGCATAATTTATGAATCCGTACTCATAAGGAAAAAAATAAGACTCATAAATATTTGATGGATAATCAAAAGATAAATTGAATGTCTCAAAGTTCTTATAGGAAATCACCTTAAAGTTTTTAAGGTTTATCTTTTGGACGGTTCGCGTTTTAATTTCTTTTAATTGATCGTTGCTCAGAGAATTTACATTTTGATAGGGGAATTTGATTTTCCCTGACCCGGATTGAGGTATGCATATTTCTTTACAAACAAGCCAATTTGCTTTTAAACCAATTTCGAATTGTTTGGGAATGATTTTTGGACTTTTAAGAATAAAAGGTAATGTTACTTGATCATCAAAGCCATAGGTCATTAAAGGCGGGAAAGGAATTTTGTCCGGACTTGGCCAGATCGGTCCACTCATTTGAAATCCCTCAGGAAGTTCCCATTCGAACTCAGCAGGATCACCTGAGTCCCCTGGATTGATCCAATAAGTATGCCAACCTTTATCCATACTAATTTCTATAGTTAAAATATTTTCCGAATTGGCGTTAATTTCGTTACTCTCAGGGTAGAAATTTAGTTTTGAATGGCTGTCATTTATGATTAACGTTGCCTGAGTAAGCAAACTGAAGAAAAGTGAAATTACAATGAAAAATTTTAATTTCATGAACTGCCTTGAGTTTGATTAATTATTCTAGGGTCAAAACCACTAACTTCTGATAATTTATTAATTTTTAAATTATTAGGCGTATCAAAAAGAATTTCTTGATGGGCATCAGTTATTTCCCATGCATTCTGTGCTATTTCATTTTCCAACTGATTTGGACCCCATCCAGTGTATCCAAAAGAAATAATAAATTTATCCGGAAACTTTCCCTTCAGGATATTTTCTATCACCTGTTTATTTGATGAAAAACCTATCTCATTTGTTACCCGAACATCAGGCTTATTAACTTTATCTATTGTGTGAAGAACAAAGATAGAAGTAGACTCAACTGGCCCACCTAGAGCTATTTTCTGATTAAGATGTTTCTTTTCTTTGACATCTAAAAAATTATCAACCATTTGAACATCTATTGACCTGTTGACGATTAAACCTAAGGATCCTTCCTTGTTGTTTTCACATACATATATTAATGAATCAGCAAAATAGTCTTTTTCTTCATATTCCGCAGGAGAATAATATAGGAATTTATTTCTCAAAAAATCAGTCATTTATCAAAAATTATATTATCCACTTATAATGGGGGCACACGCAGTAAAAACAATTAATTACATGGATAGTAAGAATTTTATTTCCAAGTCCCTAAGGCAGGAGCATCTTAAAAAAATTTCTGGATTAAGATATGAAGACGAGGAGAAGTATGAGTTGCAGTCAGAAATTAGAAATCTTTTGAAGAAGAATAATGCTTCATTGATAGCTCATTACTACACAGATCCAGCCATACAAGATTTAGCTTTAGATACTGATGGATGCGTTGGTGATTCTTTAGATATGGCTAAATTTGGCGCCATTGTAGATTCAGATACATTAGTTGTTTGCGGGGTAAAATTCATGGGAGAGACTGCGAAAATTTTATCACCAAAAAAAACTGTTCTCATGCCGACCCTAGAAGCAACATGCTCACTTGATTTAGGCTGTAAAGCAGAGGATTTACAACTGCTTAAGGATCAGTATCCTGATAGAGAAGTTATTGTTTACGCTAATACTTCCGCAGAAGTTAAATCTATTGCAGATTGGGTTGTTACTTCAAGCATCGCCTTGGATGTTATGGAAAGGCTTATGTCTGAAGGCAAAAAATTTATTTGGGCTCCGGATAAGCATTTAGGAAACTACATACAAAAAGAAATAGGTGCAGACATGATCATATGGGATGGATCCTGTGTAGTTCATGAAGAATTTAAATTAGAGGGCATCATGAACCTTAAGCATTTACATTCAGATGCGTTAATTCTGGCTCATCCAGAATGTCCAGATAAAGTTTTGAATATTTCAGATTTTGTAGGATCTACTTCACAAATTTTAAAATTTGCAAAAAAAACAGACAACCTAGAATTCATTGTAGCAACTGATGCAGGGATTTTTCATCAATTGACATTGCAAAATCCAAACAAAGAATTTTTTCAAGCTCCTTCATCTGGGAAAGGAGCTACGTGTATTTCCTGTGCATATTGTCCTTGGATGGGTATGAATGATTTACTCAAGTTAAGAGATGTCTTGGTAAATAAAGATAACGAAATATCATTAGAGGAAAACATTGCAGATAAAGCTCAAAAATCAGTTAAAAGGATGATTGATTTTGTTTAATCACAAAAAGATTTATAAAAGCGATGTTCAACTTGCTCTATCAGAAGACTTAGGAGATAAAGATCTTTCTGATGGAATTATTAGAGATCAAATAGTTACAGCTTTTCTGAAAGCAAAAGATGATGGTCTCTTTTGTGGTCGAGACTGGTTTGAAGAGTCTTTTATCCAAATAGATAAAAAAATTGAATTTAAGTGGAAATTCAACGACGGTGATTTTTTTAAGAATGGCGACGAAATTGTTGAAATTAAAGGGAATATAAATTCAATTCTAAAATCAGAAAGGACTGCTATCAATTTTGTTCAATTTTTATCTGGAATTTCAACCAACACTCAAAAAAAAGTTAATCTTTTGAAAAATAAAAAGATTGATTTATTAGACACAAGAAAAACAATACCTGGTCTTCGATATTCTCAGAAATATGCAACTAGAATAGGAGGAGCTCGCAACCATAGGTTTGGATTATATGATGCAGTAATGATTAAAGAAAATCACATATCAATGTTTAATAGCTTGGATGAATTAGTGTTGGATGACATAGATAGAGGTAAATTTTTGGAAATCGAAGTTGATACGCTGAATAAGATCGAGCCAGCTTTAAATCACTCTCCAGATGTTATTATGTTTGATAACTTTTCAATTGAAGACATAAAAAAGGGTATAGATATAGTTGGAAATAGATCAAAGATAGAGGTATCTGGTATTTTGGACGTGCAACAGTTCAAAGAAGTATCTAAATTAAATATTCACTTTATTTCACTTGGAGAATTAACTAAAAACATCAAGTCTATCGATTTTTCTTTGTTACTTAAGAAACTATGAAAAAGTATTTAATTATCTTCTTTTTTATTTTTGGTTATTCCTGTTCTTACAAAAACAATCTAGATATTGATTCATCTCATTACAAATATTCGTGGTGCAATTTAAATGATGAAATGGATACTTTGGATTTATTTAACTTTATAAAGGATTTCGAACTAATTTTTAATCAAAGAAAAAATAAGCAAAAAATTACCATAAATTATCTTAAGCCTGAGTTTGATGTTGGAAGTTATGATTTTTTAATTGAAACAACTATTGAGGCCAATGACAAAACTGACATTGATTTCAATTTACATGATCTTTTTATTTTTGAAGGATCTAATACTTTTGATTGTTTTGATTATCTTGAATATGGTTCTGAGAAAGAAAGAGACCAAAGTAAATTAACCAATCCTTTTTTTACATATTTTATTTTCTGTAAAAATACTTCAATACCTTCAACAAGAACTGACATAAGTTTACTTAAACCTAAAATTACTTCCGATGAGTATGACTTTCTGCTTAAAACAGAATTAAAAGAAAATCATTCTTATGATTTTTTCGATGAAAAATTTGAGCTAAATTCAATCTGTAATTTATTTGAACTGGATAATTTTAAAGAATATTATTCATATGAAACATTTAATCTTTTTAATAATTGGTAATTTCATGAATTTTCAGCGCCTATACATTTTTCTTTTCTTAATCTTTTCTATTAATTTTTTATCCGCCTCTAGTTTCAGTGACGAGCGTTTGCAAAGGATCACAGCGATGTTGGATGATCTTGTGGAGGAGAAACAATTTCCTGGGTTTGTGACAATCATCACTAAAGATGGAAAACCTATATTAAAAGTTGTAAATGGATACAAAGACATCGATAAAAAAATCCCCATGAAGGAAGATGCGTTATTCAGAATTTATTCGATGTCTAAACCAATCACAGGAGTAGCTTTGATGATTTTGGTTGATAGAGGCCTTATTAAATTAAGCGATCCTATTTCTAAATTTATTCCTGAGTTTAAAAATACAAAAGTAGTTAACGAGGCTGGTGACTTTTTTGATCTTGACAGGCCAGTCACAGTCTTGGATGCAGCCACTCATACTTCAGGGCTAATTTATGCATGGCTTCCTACCGAAACTATTGCCAATGATATCTACGAAGAAAAGAATCTGCATCCTTACTATTATTTAGATCTTGAAGTGACTGCTGATCAAACAGATTTTTCTATTCCAGCAGGAAAACCATTTTCAAATATATGTGAATTTGCACAAGAACTTGCTTCAGCTCCTTTAGTCCATCAGCCCGGAGAAAAATGGACCTATGGTGTTGGTATGGATTTGCTTGGATGCATCATAGAAAAAGTATCAGGCATGACTTTTGGAAACTTTATGAAAGAGAACATATTTGATCCTTTAGGCATGAAAGATACTTCATTTGCTGTGCCTGAATCAGAAATCAACAGATTCACGAGTATGTACACACACAAGGGTGCTAGTGTTGGTGATATTCAAAGAGAATTCAACGATGAAATTTTCCCTGACGATTTAATCATAATGGACTCATACGAAGAAAGTCCTTATTTGAAAATGAACAAAGTTGAAGATGGTGGTTCCGGTCTTATCTCAACAGCAGAAGATTATTTAAAATTCGGCCAGATGCTAAATGATAGAGGTTCTTTTGGAGAAAAGACTATTCTGAGCGAAGAAGCTTTTACAATGTTATCAAAAAGCTATATGGAAAATTTTGGTTTATTGGGTATTGTTAGTCTTGGAATGGGCCAGGCTATATGTATGGCAAAAATAACCAACCCTGCTTTTAGTCAATTTTATCAATCTGAAGGAAGTTTAAGCTGGGGTGGAGCTGCTTCTACAATTTTTTGGGCCGACCCAGTAGAAGATATTGTTTTAGTTCACATGACGCAAGTTCTCGGGCATCCAGTAGATTTAAGAGTAGATCTTGATAGGCTTACATACTCCTCTAGAAATTGAATAATATTGAAGACAATTTAATCAGAAAAAAATTAATGGATTTTTTATCTCGAAGAGATCATTCAAAAAAAGAACTTTTTAATAAGCTTTTCAAAAGAGTTAATGATTTGGAACTACTTAATCAAGAAATTGATAGATTAGCCAACGAAGGACTCCAATCAGATGAAAGGTTTTCAGAGGCATACATAAGAAGTAAAACTCAAGCTGGTTATGGGCCCATAAAAATTAAAATGGAGCTAGCTCAAAAAGGAATTTCAAATAATTTTCTAGATAAAAAATTTTCTGAACTTGAAATTAACTGGGAAAAAGAAATTAACGACCTGCTTCTTAAAAAATTTCCCAAGACAAAATATAACTTTGAAGAAGAAAAAACAAAGGCAAAGGCAATAAACTTTTTGCAGAGAAGAGGTTTTGATTTTGATCTTTCTTACAGACAAGTGACAGGTTATTAATGACCTATCAGGTTCTTGCAAGAAAATGGCGTCCCAACACTTTTGATGAGGTAGTAGGTCAAGATTACGTAGTGAAAGCCTTGAAAGGGGCATTGGATTTAGAAAAACTTCCTCATGCTTTTATATTCTCCGGAACTAGAGGAACTGGCAAAACAACTCTTGCAAGAATTCTGGCAAAAGCTATAAATTGCTCTAATTCAAAAAAGAAGTCTGAGCCATGCAGGAAGTGCGATTCATGCTTATCCATTGAAAATGGCAGTGCTATAGATTTTCAAGAAGTTGATGCAGCATCTAGAAGAGGAGTCGAAGAAACTAAAGAATTATTGGATTCTGTTCCTTACCTACCAACATCTTCCCCTTTTAAAATTTACTTGCTTGATGAAATACATATGCTTTCTAAGGAAAGTTTTAATTCACTTTTAAAAACACTAGAGGAGCCTCCTGAGCATGTAGTTTTTCTTTTTGCTACCACAGAAATAGATAAAGTTCCGCCTACTGTTCTTTCAAGATGTGTTCAATTTAATCTTTCCGCTATGAAAGTAGACAATATCAAGAATCAACTCAAATTAATCTTTGATGAAGAGAAAATAAAATATGATGAAAATTCATTGATAAAACTCTCCAGTCTCGCTAGGGGAAGCATGAGAGATGCATTAACTCTTTCTGAAAAAGTCATCACATTCTCTGAGGGAAAAATTACAGAAAAAAAAGTTGAAGAATTAATGGGTTTGCCTTCATCAGAGCTTGTTCAATCCATTCTTAAATCAATAATAGCTAGAGATTCAAAAAAACTCATTGAAAATATCGAGGAGGTTAAGATAAATTTTTATGATCCCGAACAAATATTGATTGATCTTTTATCGCTTATTCAAGAAGTTGCAATGTCTCAATTTGACGAAAAAGCAGATCTATCTGATTTATCTATTGAACCCCAGAACCTTCAATTGATTTATGATCTTGGCATCTCAAATTTAGAGTATTTTAAGTTATCACCCAAACCAGAAAGTCTACTCACGATGACTTTTTTGAAAATGATTGCTTTCCTTCCAGGAAGCTCAAAAAAAAAAGCTTTAAACACTAATAAAGACGAGACTGATTTTAGTTGGCCCGAAGATTTCTCAAATCTCGATTTGACTAAATTAACTGCCCAATTTATGTCCCATGCATCGATGATTGAGTATCATGATTCGGAGATGCACTTTGGCATTAACCAAGAGAGGTTGAACATAATTACTGAAAATCAGATAAAAGAAGTTGAGGATGCTTTATCAATTCTGCTTAAAAAGAAATTGAAAGTTAGCTTCAAATCATCTGATTTAACAGAAACTCCTTTTGAATTTGAAAAGATAAGATCTCAAAAAGAATCAAAGCAAGCAGAAGACGACCTTAAAAAGGACTCTTCGCTGAACGAAATGCTTGAAAAATTTGATGGAAAAATTAAAAAAGTTTCAAAGATATAGATGAAATTTAGTCCATTACTCTCAGATCTGATTAAATCTTTGCAAGTTCTGCCTGGTGTTGGACCAAAAACTGCAAAACGAATGGCTATGAGTTTATTAGGAGGTGATGAAGCCGATGCTAAAAATCTTGCTATCAATCTATCCAGAGCAATAGATTTAATCGGCACATGTCAAAACTGCAGGGTTTTGTCAGAAGATCAGATATGTTCAATTTGTAATGATTCAAGCAGAGATAACACACAAGTATGCGTTGTAGAAAATACCTCTCAAGTTGTTCAAATAGAGGAACTGGGTGGATTTAAAGGAATCTATTTTGTATTGGGTGGATATCTTTCTCCAATTGAAGGCAGGGGTCCAAACGAAATAGGTCTATCTGAGCTGAATTCAAAAGCTCTGAGTGGTGAAATTAAAGAACTTATTTTAGCTTTTAATTCTTCCTTAGAAGGTGAGGCAACAGCTCAATACATACTTGAGAAATGTTCATCAGATTCTCTAAACATTACTAAACTTGCTCAAGGTGTGCCTCTTGGAGGAGATCTGAACTATGTGGATTCTAATACCCTTAGGCATGCGTTTGATAGCAGGCAAAAATTACTTTAGGTGGGCTTTTATTAAGGCAATTGAACTTGAAATACCAGTATCAATTGTTTTTTCATAGTCAGGTAAAAACTTACTCGAATGAAGGGATGGTAATTTTTTTGAATTATTTAAAAATTCTTTGTAATCCTTCTGTGATACAGCGCCAATCCAAAAAAGCAGGGAAGGTATTTTTGGCTCAACTCTTCCAAATTGGCCAAAGTCTTCTCCACCCATGACTTGAGGACCATCAAATACTTTATCCTTTCCTAACTCTTTTGAAAGAATTTCTTTAGCGCGCATAGCTAAGTCTGGATTATTAAATACTGCAGGAGTGTATTCGTCTCTGAGTTTAACGATTGGATAGAGATTTTTTGGCAAATCATTTTGAATTGCAATGGATTCAGCGATTTTTTTAATTCTAGAGATTATTAGATCTCTGTCCTCGTCACTATAAGATCTTACAGTGATCTGAAGATCAACATGATTTGGGATTATGTTATGTTTGGTTCCTCCATGAATGGAACCAACAGTCACTACTCCTGCATTAATGGGACTTAAATTTCTGCTAATGATTGTTTGAATAGTCGTGATAAATTGAGAGCTCATTACGATGGGATCTTTAGTTAGATGAGGATAAGCTCCGTGCCCGCCTTCTCCATAAAAAGTAACATCGACTGAATCTACATTCGCCATTGCGAAGCCTGGAGTTATATGAACCGTCCCGGATTGAGTTTGAGCTGAAACATGAAGGGCTAAATTTATATCTGGGTAAGGTATCTGTTTAAACAATCCTGCATTTATCATTTGTCGTGCACCAAAACCAATTTCCTCTGCAGGTTGCAAAATAAAAACAATAGTTCCTTTCCATGAATCTTTATTTTTTGAAAAGTATTTTGCAGTTCCAATTAAAGACGTCATGTGAATATCATGACCACAAGCATGCATTATTGGCACGTCCATTCCATTCTGTTTAGTAGTTTTGAAGCTCTCGAAAGAAATTCCAGTTTCTTCTTTTATTGGAAGAGCATCCATATCTGCTCGAAATAAGACTGTTTTATTTCCTCCATTGTTAAGGATAGCTGCAAAACCATTTCCTCCAATATTAGTGATGATCTCATATCCGTATTCTTCTAATAAATCTTCGAGGTATTTAGTCGTCTCAAATTCTTGGAGAGATAATTCAGGATTTTGATGAAGATATTTATAAATTTCATAAAAATCTTCATTTGATTTTAAAGGCAGTGAAACCGCATAAATTATTAAAAATAAAAAGTAAACGTTGCTATTTAAATACCTTTTGAAAGTGATCATTAATATATAATAACAGCTTATTTTTATGAGTATAAAATCAGATAAATGGATAAAAAGAATGGCTATAGAAAGTCATCTAATAGACCCCTTCATTGATAAACAAGTTAAACATACAGAAGAGGCTGGAAGTACAGTTTCATACGGACTATCAAGTTATGGTTATGATGTGAGATGCGCTGATGAATTTAAGATTTTTACAAATATAAATTCTGCCACAGTGGACCCAAAAAATTTTGATGAGGATAGCTTCATTGATATTAAATCTGAGGTGTGTGTAATTCCTCCAAATTCCTTTGCCCTAGCAAGGACTGTGGAATATTTTAAAATTCCTAGGAACGTACTAACAATTTGTTTAGGAAAATCTACGTATGCTAGATGCGGCATAATTGTAAACGTAACTCCTCTCGAACCTGAATGGGAAGGCCATGTAACTCTTGAATTTTCAAATACAACAAGTTTACCAGCAAAGATCTATGCAAACGAAGGTGTAGCACAAATGCTATTTTTTGAATCAGATGAATTATGCGAAACAAGTTATGCGGATAGGAAAGGCAAATATCAAGGTCAATTGGGTGTTACACCCCCCAAAGTTTAAAGATTCTCCCAGATAAACTCTCTACCATTAACATTCTGAATAACTTTTAATATTTCTTTTGAGTTATCCTTAAAAAAAAGTTCGAATTTATCCTTTTCTTTTTTTTCCTTGATTTTAATAGTGTCAGGACTAGAAATTGTTTTTATAAACTTTTTCTGTCTTATTTTTCCTCTCTCCAATACATTAAGAGTAATTTCTTCGTCAATCTGAATATTTAACAATCTTAAGTAAAGATGAGCAGTTAAATCATCGTAAATAGCTCCATCATATTGAAGAGTTTCGGTTAGCTGACCTTTTATGTATTTAATTTTTTTTGTTACATGATCTATTTTGTAACTTTCTTCTATCTTCCTTAATCCTCCCATGACGATTAAATTTCTTTTTATCTCAGATATCTGAATTAAATTTGTATAACTAAATTGAGTATCTTGACTTAACCTAAAGAAAGGATGTGAGATTTCGTAAGTAATATTCCACTCATCGTTCAGATTGGTGAGATTTACTTTAAACTCTGATTCCTTATATTTAAATGTATAGCTTTCTTCATTAATAGGAAAAAGGTTGCTAGCTATCACAAAAAGAAAGCTTAAGCTGATTTTATAAATCAAATTCACCCTCGTAACATTTAAAATTTTTTCCATTAAGTTCATTAAGGTTAATTTCTCCTTCAACTATCATTTTGATAATCAATGGATAAAGTTTATGTTCTATTGAGTGAACTTTTGTAATCAAACTATCAATATCTTTATATTTGGTAGCTTTAAATCTAGCTTGAGCAATTATTGGACCGCTATCCAAGCCTTCGTCTACAAGATGAATTGTCACTCCGTGAAACTTATCCTTGTTGCTTATAACTTTTTCATGGGTGTTGAGACCAGGATATTTAGGCAGTAGAGAAGGATGGATATTGATAATTTTTCTATTAAATTTTTCTATAAAACTATTAGATAGTATCCGCATGAAACCTGCTAAAACAATCAAATCTACTTCATGCTTAATCAGTAGTTCACTCAGTGCTTGATCAAAACTCTCTCTTGAAGAAAAATTTTTATGATTCAAGAAAGCACTATTCAAATTTTCTTGTTTAGCTCTTGTTAATGCAAAAGCAGTTTCAATATTAGATATAACAAGTGAAATGTTTGCATTAATTTCACCAATATTTATCGAATCAATGATTGATTGAAGATTACTACCGTTTCCAGATACTAAAACAGCGAGTTTTTTGATATCACCCAAATTGTATCTCTAATTTCTTCGTTTTATCGTTTACTACCTTTCCTAGTCTGACAAACGGCTGTCTAAATTTTTTCAGTTTGTGTTCTAAATTAGCTTTGTCAGCGGGATGAATAATTACTATCAACCCAACTCCACAATTAAAGACCTCAGTCATTTCCTTAATTGTTAGGTTAGCTTTTGAGGAAATTAGATCAAAAAGATCTTTATGAAAAGGGTATCCCCTGGAAAAATCTATATTAGCACATTTACCATTTGGAATAACTCTTGGTAAATTTTCTACGATGCCGCCTCCGGTAATATGACAAATTTGTTTGAGAGAAATAGATTTGGATAACTCACGGATAACATTTACATAAATTTTCGTTGGTTTAAGAAGTACTTTGCCTAAAGTTGTTTTCCCCATTCGAGCTTTCAAATTTATCTTTTTCGATTGTATGAGCTTTCTTATTAATGAGAATCCATTTGAATGTAACCCAGTAGATGAGAGGCCGTAAATAAGATCATTATTTTTTACATTGCTAATTTTTAGTATTTTATTTTTTTCTGCTACTCCAACTGAAAAACCTGCTAAATCATATTTTCCTTTTGGAAATTCATCTGGATGTTCAGCTGTTTCCCCTCCGATAAGAGAGCATCCAGCTGCCAGACAGCCTTTTGATATTCCTTTAAAAATTTGTTTCTTTTTTCTTAAATTAATTTTATCTGTCACAAGATAATCTAAAAAGAAAAGAGGCTCAGCACCTACAGTTATCAAATCATTCACGCACATGGCAACAAGATCTTCACCAACAGTGCTGTGATCATTAAGTTTTTCTGCTATTGAAATTTTTGTTCCAACTCCATCAGTACAAGCAACAAGTTTAGGACTTTTATAGTTTTTTGGAATAGAAGCAAGAGCAGCAAATGAACCTATGTTTGAATCTATTTCTTTTCTAAGCGTCTTTTTTGCAAAGGGTTTAATAATGTCGACAAGCTTGTAACCTAAGTTGACATCAACACCAGACGATTTATAGGTTATCTTCTTCTGCTTGCTCAATATTTCAGTGAATTTTTTTTTGAAATAATCATTATAATGATTTAGCAATGAGGAAGGTAATCTTAATTTTTCTTTTTTTCCAAGCTATTTTTTTAGCCAGTCAATCTGATCTTCCTGAGGTTTATACAGTAAAAATTGAAGATACTGGAAACGAGATCTCTTTTTACCTAGATCAAGCAGTTCTAGAAGCAATTGTTCGAGCCACAGGAAATTTTGAGGAGACAAGAAATTCAAAAAAAATCATGGATCTTGACTTGAACTCTTTCGTCAGGGAATACAAGTTCTTGCAAGAGCAAAATAAAAACTTTATTGAAATTAAAATCGATGCTGTAGAACTGAGATCAAAATTATTTGATTTAAATTTTTCTTTATTTACAGAAAAAAAATTAAAAGCTGTCGTTTGGATAAATTGTAATTTATCAAGGGAATTAAAATCAAAAACATATCAGACGGCCTCAGACGAATGTAATAATTTAAAAAACATTATTTCTTCTGAAACAAAAAAAAGGGGAGGGAGAGCTATATATCCAATTTTAGATTCAACAGAAATAACCTTCTATGAAGGGAAAAATATGGCAAGCTTTGAAAATATCTATTTCAATAATGAGAAATATTCTCCCGATGGCTGGATGTATTGTTACAGAGAAAAAGGATTTCTTTGTTACCTGCCTGAGGAACCAAATAATGTTTTTTCTAATTTAAATCCCTATAATACCTTTCTACCTTTTGATGCCATCCAAGGTCTTTTAGATAATATATCGGATCCTTACAGAGTGAAATCTGGATCAGAGAATAAAAAAATTCTCATTACCGTTGAGGGAAATACATCTTTTGATGCTCTTCAGACATTCAAAGAGCTCCTAAGCCAAAATTTCTTAGTTAAAAAATCATTTCTTCGCAAACTAGAGGATAATATGTTTAGTTTTATGGTTACTACTGACTCTGATTCTGATGACCTTGTTGAAGTAATGCTGACTGATAATTTACTAACTTTGAGCAGCAAATCGTCTGAAGAAATAATTTTTCAGAGTATAAATTAAATGCTTTCAAATATTCCAAATATCCTTACGGTATTGAGACTTTTCTCTGTGTATCCCCTCATAATTTTCATATTAGAGGAACAATTTTTTTTGGCCTTAGGAATATTTTTTTTAGCGGGGATATCAGATTTACTAGATGGATTTTTAGCTAGAAAATTTTCATGGCAATCAAGATTTGGACAAATAGCTGATCCAGTTGCAGATAAAACATTAGTGGTGGCAACAATAATTTCTTTAGGTTCAATAGACCTCATCGAAAACTGGTTTATGTTTATGGTTCTTGGCAGAGATTTATTAATTATCGTAGGGGTAATATTGGCAAATTACTTGATATCTGATTATCAAGTTGCACCAAATTATCTTGGAAAATTAAATACAGCAATTTTACTCTTATTGGTTGGCATCATTTTAATTGATGCCGTCGGTTTCTTAGTTACTGATATGGCAATTTACTGGATATCAATACTTTTTATATTCACAAATACTTTAAGCTTGATAGTTTATTTCATTGATCCGGGCATAAAAATCCTTCGCAATATAAAGTGATGGATCAAAAAACTTTCAAGTTCAATTCAGAAATATATCTATCAAAAGAGAATTTGCAGTCCATTGAAACATTTGAGATAAACTTTAAACAGCTTGAGAATTTCTTTTCTGAAACTAATAAATTTATTTTACTTTACGGAGACGAAAGGTCTGGGAAGAAGTATATTTTAAATTCGTTTATCAATTGTTTTCATTTTGATAAAAAGATTTTTTATGCTTCTCTAGAAGATGATTATTTTTCTGAACAAATCCTAGAAGGTATATCTTATTTCGATGTAATAGTATTGGATAGGTTAGATCTTGCTCCTAATGATTCCAAGTGGGAGTTAGGAATTTTTAACCTTTATAACGAATTAAATGAAGCAGATAAAAGTAAAATTATTTTTCTTTCTGATAAACCTATAAATTCAATTGATTTTAATCTGAAGGATCTTCAATCAAGAATCTCATCAATTTCTGCTATGAGTTTTGCTGAATTAAATGATGAGGAAAAAAGAATATTGATGGAATTAATTTTCAATAAAAGAGGTATATCGATTGATAACTCTGTACTATCGTATGCTTTAGAAAGAAGCTCTAGAAATCTTGAGAATATAATTAATTTAGTTCAAAAAATTGATGAATACTCTCTCTCAAAAAAAAGAAATATTACGGTACCCTTGCTAAAAGAAATCTTAGAGTCATGAGAATTATAAATTTATCCTTTTTTTTACTAATCATTACGGCATGCTCTGAATCAGATCTTATGATTCATAAACAAAATGGTTTGATGCTGGAAGATTTAAAGGAAAAGAACACAGTGATAAATTTTTGGGCAGACTGGTGCCCACCTTGTATTAAAGAGATTCCTGAATTGAATGCTTTATATGAAGAGAATAAAGATGAACTTAATGTTTACTTATTTCACTTCGATGAACTTGCTGGAGCAGAATTAGACGAACAACTGTTAAGGTTCAATGCAAGGATTCCCTCTCTCTTAACAAGTCCTTATCAAATCTTTGGAATTGACATTCCAGAAACCCTTCCCGTGACGGTAATCATTGATAGAGATTTAAATGTGAAAGAAGTTTTGAGAGGTCCACAAACAAAAGAATCAATAATCCAAAGATTGGAGCTCATTAATTAGACCTTCGGGATCAATTCTTCTTTCCTTAATGAAGATTTCAAAATGTAAATGAGGGCCGGT
Organism: uncultured SAR86 cluster bacterium; assembly: GCA_902578495.1. Lineage (GTDB taxonomy): Bacteria > Pseudomonadota > Gammaproteobacteria > Magnimaribacterales > AG-339-G14 > CACNYO01. Next base: position 16,994 of record CACHCY010000008.1, read on the forward strand.
CACCCTTCCTGAAGAACCAACGGTTCCAATTAGTTGACCCTTTTCAAGATATTCATTCTCGTTTACAAATATCTCATTTAAATGAGAATAAGAAGAAAGAAATCCATTCCCATGATCAAGAATTATATTGTTCCCTTTGTAAAAAAGGTTTCCTACAAAAATGACTCTTCCATTTAATGGAGCAATTATTTTTGTACCTTCTTTGTTAGCAATATCAAGACCGAGATGGCGGTTTCTAGGAGAACCATTTATAAATCTACGCAATCCAAATCTACTCGAAATATAACCAGAAACTGGCTGAATCATAGGCCAATTTAAATTTATTTGATCTGAGTTAACTGCATATTTGGAATTTAATATTTCTTGTTCTTCTCTTATTCTTTTCCTTGATTCAGGAGATATTTTTATAAAATTTTGATCCTCTATAGTAATTCTGGATTCCCTAAATTTTTTTTCTTGAATAACAAAAACTCTATCAGAAACATAAATTCTTTGGTTTTTAAGCTCCAATGGGACTGGGTAAACAAAAGTAAAGGTTTTATCGCTGTTAAAACACTGAATACCTTGAAAATTTTCCTGATAATCATTTGAAGTAACTGTTACGTGTCCGCCTGGAACAAGATTAGATTTAGGAAAGTTACAGTCGTTTTTAAGACTTATTATTTTATTTGAACAGGAAATAACAATTAAAAATATTATCGGCAATAATTTTCTAATCATTATTTATATTTGTAACATCAGCTTCATAGGATATTTTCGCAGAAGTGACAGATATTTTATCTTCCAAAGAAATATCATCTATTGATTTGACCACAACTCCTTTTTTATTCCTGACAATTGAATAACCTCTTTCTAAAACATTGAAAGGACTTAGTTGCTCAATCTGTGAAGAATACGATGTGATGAGATTTTGTTTCTCACTAAGATGCTTTGAATAAAGCGTTTTAATTTTTGATAAATTATCATCTATATTTTCTTTAAATCGAGCCAATTTAGAATTTGGGTTTAATAAATCTATGGATCTTTTTGAGAAATTTATGATTTCCCTCATTTTATTGAATCCACTCAAAAAAGAATTATGCAATCTAAGAGTGCTCTCATCTAGCTTAAGAAAATTTTCATTTATTTTATTCAATGGGTTAATAATTCTTTGACTAAGGTTTTTAACTTCTTGATTAAGAAAATTTAAATTATTAAAAAAAACCTTATTTAAAAATTTTTCATAATTTTCTATAGAATTAGAAATTTGAAATATTTCTGAAGAAATAATTTCCGCAGCACCGGACGGAGTTGGTGCCCTTAAGTCACAAACAAAATCACATATTGTAAAATCTGTCTCATGACCAATTGCACTTATAGTAGGAATATTTAGTTTAGATATTGCTAAAGCAATTTTTTCTGAATTAAAAACCCAAAGATCTTCAATTGATCCTCCGCCTCTGGCAAATACAAGCAAATCATATTTATATTGTGGTTGAATTTTATTTATCAGATTTAAGTTGTTAAGGATACTCTGTTCTGCTTCCTCTCCTTGAACAAGAGATGAGAATAAATTGACCTCAATATTCGGGGCTCTTCTATTTAAGACATTCTTAATATCTTGAAGAACCGCTCCTTTTTCAGATGTAATCAATGCAATTTTTTGAGGATAGCTAGGTATTTCTAATTTGTTGCTTTCATCAAACAATCCTTGATTGCTCAGTCTAGTTTTAAGTTTTTCATATTCTTCATAAAGCTTTCCAATCCCATCTTTTTCAAGTGATTCAACTTGAAACTGATAATTTCCTCTTGCCAAATACATTGAAGCACTGCCTAAAGCAATGAATTCATCTCCTTCCTTGGGGATAAAATTTAATAATGAATTTTTGAACTTAAACATAACACATTGAATTTGAGATTCCTCATCTTTAAGAGTGAAATACCAATGCCCAGATGGATAAGATTTAAAATTTGATATCTCTCCTTTTATCCAGATATCTGAAAATGAATTTTCTAAAGTTTTTTTTGCTGAATTATTTAATTCGCTAACTGTGAAGATGTATCTATTGTCCTTTTGATCATTCCAGTTCATTAGTGCAGTATAGCTAATCTTGAATAAATGCTTAAAGATGAGTGTTCAAAATAAATATCCTTTTTACCTTTCCACGGTAATCGGTGCGATTTTAATTGGATTAGCTCCAATACTTATGCGTTACAGTGAAGTTTCTCCCTCGATGACAGGGTTTTATCGTTTCTTTTTTGCTTTCTTAATTTTGCTGATTTACGGAGTTATTAAAGGCAAGAAATTTTTTGTAAATACAAATCTTTTTATTCTTGCATTACCTGGAATTTTTTTTGGTGCAGACATTGCACTGTGGCATACGGCAATCATGATCACTCCTGTAACTAATGCGGCTTTGTTAGTTAACACTGCGCCTATATACGTCGGAATCATATCCTTTTTATTTTTTAAGGAAAGAATTAGTAAATTGTTTCTAATCTCCTTAATTCTTTCATTTATAGGCGTTAGCTTAATTATTTTTAACCTTCAAAATTTTGATGTTTTTTTAGGCAAAAACCTTAGTGGCGATTTACTTTCTTTGCTGGCTGCAGTTTTTTACGCAGGATATTTGGTGTCTGTGAGAAGACTATCCAGCAATTTAGATACATTTCAGCTCATGCTTTACTCAGCTTTGTTTGGGTGCATTCCTCTTTTAGCTCTTGGTTTTTTTGAGACCGGTATAAAGTTCCCAATTTCTCTTCAGGGATTAGGGAATCTTTTATTACAGTCCACGCTGGTTCAAATCATTGGACAAGGATTAGTCATTTATGGCTTATCTCAGATAAGCGCGCAATTCACATCTCTCATTTTGCTTTTACAAGTTTTAACGGCAGCAATATTGAGTATGTTTCTCTTTAATGAACTTCTCTTATTTCAACAGATCTTAGGTGGTATTATTTTGATTATAGGAATTTATATTGCGGGATTAAACGAGAGAAAGAGTAATCATGACAAAAAATGAAGTAATAAAAATTGCAAATTGCAGCGGTTTCTATGGAGATAAACTCTCTGCTGCTAAGGATATGGTTGATGGAGGTCCGATAGATGTTCTAACTGGAGATTACTTGGCTGAATTAACTATGACCATTCTTTATAACCAAAAGCTTAAAAGAGGTGAAGATCATGGTTATGTGGGAACCTTTTTAAAACAATTTAAGGATGTAGCCGAAAAATGTCAGCAAGAAGGAATAAAAATTGTTACTAATGCAGGGGGATTAAACCCAAAAGGCATGGCTTCAATGATTGAAGACATGGTTTCAGAACTCAACTTAGAGTTAAAAGTAGCTTATATCGATGGTGATGACCTTATGCCTGAATTATCAAAGTTAAATGAATCAGGAGAGGAAATAAAAAATATTGATACGAATGTGTCTTTTTTTGATTATGATAAAAAAGCTGTAACTGCAAATGCTTACTTTGGCGCTTGGGGTATTAAAGAAGCGCTAGACTCAGGCGCAGATGTGGTTATTTGTCCAAGAGTCACAGATGCTGCGGTAGTAATTGGTCCTGCTGCCTGGAAGTTCAATTGGCAAAGAAATGACTATGATAAATTAGCTGGCGCTCTTGCAGCTGGCCACCTTATAGAATGTGGGGCACAAGTTACCGGAGGTAATTATTCATTCTTTAGAGAAGTGCCTTCATTCAGTAACGTTGGTTATCCTATTGCAGAAATAGAAGAGGATGGAAATTTTACAATTACTAAACATCCTAATACCGGAGGATTGGTTTCTGTTGGTACTGTAACGGCTCAACTGCTATATGAAATAAGCAGTCCCGCTTATATCAATCCTGATGTGATTGCCAATTTTGATACTCTAAAAATCGAACAAGAATCAAACGATAGAGTTTACGTCAGTGGTTGCAAAGGAAGCAGCCCTCCAGACAAACATAAGGTTTGCATTAATTTAGCTGGAGGTTTCAGAAACGGAATTGAACTTTTATTAACAGGTTTAGATATAGAAGAAAAAGCAGATTTGATTACTGATTCAATTTTCGAAAATGTAGGCGGAAGAGAACAATTTGACAAGGTAGACGTTCAACTCCACAGAACCGATAAAATTAATCCAAATAGCAATGAGGAGGCCCAAGCATTCTTAAGAATTGATGTTATGTCTAAGGATGCCGATAAAGTTGGCAGACTATTCAATGCAAAAATTGTAGAACTAGCTTTAGCAAATTTTCCTGGCTGGACAGGAAGAAGTGGGGTAGTACCTAGCGGACCTTTCATAGAATATTGGCCAGCTTTAGTCGACAGCAAATTTGTTAGGGAACAAGTTCATTTTCTAGGAGAGACGAAAGAAGTGGTTCCAACCAGCCAGCTTGATTACGAAGAGATTCTCTATCAAAAAGAACCTTATTCTAATCCAGAAGTTGATAAAACAATTCTGGAGGAAGTTCCATTTGGCAATCTTTACGGAACACGTTCAGGCGACAAGGGTGGATGTGCGAATGTTGGAGTTTGGGCAAAAAATAAAGACAGTTATGCTTTCCTGTATGATTTTTTAACTGTAGACAAATTTAAGGAATTATTGCCTGATCTAAGTAACTTTGAAATTGAAAGGTATGAATTACCAAACATTCTTTCACTTAATTTTTATGTCCGTGGAATTCTACAAGATGGAGTTTCTTCTTCGACTAGAATGGATCCTCAAGCTAAATCACTCGGGGAATATTTAAGGGCAAAAATAATTCAAGCACCCAAACAACTTTTATAGGAAAAAATATGACAGATAAATTATCTTTAGAGGGCTTAAATTTTCAAGCAACAAAGTTAAACATTGCCAACAATGTTTTAACTCTTACTCTAAATAGACCAGAGAAAAAGAATGCTTTAAACAACGTCATGATGAATGAAATTAATTATGCTCTAGCTTACGCAAAACAAGAAAGAAGTATCAGGGTAGTTATCATCGCTGCTGAAGGCGACGTTTTTTGTGCTGGAGCAGATTTAAATAGAAAACAAGAAGAATCAAATGTTCCCAGAATAGAAGGCTCTGATGACATAAGTATGTCCATAAGACATTTATATAAACCCGTAATTTGCAAAATTCAGGGTTCTGTCCATGCCGGTGCATTATTGATGGTTACGAATTGCACTCATGCTATTGCAGTGGAAAATGCAAAATTTTCTGCACCAGAAATACTCAGAGGAGTTTGGCCGCATATGGTAATGGCAGGCCTGTTTAGAGTAATTCCTAAAAGAGCTGGATTAGATTTCTGTATGAGAGGCCAAGCGATTGATGCAAAAAAAGCAGAGGAGTGGGGTTTAATAAATGAATCTGTACCCAACGATCAGTTAGATGAAAGGGTAGATAGCCTTGCAAGTGACCTTGCTAACCTTGCTCCGGGTACCATGCAATTTGGATTGGAAGCCTATGTCAATCAGGATGGAATGAATTTTGATGAAGCTTTGCCTTATTTAGGTAAAAAAAGTGCGGAAACCTTTGCGGGTCCAGATGCTCAAGAGGGCATTTCAGCTTTTTTGGAAAAAAGAGAACCAAAGTGGGATTAATCTTCTAAAATCACTAAAGTTGAGCCGCTCTCAACCTGATCTCCAACAGCAATCAATACTTCTTTGACGTTTCCATCACTTGGAGCAGTTACCTTATGCTCCATTTTCATAGCTTCTAGAATAACTAAAGTTTGGCCAGACTTAACAGACTCATTTTTTTTGACAGGTACATCTACAACTTTTCCAGGCATAGGAGCAGTTAAGCCACCGGCTATTTCGTTTATCGAGCTGGACTCAAACCTTTCTTTCATCTCAAACAATAAGTCTCCCTTAATGGTTTGAATAAGAAACTTACCTTCATGGTATGTAATTTTTGAAATGATCCTTTTTCCATCAATTTCAATATCTATTGATTCATCATCAAATTCATAAATTCTTACTGAGGCATCATCTGAAAGACAAAATTCTCCACCTCTTGTTGACTTATATTTGACCTCAATAACATCATCACCAAAAATTAAATCTACTTTTTGATATGGAAGCCTTGCGTTATGCCAACCAGATTGAATGTTAGAAAGAACACTAGCACTTTCTCTGTTTTTAGCTTGATTCCACATGGCTACCGCAACAGCATGATCAAAAATTTCATTTTCTGATAAATCAATTTCTGTGTTGAGATTTACTCTCTCAACGAAGTCGGTTGTTGTTTTTCCTTTGAGAAAGTCTTCAGACCTCAAGATTGAAATTAGATAATCTCGGTTTGTCCTCATGCCACCAAAATGACTTCTTTCAAGAGCCAAAGCTAGTTTTTGAGCAGCTTCCTCTCTAGTTTCAGCATAGGAAATTACCTTTCCAAGCATTGGATCAAAATTTGAGGACACGACAGTTCCTTTTTCAATCCCTACATCCCAGCGCACAGAAGGGTTATCGCATGGATCGAAGGCAATTATATCTCCAGTAACTGGGAGAAATTCATTTGCAGGATCTTCAGCATAAAGCCTTACTTCGATTGATGAACCTATCAACTCAACGTCATCTTGAACAAACTCTAATTCATTGCCTTGAGCAATCTTTATTTGTTCTTTCACAAGATCTAGGCCAGTTACCTCTTCTGTTACCGGATGTTCTACTTGGAGTCTAGTGTTTACTTCTAAAAAAAAGAATTCTTTGGTTTTATCATCAAATAAAAATTCAACCGTTCCAGCAGATTCATATTTAAGTGCAGAAGCAAGCTGAACGGCTGCAGACCCAATTTTGTCTCTGAGCCCTTGATCAATAACTGTAGAAGGAGATTCTTCAACTATTTTTTGATGCCTTCTTTGAATTGAGCACTCTCTTTCTCCTAAGTGAACAACGTTCCCAAAAGAATCACCTAAAATTTGAATCTCTATGTGACGAGATTTTTTAACATATCTTTCTAAAAAAACTCTTTTATCACCAAAACCGCTTTCGGCTTCACGTTCTGCCGCTGATATGTTTTCTTTTAATTTTTTGGGATCTTCAACAACTCTCATCCCTTTACCACCTCCTCCAGCAGAAGCCTTAACAAGAATTGGATATCCAATTTTTTTTGCATCTTTGGCATCAGAGGTCATAGGAAGAGTCGGAACACCAGCCTTTTCAGCAAGTTTCTTAGAGGTAATTTTATCTCCCATTTTTTTAATGACATTGCCACTTGGTCCTATCCAAATAATCCCTGCTTTTTTGACAGAATTTGCAAACCCAGCATTTTCAGATAAAAAGCCATATCCTGGATGAATTGCATGAGAACCTGAATTTTTTGCAATAGAAATTATTTCTTTTGCATCCAAATAACTGCCTTCCAATTTAAAAGCTTCATCAGCCTCCTTAACATAAGGAGAATTAGCATCATCTTCTGTATAAATAGCAACACAAGAGATTCCCATATCTTGAGCACTACTGATTACTCTGCTTGCAATTTCTCCTCTATTTGCAATTAGTAATTTTTTAATGATCATAGTCTGAAAACTCCAAATCCATCTGACCCCTTAACTTCTTTATTGTTTACAACAGAAAGGCAAATACCAAGCACTGTCCTGGTATCTCTTGGATCAATAATCCCATCGTCGGAAATTGCACTTGTGGCTATTAAAGCTTCAGAACCTTTATCATGAGAAATTTTTTGACCTTCTACAATTTTTGCATCCTCTTTTTCATCGAAGGGGAGACCGTCACGCATAGCTTTTGCTCTTCTTACCATCGACATAACTCCCGCTATTTGTTCTCCTCCCATTACGGCAATCTTTGCTGTTGGCCATAAAAAGGTAAAAGCATTACCAAATTCTCTTCCAGACATAGCATATGTACCAGCACCATAGGAGTTTCCTAGAATAACTGTCAAATGAGGCACTTCAGAATTTGAAACTGCATTAAGCATTTGAGCCCCCTTTTTAATCGATCCATTCTGCTCAAATTCTTTTCCAATATTAAAACCTGTAATATTTTGTAAAAAAACAAGAGGGATGCTTATCTGGTTGCATAGTTGAATAAAGTGGGCTGCCTTTTGAGATGAATCTGGAAATAAGGAACCATTATTTCCCAAAACTCCGACTGTGTGCCCATGAATTTTCATGAAACCGCATATAATTGTAGGACCAAAGAGGGGTTTGAATTCTTCAAACCTTGAACCATCTGCTACTCTCGAAATTACTTCGCGAACATCAAATGGTCTTTTCAAGCTTGGATTCACAATACCTAATAAGTCTTCTTGATCATTAATAGGCTCTTCATAGATAGAATCAGGAGAATTACCTTCTTTTGACCAATTAAGATGAGACATAACTTCTCTGCCAATTCTTATTGCATCCATTTCATCTTTCGCAAAATAGTCCGCTAAACCGGATTTTTCAGCATGCATCTTTGCTCCGCCTAGGCTTTCGGCATCAGATTCTTCACCTGTTGCCATTTTAACTAATGGTGGACCACCCAAAAATACTTGAGACTGTTCTTTAACAAAAATATTGTAATCTGACATTCCCGGCTGATAAGCACCTCCTGCAGTGGAAGATCCAAAAGTAATTGTTACAGTTGGAATACCGAGCTTTGATAGTTCGGTTATCTCATAGAACTGTCTTCCTGACTCAGCAAAATGACCAACGTTTAAAGCGACTGAAGAACGGTTTCCTCTAGGTCTCAAATCTCCGCCAGCTGATTCAACAAATTGCACAAAAGGAATGCGGCAGTCTCTGGCAATTTGCATTGCTCTCATCCATTTTTTTACTGAGAACGCTTGCATTGCCCCAGCCAAAACTGTTGGATCATTTGCAAAAATAATACATTCAACACCGGAAGAAACACCTATGCCCGCTACGCAACCTCCTCCTACAGGATAGTCAGACATATAACCGGCTAGTGGGCTAATTTCTAAAAATGGACTATCAGGATCTAAAAAATTAAAAATTCTCTCTCTTACAGGGAGCTTTCCTCTAGCAGCAAGTCTTTCATGATGCCTCGGACCACCGCCAGCTTCAGCTTCATCGAGAAGTTCATCGATCTCATCAAGCTTTCCGAGCATAGATTTTTTATTTGAAATAAATTCATCATCGTTTAGGTTTAAACGAGTTTTTAATGGTTGTGCTTCTAACATGATATTTTTAAAGAAATTTTAAATAAAATATGCCTCAATATTTCTAGAAAGTCTATTTTGTTGGTAGCTTGAACAAAGAGATGACTTGAATAAAGTTGAATACTATAATTCTGAATTCTCTGGGCGATTAACTCAATTGGTAGAGTGCCACCCTTACAAGGTGGAAGTTACAGGTTCAAGTCCTGTATCGCCCACCAGCGATTATTAAATCCTTAGTTTAAAACTCAATTGAGCATTCTTTTTAGGTGCAATGAATGCATTTTCTACAGAAAATATAAGCTCAATGTTTTTCAATTCTTCTATAGTCTTTACTTCAATAATTTTCTTACTGTGAGGATCAATTTCAAAAAAATTGGTATTTTGAGACAAAGTATACTTAGAGAGATTCTTTAACATCATTTTTGCATCAGATTTATTCTCAATTAAAACTTCTAATATTGTTGTTTCTGCCTGGTATCCCAAGCTTTTCATGGATAGGCTGCTATTTAAAAGAGGTAATAAATTATTTTCTAAACCAATTAAATTATTCTTAAACCATACAACAGTTCTTCCTTCAAATAATGCTTGCTTAATTGAATTTTCAGATTTTCCTTTTGAAAGGATCAATGTTACTGGACGATGTTTGCCTTTATAAAATGAATAGTCCCAATCAATTAAATTATGAACATCTGAAGTTCCTATAATTGTTAAATCGTTATCTATAGCTATTTGAAAAGCCTCATCTGAATAATTTATTCCGTTTGCAACTTCTATTCCATGCAGCTTATTGTCTTTAATAAGCTTTTTATGAAAATCAGTAAGAACAGAAATACCTTGAGGGGACTGTGGCGTCCACCAGGAATGATTCCAAAAAATGAAACCTCCCTGAGCGTGTGCTGCATCCACAGCTTTCTCTACCGGCCAAACAGAAGTCAAAGCATAATAGTCTCTGATGGTTTTATTTTCTTCCCATGATGCTGCTTCAGGATATTGCTTTAAAAGTTCTTGTGCCAGCGGAATATTAGACTCATCATCATTGAATAATAAATTTGCATCTTTGATGAAAATTGCGTTCATATGACCTGCTGGTGGTATTCTTGTAATTTCAGCTCCATTAATTACTAATAAATCATCATTATTTTTATTAGCCAACAGAGCCTCCTTGTAAGCATCATTTCTATTTTTATTTGGTAAAAATTCAATGTGAGGTTGATATTCAAGGTGCTCAGTAATTGCTAAAACATCTAAGCCATCTCTCAAAGCTTCTTCAACTCTAATATTTGGCCACACATGTCCATCAGAAAAGACTGAATGAGTATGCAAATCAGAGACGATAACAAGATATTCTTTTGTATTTGGAAATGAGATTTTCCTATCTTCATTAATGTCTTTATCCAGAGATAAAGAACCTGCTTCTCCATCAGCAAAAGAGTAAAAACTTAAAATGAGAAAATTGATGAGTATTTTTTTCATATCCTATTTCTTATAGAGCATAATAACTGTTGATTAGTTTATGTGATTTTTTTTCTTCAAGGTATGTATAATTGCAACCTCAATTGGACCGGTAGTTCAGTTCTGGTTAGAACGCCGCCCTGTCACGGCGGAGGTCGCGGGTTCGAGTCCCGTCCGGTCCGCCATTTTAAAAAGGTTCTAAATTATGAAAATTGAAGATATTTTTTCGGTGAAAGACAAAGTAGCTCTTGTCACAGGTGGATCAAGAGGAGTTGGGGAAATGATTGCTTCAGCTTATTTGGCAAACGGAGCGAAAGTTTACATCACCGCCAGAAAAGCAGAAGCTTGTAACGACAAAGCCAATGAACTTAGTGAGAGATATAACGCAGAATGCATTTCAATTCCTAACAATGCCTCAACGCTTGATGGGATAGAAGAGCTGTATAACGAAATTTCTCACAAAGAATCTAAGCTTGATATTTTAGTGAACAATGCTGGTGCAGCATGGGGAGAGCCAATTGAAGAATTCTCAGAATTAGGTTGGGATAAGGTAATGGACTTAAACGTCAAAAGTATGTTTTTTGTTACACAGAAATTTTTACCATTGTTAAAGGAAGAATCTACCAAAGAAAATCCAGCCAGAGTGATTAATATCGGTTCGATTGATGGTATTAACACACCGGCTTTTGAAAACTATGTTTACAGTGCATCTAAAGCGGCAGTTCATCACTTGACTAGACATCTATCCTCAAGATTGGTGCAAGATAATATTTTAGTAAACGCAATAGCTCCTGGCCCATTTCCAAGCAACATGTTGGGGTCTGCAGTGGCTCATAACTATGATCCTTTAGTCGAAAGAAACCCTATGAAAAGAATAGGCACTGCTGAGGATGTTGGAGGTCTTGCAATCTTTTTATCTTCACGTGCTGGAAATTTCACTGTTGGTGAGACCATTATTTGCGATGGAGGTTTAACTGCTTCATCAGGTCACGACCTTACATCTGAATGAAAAAAACCCCGCATATTGCGGGGTTTTTCAAGAGAAAGTATCTCAACTAATCTCTTACTAGAGGCGGGACGTACCGGCCTCTAGCCGGAATACGGGTCAACCCGTTGTCAAGAGGCACCCCCTGATATTCCTGCTAAATCGTTAATATTAATTTTGGACCACCTCCTGTACAGGGTAAATTTGTTGAAAGCAGTTCTAGAGAATCCCTGATATTTTTTCACTAGCTGCGACACCTAATATAATTTTAATACTTGATTGTGTTGAGAACAATTAAATACTACACAAATAACTGAAAAGAATTTGGAAATAAATAATTTAAAGCTAGTAGGAGCAAGCCACAGATTATATTTAAGAAAATACCCGCTCTAACCATGCGGTTTATAGGAATATAGCCCGATGCGTAAACAATAGAATTTGGAGGAGTTGCTACCGGAAGCATGAATGCACAACTAGCCGCGATCGTAAGAGGAACTATGAGCAGCATGGGATTGACTCCAATGTTTATACCAATCCCTGCAATGATGGGAATAAATGTAATGGTTGTTGTTAAATTACTGGTCAATTCTGTTAATACGATGACCATTGCGATTACAATGAACAAGACCAAAATTAGGCTGGCTTCGTTTGGTACTAAGTTAGCAAGCCAAATAGCTAAGCCACTATCATTGACCACATAAGCAAGAGTCATTCCGCCACCAAATAAAAAAATTAAACCCCAAGGAAATTTATTTTGGATATCTTCCCAGTCCAGTAATCGTTTTTGATTTGAAGTCAAAAAGAAAAGACTCAAACCACCCATCATCGATATAACAGCATCCTCTAGTAAAAATAGAAAAGGAATATCATCAATTATTTTTCGAAACACCCATCCTAAAGCAGTAAATAAAAATACAAGAGAAACTATCTTTTCCTCTCGGCTCATAACACCTAATTCTTCCTTAATTTCAAAAAGAATTTTTTCAGCACTGCCGGTATCAGAAAAATTAATTGGAAATAAGAATTTTGTTAGAACCAACCAAATGATTGGCAAAGAAATAATTGAAAATGGCGCTGCAATTGAAAACCAATCTACAAAACCTATATCTAAATTATAGTTTTCAAATGCATATTGAATTAAAACTCCGTTGGGTGCTGTTCCAATTGGTGTAGTTATTCCACCTAAAGATGAAGAATATGCAATTCCCAGAAGTAAGCAGACTTGAAAATTTAGCTTTTGATTCTCGGATAAATTTTTGATGGAATCATTGATTGCTTGAATGATAGAGATGCCGATTGGAAGAAGCATAATGGTTGTAGAGGTATTCATAATCCACATGCTTAAAATAAAACTCGCTATCATGAAGCCTGCAATTAATCTCTCACTTTTGAATCCAGTAATAGATAAAACAATCAAAGCTATTCGCTTATGCAAATTCCATTTTTGCATGGCGATAGCAATCATGAATCCTCCAGCAAACAAAAATTGAACTTTGTTCATATACTCTTTTGAAAGCACTCCAATTTCTTCAACACCCAAAAGAGGGAAGGCGATAATGGGGATAAGTGCTGTTGCAGGAAGGGGTAATGCTTCTGTAGCCCACCAAATACCCATCAGAATAAAAACAGCTGCAGTTATCTGACCTCTTTGAGATAAATCATCTGGATTAAAAAAGATTAATATTGCTGTAAATAAAAGAATTCCTGACCAAAATCCTATTTTTTTTGAGTCCATTTATTTAATGAGTAATTTTTAAATTTGAGAAGGTTTTCGAAATATCATCATGAATTAAAACATCTGCAAAATGATCAAATTGCGTTTCTTCATTGTTAACTATTAAAAGCTTAGCGTCATTTTCTTTTGCGATTAAAGGAAAATTTGCTGCAGGAAAAACCGATAGGGATGATCCTGCAACAATAAAAACATCAGCTTTTAATGTTTCCTCATGTGCAATAATCATTTTATCTTCAGGCATTGGTTGGCCAAAAGATATCGTTGCTGTTTTTATCCATCCGTTACAAGAATCACATTTAGGTGGCTTATTAGTAGATTTAAATTCTTCATGAATAAAAGAAAGTTCAAATCTTTTTTTGCAATCTAAGCAAACTGCAAAAGTTGCATTACCATGAAGTTCTGTGACTGAAGTATCACTCAGCCCAGATTTTTGATGAAGATTATCTACATTTTGTGTAATGCAATGCCCAGCATTTTTTGAATTAATTATCTCAGAGATTATTACATGTCCCTCATTAGGAATTTTTTCTTGAAAATTTGATTTAAATTCTAAGCTTTGGGTCCAATATTTCATTCTCATTAATTCTTGAGTCATAAAATCCTGAAACATAATGGGAGTATTTGTTTTCCAAAATCCTTTTGGTCCCCGAAAATCTGGTATTCCTGAATTAGTGCTTATACCTGCACCAGTAAAAAAAACTGGATAATTTGAGTGTAGAATAGATTCAACAAATTGCTCCTTAGTATTCATTAAATAATTATAACTGAGCTAAACAATCTGCATGACAAAATATGTTTTATCTCTTGATGGTGGTGGCGTTAGAGGACTGGCTACTTCAGTTTTTTTATATGAATTAGAAAAAAAAATCGGTAAGCCTCTTTCCTCAAAATTTGATCTAGTTGTCGGCACTTCAACAGGTGGAATACTAGCTCTCATTATTTCAGTTTTAGAAATTGAAGGTCCAAGATTATTAGAAATCTATTCTGAAGAAAATTTAAAAAAGATCTTTACCCGATCTTTCTCGAGTCTTTTTCGAACTAAATATAATGGCCACAAAAAAATGGAAGTTATGTATGATTATTTTGGAAGCTTAAAACTGTCTAGTTCAGATACCCCGTGCTCAATCGTTACTTACAATCTAAATACTCGATTTCCAGAAATTTTTTCCGAAAGAGATCATCCTGAAGTATCTGTTGCAAAAGTAGCTTCTGCTACTTCTGCAGCACCGACCTATTTTCCTGCAGTACAAATAGGAACTGATTGGTACGTGGATGGGGCTGTTTCAACAAATAATCCTGCCCTAATTGCTTTAACAGAAGCAAAAAAACTTTTTCCAGATGAAGAGATTAAAGTTTTTAGTATTGGGACAGGCTTTAATAACAACTTCATTGATGGATCAATAGCAAAATATTGGGGATCTTTATCTTGGCTGAGAGGAGGAATTATTCCAATGCTTTTAGAATCAAATCTTGAACATCAATTAGCTCAGGAAATTATTGGTCAAAATTATTTTCGAGTTGACTCTAATCTGAATGAAGTTGCCTCTAAAATTGATATCAAAACAATGAGTAATTTGGAATTAATGAGAGAAATGGGTTTTCAATGGTGGGATAAATTTGAAAACTCTTCTCTAAAATTTTTAGATGAAACTTAAAAATAATAAAATTGGAATTTTAGGATCTGGCTCTTGGGGAACAGTTCTAGCTGATATTGCAGCAAATAATGGATACAAAGTGTCAATCTGGTCACGTAACCCAAGCACCGTTAATGAAATAAATAAAAATCATACAAACAAAAAATATTCTGGTAACAAGAAATTACACATAAATATAAAAGCAACCTCAAACCAAAAAGATGTATTAAATCTAAGCCACGTAATAGTTTGCATACCATCATCATCTGTAAGGGGTTTTTTCAGAAAAAATAAAAAACACATAGTGCCAGAGACTTCTTTTCTCATAGCCTCAAAAGGCCTGGAAAAGAAAACTTTTTACACAATGAGTGAGATTCTCAAAGAAGAGCTCATGATGGAATCAAACATAAGTGTTTTATCTGGCCCTAATTTAGCGTCTGAAATCATCGAGGGTATGGCAGCGGCTTGTGTGATCGCTGCTAAAAACAAAAAAATAGGTAAAGAATTTTTAAATATTTTTGATAGACAAAGTTTTAAAGTTTTTCTTAACAATGATGTAAAAGGTGTTGAACTTGCTGGGGCTCTAAAAAATATTTATGCAATCGTTTCTGGATTATCCGATGGATTGGGGAACAAAAAAAATACAAAAGCAATGATTTTGACAAGAAGCCTGGTAGAAATGTCTCACCTTTTTGAAGCTTTGAAATTAAAAAAATTAACTTTATTAGGTTTAGCTGGAGTTGGCGATCTCATTGCCACCGCCAGTTCAGAAAAAAGTAGAAACTATTCTTTTGGTTATCTTTTGGGCAAAGGAAAAACACGAGACGAGGCAAAAAAAATAATAGATCAGGTTATTGAGGGAGAAAAAACTTTAAAAATAGTCTATGAAAAAGTTTCCATCCTAAAATTAGATATGCCAATTGTGGAAAAACTATACAATATCGTCTTTAAAAAAGGCTCAATAAAAGAATCTTTTGATAAAATGGTTCTTGAGACTGACGGAAGAGATTTATAAATGAGTGAAGAAGATAAAAAAATAGAAGAAGAAAACAAGGAAGTAGAAACAACCCATGAATCTGTTTCTGATGAAGCAATGTCAAATATTAAAGACAGTTCTACCTGGATAGATGCTCTTCTCGTCGTTGTTTATTTGATAGTCATATCCTATTCAATATTTTTGTTGTGGATAATTGCTTTTGCACAGTTTATTTTTAAACTAATAACAAAAAAACCAAATAAAAATTTAGGCGATCTAACGAATGTATTTCAAAAATTCATTAACCAAATTATCGATTTTGTGACTTTTGAAACAGAAGCAAGACCGTATCCTTTTAATTCTTTAAAAAATTCAGAAGATGATTGATCTTTACACAACTTCCACACCAAACGGACATAAGGTTTCATGCACTCTTGAAGCTTTAAATCTTGAATACAACACTCATGCGATAAACCTGCAAAAAGGAGAACAAAAAACTAAAGAATTCTTAGCGATGAATCCAAATGGCAGAATACCTGTTATTGTCGATAGATCTAATGATGATTTAGCGATTTTTGAATCAGGAGCAATCATGATCTATTTGTCTGAGAAAACAGGAAAATTGCTTCCTCAAGATGCCCATCAAAAATCGGTAGCCATTCAATGGTTAATGTTCCAGATGGGAGGCATCGGTCCAATGATGGGGCAGGCAAATGTATTTTTTAGATATTTCCCAGAAAAAATACAACCTGCAATCGATAGATACCAAAATGAGAGCAGAAGGCTTTTTGAAGTTTTAAACACGCGATTAGATGGTAGAGATTGGTTAGCTGATGAATTCTCTATAGCTGATATTGCAAATTGGTGCTGGGTTAGGACGCATCGATGGTCAGGAGTTTCAACCGATGATTTAGATCATTTAAAAGGCTGGATTGACAGATGTTACGAACAACCTGGAATGCTCAAAGGCTTGGAAGTTCCTGAAAAGGTGGAAAACCTATTGAAAGATAAAAAAGCTGCAGAAGAGTTCGCAAAAGGCGGAGGATCAATAGTTCAGAAATAACCTTATTCCAGTTATTAACTTTGATATATTGTAAAATTACCTCTAGAGTTAGCATCTCAAATTAATAAGTTATGAAAAAAGTAACAAAACTTAAAACACCTGTTCCTTCCATGGAAGAGGCTAAAGACGCCGTAAGAACATTAATTGCCTGGGCAGGAGATGATCCTGATAGAGAAGGCTTAATCGAAACTCCAGATCGAGTTGCGAGAGCATATCAAGAGTTCTTTGCCGGTTATCACGACGATCCTGAGGAGATATTATCGAAAACTTTTGAAGAAGTTGAAGGTTATGATGAAATGGTTATCGTCAGGAACATAAGGCTTGAATCTCACTGCGAACATCACATGGTGCCAATATTGGGCATAGCGCATATAGGTTATATTCCAAATAATAGAGTCGTAGGAATAAGTAAGTTGGCAAGGATTGTCGATGTTTTTGGCAAAAGATTACAAACACAAGAAACTATGACAGCTCAAATCGCCGATACTATAAGCAAAGTTTTAAAACCAAAAGGCGTTGCCGTGGTGGTTGATGCTGCCCATCAATGCATGACTACCAGAGGCATTCATAAGTCAGAAACAAGTACCGTTACAAGTAAAATGACTGGAGTTTTTCAAAAAAATATTAATACTCGAAATGAATTTATGGCTTTGATTCATTCCAGTAATAACCAATAACTTTGCCCGCTGCTTTTATTCTTGCTTCTGAATCTGAAATAAGGAAGAGAATTCTTTTCGAAGCTGGTTTTAAATTTGATACACATAAACCTCTCGTAGACGAAGAAAACTTAAAATCACAAAACCGCAGTCTTCCACCAATAGATTTATCTGTATTCCTTGCCAAAGAAAAGGCTCTTAGTGTTAGTAAGATATTTCCTGACAAATATGTAATTGGTGGGGATCAAATTTGTTTGCTTGGTTCAAAGATCTTCAGCAAGCCCCTAATTGCAAGCAAAGCGATAGAAAATCTTCGAAAACTCTCCGGTAGAGAACATTTCCAAATAAGCGGCCTTGCAATTGTAATCAACGGCAAGGTTGTTCATGAAAAACATTACAAGGCTACACTGAAAATGAGAGATCTTTCTCTGGAAGAAATCCAAGAATATGTTGAAAAGGACGACCCCTTAATGTCCAGTGGATCTTATAAATACGAATCACTTGGGAAAAATTTATTTGAATATATAAAAGGGGATCCTTATGTGATTCAAGGGCTGCCCTTAGAAGCCATAAAGAATTTTTTTAAATAATTTGCTAAGGTTTATTTCATATGAAAAATTTCAAAGATAAGGTCGCCGTTATTACAGGTGCTGGCTCAGGAATGGGGCAGGCACTAGCCCTTCAACTTGCTTCAGAAGGATGCAATATTGCCTTGGTTGAATGGAAAGAAGAACTTTTGAACGAAACTAGAGAATTGCTTAAAAAACATAATGTTGGCGTATCTTCCCATTTATTGGATGTTAGCGATAAAGAAGCGGTTGATAATCTTCCTAATGAAGTCATAGAGCATCATGGCCAAGTTGATATAGTTTTTAACAATGCAGGCCTATCAGTTGCAGCCACGGTAGAAGAAAGCACCGATGAAGATTGGGATTTTGGACTAGGAATTTTGTTACATGGTGTCATCAATTCAACAAGAGCCTTTTTACCTCACCTGAAAAAAAGGCCTGAGTCTGCCATCGTAAATACCTCATCCATATTTGGTCTTTTAAGTGTGCCATCTCAATCTATTTATCACGTAGGAAAATTTGGCGTAAGAGCTTTTACCGAGAGTCTTGCTCTTGAAATGCAGTTAAATAAAGAAACAGTAGAAGTTTATTCAGTCCATCCAGGCCATATTGGCACTAATATATTTTCGGCTTCAAGATTTAAGAATTTTGAGCCCGGAACAACTATGTTTGGTAAAGCAGATACTCCTGAAGAAGCAGGAAAAATTTTTAAAGAAAACGCCCCAACAAGTGCTAAGAGCGCAGCAAATATAATTTTAAAAAATATAAGAAAGAAAAATAAGAGAATCTTGGTAGGTATTGATGCCCATGCTTACGATCTTTTACAAAGAATTTTTCCAAAATGGTACATCTATTTTCTTCCTTTAGTTTCAATCATAAGGAATTTGTTTCCTAAAGATAAAATTAATTAAATTTGATGGGATGAGGAAAACCTTTTAACTCAATTCCTTTATCAGATATTTCGATGTCA
>CACHCY010000009.1 GCA_902578495.1 uncultured SAR86 cluster bacterium
TTCTTCTTTCGCATAGTAGCCAACCTTTTGTTCGAAAGGTTTAATCATATTTTCTGTTACCTTTTCTAAATATGATGAAAAATCTTTATCAACTAACTGATGCGCTGAAGAATCAAAAATCATCACAGTTTCAGCCCCGGCTTCAATTTGCATTGAAATATTTTTTTGTAGAAAAGGAATAATAAACTCCTCCAGCATGAAATTTTTTTCTCTTGTAAGGCTTTTAGAATTGCTCCCTAATTTATTAGTCCCCATGCCAAAGGAGAGGACTGTCCAAGGGCCTCCCACAAAACCAATTAGCGATTTATCGTGACCTAGTTTTTCCTTGGTTAACTGTAGGGCTTCCGATTGAAACTCCATAAATCTGAGATCTTTTTTATTTAGTAGCTTTTTAAAATTTTGCTCAGTGAGAATATCCTCAAATTTTGGCCCTGGATCAAATACTAAATTCATCCCCATTGCTTGTAACGGCCACAAAATGTCGCTAAAAAGAATGGCAACATCAAAGTCAAAATCCTCAATTGGTCCTAAAGCAGTTTCTGCAGCTAACTCAGGCTTTTTACATAGCTCTTCAAAAGAATGTTTTTTGCGCAGAGACTGATAGTGTTTATGGTATCTCCCTGCCTGTCGCATGAACCATATTGGAGGACAAGATTGAGGTTTCCTCGCTAAAGCATTTTCAAATTTGTGATTGGGCATGATTCAGCTCAATTTCTGTGCAACTTCTTCTGCAGCATAAGTCAGTATGCAGTCAGAGCCTGCTCTTTTGAAAGAATGTAAAACTTCCAACAAAACTTCTTCCTGCAACCACCCTTTTTCAATTGCACCTTTCAACATTGAGTATTCACCTGATACTTGATAAGCAAATGTTGGTACTTTGAATTTTTCTTTTACCGCACGAATTACATCCAAGTAAGGCATACCAGGTTTTACCATTACGGCATCTGCTCCTTCATTAAGATCCATCTCAACTTCGTGTAGAGCTTCATTAATATTATGAGGCGACATTTGATAAGAATCTTTATTTCCTTTGCCTAAATTAGATGATGACTGAACAGCTTCTCTGAAGGGACCATAAAATTTTGAACTGTATTTTGCAGCGTAAGAAAGAATTACTGTATTAAAAAAATTATTTAGCTCAAGCTCTTTTCTAATAGCACCAATTCTCCCATCCATCATATCTGAAGGTGCTATTACATCTGCTCCCGCATCTGCTAGAACTAAGGCTTGCTTTTTTAGTACTTCGACTGTTTTGTCATTATCTACGTAATCTTTTTTGTCCAATATTCCATCGTGGCCATGCACGGTATAGGGATCAAGGGCAACGTCTACAATAAGAACTAATTCTGGAATCTTTTTTTTAATCGACTCGACTATCCCACATATTAAGTTTTTTCGATTAAATGCCTCAATGCCATCTAAATCCTTTTTTTTAGAATCTATCACAGGGAAAAGAGCGACAGCTTTTATTCCCAGATCCATTAAGCTTTTGCAGTAATCAATCACACCTTCCTTTGAATATCTGTTTACGTTTGGCATGGATTCAATTGCTTCAGCTTTTTTGATCCCTTCCTTGACAAAGATAGGTTGTATTAAATCGTCGACTGTTAGACTGGTTTCTGCAGTTATTTTTAGTAGTGACGGATTACTGCGCAACCTTCGCAATCTAGTATCTGGAAATTTTCTATTCATCTGTATCAGCAGTTATTTGATGTTTCCAATCTTCGTAATTTAGAAAAGGTACAACTTTTCCCGAAATTTGGCGGTCAATTATGTCATAGCTTGCCCCTAAACCGCATGCATGATTAGCTTCGATAATATTAGGATATAATTCAAGCGCATATTCAAAAGCACTTCCGCTCATCCAATAAAAGTATTGTTTATCCTTTATTTTTATCTCATCTTCTTTTGGTGTCAGTTCGTATGAGATTAATTTTTTCATTGAACTTTTTTCTTGGTTTCTATCATGCGTAAAATTCAACCAATCTAAATCATCAAATAAAGTACAAGGGGGTTCATTATTTTTTCCTAAACTATCTGATGTGCCATTTATCCAGTAGCCTTTCGCTGCCAGTTTTTTCCAAGTTTCAACCCCACCTGTCCACAAAATATTTGATGCGTTAATTCTAATTCCATCCAACAAAGCATCTTGTCTGGAAATAAAAATTCCTTTGTTCTCCATTGCTTCTATTTTTTTTATAGTGGTTTTAATAAAATTGCGCTTAAAAAAAACACTTTCTGCTTTTTCTTCTGGAAAAATTGCACTTTTATTTACCTTTTGTTCAACATTTAGCTTCGGCATCCGATTAAAAGTGCTTTCTTTTAATTCAACGCCCTCTTCCGTTAGACCGATGATGTTGGTTATCTCGCCTACATTAATCTTTCTTATTGATACGCCTATTTTTTGATGACATCCTCCTCCATGTTGAGAAAGAATTTTTCTCTCTCTAGATACTGCATCAAAAGTACTTTCATCGTTGATAGAGGCTGCAATAGAATTTGCAAAATCATTGTTTTCTGCAACTTCAATAGCAAGAGCACCCTGACCTGGAGCACACGGATTGATTGAATTTGGTAATATCATCCAAGAAAATGAATCAGAATTCTTTTTATAAAGCTCAACTAAATCCTGATCCCTAGAAAGCCTATCAATAGCTGCTTTAGCAATAACTATTCCGTCCAATGAATCATTCAAAAATTTAGAAAATCTAGTTTGAATATTTCCTCTGATTGGATGAAATTCAATTTTAGAGGTTTTCCACGGCAATAAATCAGGCAATGATATTGAAAGGTTTCTCTCTCTTCGTGGAGAAGATGAATAGATCTTTAAAGATTTTTTTTCAATTGAGTCATTTTTAAAAAAAAGAATATCCCTACTGTCAGATCTTGGTAGCGTTGAGACAATATCAGTTCCTTTAGGCATTTCAATAGGCAAGTCTTTCCATGAGTGAACAACCATGTCGGCTTCATCATTTAAAAGAGCATCTCTCAAATCTGATGTAAAGACTCCTTGTTCGGGCATTTTGCTTAAAGGAGTTGTTAAATCTATGTCGCCCTTGGTATCTCTATAAGAATGAGTGACATTAATGTCAGGGAATTTTTTTTTGATCTCATCTGCAACCAAATGAGCTTGTATTTTAGCCAGACTGCTATTTCTTGAAAGTATTCTAATAGTCTTCAATATAACTGTTTGTTCTTAACAAAAACACAATGATACCCGAATGTTGGAAGAAGTTCTGATGTGTTATAGTTCTCACCAATTCATCTTATAAAGCTTATAAAGCAAGCAGAATTAATTGGTAGGTAATAAATGAATTATGAAAAATTTTTTAGCGACGAGCTTAAATCACTCAAGTCGCAAGGTTTATATAGAAAATTTCGCGAAATAAATAGAACACGATCAACTTTTCCAAAAGCAACCGAACGCGATGGAGATTCTAGAAGACAAGTAGAAGTTTGGTGTAGTAATGATTATCTTAACTTGAGCCAACATCCTGCTATTGTTAATGAAACTATAAAAGTTACTCAAGAATTAGGAACGGGCTCCGGTGGCACAAGAAACATCTCTGGAACTTCCTCTTATCATGCGGACCTTGAAAGAACGCTAGCTGAATTGCACAAAAAAGATTCTGCCTTGATCTTCCCATCGGCTTACACAGCTAATCAATCTACTTTATGGACCTTGTGCAAAAAATTAGAAGGAATTGAAATATATTCTGATGAGCTTAATCATGCATCAATGATTCAAGGCATTAAAAATGCAAACGTTAAAGTACATATTTTTAGGCATAACGATACCGGACATCTAGAAGAGCTGTTAAAAACGTCAAATGCAAATACTCCTAAAATGATTGTGTTTGAATCCCTTTATTCCATGGAAGGCTTAAGATCGCCTATTGAAAAAATTATTTGGCTTGCCGAAAAATATAATGCGCTGACATACTTGGACGAGGTTCATTCTGTTGGCTTGTACGGTCCAGAAGGAAGAGGGATCGCTGCAGAAGCTGGAGTCTCCGATAAGATAGATATTATCAACGGAAC
Source organism: uncultured SAR86 cluster bacterium (assembly GCA_902578495.1). Lineage (GTDB taxonomy): Bacteria > Pseudomonadota > Gammaproteobacteria > Magnimaribacterales > AG-339-G14 > CACNYO01. The sequence goes on from CACHCY010000009.1 coordinate 4,042, forward strand.
TCTCTCAAAATCTTTTGGTCAATTAGGCGGCTATGTGGCGGCCAACGCGGACATCATAGATTTCATTAGAAGTTTTGCGCCCGGTTTCATATTTACATCTTCAGTTAATCCGTCCATTGTGGCTAGTTCTATTAAAGCTATTAAGCTTGCAAAAAAAGCAGATCACCTAAGACGTGAAATAAAATTTAATTCCGACCAAATAAGATCTGGATTAAGAAATCTTAAAATTCCATTTATAGAAAATGATAGTCATATAATTCCAATCCTAATTAAGGATCCTGTCCTGTGTAAAGACGCAGCAAATCTTCTAGTAGAAAAGCACGGTATCTACATTCAACCCGTCTTCTTCCCAACAGTTCCAAAGGGCGATGAAAGATTCAGAGTCACTATTACGCCAAAACATAACGCTTCAGATATCCAAAACTTTTTAAATGCTATTGATGATATTTGGACAGAAATGTCTTTAGAAAGGGTCGAATCAGATAGCAAAGTAGTAAATTTGAATTCGTAACTTAAGTTGCTGGGCGATAAAAGGATCGCCACAGAGCTATCCCACCGATCAAAGAGATAATCCAGAAAAGTAATTCAATGTAATTTGGATTGCTGTTATAGCCAAAGAAACCTTTGAGAAAGACGCCAACTCTGCCGCTATCATGCATGATGTGCGTGTACTGTTGTTTGCCCTTCAAGTCGTAAGAATAAAAGAAAGAATTATCGGTTTCATCAAGACTGTCCTTTGGTCTTAGAATATCCCAAGGACGAGAAATGTCTGACTTGTTTTCTAAGCCTATGAGTTGCAAATTATCTGACTTAACTAAGTAGCTTTCAGCTTCATGAGTGCCGTACGCGATCATGCCAGATGCTAAGAAAACTAAGAGTAATGTTGTAGCTTGAAAAAAAGATCTTAAATTAATCTTTTTCCCCTGAACAACAACAAGATAACCAATTAAAATTGCTAGAGCTGCACCTATTGTGAAACCAAGATAGCTAAAAGATCCTGTCATTGAAAAACTTCCCAAGAGGAAAATGGCTGTCTCAAATCCCTCTCTAAGAATAGAGAAGAAAATTACAAAGAAAATACCCCAAGTTGATGCTTGAACAGCGGTGTTGGTTTCTGCTTCAATTTGTTTTCTATCGCTGACGTGTTTTGATAGCCAGAAAATAACATACCAAATCAATCCGGCCGTGATAAACATGAACACTGATTCGAAAAGAGCCCTAGCAGATTCATTACTGAAGCTTTCCTTGAGTATGTAAACTAAATAGCCTACAAGAATACTGAAAACAAGCGCTGCAGCTACACCTATCCAAAGTTTTCTAATCGATTCGTAAAGTTCATTTTTTATAAGGATTGTATAAATAATCCCGACGATTAAAGAAGCCTCGAGAGTTTCTCTAAAAACAATGATGAATTCATTCATTACAATAATTTATCAAATAAAATGAGGAAGAGCTTAATTTTTCACCAGGGGTGTTTGTTAGGAACGAATAAAAAAAACTCTTCCAAACATTTAATTTAAAAGTGTAGGGAAAATCAATCTTGATGGTAGGTACAGATGGTAAGATTGATTTTCCCTTCAGTTCTCTCTCCTAATTAAGAACTGAGCTTTTAAATATGACCTGCCCTAAAATCATGACCAGGGTATTGATCTTCAATGCCGCTCCGCCAACGGTTTTTGAATTCTCAAATTTCAGGGCAAGAATGTTCATGGTTTAAATATTTCTTTATTAAAACCTTCTTGAATAAGAAACCCTTGCACTTAGCGACTCTCCAACTGAAGCTTGGTGGGTACTATGTGAATGAGGGAAATATAATTCATCCGTCAGATTTTCTATGTGCACTCTTACTACATCGTTATCTGATGCATTGATATGGAGAGCAAAATCTACTCTCGTGTAGTCAGGTAAAGCAGGACCAGTACTTCCATTAGCTGTGTCTTTTATGAAAGACTCAGCCTGATGAGTCACACCTAAGCCAAAACCAAATGTTTCGGTTGCTTGATATGAATACCATAGCGAAAGCATTTGATTTGGAAGTTCTCTTGGCTGTTTGGTTCCTTTACTGGTAACTCCATCAAGAGATGTATAACCAAAAGTTAGATTATTCTGATCGTCTATAACACCAGATAGCTCTACTTCATAACCTTCAACCTCAAGACCTCTTATTTCATTCATTTCTCCTGTTTCGTTATCCTTTTCGGCTCGAGTTGATTCAGAATCAAAGATAGCTGCTGTAAATGTCAATGCATCGTTAATGTCGTATTTATAACCAAATTCAGTATTTTTATAGACATCTGGATCAAGAGCAGCTCCACTTGCGTCGAGCTTTTTGTATTGCTCGCCTGATCTTGGAAGGAAACTTTCGCTATAGCTGACATATAAAGACATGTTATCTGCTGGCTTGTAAATTACACCTAACCTTGGTGAGAACATATCGTCTTTTCTTGATTGATCCTGAGATTTCTTTACATCAGTAACAGTGATATCAAAGTTATCTAGACGACCTCCAATGATCATTTTCCAACTGTCTGAGAAATCAATATCACCTTGCAAATAGAAAGAAGTAACTGTTAGATCAGACTCTGAACTGCTTTTTAAATCAGTTGTGTAATCAACAGTCGAATCTAAACCTTTTGACGTTTTCGCAATATTCAAAGGTCTTGTGATGTTGAATATTTGCTGATCTGTAGGCTCACCTGCATCTTTACCTGCTCTGTTGTTAAAGAAAGTGTTGTATCGGTAATTTTTATTATCAGTATCAACAAACTCTAAACCAACCAAGACCGTCCCAGAGGTAGAGCCATTACTAAATTCATTAACCACATTCGCTGAAACAATCAGGTTTTGTCTTTCTGTGGGATCTAAATAACCATCAAGCTTAACGGTATTTGCTTCCGCATCGTAACCGGCAGCATAAAGATTCTTATACATTTTTTTGAAGTCACTGGAAGTGATACTCATATTGAATTTTCCTGAATCAGAATAATCATGAGCAAGGCTTCCTCTAAGTATGCTGGCTTCTAAAGTTTGTAAATTTAGGCCTTCAACACCAAATACAACATCTTTTAGACTCTCAACTGGCTTATTGTTAGCAGTAGGAATACCTCTATCGATAAACCTCTCGTGATCTGCGTATTCATAAGATAAATCTATCGTGGTTGCATCATCTACTTGAATTTTAACGGTTGGGTTTATTCCGTATCTTTCTCCTTCGTAGAAATCTCTGTGATTAGCTAGAGAATCTGTATGAAGGTTTAATCTCACGGCGGTTGAATCGGAAGTTGCAAAGTTAGCATCAACTGCTAGATCTGCAGCTCCAAAAGAATCTGCGCCGAAATCAATGGATCCAAAAGCTTCGCCGATTTCCGCTTTCTTTGAGACTCTGTTAATTAAACCTCCGGTTCCGCCTCTTCCAAAGAGCAAGGCATTTGGACCTCTAAGGATTTCTAACTGTTCTACGTTATAGAGAGATCTGTAGTATTGAACATCATCTCTAACGCCATCTTGATAAAAATCGGCTGTTGATCTTACTCCTCTAAAGACAACAGCGTCTCTGTGTCCTTCACCTTGTGATGTATTTACACCGGGCGTGTAACGAATAATATCTCCTATCTCTCTAAAGCCTTGATTCTTTATTTCTTCATCGGTTATAACTGAAACTGATTGAGGAACATCTAGAATAGGTACGGGAGGTTTTAAAGAGTTGACTTGGTCAACGTATAAAACCTTACCTTTAACTTCTACCTCTTCAACATCATCGCTATTTTGAGCAAAGGTGCTAAGTGATCCTAGAAGGAATAAAGTGGCGTAAATATATTTTTTCATAATTTTTTTCCAATAATGTCAGATGAAATCTCATAATGATAATGAGAATCGTTCTCAATTATATATAAATGAGAATGATTATCAATTGCTTTTAGAAATATCTTTATAACTTTGATATTGCAAAAAAATAAAAAATTAAAGATTAAAAGTCTTGACCTTTTTGTTTTTTCTTGTTTTGTGCAAAAAAATAAGGGTTTGACGCTTTAGAAAGAGTTGAATATTCTGCAAAGTATAGATTATTTTCTAGGGGGAAAAACATGAATAAATTCTATTTATTAAGGTTATTTTTAATTTCCCTCCTTTGCATTCCTTTTGTAAATTCTCAGGGTGACGATACTGAAGAAGTCGTAGTAACAGGTTCACTGATTGCTACCGACAGAGAAGTATTATCTGTGCCTGTTGATTCCTATGATAGGGATGACTTTGAATCTGCTGGATCTCCAGAAATTACTGATCTTGTAAGAAACCTTACTGCAGTATCTGGTGTGGTTAACACATCTGAGCAATTCATTGAAGGAGGAACAATAACCGGTATTAAAAACGTAAACATCAGGGGTCTTGGCCTTGGTAGGACATTGGTTCTTATTAATGGAAAAAGAATGGTCGAAACTGCTGTTGATACAAATGCAGGAGAAAGTCCTGTTGATATTGGAAACTTTCCATCTATTGCCTTGAAGCGTATTGAATTACTTAAAAATGGTGGTTCAACGGTTTACGGTTCTGATGCGGTTGCTGGTGTGTTCAACATGATCACTAGAACAGACTTTGAGGGTTTTGAAATGAACCTTTCAACGACCAATATTAATAATTCTGATCCTGGCTATAACTTTGGATTCATCTACGGTAATCAAAACGGTGATAATAGATTCACCATATCTTACGAATACGAAGAAATTGGCAGATTGATGAACATTGACTTAGGTCTAGTGGACTGGTCAAGTCCAGCTAAGTGGCCTTTGGGCTTCTCTTCATTTGGTATGCCAGGTACTTGGCATGGAAACGCAACTGCTGGACAGGGTGTAGACTCCATAATGGATCCAACTTGTGGAATGACTCGCCCAGTAGCAGCGTCCAAAACAGGGGGTCTATCTCATTCAGTGCCTTTAGACGGAAGCAATGGATTCTCTAAATGTGGGTATAACTTCGTTCCTTTCTCAAATGCAATTGATCCTACAACAAGAAATAAGATTTATGTGACTGCTGAATCAGACATTAACGATACTACAGAACTGTATTTCGAGTATCTGCATGCTGGCTTAGACACTACTTATACTGGATCACCTTCTTACCCACCAACAGCTGCTGGGTATTACGTTGGAGTTCCAAGTCATAACCCAGGTTTTCAAGAGATTGAAAGAGCTACTGGCGAAGATATGGGAGATTTAGCTCTAACATGGTTAAGACCAAGAGCTATTGAAGGTCCAGGAATGGAAAGACCTAACTATCACGATTCAAACAGAATCGTCGCTGGTGTTAGAGGTGATGTGACTGATAACGTTCAATTTGATGTAAATATTACTTACGGTGATACTGAATGGAGTAATGCTTGGGGTGATGTTTTAACTGACAGATACAATATGGCAATGCACGGTATTGCTGGTGAAGACTGTAGAGATCCTGCCTCTGGTGAGTTCTATGAAATTGGAACAGCTGCTGCATTAGCTGCTGCCGGACAAGGCAACTGTCATTACTACAATCCAATTGGTGCTTCAATCGGAGCCTCGCCTTCAGATCCTTATTACAATCATCCTGATGCTTGGAACTTCTTCTGGGCTGGTCCAGAAAGCGAAGAGAAAAAATCTCTAACAGTTGGGGAATTTGTCTTTTCTGGAACTGGAGCAAATGACATCGGATGGGCTGCTGGTGCTCAGTTTAGAAAATTCTATGGTTTCTATAGAGCTGCTGGAGATAACAGATGTCCTGATAATGGAAAATGTAATACTGTTTTCCATTTCTTAACAATGGATACTACTGAAAGAACTGATTCAGAAACTACTTCTTTATTTGCTGAAGTAGTAATTCCAGCAGGAGATAACTTTGAGTTTCAATTGGGTGCTAGATACATTGATTATGATGTTGACCAAGTTACGAAACCAAGAGCATCTTTCATATGGGATGCGACGGATATCTTCAGTCTTAGGTTCTCATTTGAGCAGACTTATAGAACGCCAATACTTTCTTCAAATATTCAAGAAAGTTTACAAAGATATGCTCCTTTAGGAGAGTACGTGACTATTGCAACACCTGTTGCTAGTTCATTACTTCCTGAAGAATCTGACAACATGAACATTGGTTTCATAATTAGACCAGATGAAAGAAGTCAAATTACCTTTGATTACTTTAATCTAGCGTTTACTAACGGTTTTGGAACAGAAACAGCTACTTGTCCTTGTGCTGATATTGTTTACAACACTCCTGGCGATGAAACGAGTGGTATAAGAAGAATTGAAACAGAACTTATCAACGGAGAGGATGTTGATATTTCCGGTTTAGATTTTGAAGGTTCAGTAGGCTTTGATGCTGGAAGAACTGTAATGCAGTTTTCTTACGGTGGAACCTACATGACTCAATACGATGTTGCAGGTGCTGTTGGTGGTGGAACATACGATGCTCTTGGTAAATTTAATACCAGATCATCAACCTCTCCCATCAACTTGAGATCATTACCTGAACTTAAATTATTCTTAGGTTTAGAAATAGAGTTGGATATCCACTCTATTAACATGTATATCCGTCACACAGGCGAATACGATGTTCCTGACACAATAACTGCTGGGTATGGTTTTATAGATAAAATTGATTCTATGAATACTTTAGATTTCAATTACTCTGTAAGACTTGCTGATGACAGAGTTAGAGTAAACTTGAGTGCACATAATCTTCTTGATGAGGCTCCTCCTTTGGCGCCTTCTGAGCTAGGTTACGATGCTTACTCACATTCTCCTGTAGGAAGAATCATTAAAGCTGGTATCCAGTACAGATTCTAAACTAAGGGTTTGCAAAAAAAGGCGGTGGAATCACCGCCTTTTTTTATGATCTTTAATTTCTTGTAAAGCTACTATCGGTATTCCACCAAGCCATATCCGAAAAAGATCTTATATCTATTTCATGAGTCCAAGTGGATCTATGCTGATTAGCAAGATGAAAATATGTTTCTGCTACTTTCTCGGGAAGAATTAATCCATCGTGCTCCATGCCTCGAGTTTCTCTCATCTTCTGATACATATCCGGTCCAAGCATTTTTCCAAGGGTATCAGGAGCATCTACGGCACCATCAATAACGATATGAGCAACATGGATGCCTTGTGGGCCAAATTCATCGTTTAAGGATTGACATAACATTCTTCTTCCTCCCATTGCAGCAGCATGAGAATGTTGGGTTTTATTGCCTCTGACAGCTGCGGTAGCTGAAGTGACAAGTAAAGAGCCCTCTCCTCTGCTGGCCATGATAGGACAAATCTCTTTAGCTGCTCTAAAAAGTCCTTGGGTAGCCATCTTCCAGCCCCATTCAAATTCTTTTAAGCTTGTTTGATCCAAGAGCTTCATCCCAGTTTGAGCTCCAAGGTTATAAACCAAAGTATCAATCGGTCCTATACCTTCCTCTATATCCTTTATCAGCTTTTCTATTGCACCTTCTTCAATTGCATTAATTAAAAATCCTGAAGCCTCACCTCCTTCTGCTTCTATATTTTTAATCCATTTATCAAGACCGTCTTGATCCGTTCTCCTTGCAAGGCAGGAGTGATAACCCTCTACTGCAAATTTTCTGGCTATGTTTGCTCCAATTCCACCACCAGCACCTATAACTAGACAAACTTTTTTAGTCATTTTTAAACTCCTTTTCTACTATTTTTAACATATTCTATCGTTTCCTTACACTTCGATAAGTCATAAGATAGATTTATGAAATCTTTTGAAAATAAAATTGCTGTTGTCACCGGAGGTGGCACAGGCATGGGAAGAGAACTAGTTTTGCAATTAGCTAAAGCAAACTGCAATGTCTCTATGTGTGATGTCATTGAAGAAAATATGGATCAGACATTGGAATTAGCAGCTTCCATAAACCCAAATGTCAAAATAACAAAGCATCTATGCGATGTTTCTATCAAAGAACAAGTTGAGGAATTTAGAGATAACGTTTTAAAAGAACAACAATCTGATTCAATAAATTTACTTTTTAATAATGCAGGTATCGGAGGCGGACAAAGCTTTATAAAAAGCGATATTGAAGAATGGGAAAAAGTTTTTGCGGTCTGTTGGTACGGCGTTTACTTTTGTTCTAGAGCTTTTATGGAAGCGTTAATTAAAAGTGACGAAGGTCATTTAATTAATACAAGCAGCGTAAATGGATTCTGGGCATCCTTAGGAGATGGTGTTCCACATACTTCATATTCGGCGGCTAAATTTGCTGTGAAAGGCTTCTCGGAGGCCTTATTAAATGATTTCAAAGTAAATGCTCCGCATTTAAATGTCTCAGTGGTAATGCCCGGTCATATAGGAACGGATATCAGTCAGAATACCGGCATAATATTAGGTAAAAGACCTGAGGAAATGCAAGATGAAGAGCTTCAGGAAATGAAAGAGAACTGGATCAAAGCAGGAGCTCCTGTTCATAATCTCACCCTGGAAGTATTCAAAGATGCATTAATTCAAAGGCAAGATGATTTTAAAAATAATGCGATAACATCAGCTGAAGACGCAGCAACAGTCATTCTTGACGGTGTAAAAGAAAATAAATGGCGAATTCTTATTGGTCCTGATGCTGCAGCATTAGATAGAAGAGTAAGAGATAATCCAGAGAAAGCTTACGACGGAGATTTTTTACCTAAAAGGGATGACAATCATTTCACTAACCCTTTTTCCGAAAAAAAGTAATTTCGATAGCAATAAGATCAAAAAAAATAGACAATAATAATGTATGGAAAGAGGAGAAAGAATTTCTCGCTCAGACCACGCTAGAAATAAAAGAGCTCAAATAAAAAAAATAAAATTTCAAAGGAGTGAAAACTTATACGCTCATCTAGATAGACTGAGAGAGAAAAAGAAAAAGTTTCACCTAAGACATCCTTATTAAGGAAAAATCTAGAAAAGTTGGTGGGCCCACGAGGACTCGAACCTCGGACCAACGGATTATGAGTCCGCTGCTCTAACCAACTGAGCTATGGGCCCCCAAGAATTGAGAATTATATAGGTTTTAATTTGAGTTACGATAAATTAATTGAAAGTTTTATTCTTTTGTTTGTAGCAGTCGATCCCATTGCGCTCATACCTATTTTTGCGAGCCTAACTTTTGGCTTATCTAAAATAGAAATAAGAAAAATTTATCTAAATGCAACTTTATTATCTTTAATAATCCTAAGCTTTTTCTGGTTTTTTGGTTCTGCTCTCTTAACTTTGTTAGGAATAAGCATGAGTTCTTTTAAGATTATTGGTGGTCTATTTTTAATTGCCATTGCTTTTGAGATGGTTCTTGAAAATAGACAAACTAGAAGAAAGACAAACGCTCAAAATGCTTATGAAGATTTTTCAAGTAGTTCCATTGCTATATTCCCATTAGCTATTCCCTTGATTGCAGGTCCAGGGGCTATTACCGTTGTGACTTTATTGGGAGAGGAAAACAAAGCAAATCTTCTGGATAATTTAGTAAGTTTCACACCGATCTTGTTGATCTGTCTTTTGGCCGGCATGGCTATGTGGCTATCCTCAAGAATTGCTAATAAGCTTCCTGAGTCAGCAATAATTGTTCTTGAAAAACTATTTGGAATATTGCTAGGAGCTCTAGCGATTGAGTTTGTAGCTTCTGGTGTAAGATCTTTCTTGGTTTAATATCACTCGTCGAGAAAACCTTTTAGGTGTGCGGACCTGGATGGATGTCTAAGTTTTCTTAAAGCTTTCGCTTCAATTTGTCTGATTCTTTCTCTTGTAACATCGAACTGTTTTCCAACTTCTTCAAGAGTATGATCGGTGTTCATGCCAATACCAAATCGCATTCTTAAAACTTTAGCTTCTCTTGCAGTTAAACTTCCTAAGACATCCCCGGTTGCTTCGGTTAAATTATTTTCAGTAGCGGCGTCAATAGGCGAGCTCATAAGAGGATCTTCAATAAAATCTCCTAAAGTCGTGTCGTCTTCATCTCCTATAGGTGTTTCCATTGAGATTGGCTCTTTTGCTATTTTTAGAACTTTTCTAACTTTATCTTCAGGCATTTCCATTCTTTCGCTTAACTCTTCTGGAGTTGGTTCTCTTCCCATTTCCTGAAGCATTTGCCTAGAAATTCTGTTTAATTTATTGATTGTTTCAATCATATGAACAGGGATTCTTATTGTTCTGGCTTGGTCAGCTATCGACCTAGTTATTGCCTGTCGTATCCACCAAGTTGCATAAGTAGAGAACTTGTAACCTCTTCTGTATTCAAACTTATCTACTGCCTTCATAAGACCAATATTTCCTTCTTGGATAAGATCTAAAAATTGGAGACCTCTGTTGGTATATTTTTTTGCTATTGATATGACTAGCCTTAAGTTGGCTTCAATCATATCTTTTTTAGCTCTTCTAATTTTTGATTCACCTTTTGTAATCCTCATATTCACTTCTTTTAATTGAGGAACAAACAATCCAGATACCTTTTCTAAAGCATTTATTCTTTTTTGAATTAAATTAATCTCTGGTTTTCTAGTTTTAAGTTCTTTCACAAAAGGTTTTTTTGATCTTAAAGTTGAGTCTAGGAAGTTAGCTTTAGTTTCACTACCTACAAAAATTTCAATAAATTCTTTACGAGGCATTTTTGACTCTCTGACACAGATATCGTAAATGAGCCTTTCCAGTTCTTTAACTTGCTGAAAATTTAATCTTGCAGGAAGTGCGATTGTTTCAAACTTTTTTGGGGATAATTTAAGGTACTTAAAAATTTCTCCTAACTTTTCCAAGTCAGTTTGAGCTTTTGTGCTGCTTCTTCCGCTAGCAGCAATGGTTTTTTCAGTTTTGTTGAATTGTCTTCTGAGGGAAGCAAATCTTTTTTCTAGTTCTTCTTCATTTATTCCAGTATCTTCTTCTTCCTCAGCATCATCGTCTTTTTCTTTTATATCTTTATTAGCAGCAGCTTCTGAAGGAGCTTCATCCTCGTCCATAAAACCAACGATCAAATCTGAAAGTCTTTTTTCTCCTTTTTTAGTTAACTTATAATCCTCTATTATTCCCTCAACAACTCCAGGATAATGAACACACGCGCTAAGTAGATCTCTGGCGCCATCCTCAATTCGTTTTGCTATTGATATTTCACCTTCTCTGGTTAACAAATCAACGGATCCCATTTCTCTCATGTACAACCTGACTGGATCTGTTGTTCTGCCAACTTCTGACTCAATTGCTATTTCACCTTCTGGGTCTGGTTGTTCCTGTGGATCTTCAGCAGCAGGCATGAAATCTGAGCCCTCGGCGGGAGGATTCTCTAAAACTTCAAGTCCTAATTCATTTATAAGAGAAATAACTTCTTCAAGTTGATCAGGGTCTGATACATCTTCTGGTAAGAAATCATTGATATCAGCATAAGAGATATATCCTTGCTCTCTCCCTTTTTCAATGAGTTCTCTTAAACCGCTATTCTCTAAATCGTCGTCGTACATGTATTTCTAAAAAAGGTCGTTGATTATATCTTCTAAGAGCTAAAGTTTGAATAAATATGTAAAAAAGTTACAAAGACTTTAGAAGCTCCTTTTCTTGATCATCTAATGCTTCAAATTTTTCAAGCAAACTTTTTTTCAATTCGATCTTTTCTTTTTCCGTAATATCTCCATCCATGAGTTTTTTTTGTAGATATGCATGATTCGAAATATTCTCTTTTTTTAAATAAAAATTAATTGATTCTTCAATGTATTCATTGGCTTTGGCTTCAGAAACTATATTCTCACCAGCAGCGATAGAAGTAATATCTCCCTTTAACTCAGGATACTCCTCAATTAATTGACCTGGATTATAGTTGGGGGCTGATTTACAAAATTCAATTATCTTAGCGATTGTTTCTTCTTCCTTTATTGGCGACTTGACGTCGAAATATGAGAACAAATCTAAATTAATTCTTCCAGGAAAATCTAATACAACCGCTAGAATCTTTTTTAAAATTGTACTTTCTATAAAGGTTTCGTTTTCTTTCATCGTGAAAGATTTTTTCTTTATTGATGGTTGGATTTCTTCGTCAACTTTGAAACCTAATTTCGATGAAAAGTCTTCAACCAGCAAAGTTTTGAAATTTGAAGGCGGGATAGACTTTATAAAATTTTGAAAACTTCTCATGGCGTTTGCTTTTGTTTCTATTGAATCGTCAGTCCCAGCAATAAAAGAATCTTGAATATATTTGGAAAGCACTACCGATTTACTCAAATATTCCTCAAATTTATTCGTACCATGCTCTTCAATAATGCTTGCAGGATCTTGCCCTTCAGGAAGAAACAAAATATTGAACTTTCTATTATCGTTAATGAAAGGCAGTGTGACTTCTACTGCTCTTCTAGCTGCATCTGATCCTGCTTGATCACCATCAAAACAAAAAACTACTTCATTGGTAATTTTTAGAATATTTTCAAGATGATATTTTGATGTCGCTATCCCAAGTGTAGCCACTGCATAAGGAAAACCACCTGCAAACAGAGCAATGACGTCTGTATAACCTTCAACCACTAAAATTTTGTTTATGTTTCTATTTTGCTCAATGGATTCATAAAGGCCATACAGCTCCCTATTTTTTTTAAATACCAGAGATTCTGCAGAATTGAGGTATTTTGGTTCTTCATTCTCAATTACTCTGCCACCAAAGCCTATAACCAGCCCTCTTCTATTTCGTATTGGAAACATTAATCTATTCCTAAAGAAGTCATAATCTTTACCTTTATCAGAGGTTTTGATTAATCCTGTTTTCATAATATCTTCTCTAGATATACCCTCTTTAAGTAGATATTTGCATAAATCATCCCAGCTTTTAGTTGCGTATCCTAAGGAGAAATTTTGGGAAGATTTTCCTTCAATATTTCTACTTTTAAGATATTTGTAAACAGAACTAGATTCACTTTGCTCAGAAAGATTTTTTTGAAAAAACTTCACAGTAAGATCATTGATTTTGTCAAAAATTTTAAAATCTTCATTATTTATGCTGTTTGAGTTTTTAGGAATTTCGATGCCTGCATTAGTTGCTAAAAATTCCAAGGCATCCATAAAAGTTTGCCCTTGGTGATCTGTGAGAAACGAAATTGCATTTCCACTCGCTCTGCATTTGAAACAATAATAAAACTGCTTATGTTGACTTACGCTAAAAGAAGGCTTACTTCCATCATCGCAGAAAGGACAAAGCGCCCAGTGATCTTTTCCTCTTTTTTGAAGAGAAACATGGCTATCGATCAAAGAAACAATATCTGTTGAATCTAAAACTCTTTGAATAAAATCTCTGGGTAATTGAGCCATTATTATTTTTTGTTTAGCCAAGTATCAAGAATTATCTTAGCTGCAAGGGCGTGAGATGTTGTTTTTTTATCAGTAAGATTATTTTTATCAGACATAATTTCCTTGGCTTCCCATGTAGTAAGTCTTTCATCTTCTAATTCAACATCAATATCAAACAGCTGCTCACAAGCTATTTTAAATTTGCTTACTTTTAATGAAAGTTTTGAATCAGTATCATCCATATTAAGTGGATATCCTAGAATAATTCCTTTTAAATCCCACTCTTTTATTAAATTTTCAATAAATTTTAAAGCTTCTTTTTCAGATGCAATTTTTTCAGAAAAATATGTTGTTGAATTTTTGGTAATTGAATTACCAATCGCAAATCCATAATTAACTTCTCCGTAATCAATGCCCAAATAGTTCATCTACAAAAAGTTTTGCTAAGTTTTCATCTGCTTGATCATTGAGTTCTCTAAAGCAAGTGGGACTTGTTAAATTGATTTCTGTTAGAAAATTTCCAATCATGTCTAATCCAACTATATACAACCCAAAATCCAACATTTTGTCTGCTACCGTCTGAGCAATAATTTTATCTTGTTCATTAAGCTCAATAGTTGAGGCTGATCCTCCTGCAGCCAAATTACCTATAAACTCTCCCTCAGGAGGTGTTCTTAACACGGCGTGTTTAGGAACTTTACCGTTGATAATTAATATTCTTTTATCTCCAATGGAAATTTCTGGAAGGAATTTTTGCGCAATAAATTTTACTTCACCCTTCTTAGATATCTTTGAATAAACTTCAGATAAATGTTCATCATCCTTCTTTAGTTGAAAGATAGAATCTCCACCCATGGAGTTAAGGGGCTTAACTACAATATGCTCATTCTCTTTAAGAAAATTATTAAAAATTTCAAAATCAGATGTGATCAAAGTAGGTGGACAAAATTGTGGAAAATTTAATGCAAATATTTTTTCATTTAAGTTTCTTAGATTTGAAGGATTATTAATAACGTTAACGCCTAAATCGGCAGCTTTTTCTAAAATCATTGTGTTTACTATAAAAGAGTAATCAACAGGGGGGTCTTGACGCATCATGATCACTTCAAAAAAATTCATTGTATTCTCGGAAGAGGATAAAACGTTGAAGTTCGTATCATTTAGAGAAACTTCTACCTTTTGATATTTACAGTAGGGTTGATTGTCCTTCATAAATAAATTTTTTGAATCAATAAAATATATATCGTGTCCATTATTTTGGGCTTCGAACATTAGCAACAAAGTTGAATCCTTTTTTAGATTCTTTTCAGGAATTGGCTCCATTACAAAACCGATTTTCATGATATATCCCTCATAGAAAAATTTAACATTGATAATATTACGATCGGCATTGTATCTGTTCTAAAAATCATATCTCCACAATTAATGCTAATAAATTCTTCTTCTTCTAATTTTTCTATTTCATTATCTGTAAATCCTCCCTCTGGGCCGATTGCTATAGAGAGGCTTTCAGCTTTTTTTAAGTCTTTAATGGACTTAGTTGCTCTGGGATTTAACACAATTTTTAAAGAGTCATTGGAATTATGCGCCCAAGACATTAATTCATTTGAATAAATTTCGGGGACCCAATCCATTCCGCATTGTTCGCAACTGCTTTCAGCGATTTTCTTCCATCTTTCTATTTTTGATTGTGAAGGTTTTTTTCTTATTTTTGATCTTTCGCTTGATAAGCAATTTATCGAATTTATCCCAAGAGGAGTGCTCTGTTTTACAACGTTATCAAAATTTTTTATCTCACTGATACCTAAATTAAATATTGGTTTAAGTTTTTTAGAAAAGTTTAAATTCTTGTTTGTTTTGATTAAAAAGGTTTTTTTCTTTTTTTCAATGATATTTCCAAAAGTTGAATTACCTCGCCCATCAAACAGATGAAGCTGCTGACCAATTTTTTTATTCGTAACTTTTAAATGATCTGAAATATTTTGATCAAGCTCTATAATTGAATTTGCTTTTAATTCAGTTTTTAAAAATACCCTTGGAGTTCTCATGAATTTCTTTGTATGCTAAACATTCAATTTTATCAGAGTTTAAAAGATGAAAATCTACATCATAAGACATGGAGAAGCTGCCAAATCTTGGGAAGTTGATAGAGATCCAGAATTGAGTCTGAGAGGAAGGGAGCAAGCCCAAAATATTTCAGATATTCTTGCTCAAGAAGATTTGAATGATTTCCAAATCATTTCAAGCCCACTTAGAAGAGCAATAGAAACCGCCGAACCAATATCTAAGAAATTAAATAAGGAAATAGAAATTAATGAAAGCTTTATTGAAATTCCTTCTCCTGGGATAGACATGTCTGAAAGACCTTCTTGGTTGAGGGAAATGTTTTCAAAGGATGTAGATCGGTTTGAAAAGCCTCAAGCAGATTGGAGAGATAAAATAATAAATGTCACTCATTCATTTAAATCACCGACTTTAATTTTTTCACACTTCATGGTGATAAACGTTTTGGTAGGTTATTTACAAAAATCAAAAAAAATTGTTACTTTTTACCCAGATAATTGTTCAGTAACAAAGATGTCTCTAAATCAAGGAATGCTTTCTTTAGAGGAAATAGGAAGCAATCAAGAAAGTGTGGTTAACTGATGGTCTCAAAGAAAAATAATTCAAGCGATAAAAATTCTTTGAAATATCAGGTCGGAAAATCAATCAGAAGATATCTTAGAGAGTTAGACGGCAACAAATCATCTGATGTTTATCCAATGGTCCTAAAAGAAGTAGAAGCGCCTCTTCTATTTGAAATAATGAAGTATTGCAATGGAAATCAAAGTGAGGCTAGTAAAATGCTTGGCCTTAATAGGGGCACCTTGAGAACAAAACTCAAAGAATACGACCTTCTCAAAATTAATAAAAAATAAGATGTCTAAAATTGCCCTTATTAGTGTCTCAAACAAGGATGGAATAATTGAATTTGCTAAAAATCTTATATCGCTGGACTACAAAATCATTTCAACAGGCGGAACTTACCAGCTGCTAAAAGAAAATAATATTGATGCTATTGAAGTTTCAGAGCATACAGGCTTTCCAGAAATAATGGATGGCAGAATCAAAACCTTACATCCCAAAATTCATGCAGGAATTCTCTCTCGAAGAAAAATTGATAAAAAAATCATTAAAGAACACAGCATCGATGAAATCGATATTGTGGTAGTAAATCTTTATCCTTTTTATTCAACTGCAAAAGATCCAAATAGTACTGAAGCAGAAATAATTGAGAAAATTGATATAGGTGGTCCAACGATGTTGAGAGCGGCTGCAAAAAATAATAAGCACGTTACCACAATTGTTGATCCTAATGATTACGATCTGGTTACAAAGGAACTCAAAAAAAGCAAAACTATTTCAAAATCTATAAAAAAACAATTGGCCATCAAAGTTTTTTCACATACAGCTAATTATGATTTAGAGATTTCAAACTATTTTAATGGTGACCAATTTGGAGAGAATCTTCTTTTGAGTTATGAAAAAACTGAAAATTTAAGGTACGGAGAAAATCCTCATCAGACGGCCTCTTTTTTTAAACATAAATTTTCAAAGCCATTTGGGATATCTTCATCCATTCTGCATCAAGGCAAAGAAATGTCTTATAACAACATAGCAGATACAGATACTGCGATCGATTGCGTATGTAATTTTGCTGAACCTACTTGTGTCATTGTAAAACATGCCAATCCTTGTGGAGTATCATCAAGAAAAAATTTATTGGATGCTTATCAAAGTGCTTTTGAGAGCGATCCAACCTCAGCTTTTGGAGGAATAATTGCCTTCAATGAAAAGGTTTCAGGAGAAGTTGCGCAGAGATTGATTGATAATCAATTTCTTGAGGTAGTTGCTGCTCCAGCATACTCAGACGAATCTCTGAAAATTTTCACTGCAAAACCTAATGTAAGGGTTCTCTCATTCGAACCAAAAATAAATGACAAAAATAAAATTTTATCTGTATCTGGAGGCCTCCTTATTCAGTCAGCAGATAATAAAATTATTACCGAAGATAATTTAGAAGTTGTAACCAAAAAAGTACCGAATAAAGATGAAATACAAAATGCTTTGTTTGCATGGAAGGTGTGTAAATATGTTAAATCTAATGCAATTGTGTTTGCTGCAAGTGAACAAACATTAGGAATTGGTGCAGGTCAAATGAGCAGAATAGATAGCGGTAAAATTGCTGCCTCTAAAGCTAAGGAATTTGGATTCTCATTGAATGGAGCATCAATGGCTTCTGATGCATTTTTCCCTTTTAGGGACAACGTCGATAATGCTCATGAACTGGGCATAAAATGCATCATTCAGCCTGGAGGTTCAATCAAAGACGAAGAAGTAATTCAAGCTGCGAATGAGGCAGATATGAGTATGTTATTCACTAAAGTAAGGCATTTCAGGCATTAAGTGAATTTCTTAATTATTGGTAACGGTGGAAGGGAGCACGCCTTTGCATGGAAAATCTCCCAAAGCTCTCTTGTTCAAAAAGTTTTCATTGCACCTGGAAATGCGGGAACTGAAAGAGAAAATAAGTGTGAAAATATAAATATTGATTCCGAAGATATATCTGCACTGAGAGATTTTGCCATTGAAAAATCTATAGACCTTACTATTGTCGGCCCTGAAGCCCCGCTAGTGAAAGGTATCGTTGATGAGTTTGAAAAACATAAATTACTTATTTTAGGTCCTTCTAAAAAAGCTTCGCAAATTGAAGGATCAAAAAAATTTATGAAAGATTTTTTAAAGAAAAATCATATCCGTACTGCTGAGTATGAAGTCTTTGAAGACTATGAAGAGTCAAAGGAATATATATCAAAGTCTAAGTTTCCTATTGTTATTAAGGCAGACGGTCTTGCTGCTGGAAAAGGTGTAACCATTGCGCACTCAGCTGAAGAAGCACATAAAGCACTAGATGATGCTATGCAAAAAAAGATATTTGGTTCTGCAGGTACAAAGGTTGTTATAGAAGATTTTCTACAAGGAGAAGAAGCGAGTTTCATTGTTTTATGCGATGGTAAAAAAACTATTCCTTTTGCTTCTTCTCAAGATCATAAAGCTAGAGATAACAATGATTTAGGCCCGAATACGGGAGGTATGGGAGCATATTCTCCAGCTCCTATTGTGACGGAGGAAATTCATAAGCAAGTAATGGAAAAAATCATAAAGCCAACAATTGATGGCCTTAAATCAGAGGGAATAACTTACAAAGGCTTTCTCTATGCTGGGTTGATGATAAAAAATTCAGAAATTAGTGTATTGGAGTTTAACTGTCGGTTTGGAGATCCAGAGACACAACCAATTCTCATGAGAATGGAATCTGACTTAGCTGAGATTTGTCTTCTAGCTGCGTTAGGTAATTTAAATGAAAGAGAAATTTCTTGGACTAAAGATTCAGCTCTTGGCGTAGTAATAGCATCCAAAGGCTACCCTTTTGAATATGAGAAAAACAAAGAAATTAATAATTTAGAAAATGAAAATCCACGCCAAAAAGTCTTTCATGCAGGGACAAAAACTCAAGAAGGACAAGTTCTTAGTAATGGAGGAAGGGTTTTATGCGTTACTGCATTAGGGAGTACTTTGCTAGATTCAAAAAATTTAGCTTATC
The DNA here is from genome assembly GCA_902578495.1 of uncultured SAR86 cluster bacterium. Lineage (GTDB taxonomy): Bacteria > Pseudomonadota > Gammaproteobacteria > Magnimaribacterales > AG-339-G14 > CACNYO01. The sequence continues at coordinate 22,940 of CACHCY010000009.1, forward strand.
AAAAAGTTAGAAATATAGACTGGAAAGATGGATTTTATCGAGATGATATTGGTGATAAAGCTATTAAATCTTGAACAGACTTATAGGGTTCTTTTTTTCTCATAAAAAATTCTCCAACCAAAAAGTTGTAAATTTTGGCTTCGTTGAGATCATTTATGTCATCTCTGGAATAGATGCCGCTTTCGGAGATAATTAATTGACCTTTAGGTAGCATTTTTTTGATTTTGATCGAATTATTAATATCTACATCAAAAGTCTTCAAATCACGATTATTTATTCCTAAAAGTTCAGGTGAAACTGACATTGCTATTTCTGCTTCCTTCTCATCATGAACTTCTATAAGAACATCTAATTCATTTTCTTTTGCGATTTGATAAAAATCTTTAATTTTATTTTTATCTAAAATTGAAGCAATCAGAAGAATGCAATCCGCCCCAAAAGCTTTGGACTCTAAAATCTGTATTTCATCAATTATGAAATCCTTTCGCAAAATAGGTAAATGACAGATTTTTCTTACCTCTAATAAATAATCAAGACTACCTAGAAAAAAATCAGGTTCTGTTAGTATGCTGAGACAGGCAGCTCCTCCCTTCTCGTATTGCTTAGCAGTCCAGACGGGATCGAAATCTTTTCTAATAATACCCTTGCTTGGGGAGGCTTTTTTTATTTCTGCGACCACAGAATTTCTCAACTCTTCTGAAGATTTATGTAAAATTTCAACAAATTTCCTTTTTTGATATTCCTTTCCTTTACTTTGAAGATTTTCTCTAGAAAAGGCGGATTTCAAAGTTGCAACCCTTTGCTCGGTTCTTTTAATAATTTTTTCAAGATGATTCATAAATTACCTAAGACTTAAAATTTATAAACTCATCAAATTTCTCTAGTGCCTTGCCTGAAGAAATGAGTTCGTAAGCAAAATCGTATCCATCTTCAAAATTATCTACTACAGAAGATATTTTCAAAGCTGGAGCTGCATTTAAAGAAATTATCTCCTTGCCCGGTAAGAATTTATTTTCAAAAGAATCTATAACTTTCCTAACACTATCTTGAGGAGAATCTATTTCTAAATCAGAGAGATTTTTAGATTTTATGTTAAAAGCTTTTGGATCTATTTCATGAGTAGTAAGTTCACTCTTAGATAATTCTATTAATTGGGTTTTACTAGAGAAGGAAATTTCATCTAAGCCATCATCTGAATGATAAATTGCTGCAGCTTTGCAATTCAAATTTATTAAGGCCTCGCCAACTGGTTTTATCCATTTACTGTGAAAAACACCAATAGACTGAATGTTTGCGCCTGCGGGATTTGATAGAGGACCCAAAAGGTTAAAAATAGTTTTTTTACCTAATATTCTTCTGGCTTCCATGACATATTTCATACCTGGATGATGATTTTGGGCAAATAGAAATCCTAATCCTATTTTATCTAAAGAGTCAGAAAAATATTTTGATGACTCATTTAAATTGATACCTGCTGCTTCTAAGAAATCAGCGCTACCGCTTTTACCCGTTGCAGTTCTATTTCCATGCTTTGCAACTTTTAAGCCTGCCGCAGCTAGAACAAAACTGACAGAAGTAGAAACGTTTATCATTTTTTTTCCTAGCCCTCCTGTACCGCAACAATCAATAACTTGATCATGATTAACATCAATGGATTTAGAATTTTTTCGCATTGAGGTAGTAGCTCCAGCCAATTCATCAGGCGTTTCTCCTTTTTTGTCTAGAGCATCCAAGAGGCTAGTAAGGGAATTTGTATCTACCTCTCCGTTAAAAATCTTATCAAAAAGTTGTTCCGTCTCATCCAAAGTAAGGTTGATCTTTTTTTTAATGTTTTCTATTAAAGTATTAATCATTTACTTCTAGGAAATTATTCAACATAGTCATCCCATCCATAGTTTTTAGAGATTCTGGATGAAATTGAAGGCCGTAAATTTTTTGAGAATTGTGTTTTATACCCATTATTGTCCCGTCTTCTGTCCAAGCATTAACAGAAAAATCCTTGCTCAAAGTTTTTGGGTCTATAACCAATGAATGGTACCTAGTTGCCTGAAAAGGACTTTCAATATTTTTAAAAATTTCTGAGCCATCATGAATCACATTAGAAATCTTTCCATGCATAATTTGATTAGCTTTTATTATTTTTGCGCCAAAAGCTGCTCCAATTGCCTGATGTCCAAGACACACGCCTAAAATAGGAATCTTTCCAGAAAATTCTTTAATTGTTTCTATTGAAATTCCTGCCTCATTAGGAGTGCAAGGACCAGGAGAAATTACTATAAATTTTGGATTGAGATCCTCTATTTGATCAAGATTAACCTCGTCATTGCGCAAAACTTTAACTTTCTGACCTAATTCACCAAAATATTGAACCAAATTGAAAGTGAAAGAGTCATAGTTGTCTATCATTAGAAGCATTAGTCCATCTCCTCAACAGCTTTCATAATGGACATAGCTTTATTCAATGATTCTTGATACTCACTCTCTGGATCAGAATCATAAACAATTCCTCCTCCAGCTCTAACACTAAGATTTTTCCCTTGAATAACTGCTGTTCTTATTGCAATTGCGACATCCATATTTCCAGTCCAAGATAGGTAACCTACAGCTCCTCCATAGACTCCCCTTCTATCGGGTTCAAGCTCATCAATTATTTCCATAGCCCTTATTTTTGGTGCACCAGATAAAGTACCCGCTGGAAAAGTCGCTTTTAAAACATCAATAGAAGTAAGTCCTTTTTTTATTTTTCCTACAACATTTGATACAAGATGCATGACGTGCGAATATTTCTCAATTTTCATCTCCTCTGTAGTTTTAACGCTTCCGACCTCAGCTATTCTTCCAACGTCGTTTCTTCCTAAATCAATGAGCATAAGATGCTCAGCTATTTCTTTTGGATCACTTTTTAACTTGTCAGCCAACTCTTCATCTTCATTGCTATCTTTTCCTCTTTTTACGGTTCCAGCGATTGGTCTCACTGTAACCTCTTCATTTTGAAGCCTCACTAAAATTTCCGGAGAGGCACCTACAATATGTAGGTCATCAATTTTCATGAGGTACATATAAGGAGAAGGATTTAGTTTTCGTAAAGATCTATATAAATCAATTGGCGATCCTTCAAATTTTGTGGAGAATTCTTGCCCATAAACAACCTGCATCACATCTCCTTCAACGATATAGTTTTTTATCTTTTTAATAGCTTCAAGATAATCTTCTTTTTTTACAGATGATTCAAAATTGATAGCTCCTTTTTTGGATGATTTTTGAGAAGGTAGGGGTTCTAAAATTTTTTTATGAATAAGTTCAATTCTTTCATGACATTCTTTTTTTGTATCTTCATTGCCGTGAACAACTATAAAAAGAGATTTTTTTAGATTATCGTAAATTACAACTTCATCGGAAACCATCAGAGATATATCAGGATAAGGGAGTTTTTCTTTAGATGAATTTTGAAGCTTTTTTTCTATGTGTCTTATTGTTTCATAGCTAAAGTATCCTACTAATCCCCCATGGAAATCAGGTAAATCAGGAATTGATTGGGCTTTATTTTGTTTAAGAAAATTCTCTATGTCCTTCAAAGGATTCTTAGAGAGATCTATTTTCTTATCGGTAGGTAGACCAATTATTGAATATCTGGCCCATTTTTCTCCTCCTTCAACTGACTCAAAAAGGTAGGAATTTCTATCATCCATGAATTTAAGATAGATGCTGAGAGGAGTTTCTAGATCTCCTGAAATTTCCTTGAAAAAAGGAATTTTAGTAACGCTTTCCATATTGTCTATTTCCGATGAGTTCACCTCTATTTGCCTCGACTACAAGCTTAGCCCTGTGACAAATACTTTTTTCTGAAAATGGAATACCTTTTTCAATTATTTCTGAATTCGATCCAATAAATTTAATATCAAGAGGGATAGAAGTATTTCTCATCCAAAAACATTTGGTTGATAAATTTTGAAAATGAAATTTAACAATGTGATTAGGAGGCAAGTAATCAATATACATTAGACCCTTCCTTCTATCAGCAGGCTTGTACAAGTTTTTAACACAATATTCTCCTTCTTCTTCAATGTATCCCTCTGCGCATAAATTAGAGGAATTTTCTTCTCCAGCTAAAGGGAAGCAAATAAAGCTAACTAAAATTATTCTTAAGATTTTTGATTGCATCAAAATAATTGGGTTTGTTAAAAATCGCCGATCCAGCTACAAAAGTATCAGCACCGGATTTCGAAATCTCTCCTATATTGTCTTCCTTAACGCCACCATCAACCTCCAATCTAATTTTAAGATTTGAGGTATCAATTATTTTTCTCATTTCTTTAATTTTATTCATGACTTCAGGTATAAATTCTTGCCCGCCAAAACCAGGGAAAACACTCATTAATAAAACCATATATAAATCATCCAAGTATGGCTTGATAACATCCAGAGAAATATCAGGATTTAAAACTAAACCAGGACTGCACCCTAGATCGGAAATTAATTTGAGTGATTTTTCCGGATCTTCTGATGCTTCAGGATGAAAAGTGATTGAAGTGGCTCCTGCGTCTGCAAACATTTTAATCAATTCATCTACGGGATTGACCATTAAGTGGACATCTAAAGGGCAATCTATTCCATTGTCCCTGAGAGATTTGCAGACCATAGGGCCCACAGTTAAATTTGGCACAAAATGGTTATCCATCACGTCGAAATGAATCCATTCAGCTCCTGCCTCTAATACAGATTCAACTTCACTTCCTAAGTTTGCAAAGTCAGCAGATAGAATTGAAGGAGCAATTATGTTTTTCTGTTTAGCCACAGATAAATTTTACACAAAATCTAGATCTTCTTTTGTATTAATATTCTTTAAAATACCCTCGTAAATTTCAGCGGATACTTTCTTTTTCTTCACGGCAGGCAAAATAATGTCCTTCCAAAATTCTTTGTGTTGTTTATTTCTGTCTGCCAATAAAGTTGGATTAATTAAAGCAATTCCTCCATAGTTAAGAGCAGTTCCCTCTTCAACTATTCCTTCGTTTATTGAAAAATCTCCATTTGATTTATTGTTTTTTACGGCAATCAAATGCGCTCCGTCCACTTTATTACTTAGCCTTTCTAAAGGATATTCGGTGTATAAGTCTCCTGAAACTAAGATAAAAGTCTCTGTACCAATCTCTTCTTTTGCTTTTATCAGTGCCCCGCCTGTTCCCATCAATGCGTCTTCTTCAGAAAAAGTTATATTGATTTCAAAGTTTTTTTTACGATTTAAAAATTCTTTAATAGCGTCGGGTTTATGATGTAAATTGATAATGATTTCGGAAACATTGATTTCCTTCAACTTTCTTATATGCCTTTCTAAGAGACTCGTACCCTTAACTTCAACAAGACATTTTGGGATTTGGTTTGATATTGGTCTTAGCCTAGTCCCTAAACCAGCACATAAAATAAAAGCCTTCATTTGAAAATCTGTAAAAACTTCGAAAAATCTTTTAGTTCTTTGTATCGTGACATTGAATCAATTAGATAATTTATTAAAACCGGAAAGTCATTAAGTCTATCGTCCCTGTTAAGTATTATGGATACTTGGGAAAGTTTTCCTAAAATTCTAATCTGTCTTTGCATGGCACAAAATTCAATATCTTCTTTAAAATCTTCTAAAGATTTTATCTCTTCATTTTGAGTATTTTTTTTATAGTAATCTAACCAATCATCAACTTGCTTTTTATCCCAGACCATATACAGATCTTTGAAAATCGAAGCTAAATCAAGAGCATAAGGGGCAATCATGGCATCCTGAAAGTCTAAAACGCCTGTCTCTTTTGAATCAAGATAAATTAGGTTTCTTGTTTCAAAATCATAATGAGAAATACACAGTGGCAGTTCATAGAACCTTTTGAGAATAAAGTTGTATCCTTCATTAATAGTATCAAAAGGGATGCTTGAATCTGATAAATTCAGATACCCCCTGCAAAAAAAATCAATAAATAAGTCCTTATTTGCAATAGATTTTTCTAAATCAAAGTGATCAAAAATCTCGGTATCACAATTTATATTTTGTATTCGAATGAGCTGATCTAATGCCGATTTTATAAAAATGTCACTGTTTTCTTGAGTAATGTTCAATTGATAGAGATTATCTGAGAAATCTTCAATAATTAAATGGCATAGATGATCATTACGAAAATAGATCTCTGGGACTTTTACTTGAAAGGATTTAAAGACATCAGCTTTTTTACAGAAAGATTCAATGCTCTCATCTATGCCTTTGGGGGCATACATGAGAATAAAAGTTTTTCCTTGAAAATTAAATCTGAAATAGTCTCTCTGACTGGACTCTGTTCTTAACTTTGAAAATGAAAAGATTTCCTTTGTTTTAAAACAAGAACTTATCCAACTAGAAGAGTCATCAGAAATGGAATCCACTTTTAACTTTTCTTTGCAGCCTCAGGAGGCGGCATATCTTCAGGGACGAAAAAGTCTGGAGCCAATTGATCGAAAGGAACATCTGCGTATACAGAAAAGTCACTTACACCATTTTCTGCAAGAAGAGTGTCATCTATACAAAAGTTTCCTGAAAATTCTTTGGATGGCTTGTTAAGAATTACATAAGCTGCATCTGCCATTATTTCTGGCCCCCTTGAAATATTAACTAATTGCTCACCGCCTAAGACATTCTTAACAGCGGCAGTAGCTATGGCAGTTCTTGGCCAAAGTGCATTTACTGCAACTCCATCATCTTTAAATTCTGCAGCCATACCTAGAACACAAAGACTCATTCCAAATTTCGCCATTGAATAAGCAACGTGCCCTGAAAACCAATCTGGATTCATGTCTAATGGAGGTGAAATATTTAAAATATGAGGATTCTCAGACTTCAATAAATGGGGAAGGCAACTTTTTGAAGTAACAAATGTCCCTCTTGCATTAATTTGATTCATCAAATCGTACCTTTTCATGTCTGTTTGAAGTGTATTAGTTAATTGAATTGCACTTGCGTTGTTAACACAGATATCAATTCCACCAAATTTTTTCACTCCTTCTTCAACCGCACTCAAAACCTGCCCTTCTTCTCGAACATCTACAATTACTGGTAATGCCATCCCACCAGCTTTTTCAATCTCATCAGCAGCGGTATAAATAGTTCCTGGCAATTTAGGATGAGGTTCAGCTGTTTTTGCCGCCAATATTATATTTGCTCCATCTTTTGCTGCCTTTAAAGCAATAGCTAATCCAATTCCTCTGCTAGCTCCTGTAATGAATAGTGTTTTTCCTTCCAAACTCATGCTTACCTCAAATATTATTAATTTTCTATTTTAACCTCCAAAAGATAAAATTATCACCAATATAGAGCGAATCTCTAATGGTTATCTCCAAACAATTAATAAAGTGAAGTCATACAAATCGATTCTCCTATTATTTTTCATTTCAAACCTTATTTATCCTCAACTTGAAGAAATTGATTTTAATGCTGGGAAGGCCAAACTAGATGGCGAAAATAAAGTTTTAAAATTGACTGAATCCGTTGAAATATATTTCAATGACTTCTTCTTAAAAGCAGATGAGATTAATTTAGATTCTTCTAAAGAGATTCTTTCCGGGGAGAACATTAGTTTTGATTTAATCGATAGGAATGCTTACGGAAAAGCAGATGAAATTTTAATCCAAAAAGACAAAGCTCAATTTAAAGGGGTAGAGATGTCTCTATGTCCTTGCAAGAAGAGAATTTGGTGGGTGGAAACTGATGAATTAAGTTTTTCTTCTCAAGAAGATTTTGGAAACTTTCAGGGAGGGAGATTCTATATTTACGATACGCCAATATTTCTTTTACCTGCAGGAAAGTTTCCTCTAACAACCGAAAAAAGATCAGGTATCTTGTTACCAGAATTGTCCTACTCAAATAAAAATGGTTTTGATCTAGAAATTCCATACTACCTAAATCTTGCCAGCAATTACGACATGACAATCTCTCCTAGATACATTGAGGAAAGGGGCTTGGCATTTTCATCTAATTTGAGATATTTAGCTAAGAGCTCTTCTGGGTCTTTTAACTTCTCTTCTTTATTCAACGATATTAATTATGAGAGACTTTTTAATACGGATAGCAACCGTTGGGGTATAAGTTTTAAGCACACAGGTGAAATTACCGATAGCTTATACATTGATATTGATTACTCTAATGTGAGTGATTTTCTTTATATCAGAGACCTTGGAAGCGATTTATATGGAGACGAAAAGACGGTAGCTCTCCCACAAAACCTTAATCTGAGCTGGATAGGTGAATCTGCATCGATACAAGTAAGGGCTTTTTCATTTAAATTGATTGATCCCTTCTCCCAAAATCAATTCCGTTCAATCCCAGAAGTATCGTTCGATTATATTCTGCCTCATGAAAATATTATTTTTAGTTTGAACGGAGAAGTAGCTAACTATGAGAAAGGCGGATCATTCGTTTTCAAGGAAACCAAAAAGGTTCAAGCTGGAAAATTAAATTTAAAGTTGGGATATAAATTCTCTAGTTCAGCTTTTGATGCAAGTATTTTCCTGACTAACGACACTCATTATGTTTCTGATAGCGGAGATACTTCCTTTAACACAAAAGGAATGGAATCAAGATTTATACTGAACTTGGCCAAATCAAATGAGTACTTAAAACCTTTTTTTAATTTTTCTTTTAAGAAAACTGATGATGGTAAATACGTAAATCCAATTTATCTTGTTTCAAGAATACCTTTCGCCAGCATTTATGCTTCAAGCCTTGAACATGGCTATGCAAATTTGAATAAAAATCAGTTAAAACTTGGTCTTCTTTGGGAAAGATCTCAGCAATCGTCATTTACTATGATTACTTTTGGACTGGCAAGATCTTTAGGCAAAAGTGAAATAGGATTTTTAGATTCTATACACGACAATAAATTCATTCTTCATGATCTTCCTGAACCTATTTTTATTAATTGGCGATGGGATAAAAAAAATATTGATTTAAATGGAAACTTTCAATTTGATGAGGATAAGGATTTTGCTTCTTTTGACCTGAGGGCTAGATTTGCGTTTCAAGATAATAAGTACTTCTCTTTTGAATACTTAGAAATGGAAAATAGAAATTCTTTTTTATTTAATCAACTTCCTGAAGAAAAATTATCTTTTTTAACTTCAGGATTTGATGTCCGATTAGAAAAAAATTGGTCTCTTGTAACCAAGCTCTATTATGATTTTGATTTAAAGAAAGTAACAGATAATCTTGTTGGATTAGAATACGAAGATGAAGGTTTACTTATTGGTTTTGCATTTAGGCAAAGCAAAGAACCAGATTGGCGTAAAATGTTCTTAGAACAAAATAGATTTCAAGATCAACTTTATCCCGAATATAGCCAAGAAGGCATTAGAATATATCTTGAATTGAAGGGGCTGGGATCTATTGGACAAAAGATTAATCAATATATCAAACCTTTGAAGTTACAATAAATAAGATGAATAAACTTAAATTATTTCTGTTAATTTTTTTAGTCAGCCCCATGACAAATGCAGCTATCGAATTATTAGACAAAGTGGCAGTTGTTGTTGAGGATGGAATAATTTTAGAGTCAGAGGTTAACAAAAGAATCGAGCAAATTGTAGAATCTTTAAAACAAAGTGAAACTCCCCTTCCCCCTCAAGAAGTCTTATTTGAGCAGATCATTGAGAGAATGATTATCGAGGAAATACAACTTCAAAAGGCCCAAAGAGCAGGAGTAAGAATATCAGACCAAGAACTAAATGAATCCATGGCTCAAATTGCTCAAGGGAATGGTCTCTCTCTTCAAGACTTTAGGTCATTTTTAGAAGAACAAGGAGAATCCTATGAATTTGTTCGCGAACAAGTAAGGAAAGAAATGATACTTTCTAGAATCCAAAGGGGTTTGGTGCAATCGAAGGTGTACATATCGGAACAAGAACTAGACAATTTTATTAAATCTCAAGAAGGACAAGTCAATCTATCTGCAGAATTTTTAATTCAACAAATTTTGATTCCAATCGATAGAGATCAAGATGAAGAAGCTGCTTCATCAATCATTGATTCATTAAAAGAAAAAATATCTGCCAAGATGGATTTTGGAGATCTTGCAAAAGAATATTCTTCTGGAGAAGAAGCAAATAATGAAGGTTCTTTGGGGTGGAGGAAAATCAATGAAATTCCAACGCTTTTTGCTAATGAAATTTCTTCCTTGAGAAAAGGTGAGATTGCTGGGCCTTTCAGGAGCGGTGCAGGATTGCATTTGATTAAATTAAAAGACAAAAAGGGAAGGGATATTAAAATTGAAAAACAAACTCTAGCCAGACATATCTTGATACAAACTTCCGAAATAAGAAGTGAGAAGCAAGCCAAAGATCTTATTGAAGATCTTTACAATAGAAGCCAAGACGAGGATAAATTTTCTGACTTAGCTAGGTTATATTCAGATGATCCAGGCAGCAAGATGGAAGGTGGAGAATTAAGCTGGACTGGTCCTGGCAGATTTGATCCTAAGTTTGAAGAAGTTATGGATTCCCTTGATATAAATCAAGTTAGTGAACCTTTCAAATCAAATTTTGGATGGCACATTGTTGAAGTTTTAGATAGACGAGAAGAAGACATTTCCTTAAACATTCAAAAAAATAGAGCTTATCAAATTCTATTTGATAGAAAGTATGAAGAACAATTAGAAAAAACCCTAAGCGAAATGAGAGCAGAATCATATGTGAACATAAAAATAAAATCATGAGCTCTCATGTTTTTATAAGTCCTGGCGATCCTGCAGGCATTGGTCCAGAAATAACTCTTAAATCTCTTAAAAATTTAAAAGAAACACATAAATTTGTTATTGCTGGAGATATCCAATATCTTGAAAATTTATCAGCATCTTTGGAATTAGGATTT
>CACHCY010000010.1 GCA_902578495.1 uncultured SAR86 cluster bacterium
AGAAACAATATCTTCTTCCGGGACTGATTTTTCTGGTCATACTGAATTTTTGGCTGAACATGCAAAAATTGTTTCGCCTTTAATGTTGATGGCGAATGAAAAAATAAAAATAGGTTTAGCTACTACTCACGTGCCGATTAAAAAAGTTAGCGAGAGCATTACTGAGGATTTAATTTACAACAAATTAAAAGTTTTATGTCTAGGTTTAAAGAGACTTCTAAAAAAGGAAAACTTGAAAATATGTGTGTTGGGGTTAAATCCCCATGCAGGAGAAGGTGGCTATATCGGAACTGAAGAATCAACAGCAATATTAAAAGGAATAAGAAAATTTGATCAAAGGGAAGTAACAGTTGATGGGCCAATATCTGCGGACACAGCATTTTCAGAAAAAAACCTATCTCACTATGATGCCTTTTTAGCCATGTTTCATGATCAAGGAATGATACCTGCAAAAATTCTTGGATTTGGGCAAACATTAAACATAACTTTTGGATTACCCTATCTCAGAATTTCTGTTGATCACGGTACAGCTCTTGATATCGCAGATAATATGAATGCAGATTTTTCAAGCATGAAACTTGCTCTTGAAACAGCTTTAGCTTCATTGGATGAAAAAAAATAACCTAAAACCAAAAAAATTTTTCGGTCAAAATTTTCTTTCTGATTTTCAATTAATTGAAGAGTTAATAGATGAAATAAACATTCAGGAAATTGATCATCTTTTAGAGATAGGGCCTGGAAAAGGAGCAATGACAAGTCTCCTGCTTGAAAAATGTGAATCTCTAACTGCAATTGAAATTGATAAGGATTTAATAAGATTCTTAATAAAAGCTTATGGTGATAAAAAAAATTTTAACCTGATCGAAAAAGATATTCTTATTTATGATCCAAAAGAGCTTGTTAGAGTAAATAAGCTCATAGGTAATATACCTTACAATTTATCTACACCAATAATTGAGTGGATTATTGATAACAAATCATCATTTGATGAAATTTTTTTAATGTTACAAAAAGAATTTGGTGAAAGGTGTGTTGCTCAACCTAATACAAAATCTTATGGAAGATTGTCAATATTTGTTCAATGTTTTTTCGATGTAACCTTAATTAGAGAGGTGGATAAATCATCTTTTAATCCTTCTCCAAAGGTTCAAAGCATATTTTTAAAACTCACTCCTAAGGTTTCAGACATGCCACCTAATTCTATTCTGATGAAGAACTTATCAACCATAACAAGGGAAGCTTTCTCAAAAAGAAGAAAATTAATTACTAACAGCCTGAAGTCCTTCTTCACCAAAGAAGATCTTGTTAATCTTGGCATTGATAGAAAATCTCGTCCTGAAAACCTATCTGTAGAAACCTATATAAAATTAGCTAAAAGTATTCAAAGTGGCTAATTATGTTATTGGTGATATCCAAGGGTGCTTTGACGAGTATTCACTCCTTTTGAATAAAATTAAATTCGATTCAAAAAAAGATTTTATTTGGCTTACTGGGGATTTGATCAATAGAGGACCAGCTTCATTATCTGTTCTAAAGCATATATATAATAATCGCAAAGAAATAAAGACTGTTTTAGGAAATCATGATCTACATTTTCTAGCTGTTTATTATGGCGTAAGAAAACCAAATAAATTTGATACTCTGAGTGATTTATTAAACTCCAAAGATATTGACGACTTAGCTAAATGGCTATTAAAACAGCCGCTTGTAAGAGAGATTAAAATTGGGAAAAGAGAATTTATTATGGTTCATGCAGGTTTTCCCAAATCAGCCACAAAAAAATCTCTAACGGAAGTTAACGGAAAAATTAAGAAAGCTCTTAAGAATAATCCAAAAAAGACCTTAAAAATGATTTTTGATCATAAAAGAAAAGTGCCTAAGTTATTAAAAGACAAAAAAAGCCTTAAAGATTGGGTTGATTGGCTCACAAGAGTTAGGGCGGTAGATGAAAATGAAGTAATGGACTTGAGGTTCAAAGGCAAAAAAAGTGAACTTAAGGATAATTTCAAAGCTTGGTTTTCTTATGATTTAAAAATTATGAAGAAACACAGATCAGTACTTTTTGGTCATTGGGCTGCTTTGGAAGGGAAAACAAATATAGAAAGAATCCATGCTCTTGATACGGGTTGCGTATGGAACAGGAAATTAACTGCAATGAGGTTAGAGGATGGAAGAAAATTTTCGGTAAATAAAATAAACTGACTCAATGAATGTTTACTTAGTTGGCGGAGCTGTCAGAGATGAGCTTATTGGCCGTGAAATAAAAGAAAAAGATTGGGTTGTTGTTGGTTCAACTGAAGAGGATCTTTTAGCTAAAAGGTTTAAAAAGATAAATAGTCAATTTCCAGTTTTTCTCCATCCAGAAACTAAGGAGGAATATGCTTTAGCTAGAAAAGAAAAAAAAGTATCTCATGGTCATCAAGGATTTAAATTTATTTTTGATCCCTCGGTTACAATCGAAGAGGATCTTAAGAGAAGAGATTTCACAATGAATGCTATCGCTAAAAAAGATAACGGTGAGCTTATTGATCCATTCGCTGGCGTAGCAGACATAAATAATAAATTAATTAAACATGTCTCAGAATTTTTTACAGAAGACCCCCTTCGAGTGTTTAGGTGCGCAAGATTTGCCGCAACTCTGAAATCTTTTGGATTTAAAGTATCAGACGAAACAATCAACTTGATGCAAACAAAGTTCAGCAAGGATGAATTTTTATCTTTATCTGCCGAAAGAGTTTGGATCGAAACTCAAAAAGCGTTAATTTCTGAACATCCAGAAGAATACTTCAGCTTGTTAAATAAAGCGGATTGCTTGCATTATTTTTTCGATTTACGTGACATAAAAGAGGTTATCGATCTAATAGAGCATATAAAAAAGAAGTATGTTGGAGATATTGAAAGATGGGCTGCTGTTAATTCACTTTCAATAGATCAAAAGAAAACTAATGAACTTCTAAAAATACCAAAAAAGTTTTCAAAGTTATCTGACAAGATTCAAGAGTGTATTCGATTATTTACTCAGAAAAATTCTGATTTAGAAATTCTAGATAGCCTTTACAAAATGTCTTTTTTTAGAGAGCCATCTTCTGTAAGAAAAGCAATGGAGCTATGCGGTGATTTACTAAAAGTAAGAGGTTCAAGTTTATCTTTAGAGCCTTCATTAATGTTAAATATTGCAGATAAGCTTGAGGAATCAAAGATTGAAATTAACCGCTCATTAAAAGACATGAAAGATGAAGATAAAAAATCTAAACTCTCAGAGTTGAGACTTAACATAATTAGAAAAACAAGAACAAATTTATGAAAAAAACTATTTATGTTTCAGGAGGATCAAAAAGGATTGGTAAATCCATATGTGAATATTTTCATAAAAATGATTTCAATATTATTTGTCATTTCAATAATTCTGAAAAAGAAGCAGAAAATCTTAAAGATCAACTTAATTCAGAGAGAGAAAACAGTTGTGAAATAATTCAATATGACCTTAATGATATTGAAGGAATAAACAACTTCTGTAACGAAGTTAAAGATATCTTTGGTCGATTAGATGTACTTGTAAATAATGCTTCTACTTTTTATAGCGATGACCTAGAAATTAATGAAGGGTCTAATTGGAATGACTTAATAAATTCTAATGTTAAAGCCCCTTATTACTTAGTCTCAAATTTTAAAGATGAATTGAAAAAAAATTATGGGTCGATAGTGAATATCACTGATGCAATGGTAATTAGAGGAATGGAAAAGTTTCCAATTTATTCAATTGCTAAAGGGGGATTAGAAACCATAACAAAATCATTAGCCAGGAAGCTTGCCCCAGAGATTAGGGTAAACGGAGTTGCCCCAGGAGCTATCCTTTGGCCAGAGCAAAATCCTGATCCAGATGAGAAAATTCTTATGAACATTCCTTTAGGAAGGATTGGAAGCGCAGAGGATATATCTTCTGCAGTATTTCATTTAGTAGAAAATAAATATATAACCGGTCAAATTATTAGGGTTGACGGCGGAAGATCTTTAAATTAAAAAATACATCAGTAGGGAGAATTAATTGACTGATCAAAATACTAGTGAGCTTTTTGCTGGCACCATGCCAGTTTCAGAAAAACATGGGTTTGATACCAAAAAATTGAATGATTATTTGGCAAAGCATTTGGAAAATTTCAGCGGGCCAATTACTGTAGAAGAATTCAAAGGTGGTCAATCAAATCCTACATACCTTATAAAAACTTCGAATGATTCATACGTTCTCCGAAGAAAGCCTCCTGGTCTACTTTTGAAATCAGCTCATGCTGTCGATAGAGAGTACAAAGTTATTAAAGCCCTAAATATGACAGACGTACCAGTGCCTGTTGCATATCTTCACTGTGAGGATGAAAGCGTAATAGGAACAGAATTTTTCTTAATGAGTTTTGTAGAAGGAACTGTGTTTTGGGAGCCTCATATTCCTGAAGCTAAAGATAACAAACAAAGAAGTGATATCTATAAATCTTTAAGTGAAACCATCTATAAATTACATAATGTAAAACCTAGCGATATAGGCCTTGAAGATTATGGAAGGTCTGGAAATTATGTGGCCAGACAAGTTTCCAGATGGTCTAAGCAATATGTTGCATCTGAGACTGAAACTATTGAAGCAATGAATAATCTAATGGAATGGTTGCCTGAGAATTTACCTACCGAAAAACCTCTGTGTCTAGTGCACGGTGATTTTAGCCTTACAAATGTCATTATTGATAATGAATCTGATCAGGTAGCTTCAATATTGGATTGGGAGCTTTCAACTCTCGGAGATCCAATGGCAGATTTCAGTTATCACTGTTTACAATATAAACTGAACCCTATTCTCTCGGATGCAGCTCAATGTAAGAATTTAGGAATTCCAACTGAAAAAGAATACCTAAAGCTCTATGCCGACAAGGTTGATTATTACATCGACTCAGAATGGGATCTTTATATGTCTTTTAATTTATTCAAATTAGCCGGAATATCTCAAGGCATTATGGGGAGAGTAAGAGATGGTACTGCTGCTGGAGTCAATGCTGAAGAGACAGGAATGAGGGCAAGATTACTTGCAGAATCTGCTTGGGATCTTGTAAAAGATAGAACTTAGTTAAAAGGAGAAAATTATGTCAAAAAAAGATATGCCCATTGAGAAAAGTCACATCATGATGTTTGCGAGATCAATAGGAGACCCTAATCCAATTTACTATGACGAAGATCATGCAAATGATTCAGACATAGGTTCAATAATCGCTCCCCCAACTTTTACTCAAGCAAGTGCACAGTTTGATCCTGATTACTTTTTAAGACCAAAGATAGACGGTAATGGTTGGTTTGGTTCAGGAAAAGAACCAACTGGCGCCAAAAAAGAAGGATCTTCTTCAGGCGGTGATGGCGGCGGTGCAGCAATGGGGCTCCATGCAGAACAACATTTTGAATATCATAGACCTGTTAGACCTGGAGATATTCTCACGCCAGAAACAAAACCAGGAAAAACTTGGGAAAAAGATAGTAAAAGAGCCGGTAAACTGAAGTTTAGTGAATCAGTTACAGAATTTAGAGATCAAAATGGAGAACTAGTTGTAACGGCTATTGGAGTCGGCGTTCAAACAGAAAAACCAGTAGAAAATTAGGAGAATCAAATGTTAGATAAATCAAAAATTAATGTTGGAGATACCCACTCTGAGGTGGTTGTTGAAGATCTTAAAAGAACTCAAATAGTTCAATACGCTGGTGCCTCTGGTGATTACAACCCTCTACATAGCGACGAAATATTTACTACTAAGGTAGTTGGTTATCCATCTGTATTTGCACACGGAATGCTTTCAATGGGTTTAACAGGAAAAATGCTTACCAATTATGTTGGGGATGCTCTATTAAAAAAATTTGGAGTTAGATTCACTAATCAGGTCTGGCCTGGAGATACCCTTACAAGCAAAGCTACTGTAATGTCAATCAGAGAAGAAAATGGAGAGACTCTCGTAGATTTAAATATTGAAACAACTAATCAAGATGATGTTACTGTCATAACTGGATCAGCTGTTGCATTGGCTAAATAATTGAATAAAGGAATTCCAGAAGTCGGCGGAAGGAGCGCGAAGTTTGCTCTCGCATTGCTTGTGCTTGTCTATGTTTTCAATTTTATTGATAGACAAATACTTACTATTCTTGCTGAAGATATTAAAGCTGACCTGGGTATATCGGATAGCGATATAGGCTTCTTATACGGAACAGCTTTTGCTGTTTTTTATTCAGTTGTTGGAATTCCCATGGGAAAACTGGCTGATACATGGAATCGTAAAAACTTAATTAGTATTGGCTTAGCTTTTTGGAGTTTCATGACTTTTTTATCCGGAACTGCCAAATCTTTTTTGGCTTTATCTGTATATAGATTTGGAGTCGGGATAGGAGAATCCAGTGCAAGCCCATCGGCATATTCTCTTTTAGCTGACTATTTCTCTCCTAAGGTAAGAGCAACCGTGATCTCAATATACGCTAGCGGACTTTACATAGGTTCCGGTATAGGTATTTTCATAGGAGGTCTGATCGTTGATAACTGGAATAATGCATACCCAATTATTTCAGAAGCTCCATTTGGTTTAAAAGGATGGCAAGTAGCCTTTATGGCAGTTGGCATACCGGGTATGCTTTTAGCTGTTTTGACTTGGCAAATTAAAGAACCACCAAGAGGATTGAGTGAAGGTTTAGTTGGCTCAGAATCAAAAAATCCTTTAAAGGAAACTTTCAAAGAGTTAGTCGGCCTAACTCCTTTTGGCTTACTGGGATCAGATAAATTCAAAAAAGAGCTTTCTATAAATATCATCTTTACTGTTTTAATTTTTCTCGCTTCTTATTATCTTTACGTTCTAACTGGAGACTTTCTTCAATGGACTGCTTTTGGAATTGGTGTTTACGTAATTTGTAATTGGATACATGGCTTAAAAAACAGAGATCCGGTTGCATTTTTGTTGATATTCAAAAGCAAAGCTCTCTTGCTGGGTCTTCTCTCTTTTCCTTTCATAACATTTGTAACCTATGCCTTGGGTGCTTTTGGACCATCTTTTTACATAAGAAATTTTTCAATGACTGCTACTGAAGTTGGAATTATTTATGGCTTGATTACTGTATTCGGTTCAATGATTGGGGTTATTTGTGGAGGTATCCTTGGAGATAAACTCAGGGAGACCTATGTTAATGGCAAGCTTTATTTAATAATGGCCTCGGCTGTATTAACTGGTGTTACTGCTATAGGTTTTATTCATTCAGAAAATTTAGTCGCTTCATTTACTTGGAAATTCGTTTATCACATTGCCTCTACTGCATGGTTAGGTTGTGCAGCTTCAACTGTTACAGAATTAGTTCTTCCTAGGTTGAGAGCAGTTGCAAGTGCATTTTTTATATTAATGTTGAGCATGATTGGATTAGCTCTTGGGCCTTATTTAACTGGAATGGTCAGTGATATCTATATTAATTCAGGACTCCTTCCTGGCCCTGCACTGAAAAATGCTATGACCTTTACTCTTGTGGTTCTTATTTTGCCTTTTGGGTTGCTTGCTGTTGCTTGTAAATATCTTAAAAATGATGAGGCTGAGATCTATGAAAAAGCCAGATCTCTGGGAGAAGAAATTTAATCAAGCTTCAATAATTTATTGGTAAATTTTTTTTGTTCAGCTAAATCCTTCATAGAAATTCCTAAAGAAGGATGAATCATTTCGCCGGCAATTTCTTTTAACGGAATAAGAACGAAGTTGTAATTCTCAATATCTGAGTGAGGTAATTTTGTAGATTCAACCTCTCCCACAAAAGAATCATAGAGGATCAAATCAATATCTATATTTCGATCAGAGTATTTCTTTGATGTTTTTTCTCTACCCATGTTCTTTTCTATATTTTTGGTTATTTTTAGAACTTCGCTTACCTCTAGACCAGTCTCGAAACAAAGAACTTCGTTTAAAAAATCTGCTCCATCAAATCCTGCTGATGGAGACTGATAAGTACTAGAGAATTTTTTTAAGGAAAAATACTTACTTAGTTCAATTCTTGCATCAGATAAATTTTTTGATGGCTCGATATTGCTGCCAAGACTGAAGAACACGAGAGACATTAATTTTTTCTAACTATTTTTATGCCAACTGACTTTGATCCTCGCAACGCGCCGGGTTTTTCCACTTTAACCTCAACCTTTTCAATAGATTTGTTTTTAAGAACCCTTTTTGCAATTTTATCAGCCATTGTTTCTACCAACTGAAAGCTTGATTTTCCAACAAAGCTCGAGATGTCTTTTCCTATGGACTTGTAGTCGAGAGCTTGATCAATATTATCTGTTTTCGCAGCATCACTGATATTAAAATCCATTTCCAGAGATATTTTAACAATCTGTTTGACCTTTCTTTCCCAGCCAAAAATTCCAATGATTGTTTCAACTTCTAGGTCTTCTATGAATACTTTATCTTGCATCGTTATTCTCTTCTAAAGACCATCTTGCTCTTGCTTCAATGTAATAGTTTTTTTCAGAATTTTCTATTTTCATTAAGCCGGCATGAGCAACCATTAAACCGTTATCGGTGCAGTGCTTCAAATCAGGAAAATGTAACTTCACATTCGATGGCATTGCATCTGCTAATGAACACCTTAAAAATTCATTTGCTGCCACACCTCCAGAAACAACTAAATCAGAAATATTTTCTTGGATGGAGGCTTTTAATACTTTGCTTACGATGCAGTCTACCGCTGCATTTTGAAAACTATTTGATATATCAATTTTGTCTTCATCTGAAAGAGTATCTAATTTTTGGACGGCGTATAGAACTGCAGTTTTTAGTCCGCTGAAGCTTAAATTTAGACAATCAGAATTAATCATGGGTCGAGGAAATTTAAATCTATCAATTTGAGAAATCTTGGCTAGCTTTTCAATTTCAGGTCCACCAGGGTAACCCAAATTAAGTAATTTTGCTGTTTTATCAAAGGCTTCTCCCAAGGCATCATCTTTAGTCTCACCCATAATTGTATATCTCCCACCTTCATCCACCTTAACAATTAATGTATGGCCTCCAGAGACTAGAAGAGAAACAAATGGCAGACTTGGCGGGTTGGCATCAAGCAATGGCATCAAAAGATGAGCTTCCATATGATGGACATTTATAACTGGAATTTTCAGTGCATAAGCAATGGAATTTGCAATGGTATTTCCTACTAACAGCGGTCCTCTTAACCCCGGTCCTTTAGATACTGCAATCGCATCAAGAATCTCAAAAGATAAGTGGTTTTTTTCAAACTCATTCTTAATCAGTGGAACTAACCTTGAAATATGATCCCTAGCAGCTAATTCAGGGACAACTCCACCATATAGATTATGCAGATCTATTTGACTAAATAATGCCTCACAAAGAATTTTCTTACTGGGGCTATCAATGACAGCTATAGCCGTTTCATCGCATGAGGTTTCAATTCCTAAAATTGCCATAGGTAAAGCTTATCAGGAAATATATTTAATTTTGCAAATAAGCTTTTTATCTATAGAATTGCCCACCTAGGGATATATATGCCAATAATTAAGTTAAAAGAAAATGAATCATTTGATTCAGGTTTGAGAAGATTCAAAAGATCTTGTGATCGTGCGGGTGTCATTTCTGAAGTCAGAAAAAGAGAATTTTATGAAAAACCAACTTCTGTGAGAAAAAGAAAAGCTGCTGCTGCTGTAAAACGTCAAGCCAAAAGAAGCAGAGTCGGCATGTTACCTAGAAATAGAGTCGGCGTTTAACTTCATGTCAGATTTACTTAAACCTTTAATAAAGGAGGCTAGCGTTAGGTCTCTTAAAGAGGGTAATAAAGAAATAACTATGGTCCTTAGACTGATCTTGGCTGAGTTTCAAAAAGAAGAAATATCTCAAGGTTCAGATTTAAACAATAATGATGAGCTTAGTATTCTACAAAAGATGATTAAACAACGTAATGATTCAATCAAACAATATAATGATGCTGGACGAAATGAACTTGCCGAAAAAGAACAAAAAGAAATAGAGATTATTCAAGGTTTTCTTCCTGAACAGATTAACGAAGAAGAGATTATAAAATTAGCTAAAGAAACTATTAGTGATTTATCTGCTAATTCAATGAAAGACATGGGCAATGTTATGAAAGTCCTTAAGGATAAAACTTCCGGTCAAGCCGATCCTGCTACAATCAGCAAAATTGTTAAAGGATTACTGTCCTAATTTTTAGTTACTTGCGGAATCAACAGTTGCAACAATTTGTTGGTCAGCTTCTAAATTAACTTTATCGCCTTTAACCAGATTATTTAGATTTGTTGCCAGTAAAGTTTCAGGGATCAAAGCAACAGTTAAATGGTTCTCTTCTTTGTCTTTGATAGTCAGACTGGCACCATTGATAGCAACGTATCCTTTTTTAAATAGGTATTTACTTAAGTTGTTTGAAAAAGATATCTTGAGTATATACTCATCTCCAAAAGTAACCTCCTCTACTGTGCCGGTTTCGTGCACATGCCCAGAAACCAAATGTCCTCCAACTTCATCACCAAACTTTAAGGACCGTTCAAGATTGAAAATCCTATTTTCATTAATTTCATTCAGGTTGGTGCATCGAAGAGTTTCAGGAATGACATCAAAGAATGCGTAATTTTTTCCAAAATCTGTGACAGTCAGACATACTCCGTCTACCGAAACACTATCTCCTTTTTTTATATTTAGATAGAAAGATTCATTAGAAGTGATTTTTAACTTTATGCCAGAGTCCGTTTTGCTGGATTCGTGCCCTTCACTTTTTGTTTGTACTATTCCTGAGAACATCTATATTTTTTTTAAATCTTCAAAAGTTGCAATACTTAATATTGGAATTGATAAGCTTTTTTCAAGGGTTTCTTTAAATGTAAGAGAATTTGCATCCTTCTCCATTCTATCGAGCGCCACTATTGCTGCAACGGTTTTGGCATTATTTTGTTGAATTATTTCAACAGTCTCTTTAATTGCCGTGCCAGCAGTCAAAACATCATCTATTATTAATATCTTCTTTCCAGAAATATCTCCTATCAGCTTGCCACCCTCACCATGATCTTTAATTTCTTTTCTATCAAATATAAGTTCAATTTTTTTCTTCTCCTCAACGTAGAAAAGCTGACTTATCGATGTTGCCAACGGTATGCCTTTGTATGCCGGCCCATACATAGCATCAAATTCTAAATTCGCTTTTTGAATAACTTTAAAATATTGGCTAGCCAAAAAGTGCATGTCTTGACCATTAAAAAAACTCGCAATATTAAAAAAATATTTGCTTTTAAGTCCTGACTTTAAAGTGAAATCACCGAATTTAAGAGCTTCTAATTCGATAGCCTTTTTTATAAATGGGTGCATAATTTAATATGATAATGGATAAACAAAATATAAACATCTTTGTTATTTCGAGTCCCTCTGGGGGAGGAAAAACAAGTCTTATAAAAAAGCTCCTAGAAGATCCAAGATCAGAAGATACTGTTTTAAGTATTTCTCACACAACAAGAGAAAAGAGGTTAAACGAAAAAGATGGAGTTGACTATTTCTTTACTGATAAAAAAAATTTTGAAGATAAAATAAAAAAAAATGATTTTTTAGAGCATGCAACGGTATTTGATAATTATTATGGAACTTCTCAGGAAACTGTTAACACATTAGCCAGTCAAGGCAAGACGGTTATACTTGAATTAGATTGGCAAGGTGCGAAGCAAGTTAAAAGCAAAATACCATGTTATTTGATCTTTTTATTGCCGCCTTCTATAGATGACTTAAAAAAGAGGCTTATTGATAGAAATCTTGATGAGAGTGAAATTATAGAAAAAAGAATTAATGAAGCAAAAAATGAAATATCTAACTCAGAAATTTACGATTTTCTCATCCTTAATGACAAATTTGAGACAGCTCTCCAAGATCTTAAAACTGTAATTCTTGACCGATGTAATCCAAAGGATTTTGTAAATAGGATTACATCATCACATGTAAAGAAATTGCTGGAATAAGGACTATAAATTAAGTAGAATCCAATCACTCCGAGGTTAGTATGGCTAGAATTACTGTAGAAGATTGCTTAAAGAGAATCCCGAATCGTTTCGAAATGGTTAAGCTTGCTGCTAAAAGAGCCAGACAAATAGCTCTTGATGGTAGAGAACCAACTATAGATAGCGGCGATGATAAGGCAACTGTTGTTGCTCTCAGAGAGATCGCTGCTGGGACAGTTACTCAAGACAATATTCAAGAATTTAATTTCGATATTTTTGAAGAAGAACTTTCTGAACAACTCACATCTGATTCAGAGACTTAATCTCCATTTTTCTCCAATTTTGTTAGAATTTCAGTGATATGGCTGCTGAAGTATCTTCTATAAAAGATTTAACAAAAAGTCTGAAGACTTATATGGACTCAGATCAATTGGAGCAAGTTAAGAAAGCCTTCTTTTTTGCAGCCAATGCACATTCAGGTCAATATCGCGTAAGTGGTGACCCTTATGTTACGCATCCTGTAGCTGTTGCAGAAATATTAGCAAAATTCAAAATGGATGGAGATAGTCTTTCCGCTGCAATGCTTCACGATGTCATCGAAGATTCGGGTATACCAAAGTCTTTTTTATCAAAGGAATTTAATAAAGAGGTAGCTAATCTTGTTGATGGAGTAAGTAAACTCGACAAAATAAAAATTAGCGGCAAGGAAGATGAACAAGCTGAGTATTTTCAAAAAATGGTCCTGGCAATGTCGCAAGATATTAGAGTAATTGTTGTCAAACTGGCAGATAGACTTCATAACATGCGGACGTTGAATCATCTAGCCACAGCTAAACAAAAAAGGATTTCTAAAGAAACCATTGAAATTTATGCGCCCATCGCACATAGAATTGGCATGCATCAAATATATAGAGAATTGGAAGATAGAGCTTTTGAAGTTCTAAATCCTCACAGAGCTACAATTCTCAGAAAAGCTATAGATACTGCAACTAAAGGAAGAAAAAGGATCTTGTCTAAAATAGAAAAATCTATTAAGGAAAAATTGAAGGAGAATAATTTAGCTGGAGATGTCATAGGTAGACAAAAACACCTTTATGGAATTTTCAAAAAAATGAGAAAACAAGGAAAACCTTTATCTGAAGTTTTGGATGTATATGCTTTTAAAATAACAGTTGAATCTGCAATGGATTGTTATAAAGCGCTTGGAGTTTTACATAATGCTTTTAGCCCGATTGAGGGAAGATTTAAAGATTATATTGCCATTCCTAAATCTAATTCTTATCAGTCCTTGCATACTGGGGTCATAACATTTGATGGTCTGCCCGTTGAAATACAGATACGAACTAATGAAATGGACGAGTTAGCAGAATTCGGGATTGCTGCTCATTGGTTATATAAGTCTGGAGAAGAAAAAGATAGTCCCGTTCAAGCTAGAGCAAGAAGATGGGTAAACAATTTAGTAGAAATCCAAAAGAATACAGAAAACTCGAGAGACTTTGTTGAAATTATAAAAACAGGATTGGTGCCTAACGAAATTTATGTTTTCACTCCTAAGGGAAGAATTATCGAATTACCAAAAGGGTCAACTCCTATTGATTTTGCTTTCATGGTTCATTCTGATGTCGGTCTTCATTGCAGAGGTTGCAGAATTAATAAAAATCTGGCTCCTTTGAGCGTTCCTCTTGAGAGTGGACAAACCGTTGAAATTATTACTGATGATATACCTCAAGCCCAGCCATCGTGGCTTGAAATGGTAGTTACCTCCAGGGCTAGAAGTGCCATCAGGCATCAATTAAAAAATTTAAGATCTTCAGAGGCAAGAAAATTTGGCAAGAAACTTTTAGAGAATTCTCTTGCGCAACATAACTTAAAATTAAGGAGCATTCCTAAATCAAGAATGTCTAAACTTCTAGATTCTTTGAAAGTTAATTCTCTTAATGACCTTTTACAGCAAATAGGCTTGGGGATGAGGCCAAGTAATTTTGTGGCTAATCAAATTATGCAGGCAGTTGATTTTGATTCGCCTAGTTTAATTGAGTCAAGTAATTTACAAATCTCTGGCTCAGAAGGGCTGCTAGTTAATTATGGACCTTGTTGTAAACCTATCCCAGGAGATCCAGTTGTAGCTCATTTCACTGCAGGCAGAGGGATGGTTATTCATCAAGAAAGATGCAAAAACATTTTGCCTATTAAAGATGATCCTTCCTTGTGCGCACCTGTGCAATGGGAAGATGATATTGATGGAAACTTTTCTGCAGAACTTGTTGTAACAACTCAAGACAGGCCGGGCATCTTGGCAGAAATTTCTTCTGCCATTTCTGAAATGAATAAAAATATTGAAGGAATAAGGGGTGAGACTCCGGCTGGAAATCAAGTTCAACTTTTCCTAATTATTGAAGTATCTGGAAGAGATGATTTGGCAAAAGTTATGAAAGCCTTAAAGAAAACAAAAAATGTAATATCAGTTAATAGAGTCCATTCATCAGAAGATAGAAAGTTGAGAATAAGATAACAGGATGAAAAAAATAATTCATACTGATGAGGCACCTAAAGCAATAGGAACCTATTCTCAGGCGGTATTAGTTGATAAGTTTCTTTTTATATCGGGTCAAATAGGTTTAGACCCAGCGTCGATGGAGCTGGTTGAGGGATTTGAGGAAGAAACTATTCAAGTTTTCACTAATATTTCAGCAATCTGCAAAGAAGCTGGCTGCTCCATTAATGATGTCATTAAATTTAATGTCTTGCTTACAGATTTATCAAATTTTCAAAAAGTAAATGAAATAATGGAAAAGGTTCTAGAAAAGCCCTACCCCGCAAGAGCCGCATATGAAGTTTCTGCTTTGCCAAAAAACTCCTCGATTGAAATTGAATCCATAGCTTATAAAGAATAGTGTCTTTAGCGCTGACGGATGACCTAAAAAAAATTAAAGGCGTCGGTCCAAAAATCGAAACACAATTAAACTCTCTAAATATTTTTACGATAGAGGATCTAATTTTTCATTTACCGATAAGGTATGAAAATAAAACTCTATTGAATGAAATAAAAGATCTAGACCAAAATCAAACTGTTCATGTAGAGGGTGAAATTATAGAAAGTAAAATTTTCTTTCCTGGAAAAAGATCTTTTTTAGCTAAGATTACTGATGGAACTGGTTTTCTTAACATAAGAATGTTTTATTTTTCTCAAGCTCAAGCTAAAGCTTTTGAAAAAGGCAAAATAGTTCGAGCTTACGGAAATGTGAAAATTAGCGGATCTAAAATAGAAATGTTTCATCCAAGCTATAAAGTATTTCTTTCCTCTGAGAGACCTAGCTTAGATAATACCTATACTCCTGTGTACCCAACTGTCTCTGGTCTGACCCAATTCAGGCTAAAAGCAATAATTAGACAAGCTTTAAGTGGTCTCAATTTAGATGATATCTGCATGAAAGATGCAGATGATTTCTTTGAAAGCAAAAATATGGATTTTCCTAAAGGTAGAGATGCTATTTCTAAGATACATATGCCTTCAGTTGATGATGATCTTAATCAGCTCAGAACTTTTAAGCATCCCGCGCAAAAGAGATTGATAGTGGAAGAATTTGCGGCTAATCAAATTGCTATAAATATTTCTTCTGAAAGGATAAATAAAATGAAATCCTTCGATCTTTCAAGTCAAAAATTAGATCTAGAGACTTTTAATTTAAATATTCCTTTCCATCCAACAAAAGCTCAGCAAAAAGTTGTTCAAGAAATCATGATGAACTTTCAAGAGAAAAAGCCAATGAGAAGACTCATTCAAGGTGATGTTGGCTCAGGAAAAACTATAGTTGCTGCTGCGGCAATGAACATATGCTATCAAAATAAAAAACAATCTGTGTTGATGTGCCCCACTGAGGTTCTTGCTAAACAGCATTTTGAAAACTTTGTTAATTGGTTCAAAGACAAAAATATCTCTATCGAGCTTATCTTAGGAAAAACAAAAAAAAAGGATAAAGAAGAGATTGAAAAAAAATTAATAAATGGTGAGATTGATATTCTCATTGGGACTCATACAGTCTTTCAAAAAAATATTGAATTCAAGAGTCTTGCTCTAATAGTTGTTGATGAGCAACAAAGATTTGGTGTTAAGCAAAGATTTGATCTGGCATCAAAATCACAATCTGAAGAGATGCCTCATCAGTTATTCATGACAGCAACGCCAATTCCAAGAACTTTAGCTATGACCATCTTTTCAGATTTAGATTTATCAATCATAGATGAACTACCTCCAGGGAGAAATCCAGTTAAAACAGTAGTTTTATCGAATGATAAGAGGCTGGAGATCGTAAACAGGCTTCAAAAAGTATGCAAAGCTGGCAATCAAGTATATTGGCTTTGTACTATGATTGAAGACAATGATTCATTCGATGTGCAATCAGCAGAAACTAGCCTCGAATGGATTAGAGAAAATGCTCCTGAGCTGAGATCGAATTTAGTTCACAGCAAACTCAACAACGAAGAAAAAGAAAAAAATATCTTAGACTTCAGAAATGGATTGATTGATATATTGGTGTGTACAACCGTAATTGAGGTAGGCATGGATGTTCCTAATGCAAGTCTGATGATAATAGAAAATGCTGAGAGATTAGGTTTATCTCAACTTCATCAATTGAGAGGGAGAGTTGGCAGAGGGCCAGATATGGATTCTTATTGTGCTTTACTTTATCAAGATCCAGTAAGTGAAAATGCTCAAAAGCGACTCGAAGCAATGAAAAAATATTCAAATGGATTTGATATATCTGAAATAGATTTGGAATTGAGAGGTGCGGGAGAATTGTTAGGCTTGAAACAATCAGGAGGAATAGATTTTAAAATCTCAGACATATCCAGAGATGCTCAACTTCTCAAATTAAGCCAGTCTCTCACCGAAAGGATCTCTAATTTGGAATCTACCAAACTAGAGAAACTTATTGATCGATGGATTGGTCAGGATCAAGTATATATAAAAGCCCAGTAGTAGCTACAACAGAGGTGAAATCACCAAGCTAACAATTGCCATAACATTGATTAAGATATTCATCGAAGGCCCTGAAGTATCTTTGAATGGATCTCCAACAGTGTCACCAACTACAGCTGCAGAATGAGTATCTGTTCCTTTTCCTCCTAGGTTACCTTTTTCAATGAATTTTTTTGCGTTGTCCCAAGCTCCACCAGCATTAGCCATCATCAAAGCCATAGATACACAACCTATCAAACCTCCTCCTAACATTCCTCCAAGAGATTCTGGACCAAGACCAAAACCAACGACAGCTGGAGCACTTACAGCAATTACTCCCGGTAGAAGCATTCTTTTTAATGCAGCTGAAGTTGCGATATCAACACACTTAGCGGTATCTGGCTCTGCATTTCCTTCTAATAAACCAGGAATTTCTCTGAATTGTCTTCTTATCTCATTGATCATATCGAAGGCGGCATCCCCTACGGCTGTCATGGTGATAGAGGAGATGAGAAAAGGAATGGAAATTCCTATAAACATACCTACAAGAACTCTGGGATCTGAGAGAAGTAATTCAAAGCTACCTCTATTGTGAGCAACTGTTTCAACAAAAGCAGCAATAATTGCCAGAGCTGCTAATGCAGCTGCTCCTATTGCAAAGCCTTTACCAATTGCAGCTGTGGAATTACCTAATTCGTCTAAAGAATCAGTTATTTCTCTCGTTTCACTTCCCATACCAGACATTTCTGCAATACCTCCGGCATTATCGGCAACGGGACCGTAAGCATCAATAGCCATTGTTATTCCAACCGTAGCAAGCATTCCAACCGCGGCTATGCCTACACCGTACAAACCAACAAGCGAGGTAGAAACCCAAATTATTGTAGCCAGAACAAGAATAGGAAGAACTACAGATTGCATGCCAACTGAAAGTCCTGTAATCATGACTGTAGCAGGACCTGTTTCCCCAGATTTAGCAATTTTCTGAACTGGTTTTGATCCAGTGTAATATTCTGTAATCAATCCAATAATGACTCCACCTACTGCACCAGCTAATACTGCTAACCAAGTGTTTACTGCGTTTTCAGTCAAAATCATTTGAATTAAAAAGTAAGCTGAAATTATAAAAAGAATCGCTGATCCTATAGTCCCCGTTCTTAAAGCTGTTCCAGGGTCTGCTTTGGAAAATACTCTAACTATTATAATTCCAAGTATAGATGCCAATAGTCCAAGGGAAGCTAAGGCTAAAGGTAGCGCCATCATTCCGGTATTATCGATTGTGGCAGCAATTGCAATTGATGCAATCATAGCTCCGCAATATGATTCAAAAATATCAGAACCCATACCAGCAACATCTCCAACATTATCTCCAACGTTGTCAGCAATAACTCCAGGATTTCTTGGATCGTCTTCTGGTATTCCTGCTTCAACTTTTCCAACTAAATCAGCACCAACATCAGCACTTTTTGTAAAAATTCCACCTCCTACACGAGAGAATAGAGCGACACATGACGCTCCCATTCCAAACCCTTCTATTGCTCTAGCAGTATCAGGATCACCTCCGAAATAAAAGTAAAGGCCTCCTAGACCTACCAATCCAAGAGAAGCAACACATAGTCCCATAATTGATCCACCATAAAAAGCCACAGAAAGGGCAGCTTGAGCTCCAGACTCAGATGCAGCAGTTGCGGTTCTAACATTTGCTTTAGTTGCAGAGAACATTCCAAGCCATCCAGCAAGAGATGATGATAATGCCCCGGCTGTTACAGCTAAAGCGGTATTTAGACCTAAAAATAAATAAGAGAGAACAATTAGAGCAGCTACAAACATTGCAAGGTAAGTGTATTCACGTCTCATAAAAACCATAGCACCCAAGTGAATTTGATCACCAATTTTTTTAACCTTGTCTGTACCACCGTCATATCTCATAACTAATAAGTACAAAATAAAGGCAACAGCCAAACCAAAAATACCAAAAAGTGGCGGTAAAATTAGATTAGATTCCATAAAGTTCTCCTAAAGATCGCGCTAATTTATCAGAAAATTGTCTTTTATTATATGAGTTTAAAAATGACTCAATCAAAGAATTTTGATTTATTCAAGGTGCCTTGAGTTGAAGAAATAATACAAGCAATCATTGAGTCTCCAGATACATTTACTGCTGTTCTGATCATATCTAAAAGTCTATCCACGCCTATGATCAAAGCGATTCCCTCCACAGGGAGACCAACTTGTTGCAAAACCATTGCAAGCATTATAAGACCTACACCCGGAACACCAGCTGTTCCGATTGAGGCTAGAGTAGCTGTCAAAATAACCATTAAATAATCTGTAATTTGTAAATCAACACCATAAGCTTGAGCAATAAAAACTGTTGCAATGCCTTGCATAATTGCAGTTCCATCCATGTTTATAGTTGCTCCAAGAGGAATACAAAATGACGCGACTGACTGATCAACACCAAGTTTTTCTTTAACCGTTTTTAAAGTTAACGGCATTGTTGCGCTGCTAGACGATGTACTGAATGCAAATAACAAAACCTCTCTGAGTTTCCTAAAGAAAACGAATGGATTTAGTCTAAAAAATGAAAGTATTGATCCGTAAGTAACCAAAGCATGAAATATCAATACAAACGAGAGTAGAAAGAAATAACCTGCTAAATCATAAATTATAAAAAAACCTATTTCGGAAAATATGGAAGCCAAAAGACAAAAAATTCCTAAAGGCGCAAACATAATTATGATTTCTACCAAGCGCAGCATTAAGTCATTTCCTGATTTGAAAAAGTTTGAAGCCCCAACTGAATAGGTCCCCATTCCTTTAATTGCAAATCCTACTAGTATCGAAAAGACTATGATTTGTAACATTTCTCCATCTGCCATAGCTTGAATTGGATTAGTGGGAATAATATTTATTAAGACTTCCTTTAAAGATGGAGCTTCAGGGGCTGAATAAGTTGATGAAGTTTCTAGGCCTACCCCATCTCCAGGATTAAAAAAATTAGCAAAAAATAATGCCGTTGAGATAGCCAATGCGGTTGTTGTTAAATAAAAGGTAATAGCTTTAAAACTAATTGAACCCAGTTCTTTTGAATTTTCAATTTGAGCAACTCCTGACACTAAAGAAAAAAATACAAGAGGAACTACCATCAACTTAAGAGATGAAATAAAAATCTCACCAACAGCATCAAATAAATTTAATGCAATATTAATTAGCGATAGTTCAAGTAAAAATAAATTGATTAACGATCCTAATCCAATACCCAAAAGCATGGATATTAAGATTTTTGTTGTATAGGACATTAATAACTTTTTCCAGCCCCTTCAAAAGGGACCATATCGAAATCTTCTTTGCCTACACCGCAATCCGGGCAGACCCAATCAACCGGAACATCTTCCCATTTGGTTCCAGGTGGTATTCCGTCATCAGGCCACCCTTCTGCCTCGTCATAAATTAGGCCGCAAACTATGCATTCCCATTTCTTGTATTCTTCCATAAATAATAAAGTTTTATGCTAGATTGGATGAGCAAGAATTATATAACACCATGATGGAAAGAGTTAGAAATTACGCTTACCTAATGAGGTTGGATAAGCCCATTGGAACTCTTTTACTCCTTTGGCCCACTCTTTGTGCTCTTTTGTTAGCGTCAGAAGCTTCTGTAGATATGAAGACTATATGGTTATTTTGTCTGGGTGCTTTTTTTGCTAGATCTATGGGATGTGTAATCAACGATTTTTTCGATAAAGATATCGATTCAAAAGTACTCCGAACAAGCCAAAGACCAATTGCATCCGGAAAAGTATCTTCTATTGAAGCATTGATTTTATTTGGTTTTCTGAGCATTCCTTCCATGTGGATTCTTTTCCAATTAAATGAATTAAGCGTATACATGGGACTGGGTGCAGCCTTATTAATTCTTCTTTATCCTCTGGCAAAGAGATTTTTAGCAATTCCACAAACGATATTAGGATTGGCGTTCTCTTTTGGTATACCGATTGCATTCGCTTCACAAGATAATCTTTCATTAATCACTTGGGTTATATTTTTAGCTAATTTTCTTTGGGTTGTTGCTTACGATACTGTCTATGGGATGATAGATAGTGCTGACGATGAAAAATTAGATATAGGTAACTCAGCAAGATATTTTGGTAGAAGAAAAGAGAAATGGGTATTTCTTTTAGGGTTGGCTCATTTATTTATCTACTTTTTTGTAGGTCTTTCGCTCAATTTAGATCTTTCTTTTTTCTTCTTTTTATCTTTATGTTTTGGAATTGTTTTTTTCCAAAACTTTCAAATCAACTTAGGGTTGAGACAAATTTACCTTTCAATTTTTAAAGGTAATAACTGGATAGGAGTTTTTCTATTTTTTGGAATTCTTTTTGGTTTCTAATATGCATGTAAAGTTTCTTTCACAAATTAAAGATGTAAAAAAACATTCTTGGGATTCACTAAATCATGAAAGTTATCCCTTTCTTTCCTTTGATTTTTTAAATGCTTTAGAAGAATCCGGATGCGTTTCAGAAAGAACTGGGTGGCAGCCATTCCATGTCACCTTGTGGAAGGAAGAATCTTTAATTGGAGCAATGCCTCTTTATTTAAAAAATAATTCACAAGGCGAATTTGTCTTTGATTACAGCTGGGCAAATGCATATTACCAACATAAGAAATATTATTACCCAAAGTTTGTTTCATCGATTCCATTCACACCTGCAACTGGTCCAAGAATTCTATATTCCACATCGAATGATAAAAAAAATACTGCTGAACAAATATTTAAAGCCATACAGAAAGTATCTAAGGAAAACGAGATATCTTCTTGGCACATTCTTTTTCCAGAAGAAGATGAAAAAGATCTTTTTGAATCTCTTGGGCTCAGCACTAGAAAGAATGTTCAGTTCATGTGGAAAAATAATAACTATGAAAGCTTTGATCACTTTTTAGAGTTTTTCTCCTCACGAAATAGAAAAAATTTAAAAAAAGAGAGAAGAAAAATTGCTGAACAAGATCTTGAGATAAAGAGGTTTACAGGGAATCAAATATCTTTAGATGTCGTTGATGATTTTTATTCCTTCTATGTAGACACTCATCTGAGGAGAAGCGGCCATTCTGGTTACTTGAATAAAGATTTCTTTGAAGAGATAACGCAAACCATTGCTGACAATATATTAATTATCCTGGCATATAAAAAAGGTCAGGCGGTTGCTGGCTCATTCTTCTTTTATGATCAAAATAATTTATACGGAAGGTATTGGGGAGCATCTAATGATTATGATGCTTTGCATTTTGAGTGTTGTTATTACCAAGGTATAGATTTTTGTATTGAAAAAAACATCAAGAGATTTGATCCTGGCGTACAAGGCGAACACAAAATTAAAAGAGGATTTGAGCCTACTTTTACATTTTCTTCTCACTGGATAGAAAACCATGATTTCAGCCTAGCTATAAGTGATTTTCTCCTCAGAGAAGACAAATATATTAAAGATTATCATCAAGATGCCAGCACCCTTTTACCTTTTAAGAACATATGACTTCTCAAAAGGAGCAACTTACTTACCTTTTAAAGTCTGATAAGGACCTTGAAAAATTAATCAAATCTATTCCTAAAATAGCTCCTTTTAAAAGAGAAAAAGGATTCGAAGGTTTAGTTAGATTGATATGTGAGCAGCAATTGTCTGTAGCTTCAGCAAAGGCCATCTTCGATAGATTAGCGAAAATAGTTTCGCCATTTGAGCCAAAAAACTTTTTAAAAGTTTCAGAGAAAGATCTTCAAAGAACAGGGCTAAGCAGACAAAAAATTGATTATTGCACTGGGCTTGCTAATGCATGTATTGCAGGAGATTTAGACTTTACAACCTTACATAGGATGAATGATGAAGACCTTAGAAAAGAACTTTGTAAAATCAAGGGCATAGGTAAGTGGACAGCAGATTGCTACATGCTTGCATCTCTTAAGAGAGAAGACATCTGGCCAGTAGGAGACCTTGGTCTGCAAATTAGCGTACAAAAATTAAAAAAACTTTCTAATCGTCCTTCAGAAATGGAGCTTGAAGAAATTTCTGTTAAGTGGAAACCGTATCGATCTCTTGTGGCAAATATGTTATGGAATTCTTATGATTGAGTTGAATTTTAGAATCTATTTTATAGACTGATTTGATGAAGGAATATCTCAAGCTGAAAAACCTGCATTCTTTATTTGAAAGAAACTTTTTTCTTTTGAGTTCCCTTGTAGTTGATTTTGATGAAAATAAAATGAATGTTTTTGAGATTCCCATTAAAGATGAGAATAAAAAGGTCTCAATTAGTACAACTAAATTATCAAACTACACTTTTGATATTGAATTGAATGTCAATATCAATCCAGTCGAAGAAAATACAACCTTTAAAGTAAGGGTTTATTTAGAAGCAAAGATGGCAGAGGTAATGTCCCTTCAGAGTTTTCATAATAATCTAATTGATATTATTCCAACAGTTAAGAAATTCGGATTTCAGAGAGATGAAAGAACTCAATGGAATAAATTTCTTAATGAATTTCTAGTGTTTTGCACAAAAGAAGGATTAGCTGAAAGTGATAATTTACCTGCACGGTTTCAATAGTTCTAGTTCTTCTTCAAAAGCACAGCTTTGTAAAAAATATCTTACCGACAAAGGTATCGGCGATAAAATTTTAATTCCAGACTTACCTTTATCAACAAATAAAGTTGTTAACCTCATTGAAATGTTGATATCTGAAAACGAAATTACTGGCTTTATTGGCAGCTCAATGGGAGGATTTTATTCTTGTTATTTTGCTAATAAATATGATTTGAAAGGAGTTTATATAAACCCAGTAGTGGATGATCATTTACCCGGCATGCTTGATATTGTTGGCAGTTATGAAAACTTTAATAATGGGAAAAAAGATACATTCTCTATGAATGATTATGAAAATTTAAAAAAATATTCTACCCCCACACTTACATTTCCTAAGAATCATTTTCTTCTCGCGCAGGAGGGTGACGAAGTTCTTGATCAAAGACTTTCACTTAAAAAATTTAAGAATAGTAAAATTTCGTTTTCTAAGCTTGGAAATCATCAATTTTTAGGTTTTGAGGATAAAATAGAGCAAATTTTTGACTTTATGATCTAAAATAAAGCAAAATATGTATTAAATTGATACATTATTGCACTATTAATAATCACTGTTTCTGATAATTTAACTCGGTTAAACATTAAGGAGATAAAAATGTCAGACATGAAAACATATGAATATATTTGGTTAGATGGCTACGAGCCTGAACCTTTTATGAGAAGTAAAGTAAAAGCAACAGAAGATGCTTCCCCGCCAGATTGGTCTTTTGATGGGTCTTCGACTCAACAAGCCGAAGGTGGAAGTTCTGATTGTCTTTTATTGCCTGTGCAAACTTATTCAAATCCAAATGGGCATGATTTAGTAATGACACAGGTTCAATCAGCAGATCATACTACGCATTCATCCAATAACAGAGCTGCTGCTGCAGAGGTTGTTTCTGATGAATGGTGGTTTGGATTTGAGCAGGAGTTTTTCTTCACCGACCCTACTACTGGTGAACCTTTGGGATGGGAGGATGGTGAACCTAGAGCGCAAGGAGAATTTTATTGCGGAGTAGGTGCTGCTAACGTAGTTGGAAGAGAAATATCAGATGCACATTTGCAAGCTTGCTTAGACGTAGGGATAACATTAACAGGAACCAATGCAGAAGTTGCTTTGGGTCAATGGGAATATCAATGCTTTGGTAAAGGCATTAAAGCAGCAGATGATTTGTGGGTTAGTAGATATCTTCTTTTCAAAATAGCTGAAGAGTATGGTGTTGGAGTAAATATCCATCCAAAACCTAAAAGTGGAGATTGGAATGGATCTGGAATGCACTCAAACTTTTCTAATGAAGCCATGCGAACTGGTGGTTCAGAGGATTTATTTAAATCTATGTGTGAAAAACTAGGTGAAGTCCATGAGGAAGGAATTGCCGCTTACGGATCAGACAATGATAAGAGATTAACTGGTCTTCACGAAACTCAAAGCATTGAGAAGTTCTCATACGGAGTCAGTGACAGAGGAGCAAGTATTCGAATTCCTGTTTACACGGTTGAGCATAATTGGAATGGTTACCTTGAAGATAGAAGACCTGCTTCGAATGCTGATCCATACAAAATACTTTCTCATATCGTTGGTACGCTAACGAAATAAGCCTTAAAAGGCATATGTTAAAAACTTTGAAGTTAATCAAAGATCTAAAATTAAAACGTCTTAGGCTGGTATTAATTTCAAGGTTTTTAAATTAGAAATTAAATAAATGAAGAAGCTTCTTAGGAAAACAATGGAAAATATTTCTTCCAAAGTTTTGGTTGTTGATGAAAATTTAAATTTTATTTTTGCAAGCAATGAAGCAGAAGCTTTTTTGTTATTTGATTCAAAGAATAGTGAAGGCAAGGGCATTGAAAATATTTTTTCTGAAAAACCTAGCAATATATTTGAACTTAAAAGACTTCTTGCAGAAAAAGATTCTCTGGAGAAATCTAGAC
The DNA here is from genome assembly GCA_902578495.1 of uncultured SAR86 cluster bacterium. Taxonomy (GTDB): domain Bacteria; phylum Pseudomonadota; class Gammaproteobacteria; order Magnimaribacterales; family AG-339-G14; genus CACNYO01. The sequence goes on from CACHCY010000010.1 coordinate 25,481, forward strand.
GAAAAATTTACTTAAAAGGGGGTCTTGAGAAAGTTTGTACCTATGAAATTAATTTCTTTGAAATAGATTCAAAAAAATATCTTCTTTATGAATTTTACGATGCTAATCAAACAAAAGAATTAAATAGGATGAAAAGACAAACTATTTCGACTGTCACAGCTACTTTTTCAAAGGGTTTAGCTCATGAAATAAGGAATCCTCTCAGTGGTATTAAGGGTGCTACTCAACTTCTTGAGCCAAAATTAAAAAATGACGAGCTTAAAGACTATACAAAAATTATATTGAAAGAGACTGAAAGATTAAGTGATTTAGTTACAAAAATTTTAGATAGACAGTTTGAGATCCAACCTGAAGATGAAAATATTCATTCAATTCTTGAAACTATTCCAGAATATCTAGGAAGTATATCTAGAGATAAAATAGAGATAACTAAGGATTATGATCCTACTTTGCCTGAATTGAATATTGATTCATCACTTATGACTCAGGTCCTATACAACTTGGCAAATAATTCAGTTGATGCCATGAAAACTACCGATCGAGAAAATAAAATTTCTCTAAAAACCAGAATACATTTTGGGACTTTCATCAATAGGACATTTCACAAAACAACTTGTGAGATATCCTTTATTGACAATGGTCCTGGTATTCCTGAAGAAATAATTGACTCAATATTTTTTCCTCTTGTATCCAGTAAAGAAATCAAGTCTGGCCTTGGACTCTCAATTGCACAAGGAATAGTCAGTCAACATGGAGGAGCTATTGAATGTGAGAGTTCCTCTTCCGGCACAAAGTTTTCTATCTATTTACCGTTAAAAATTGAAGATGAAGATGAAAACGAAGTATCTAAAAAAGAAAGTTTTGAATCAGCATGAGGCAGTATAAAAAAATATGGGTTGCTGACGATGATGAATCCATAAGATGGGTTCTAGAGAAAGGATTATCGGAAGCAGGTTTCGAAGTTTCTACTTTTGAAGATGGAAATGAAGTTGTAAATCAATTAGATATTGAATCACCTAATATTGTTCTTACAGATATGCGCATGCCTGGCAGAGATGGAATGGATCTTCTTGATACTTTTAAGAATGAACATCCAAATATACCCATCATAATGATGACTGCTTTTTCTGACCTAGAAACCACTGTTGAAGCTTTTGATAACGGTGCCTGGGATTATTTGGCAAAACCTTTCGATATTCATACTGCCATATCAAAAATAGATAAAGTGATCAGCGAAAAAAAATCCGTCACTGTTTCTAATAAACAAATCGAAGAAATTTTGCCTGAAAAGGAAAAAACAGTAGATAGATCAGAAGCTATGCAAGATCTTTTTAACGCTATTGGAAAGTTAATGTTTGTTCTTTCACCGGGGCAAGATATAAAAGAGAGTGATCTTCATAAACAACTATTTATTCAAACTGAAAAAAAAGAGCTTAACTGGGAAGAGATTCTTGAAAGCTGGGCAGAAAAACAACTTTCCAAAGGGGAGGATCATCTATTAAATGTAGCTACCCCAATTTTCGAAAGAACAATGATTAATGTGGCTCTAAAGTCCACCAGAGGAAATAAATCTGAAGCAGCTAAGTTACTTGGTTGGGGAAGAAATACTTTAGCTAGAAAAATACAAGAGCTGGATATTTGACTAACTCACAATTGGAAAGCCCTCGCTTTTCCATGCGTTAATACCTCCATTAATCACATAAACCTCTTTCAAATCTTTTTTTAGACTAGAAGCAATTTTTGAAGAATCATTACCTTGATTACAAACAAAAATTACTGGATTATCTAAATCTCCTTTCAAAGCACTGATGCAAGAAGCATTATCTTTATTAACGTTTATTGCATTAGGAATTGTTCCTTTACTAAATTCAATTGCACTCCTGATATCTAAAACTCTAGCGTTTTGTTTATTTATCAATATGGTTGCTACTTGAGGTTCAATTTTCGAAGCTCTTTTTGATTTTTCAAACAATATTAAAGCTGCAATAGATATAATAAGAGGTATCTCGATGTACCAATTTTCAATTACGAATTGAATGAAGTATTCCATGGGAGCGTATATTAAACCTTAAGCTTAGAAGAAACTATGTCTCAACCAAAAAAAATTTCCACTTTAGTTCTTGTTAGGCACGGACAAAGTCAGTGGAATAAAGAAAACTTATTCACAGGTTGGAAAGATCCAGATTTAACTGAAAAAGGAATTGAAGAGGCAATTAATGCCGGCAAAAAAATAAAACAATCTAATATTAATTTTGACTTACATTTCACTTCAAAATTAAAAAGAGCTCAAAGGACAGGTAATCTCATCATGAAAGAGCTTGGAGAAGATATCGCTACATATGAAAACGAAGCCCTAAATGAAAGGGACTATGGAGATTTATCTGGATTAAATAAAGACGATGCAAGAAAAAAGTGGGGAGATGAACAGGTTCATATTTGGAGAAGATCTTATGATACTCCTCCACCAGGAGGAGAGAGTCTAAAAAATACAGCTGAAAGAGTGCTGCCATACTTTGAAAATATTATTTATCCAGAATTAATGAATCAGAAAAATATCTTAATTTCAGCTCATGGAAATTCTCTAAGAGCTTTAATTATGTATTTAGAGAAAATATCTGATGATGAAATAGTTAAGCTTGAGATCGCTACAGGACAACCTATTGTTTATAAGCTTGATGAAGATCTTCAAGTTATTTCAAAAGAGATTTTATAACCTTACTTCGATACCTTTGGAAGCTAGACCATCTTTGACCTCTGAAATAGTAATTTCCTTTTGGTGAAAAATACTGGCTGCGAGAACAGCATCTGCTTTTCCATCGGTTATCCCTTCTATCATATGATCAATACTTCCGGCTCCTCCAGAAGTAATAAGCGGGATACTCAAATCTTTTGCAATTGAGGAAGTAAGTTCATTATCAAATCCTATTTTGGTGCCATCCCTATCCATGGAAGTTAGAAGAATTTCTCCTGCGCCCTCACCTTCGACGATTTTTATCCAGGCCGATGTCTCAAAAGCAGTCTTATTTTTTCCTCCGTGAGTGTAAACATAAGATTTTTTTCCTTCTCTCTTTGAATCAACCGCAACAACAATGCACTGAGAACCAAATTTCTTTGCTGCATTCCCAACCAAAGACGGATCAAGGATAGCTGAGGTGTTTATCGATACTTTATCTGCTCCTTTTTCAAGTAATCTCTCTATATCTTGTAATTTGCTAACTCCTCCACCAACAGTTAAAGGAATAAATACCTGCGAAGCTACAGCTTCAACTGTAGAAAGAGTAGCTGATCGGTTTTCATAAGAAGCATCTATATCTAAAAAACATAACTCATCAGCTCCTTCTGCATTGTACCTTTCTGCAGTTTCTACAGGGTCTCCTGCATCGATAATATTTTCAAAGTTAACTCCTTTAACAACTCGTCCCGCTCTAATATCGAGACAAGGAATGATTCTTACAGCTACTGTCATATTAAGAAATTAAATTTAATGCCTCATCTAAAGAAAAGGTATTTTCGTATAATGCTTTGCCAGAAATCACTCCTGAGACGCCTTTAATTTTTTTTAATTGAATTAAATCTTCCAGAGAAGATACACCACCAGATGCGATAATGGGCAATGAGGTATTGCTTGTTAATTCAGTTATTTTTTCCAAATTAGGTCCATTGAGCATTCCATCTCTATCTATGTCTGTAAAAATAATAGAGTTTATGGGTAAATCATTGAACTTTTTAACCAAATCCATCCAATAAACTCCTAAATCTTCTGTCCAAGCCTCTGACTTAACATAGTCATTCTTTGTATCCAGCCCAAGAATAATTTTATCCGGATAAGAAGAAGCAATGTCGTGAAATAAAATAGGATCTTTGACAGCAAGACTACCTAAAATAATTTGATCGATGCCTGAATTTAATGCACGCTCAATTGTTTCTTTATTTCTGAAACCTCCCCCTACTTGAAGGGAAACTTTTGGTAATTTCTTTTTAATGCTATCAATGATGTTCAATATTAAAGACTGGCCTTTTTTTGCCCCATCTAAATCAACTATATGAATTCTGTCTATTCCATATGAATACCAATGTTCAGCAGCTTGGATAGGATCATCAAAATACTTAACAGTAGAATTTAGATCGCCTTTTGTAAGCCTTACACACTTCCCATCTTGGATATCAATAGCTGGAATAATTTTCATTAAGGGTTCCATTTAAGAAAATTATCAAAAAATTTTAGCCCCGCCTCTCCACTCTTCTCAGGATGGAATTGGGTGGCGAAAATATTTTCATCTCCGATAGATGAAATAAACTCAATACCATGATGAGTGGTAGAAAAAGATTTTTCCTCATCGAAATCTTTTAATAAATATGAGTGCACAAAATAAAATCTTGTGTCATTTTCAATGTTTGTAAATAAGTCATGATCTTGTTTTATAAAGACCTTGTTCCAACCCATGTGAGGAACCTTTATAGGTAAGTCAGGGGGAAACATTGATATTTCATTTTTATAAAATCCATATCCCTGAGTATCTCCCTCCTCGCTTTTTGAAAAAAGAACTTGGAGCCCTAAAC
>CACHCY010000011.1 GCA_902578495.1 uncultured SAR86 cluster bacterium
GACTCTGTGAAATTACATCTGGTGGGGTTAGTAACATTCCAACTACAAAACATCCTAAAAAAACATAAGGTCTTGCAGATATAAGTTTACTCACCGTAACTGCATTCGATACAAGAAGCAGAATAATTATTATCGGCATTTCAAAAGCTAAACCAAAAGCAAAAAACATTTTGATTACGAATGACAAAAGTAAATTGATGTCCGTCATCATCATTACGTTTTCTGGAGTTGAGGCTGAAAAGAAAGAGAAAACAATCGGAAGAATAATAAAGTAAGCAAAAGTAATTCCGAGATAAAACAGCAGGATAGAACCTAAAACCAAAGGAAAGAAATAAATCTTTTCTTCAAAATACAATCCTGGCGAAGCAAATTTAATGAGTTGATAAATAAGAAAAGGTATTGAAACAAATAAGGCTAGATAAAAAGCAAATTTTAGAGGAGTTAGAAAAGGCGAAGCAACCTCAGTAGCTATAAGGCTGGACCCTGTTGGCAAAGCGCTGATCAGTGGATCTGAAATAAAATTAAAAATATCTTTAGAAAAGAAAGCTGCAACAACAAAAGTTATTCCTAAAAATATAAGAAACTTGATGATACTTTTTCTTAAAACAGAAAGGTGCTCGAGATAGTTTGTATCTTTATCTTGATCAATCATTTTTTTTATTATGATCTTCGACGTAGATGCTATCTTTTATCTCCTTCGAGGTTTTATTAAAACTTGCACGAATGGATTTAATGGTTTCTTCAACCCATCTTATGAACTGCGGAAGTCTCTCTGGTCCTAATATAACCAGAGCTATTATTGAGATTATGAAGAGCTCAAAAAAACCAATTGAGAACATTATTGGTTATCTTTATCTTCTTCTTTAGTTGGCTCCTCGTTTACAGCTTTTTTGAATCCTTTGAATGCTGACCCAAGATCTGAACCAATATTTTTTAACCTGGAAGTGCCGAAAATCAATATTATGATTGCAAGAATGATTAAGATTTGCCAAATGCTTATGCCACCAAAACCCATTAATTATTTCCTCGATTTCTTTTCTTCATGACCAGATACTCCTTCTCGCTTTTTAAGTTCTAATAAAACTTCATCGAAAGGTATATCTTTCTCCGATAATAATACCATTAAGTGAAACAAGAGGTCTGCAGATTCATGTTTTATGCTACTGGGGTCATTTTCGAGGAAAGCTTCTGCTAATTCCTCTGACTCCTCTTTAATTTTTGAGATGATTTTCTCTTTTTCCTCAAACAAGGAAGCAACATAAGATTCTTTAGGATCCTTGTTTTTCCTATCCTGAATTGTTGCTTCTAGATCATCCAAGTATTTCTTCATATGACAGCAAATATTATCAGAATCAAAAGAAAAGCTAGTGCAAATAATTGCCAAGACCTTCTTCTTTCAGATTTTTTAACTTCTTTTCTTAAGTCTTGTAATTCAGCGGTGTAATTTTCCATCTTATCCACAGCATCAAATAAATTAGCGATTTGAGAAGGAAGATTGACAGCTTTTTCTATCAGGAATCCAGCATCATCATGTATTTTTTTAAAAATTCTAGCCGGATTGTATTTAGCCTTAATCCACTCTTGGATAAAAGGTTTAGCAGTAACCCACAAATCAAGCTGAGGATATATCTGTTTACCTAAGCCTTCAATATTTATGAGTGTTTTTTCAAGCAATAACAACGAAGGCGGAAGAGAAAGATTATATTTTCTTGTTGAATCAAAAAACTGAAATAGCATTTCGCCAAAATTGATGTCATCAAAAGGTTTCTCAATTATTGGCTCTAAAAAAGTTCTTACGGTTATCTCTAGTTCCAATGGTGAGGTTTTATTATCAACCCATCCTGCTCTTATCATACTCTCAGCAACCGCCTTAAAATTTTGAGAGAACATTTCAGATAACATTTTTCCAATAAAAAATTGTTCTTGATCACTTAAGCTTCCGCATATAGCGTAATCTACGTTTATATAAGTTGGTGACTTAGGATTGCTTACATCAACAAAAATATTTCCTGGATGCATATCTGCATGAAAGAAATTATCTTCGAACACTTGTTTAAAAAAAATGCTAACTCCTCGTTCAGACAAAAGCTTACGATCTACTTCTAATCTATCTAATGTTTCGAAATCTGTTATCGGAACACCCTTAATTTTTTCGATTGTTAAAGTTTGGTTGCCAGAAAACTCTGAAAAAACTTTTGGAACGTATAACAGGTTAGAATTTTCAAAATATTCTGCAGTCAAACGTGTGTTCGCAGACTCCCTTTTTAAATCTACTTCTCCTTGAATTACAATTTCATATTCTTGAACTAATTCTTTCAGTTGCAATCTTTGAGCATCAACAAGAAGAAAATCCAATAATTTTGAAATTAATTTTATTAGACCAAGGTTTTTAGTGATTTCCTTTTGAATATTTGGGCGTATCACTTTGACTACAACTTCTTCTCCAGAAAAAAGAACCGCTTCATGTACTTGGGCAATTGAGGCCGCCGCTAAAGGTTTTCTTTGAAAGCTTTCAAACAGTTCTTCAATAGGTTTGCCCAAGTCATCTTCAATAATCCTAACGGCTATCCTTGAGTCAAAAGTAGGTAAATTGGATTGAAATTTTGTGAGCTCATGAATGATTTCATCATCAAAGAAGTCTGACCGAGTTGATAAAATCTGACCTAATTTTACATAAACAGGACCAGCGGCTAAGAGCGCAGAGAATAATCGCTCTCCCTTACTTCCTCTAGCAGGAATTAAACGTAATGGATTAATGACATACAAAATCTTAAAAAATAGATTTAAATTAAGGTCAGGTAATAAGAGATCGAGTCTATATTTCCAAAAAATAAAAATAATCTTTAAGAATTGTATGAAAATCATTTTAGGTTTTAGTTCCTTTGTGCAAAGCTACAATTCCTCCGGTGAGATTTTCATAGCTAGCATCCAAAAAGCCAGCAGACTGCATCATTTTCTTAAAAGTTTCTTGATCTGGATGTTTTCTGATTGACTCTGCTAGATACTGATAACTATCGGCATCATCTGCAATTAACTTCCCCATCAATGGAAGCAAATTAAAGGAGTAAATATCGTAGATTTGTGAAAATAAATTCGAGGTAGGTTTTGAAAATTCTAAAACTATAAGACGCCCTCCGGGCTTTAAACAATGAAACATGCTTTTTAGAGCCTTTTCTTTATCAGTAACGTTTCTAATTCCGAATGCAATTGAGATGCAATCAAAAGTATTTTTTTCAAATGGTAACTCTTCAGCATTAGCAATCTTGAAGTCAACATTAAGCCTTCCTGAATCAAGAACTCTCTTTTTTCCCTCAGCAAGCATGTCTTCATTGATATCTGATAAAACGACACTCCCGGATGCTCCTACAATTTTTGAAAATTCTATCGCTAGGTCTCCCGTTCCTCCTGCCACATCAAGTACGTAATTCCCAGGCATAACCTGGCTAGATTCAATAGCAGCTTTTTTCCAAAGCCTATGGATGCCTAAAGACATGACATCATTCATAAGGTCGTATTTTGATGCAACGCTGCTAAAAACTTCACCGACAAGCTTAGATTTATCTTCCTTTGGTACTTCTTTATAGCCAAAGTTAGTATATTCTTTTTTGTTTTTATCCATATTTGCTATAGTAACCAACCTTCACTCATCCTGTATTGTAAATTAGTTCTATGGAAAACAAATTAATATGGCTAGATCTAGAAATGACTGGTTTGGATCCAAACTCAGAGAGAATCATTGAGATCTTTACTGCTGTAACGGATGAAAATTTAACAGAAATTATTGAAGGACCTGACCTTGTTATAAAGCAACCAAATGAAATTCTTGATCAAATGGATGAATGGAATCAGGATCATCATAAAAAATCAGGCTTGATTGATGAAGTTAAAAGAAGCGTAATAACTCAAGAAGATGCCGAAGCGATGACCCTTGATTTTTTATCGCAACACGTTGGTAAAAATGTTTCACCTCTTTGCGGCAATACCGTTTGGCACGATAGAAAATTTTTAACTCTCTACATGCCTCAACTAGAAGACTATTTTCATTATCGCGTCATTGATGTAAGTTCAGTTAAGGAACTCACAAAAAGATGGAGGCCTGATGCAACCAAGCCAAAATCTAAAGAAATTGCTCATCGCGCTCGTCCGGACGTATTCGAATCAATTGAGGAATTACGATTTTATAGAGATCATATTTTTGCTCAATAATCAGACCTTTTCTTTTTTTCTCAAGCCTATATAGTTGCGAATCTTATATTTGAAATGAAGAAAGTTTTTATTAAAACGCACGGCTGTCAGATGAATGAGTACGACTCAGCCAAAATGCTTGATCTTCTCAAAGGTGAAGAAGACTATGAGCTTGCTGAGTCAGAGCAACAAGCAGATCTCCTAATTTTGAACACTTGTTCGATAAGAGAAAAAGCTCAAGAAAAAGTATTTCATCAAATTGGTAGATGGAAAAAGATAAAAGATTCTAATCCTGACTTAAAAATAGCGATTGGAGGGTGCGTTGCATCTCAAGAGGGTGAAAAAATCATCAAAAGGGCTCCATCAGTTGATATAGTTTTTGGTCCTCAGACTCTTCATAAACTTCCTGATCTGATTAAAAACAATGAGATAAATGATAAATCTCAGATAGATATTACATTTCCTAAAATAGAAAAATTCGATCACATACCAACTCCAGACTATGGAGAGCCTTCTTCATTTGTTTCTGTTATGGAGGGATGTAATAAATATTGTTCTTTTTGTGTAGTTCCACACACCAGAGGTCATGAAGTATCAAGAAACTTTGATGATATCCTTAATGAAGTTTCAGCTTTAGCAAATAACGGAACTAGAGAAATTCATCTCCTAGGTCAAAACGTAAATAATTTCAAAGGTCTTCAGAATGGAGATAAATCATCCTTAGCGAAGTTAATTGTGGAAGTAGCAAAAATAGAAAATATCGAAAGAATTAGATTTACAACCAGTCATCCTCATGAATTTAAGGATGACTTAGTGGAAGTTTATGGGACTGTGCCTGAACTTGTTAGTCATGTTCATCTTCCAGTTCAAAGCGGGTCTGACAGAATTTTAAAACTAATGAGAAGACGATACACCGTAGAGAAATATTTAGATCTGATAGATAGAATCAAATCCGCAAGACCAGACATGAGTTTTTCTTCAGACTTTATAGTCGGTTTTCCAGACGAATCAGAAGAAGATTTTCAAGCCACCATGGATATCGTAAATGAAGTAGGTTTTGATGAGTCTTATAGTTTCATTTATTCTCCCAGACCAAATACACCGGCTTCTGAGATGCGTGATAGCGTGCCTCAAGAAGAAAAAAAATTAAGGTTAGACATCTTACAAAATAGACTTAATCAGCTATCATATGGGTACAGTAGAAAAATGGTCGGATCTATTCAAAATTGCTTAATCACTGCAAGATCAAAGAAAGATCCGGGCGAATTTCAAGCTAGAACCATCAATGATAGAGTTGTTAATTTCAGACCAAAAGATCACAAAATTGGAGATTTTGTAAATTTGAAAATTCTTGATGCTTATACGAATTCTTTAAGAGGAGAAGTTAAAGACCTTTCTTAATCGCTCAATGACTGAGGAAATTAAATTTAAACTTAGCTCGGAAGATTCATCAATACTTTCTAAAGTTTTCGGACCTGTAAACGCTAACATTAATCAAATTCAAGATTCTTTAGGCATCAAAGTTAAGAGCAGAGGGAATAGCTTCTCTTTGGTTGGAAAAACCGAGGCAATAAAAGCCGGGAAGGAAGTTATTGAAACTCTACATTTAAAAGCTGAAAAGTCAGAATTAATTACGCCTGGAGAAGTCCACTTATTTATCAGAAAAGCTCAATCAACAGGCGATAAAGTTGATTCAGGAAATTTATTAAGGCCAAAGGAAAAAGATATTTTTGCAAAAAGCCTACAAATAAAAACCCCAAAACTAGTCATTTCGCCAAGAAATGATTCGCAGGAAAAATTTCTGAAAGAAATTTTAAAAAACGATTTAACTTTTGGAATTGGACCGGCAGGAACAGGTAAAACCTTTCTTGCTGTCGCTGTTGCAGTCTCAGAACTAATGTTGAATAAGGTTCAAAAAATAATTTTAGCCAGACCTGCAGTTGAGGCAGGAGAACACCTAGGTTTTCTTCCGGGTGACTTGTCTCAAAAAGTTGATCCTTATCTTAAGCCTCTCTACGATGCTTTATATGAAATGATTGGTCCTGAAAGGGTCAATAAACTTTTGGAAAGAGGAATAATTGAGCTTGCACCATTGGCCTACATGAGAGGAAGGACTTTGAATAATTCATACATCATATTAGATGAGGCTCAGAACTGTACAAAATCTCAAATGAAAATGTTTTTGACTAGAATTGGTTTTGGTTCATCTGCCATAGTAACCGGAGATATAACTCAAACGGATCTCCCCAAAGGCTCAAAGTCAGGCCTATTGGATGCAATAGAAGTCTTAGAGGGTGAAAAAAATATTTCTTTCAGTCATTTTGAATCAAAAGACGTAGTCAGACACGGTTTAGTTCAAAGAATTATCGAGGCATACGATTCTCACGAAAAGGAATGAAACTTTCATTATCCAACTCAAAGAATTTCACTAAATTTTCCATACCCTCAAAAAAGAAAATTATCGAAGCCTTAGGTTTAATTGAAGAGAAATTTGAAAATTCTGCTGGTAAATCAGTCAACATAAAGTTATGCGAAATAGATGAAATTTCGGCATTGAATAGAGAGTTTAGAAAAAAGGATACACCTACAAATGTGTTGTCTTTTTATCCAGAAAGTAATTTTTTAATTGATCAAGGTTTTCTTGGAGAAATAGCAATTTGTCCTCAAATAATTGATGAAGAAGCCAAAAAATTCGGAAAGAGCTTTGAATCCAGACTGTATCATCTCATTATTCATGCCGTTCTTCATTTGCTGGGTTTTTCTCACGAAAATATGCATAATAGAAAAAAAATGGAATCCATCGAGAAAGAATTAATGCAAAAACTTAATTTCGCAGATCCTTACGTTTATTAAATGATAGAAGAACCTCCAAGTACATCGCCTGAGTCTAATAAGGGCTTGGGTTTTTTCAAAAAAATAAGATTATTTTTAAGAGGCCTTTATAAAAGGGTTTCATATACTCCCATGAACCAGAAGGAATTAAGCGGCGTTCTTAAAGAGGCCGAAGAAATGAATCTCATAGATAAAAACATTCTGGACATGATGGAGGAAACTTTGGAATTCTCCTCAATGCAAGTAAGAGACGTGATGATTCCTAGACCTCAAATGATTGTAGTCAGGCACAATGAAAAGCCTAAAGAATTTCTTCCTCGAATTATTGATTCTTCACACTCAAGATTTCCCGTTGTTGATGAAGATTCAGAAGAAGTTAAAGGTATTCTTCTTGCAAAAGAATTGCTCCCTTTTGGTTTCAGTTCAAACGAAGACTTCAATCTAGAAAAAGTCATGAGATCGGTTAATTTTATTCCTGAGAGTAAAAAGTTGGATTCCTTATTGGAAGAATTTAGAAAAAAAAGATATCACATGGCCATCGTCGTTGATGAATACGGATCGGTTAGCGGTTTAGTGACCATCGAAGATATCTTAGAAGAGATAGTTGGAGAAATAGAAGACGAAACTGATATCGATGAAGAGAAGCAGATTCTTCAAGTTTCTGACAATGAATACTTAGTTCCGGCCTTAACACAACTCGAAGATTTCAATGACCAATTTAATACTGAGTTCATAGCAGATGACTTTGATACGATAGGTGGAATAGTTCTGAAAGAGTTTGCTAGATTCCCTGCTTTAAATGAATCAGTCGATATAAATGGCTACAAGTTCACGGTTGTTTCAGCTAGTAGGCGACAGATCAAAAAATTAAGAGTAAAAGTCACAGAGTAGTGGCAAGCTTCACAAAAGTATTTTTGATCTCTTGCTGATTATCGACAAACTTAAAAGTTAGGTTTCGCAGTGTTTTTAGCCAGATATTTTGATTTCCAAAACCTCTTTTAAAGAGCTCCATAGCGGCAGCAAGACCAATATTAATTGGCAATCTTTCATTACTGTATTGTTTAAATATTGTTTCAACCTTAACGGCTGGATATTTACTAAAAAGTTTTACTATACTTTCTGCATCTCCTAGTCCTGAATTTAGTCCAAGCCCAGCCAAAGGATGAACATGATGAGCAGCATCTCCAAGAATTGCTATTCTTCCTTTCGCAAATCCTACTGCAGTTAAATGTTTTAACGGAAACGTAAATCTCTGAGACGAAAACTTTAATTTTCTGTTCTTTCCGCCAAATTCAAGTTGCAACTTTTCTAAAAACAAGTCATCGTCAAGTTCATTCAAGTCTTTTAGATTTTTATTATCTACCGACCAAATCATTGTCATTTGAGATGAATTAATTGGTAATAAGGCCAAAGGACCATATTTGGTGAAGGACTGTCTTATTACATCATCTAATTTTTCGTCAGAATCTATTTGTCCCACTATCGCTTGTTGGTCGTAAGACCAAGATTTAATTTGAAAATTGCACAACTCTCTGACTTTGGAAGATATTCCATCGGCTCCCAGTAATGAGGAGCTGATTAGTTTTTTACCATCATCTAGGTTGATTTCAACCAAGTCTCCTCTATCGCTTATATTTATTAATTCTTTAGACCAAAAGATATCAACACCTAATTGTTCTAGGGAAGATATTAAATACTTTTGTAAATCTCCTTCTTTCACAATAAAGCCTAAGTTATTCTCGCCAATATCTTGCGCTGAAAACTCTACCTTTCCAGTCCCTTCTCGATCCCAAGCCTGAATCCTTGAATAGGGCATTGATGAAGGCTTAACTGCGTCCCAAACTCCAAGCAAATCAAGAAAAGCTGAACTTTTTTTGTTAACAGATAGATGGCGCGGTGAATTAGGCCAGACAGATGATTTATCTACAATAGCGACTTTATGACCCTGTTGAGCTAGACCTAAAGCAACAGCTGATCCAACGACCCCGACTCCAATTATGACTACGTCGTAATTCAATCTGACGATGCTAGCTTTTCAATAGATTCAACATCGACAGGAACTTCCGAACTCAGAATTTCATAACCATCATCTGTTATTAAGACGTCATCCTCAATTCTTACACCAATTTTATGAAATTCTTCAGGCACTCCCTCAAGTCCTTCTTTTATATAGATTCCAGGTTCAATTGTTGTAACCATTCCTGGTTCCATTAATCTCCAGTCACCTTCCGATCCGTATCCCCCTACATCATGAACATCAAGACCAAGCCAATGGCCTACTCTATGCATATAAAATTTAGAATAATTTTCTTTCTCTATATTTTCTTCTAATGATCCTGACAAAAGATTAATTTCAATAAGGCCTTTGGTAATTGTTTCAATTGACTGGCGATGAACATCCATCCATGAAATTCCAGGCTTCAGCATTTCGATACAATTTTTGTGGGCTTCTAAGACTATTTCATAAATAAGCTTCTGCTCCGGGGAAAACTTTCCGTTTACAGGAAAGGTTCTTGTTATGTCACTTGCATATCCTTGATATTCACAACCAGCATCTACCAAAACCAGATCCCCATTTTCCATTTTTCTATCGTTCTGATTGTAATGAAGAATGCAACTGTTGTTACCACTACCCACGATAGGAGTGTAAGCACAATCTCTAGCACCGTTTTTCATAAATTCATGAACATATTCAGCCTCGAGTTCATACTCGAACATGCCAGGTTTCACTGATTTCATTGCTCTAATGTGCGCTTGAGCAGAAATAGAACAAGCTTTCTTCATTATTGAAATTTCATCCTCATCTTTGAAAAGCCTCATTTCATGCAGGATTGGCGAAATTGAGAAGAACTCTTCAGGAAAAGAATAGTTAGTTCTTCCAAACTCTTTTTTTGCCTGATCTACCAGCGCATCAATTTTTGTAGAGAGATGGATGTTATCTTTTTGTAAATAAATTCTTTCTTTATTTTTTATCAACTCTAAGAATTTTGAATCAAATTCTTTAATATCGTGCCCTTCATCCGCACCAATATCTGATGCTCCTTTGTATCCCAATCTTTTTCCATCCCACTGTTCTCGAAGAGGATCTTTGTCTCTACAAAATAGATGAAACTTCTTATTATCAGTATCAAACAACGCAATAGATTCTGGTTCATTGAAAGCAGATAAATACAGCAGATCACTGTTCTGACGGAAAGAGAACATGGCATCATTATTTCTAATAATTTCATCAGCTGAAGCAATCAAAACCAGGGAGTTTTTTGGCAAAGAACTGACAAGTTCATCTCTTCTTTTTTGATATGTATTCATACTATTATTCTAACCTAGATTTATTTGTGTAATTTATTGCTTTGAAAATCGTATATCAAGTTCTGTTTTAAGTATTGAACACAAAATTTGAGCATCCCTCTCGCCAGAATAATTTTGGCGGATGATTAGAGCAATTTCCCTATGTGGTCCGCTCTCATCCAATTCTGTCATTGAAAGATTTTTATTTCCCTTAATTAGTTGTTCCAGCGCCATTTCTGGAATCAGTGTTGTCCCCATACCGCCTTTTACCAATTGAATGAGAGTATTAAGGCTGGTTGCTTTTATATCGTGTTGAGTTTCATCAGAAATTTTACACGCTGAAAGAACATGATCTTTCAGACAGTTGCCTTCTTCTAAAAGGATAAGTTCATTCAAATCAAGTTCTTTTGCTTTGATTTTATTTCTCTTGCTCCTAGTATCTTTTTTTGTGCTAATCCAATAAAAGTTTTCTTGCCAGAACTTATATGATTTTAATCCCCTAATATTGTAGGGAAGGGCAAGAACAGCCATATCTATTTCTCCATTTTCGAGCATGATAAGGAGATTCTCAGATTGCGCCTCAGTGACTTTAAGTTTCAGTTTGGGAAAATCACTACTCAACTTTGGCAATAAATAAGGAAGTATAAAAGGACTTACAGTTGGAATAATGCCTATAGATAAATTGTGAGATAAGGGAGCTTTAGTTGATTCAGAAATTTTTTGTATATCTTCAAGCTGCATTTTGATTGTTTTAGATTTTTCAAGGATTTCTCGACCAAGTTCGGTCACGATGACTTTTTTATTATCTCTTTCAAAAATTTTGATGCCTAGCTGATTTTCCATCTCAGTTATAGCATTACTCAATGTAGAAGGAGAGACAAAACAAATTTCTGCAGCTTTTCTAAAATGTAAAGTTTTTGCTACGGTTAGAGCATAATTTATTTGTTTAATGCTGATCATTTATGTATCAAATTTTCGAACATTAAATAAGATATTTATATATTTATCAATATATAAAATTAAGTAGAATACCTATAGTTTCTTTTTATGGAGGTACAACATGGCAGAGACTACTGAAGGTAAATGCCCGGTAATGCACGGGGCTATGACCAGCAACAGCTCAACGGGTCAATCCAATAAAGATTGGTGGCCTGATCAATTAAATTTAAATATTCTTCATCAACACGATAGAAAATCAAATCCTCTTGGAGAAGATTTTGATTACAAAGAGGAATTCAAAAAGCTTGATTACTTCGCGCTCAAACAGGATCTGAATGATCTTATGACGGACTCTCAAGATTGGTGGCCTGCTGACTACGGTCACTATGGCCCTTTTTTCGTCAGATTAACTTGGCACGCAGCGGGAACCTACAGAAGCACAGATGGTCGTGGAGGCGGAGGTACCGGAGCAATGCGTTTCGCACCTTTAAACAGTTGGCCTGATAATGGAAATTTGGACAAAGCTCGAAGGTTGTTATGGCCGATAAAGCAAAAATACGGTAATAAAATTAGTTGGGCAGACCTTTTAATTTTAGCTGGAAACGTAGCTATAGAGTCCATGGGTGGAAAGACCTACGGATTCAGCGGAGGTAGAGACGATATTTGGGGTCCTGAGGAAGATATCCTATGGGGTGTTGAAGAAGAATGGCTCGAAAATCAAAGATATAAAGGAGAAAGGGAATTAGATAATCCTCTCGCTGCTGTTCAAATGGGTTTAATTTATGTGAATCCGCAAGGACCAGATGCAAATCCAGATCCTTTGGCTAGTGCTCACGATATCAGAGAAACATTTGGCCGAATGGCTATGAATGATTACGAGACAGTTGCTCTTGTCGCTGGAGGCCATACTTTTGGTAAATGTCATGGTGCTGGTGATGCTGAATTAGTCGAATCTGAGCCAGAAGGATCACCAATAGAACAGATGGGTCTCGGTTGGACCAATAAACATGGATCAGGTCTTGGAGCTGACTCTATTACCAGTGGCCTTGAGGGAGCGTGGACAACTAATCCAATTAAGTGGGATAACGGCTACTTCGATTTACTTTTTAAATACGAATGGAAGCTTGGCAAAAGTCCTGCTGGTGCGCACCAATGGTACGCAGTAGACCAGGCAGAAGAAGATATGGCGCCAAGTGCTCATGATCCTTCTAAAAAAGAACCCACAATTATGGCAACAACTGATATTGCTTTAAGAGAAGATCCTGAGTACAACAAGATCTCAAAGCATTTTCATGAAAATCCTGATGAGTTTGCTGATGCCTTCGCAAAAGCATGGTTCAAGTTACTTCACAGAGATATGGGTCCGAAGGCAAACTACATAGGCCCTGAAGTGCCTAAGGAAGACCTCATATGGCAAGATCCAGTTCCTGCTGGAAATTCTGATTACGATGTAGCTGATGTGGAAAGTAAGATAGACGATCTTGGTTTAAGTATCCAGGAAATGACTGAAACTGCTTGGGCAAGCGCCTTTACCTACAGAGGATCAGATCTTAGAGGCGGTGCTAACGGTGCGAGATTGAGATTAGCTCCTCAAAAAGACTGGGAAGTTAATAAACCAGAACAACTTTCAAAAGTTCTTTCAGCTTACGAAGGAGTCTCCAAAGAGACTGAAGTTTCCATGGCAGACATTATTGTCCTTGGTGGAAACTTAGCAATTAAAAAAGCTTCTGGCTCAGAAGTCCCTTTTTCACCCGGAAGAGGTGACGCTTCTCAAGATCAGACTGATGAAGAATCTTTTGCATACTTAGAGCCTCTCTCAGATGCATTTAGAAATTATCATCGTTCTGGACTGGATGTGAGCGCTGAAGAGATGATGCTTGATAAAGCACAGCTCTTGGGTATTACTGCTCCCGAGATGACAGTCCTTCTTGGTGGGATGAGATCTTTAGGTATAACTGCCAGTGATTATGGATTAGTATCAGAGAACTCCGATACTTTATCTAATGAATACTTTAAAACACTCTTGGATATGAGAGTTCAATGGAAACCTAACGGAACCGGTAATTCTTACGAAGCTTTTGATAGAGTCTCTGGTGAAAAAGCTAGGACTGCTTCAAGAGCTGATCTAGTGTTTGGTTCAAACTCTCAGTTAAGAGCTTACGTTGAAGTTTATGCTCAAGATGATTCATCTGAGAAATTTACCAAAGATTTCATAAAGGCATGGAACAAAGTAATGAATAACGACTTGTTCTAATTTAATAATAAAAAAAGCACCCTTAGATCTTTCAAAGGGTGCTTTTTTTTATATGCAGAATGTTAAAATAATCAAATGTCTAAAGCTTCTCTTGAAGAAAACATAAAAGAACTTCTAGAAATGTCTAAAAAACTTAGGGAAGCGAATCAAGATTTAAGAAAGAAAAATAAAAAGCTTAAATCTGAAAACATCAAATTAAAAAAAGGCATGGATGAAGCGTTAGAAAATATAGAGAATTTAATCGATAAAGTGGATAATCTATAACTATGGAAGAAGAAATTATCTCAATAAGAATTGGTGGCTTAGAATATAAGCTCCAATGCCCAGTTAAAGAACAACCTCATTTATTGGAAGCAGCTGAAAAGCTGGATAAAAAAATTAAATCAACCAAAAGAAAATTAAAAACTCTCCCCATGGAGAGAATTTCAGTACTAGCTGCATTAGATATCTCCTCTGATTTAGTAAAGCTTCAATCTCAAGGAACTGAGGTCATTGAAAGCATAGATCAACCAGAAGCTCCAAAAGAAGAAATCACAAATGAACCAGAGATCAGTCAAACTGAGGATCCAGATCTACAAGATGAAGATGGCGAAGATCTGAACTTTAAGCTAGTCTCAGAAATATCAGAGCTTTCAAAGCTTTAATATTGGAACTATAATTTCTTTGTTTCCTGGGTTATTCGATATACAAAATAAACCTCGAGCCGATAAATTAAATCAAGGGACTTGATACCTTGCTTGTTGAGCGCCCTAAGGGCAGCCTGATAGCGGGTGATTTTCCCGCCCTGAACTTCACGGTTCAGGTCTAGTTTTGTTAACGGTAATCTGGGAAACTTCCTTAATGAACAAGGCGGATGCAAGATCTGAAATTAAAAGAAGATTTTCTATCCTAAATCATTCCGAAAAAGAAAAAGAAACAAAAATTTTGTTCAGCAGAGCAATAGAATATTTTGGTAAGTACAATTCAATAGCCAGTTATGCGTCTCTTTCAGATGAATTTCCTACTAAAGAACTTAATAAACTGCTTGTAGAAAAAGGAACGGAAGTTTTTCTACCAAGAGCTAATCTGCTCAAAAAACAACTTGATTTCTGCCCAGTAGATTCTGCTACTAAGTACAAAATAAATTCTTTAGGAATTAGTGAGCCAGAATTAATCAAAAAAAAGAAAGCCTCCTTTGAAGCAATTTTGATTCCAATGGTTGGATTTTCTGAATCCTATAAAAGACTTGGAAGAGGAGGAGGTTTTTACGATAGATACGTTAAAAACTTAAATAAAAAAATTATCAAAATTGGAATCGCTTATAAATATCAGAGAATTAAATTTGATGAACAAGTACTCGATATGAAGTTCGATCAAATAATAGTGTCGGACTGAATTACTTTAAAAAGGCTTGATAAGCTTTACTGGAAGTTTGATTAGTGAACGGAAATCCTATGGAAATTAATTTCTGCTCTAGTTTTTTCTTAGAGTTCTTTTTAACCTTAAAACCAATTAAGGCTCCACCATACAAAGCTCCTTGATTTTTATAATGGAAGAGAGAAATGTTCCATTGATTTCCAAGTGACTCTAAGAAAAATAGGAGTGCCCCGGGTTTTTCTGGGAAATCAACCATATATATCTCCTCGTATTCTTCCCCATTAAATGCTGGTCCTCTTCCACCTGACATATGCCTTAAATGAACTTTAGAGACTTCATCTTCAGATAAATCAATAACAGAAAATTTCTTCTTGAGAGAATTTATAGACAATTCTTTCTTATGCTTTGATTCTAATTCAAGACCTAAAAATACTTTTGCAGTTGAGGAATCATCCATTCTGTAACTAAATTCAGTGATGTTTTTGTTTCCGATAGCAGAGCAAAGTTTTATAAAACTTCCTTGCACCTCTGGAATTTGAACTCCTAAGAAAACCTCTTTTTGCTCTCCCATGCTAGACCTATCTACGATTGGGGCAAGCATCTCAAAGTTAAGGTTTGAGCCACAATAAATTGCAATTAAGTTTTTCTTTTTTAATCCATATCTGGAGACATATTTTTTCAATCCAGCAAGAGCCAGTGCTCCTGATGGCTCAGGTATGGTTCTTGTTTCGATAAAAGTATCTTTAACTGCCGAGCAGATCTCATCTATGTTTACTGTCATCGAGTAATCAACAACGTCTTTGATAATAGGATAGTTCTTCTTGCCTATCTGTTTTGCTGCTGTTCCATCAGCAAATAAACCAACTTCTTTAAGTTTAATTCTTTTCCCAGAATTTAGGGTTTGATGTAGAGCGGCAGAGTCTTCTGATTCAACAGCTATTATTTTTATATCGGGCCTTATAGATTTTAAATATTCTCCCACTCCAGAAACAAGACCACCTCCACCGGAGCCTATAAAAACTGCATAGATGTTATCGGTAAATTGATTTGCAATTTCTAAGCCAACGGTGCCTTGTCCGGCGATCACCAGCTCATCATCAAATGGATGAATAAAATCCAAATTGTATTGACTGCAGTATTTGCTAGCAGCCAATGCACTTTCATCAAAATTATTTCCTGTCAGCTTAACTTTAGCTCCTAACATTTTTACAGAATTAACTTTTATTTTAGGAGTTGTAAGGGGCATAAAAATTGTAGCTTTAATTTTTAAATGCTTTGCTGCCAAAGCCACACCTTGAGCATGATTGCCTGCCGATGCAGTCACTACATGTTGAACATTCTTTTTTCTATAAAGATGCTCAATTTTGTTATACGAGCCTCTAACTTTAAACGAGTGAGTAGGTTGCAGATCTTCTCTCTTTAGAAAAATATTATTTTTTAAAGACTTAGATAAGTTACTAGCCTTGTCTATCGGAGTAACTTGAGCAATATCATACACTTTAGATGAAATGATTTTCTCTATGATCTGTCTCTTTTTAGTCATGAATCCCTTAAAAGCGCTGTATTATACTGTTAATCAAAGTAAAAGCACTTCAATGAGCTCTGATCAAGAAAACTTAAAGCGCCAGTCTGCTGCAAAAGCACTGGACATTATATTGCCAAAACTTTACGAGGACTCAATCATCGGTATTGGGACAGGCTCTACTGTTGATTTATTTATCGAAATGTTAGCTGAGAAAAATCCTGTCTTTAAAGCAGCGGTTTCAAGCTCTGAGAGAAGCTCAAAACTTCTTGAACAGAAAGGCATTGAAGTTTCGTTGCTAAACGATGTCGGTGGGCCAGATATATATGTTGATGGAGCTGATGAGTATGATGATAAGAAGCAGCTTATAAAAGGCGGAGGTGGAGCTCTTACGAGAGAAAAAATAATAGCTTACTCTGCAAGAGAATTTATTTGTATCGTGGATGAATCAAAAAAAGTAAATAGGCTTGGCGCTTTTCCGCTAGCAATCGAGGTTTTGGAATATGCACGAAGCTTTGTTGCAAGAGAAATAGTTAAGCTAGGCGGGAAGCCAACCTACAGAACAGGATTTGTCACTGATCAGGGAAACCAAATACTAGATGTATTAAATTTGGATTACGCTGTTCCCTATGAATTAGAAATTAGATTAAACAGAATCCCAGGAGTTGTTGAGAACGGAATCTTTGCCCAGAAGACAGCTACCAAGATTGTAGTAGCAACACAAAACGGTGTAGAAGTAATAGATTAAAGAAGAGCTTCTATTTTTTTCATCACCTCTGGAGAATCAGGATTAGTGGTATGAGGTATTAGCTCTATATCGCCGTTTTTAGAAATCAAATATTTACTGAAATTCCAAGAAGGTTCTTCTCCAGAATTTTTAGCGAGATTTTTGTAAAATGAGTTTGCTCTGTCACCTCTTACTTTGGAGGTTGCGAACAAGGGAAAGGAAACGTCGTAAGTTGTTTTACAGAATTCCTTTGTTTTGTCTTCGTCTTTAAATTCTTGATATAAAAAATCTCTAGAGGGGAATCCCAAGACAATGAAACCTTTCTGTTTATATTTATCGTAAATTTTCTCTAAGCCTTCGTATTGATAGGTGAATCCGCACGAGCTAGCAACATTGACTGCCATGATGACTTTATCGTTGTATGCGCAAAGGTTTTCGGAATCTGATGAAGCTAATATACGAACGTCGTGATCAAGCAGATTTTTACATGAAGAATCGTCAGCAAACACCAGTGACGAGGCAAAAAGAAACAATAAAGATAAGATTTTCATAGTTTATATTTGGTTATGATTGGGAATAAATCAATACCTTGGTTCCTACCTCTACTAAATCAAATAACCTTATTACATCCTTATTAATCATTCGGATGCAACCCAACGAAGCAGGTCTTCCAATGAGTCCTTCCTCTGCAGTTCCATGAATGTAGATGTATCTAGCTTTCGAATCTATCCCGAATCCTTTGTTTTTCCCTGGTTCTAAGCCATCAAGCCACATAATTCTTGAAGTAATAACGTCCTCTTCAATATCGATATCTTCAATAATCGGCTCAATGATTTCCTGATTCCAAACTCTACCTTTCATCACAGCCCCCAAAGGTAGATCGTTTCCTATTTTTTCAGATATTTCGTGAAGTCCGAGGGGGGTCTTGAAGGAATTTTCTTCGCTGCCAATACCGTAGCTGGATGATGAGATAGGAAAGTCGATAACTCGATTACCATCTTGATAATATAATTTTTGCTCGTTTAGGTCGATATGTATAAAAGACCTTTCATTTTGAAGTTCCTCATAGTTATATTTTTTTTTATCTAACAACATGGTCGAACAAGAAAATAACAAAAATACTGATATCAGTGAAACAATTCTCATTTATCAAATATAAACCTTCTTAAAATTTGGGCAATAAAAATAAATAAAATTAAATAAAGAAATGGATATTTTCCATTCTCGTTATATGGCGTTGAGCCACTTCTTGCGTTGATTTTAACTTTCAAAATCTGACCATCATAAGACTCATTTTTATTATTAAAGTTTACGAATATGGGAATTTGCTCAATAACTTGTCCACGGAAATTTATTGCAGCTGATATACCGGTGGAGGTACTACGCAAGAGGGGCTTTTGATTTTCTGCAGCTCGATATCTAGCAATCTGAAGATGCTGATGTGGACCTATGGTGGTTCCGAACCAGTTATCGTTACTTGCTGAAAATATAACATCCGAATTTTTTGCTTGAAAAGCTACATCATCTTGATAAGCAATCTCATAACAAATACTGCTTCCTATTCTGAAGCCATCTCCAGAAATGAAAGAGTTATTATCTCCTTTGACAATATTAGGCCTATCTAATTGA
>CACHCY010000012.1 GCA_902578495.1 uncultured SAR86 cluster bacterium
CTTAAAGAAAGGCCTATTGGAATGGCAAAGAAGTCTGATTTTGAACTACAGGAAGAACAGATAGATGATATTTCTGAAAATGAAATTATTTTGAAAAATAAATTTATTTCTTTCGATCCTACTCAGCGAGGTTGGCTAAACGATGCTCCTGGATACCTTCCTCCAGTTCAAATAGATGAGGTTGTCAGAGCGATGGGTGTCGGTGAGGTTGTTGAGTCAAAGAACGATCAATATCAAGTTGGAGATTTAGTAATTGGTTTCACAGGCTGGCAATCCTATAACAAAACAGTCCCTTCAGATACTGGAAGATTTCGAAAGCTAAGTGATAAATTTCCTATTCCAACAACATTAAATGTTCTTGGAGCTACGGGTATTACCGCCTATTACGGAATGGTTGAGCTTGGCCAAGTAAAAGCAGGTATGAATGTCTTAGTGTCGGGCGCTGCTGGAGCAACTGGATCTGTCGCGGCTCAAATTGCGAAACTTAATGACTGCAATGTTATCGGTATTGCAGGTGGAGAGAGCAAGTGCAGCTGGTTGAAAAATGATTGCGGCCTAGATGAAGTCATTGATTATAAAAATTCTAATATTGCTGATGAACTTAAAACAAAAGCTAAAAACGGAATAGATTTATTTTTTGATAACGTTGGAGGGGAAATTTTAGAGTCTGCTCTCAATCATATAAATTTAAATGCCAAAGTATTATTGTGTGGTGGTATCTCAGGATACAACTCTACCGAACCCTTACCTGGTCCCAGAAATCTTATGAATTTAGTTATTAGAAGAGCAACTATAGAGGGTTTTTTAGTGATGGATTATTTACCAAATTCTCAAAAGGCCCTAGAACAATTGGAGGAATATCTCGAAAATAATCAGTTGAAACATCAGGAAGACATTTTAACTGGAATTGAAAATTGTCCGGATGCTTTAAATAGATTATTTACTGGCCAAAATATTGGTAAACAATTAGTAGAGGTCTAATTAAGATTTTCAGCTAGAAATCTTTCAATTTCTCTAAACATAACTAATCTATTGCCTTGCTCATCAAAATAATGTGTAGCCTTTGGTATTTCGAAATATTCCACAGAATCGTTACTATTTTTTATTCTGTTGTAAAACATTGAGGATTGATTATGAGGAACCTGTGTATCGTAAGTTCCATGAATAAGCAAAACAGGTCGTTTAATTATATCTGTGTAATTAATTGCTGAAACTGAATCTAAATATTCTTTATCTTCAAAAGCATCACCGTGCATAATTTTATTCATTTTTGCAGAACCCCTAAAAAATGTTTCAGATCTTAACAACTTAGTAAAATCTGAAATCCCTGCAATACTCACAAAACATTTAAATCTATCTTGGGATTGAAAACTTCCTGTTAAAGCTGCGTAACCTCCGTAACTTGCACCAACTATGCATGCTTTTTTACCATTGAGATCATAATTTTGAACTACGTAATCAAAACCATCGATCATATCGTTTTGCATCTTCTTGCCGGATTCTCTGTAACCAGAGATTTGATAATCCTTACCCCAACCCGCTGATCCTCTGAACTGTGGTTGGAAAACCGCATAACCTTGACTGACCATAGCTTGAAGCCAAGGATCAAAATAATCAATCCTATCTCTTGCAGTTGGTCCACCGTGAGGAAAAAGTATGATGGGTGGATTTTTGACTCCTTCAGGAAGAGTTAAAAAACCATACAATTGATAATCATCTCGTGACTTATATTCTATAACTTTAGTAATAGAGTTAACTTTGTTTTCTAACTGTGGATACTGACTCGAGATAAAAAAAGATTTACCGGTTTTTTTATCGAATCCAAAATATTTGCCTGGAGAGTTTGAATTGCGGATCGTTGCGATGAATCTAGAAAAGTCCTTACTATAAGAACTAATGTTAATGTAATGGTCTGGAAATGACTTTTTCAAAGATTTAATGATGCCATTTTCTTCTGGATCAAATAAATCGCACTCTCTCGTAAATCTCTCGTAGCAGACCATCTTAATCTCACCATCTTCAACTTCTAAAGATGCAATTTCATGATCTTTCTTAGAGTAAATAGGCTTGCTTAATTTTCCTGTTTCAACGTTAAATTTTGAGATATATGAATAATTGCTATCAAAATTTGAGTATATGAATAAATTTCCGTCTTTTTTATCAACGCCACCAACATAAAAGTTATCGGTTGCAAGGTCTTCGGTGTTAGCTCTGTAAATCTCAGTCCAACCATCATCTTTATTAGGTCTATAGAAAATCTTAGCTATGCCCTCATCAGAATCATAGAAATCCGCAAATTGAATCTTGCCCTCTGAAACGATGAAGCTGGTAACTCTGTCGCCGTCAGAATCAGTGAATGGTGATTCAATTTTTTTAAATCTATTATTCTTTAAATTAACTTCAAAAATAGCAACGGCTCTTTCTCTTGGATCGTAGTTAGAAACCAATATTTCATTTTCTTCATCTTCTAAAATATCAACTAAGGAAATACTTTCATATTTTGAAATATAAGAATTTTGCTTATCTTTATATATGGATTTATTTTCAATAATTTTAAAATTTGATCCATCTGAATCTATTGTGTTCAGATCGTAAACTCTGAACGTTCTTTCTCTTGCTTTTTCCGCTTTACTTGTTTGAAAAATAATCTTTTTATTATTAGCCCATTCTATCCATTCAAGTCGATCGTATTCATTTTTAAGCGATGCAATGGGGTTGAAATTAGTTGAACCAAATTCTGTAACAACTATATAAGGTTTACCCTCAATGTTAGCTAAAGCAGCAATTTTTTCTCCGTCAGGAGATATGGTCACATTGCTAAAAAAAGGTAACTTTCCAAAATCTTTGTAATCTATAGCGACTGATGTCAGAGAAAAGATTATGGTAGTTAATAGAATGGATTTATTCATGAGCGAATTCTAACAAATTATTTTTTATGATGAAGCTCTAAGTTTGCCCAGCTCTTCTCTTGCAACCGTTCTTCTGTGTACTTCATCCGGACCGTCTCCAATTCTTAGATACCTTGTTGATTGGAATAGGCCTGCCAGAATAGTATCCTGTGAGACGCCTTCTCCTCCGTGAATTTGAATAGCAGCATCAATTATCTTGACCGCCATTGAAGGAACTGAAACTTTGATTTGAGCTATCTCACTCCTGGCAATTTTATTACCAACTTCGTCCATCATGTATGCAGCTCTTAAGGTAGATAGTCTGGCCATTTCTAAATCTATCCGACAATTTGCAATTACATCGTAATTCCCTCCAAGTTCGGCTAATGGCTTACCAAATGCTTTTCGGTTAAGAGAGCGTTTACATAATAACTCTAATGCTCTCTCAGCAAGACCGATAATTCTCATGCAATGATGGATTCTTCCTGGACCGAGTCTTCCTTGGGCTATTTCAAATCCTCTGCCCTCCCCCAAAATAATGTTTTCTTTTGGAACCCTTACGTTTCTAAACTCAAGATGGCCATGGCCATGAGGCGCATGATCTGCACCGTAAACAGTTAGATATCTTTTTAATTCTATTCCAGGTGAATCGTAAGGAATAATAATCTGCGATTGGCGCTGATGTTTAGGACTATCAGGGTTGCTAACACCCATAAAAATTAAAAACTTACAGTTTGGATGACCAACACCTGAAGCCCACCATTTTTCTCCATTGATAACGTAATGGTCACCATCTAATTCTATGGTCGAGGAGATATTTGTAGCATCAGATGAAGCTACGTTTGGTTCAGTCATAGCAAAACATGACCTTATCTCTCCCTCTAAAAGAGGCTTGAGCCATTTGTCTTTTTGCTCTTCACTGCCATACCTTTCTAAGACTTCCATGTTTCCTGTATCTGGAGCAGAACAATTGAAAACCTCAGAAGACCAACCAACTCTTCCCATAATTTCAGCAAGAGGTGCGTATTCAAGATTAGTAAGACCGTAACCATATTCACTCGTGGGAAGAAAGAAGTTCCAAAGGTTTTTCTCTTTAGCAATTTTTTTTAGATCTTCAACAATTGGAACAATCCGCCAAGGATTTCCTTTTTCTCTAAATTCTGAAACTTGTGATGCATATGTTGATTCATTTGGGTAAATAAATTCATCCATAAAGGAATTAAGTTTTTCAATGAGTTCTTGAGTTTTTCCTGAGTGATGAAAATACATTTTTAGATTCCAACAGTTACTTTGATAAGATTATTCCAATAACAAAATTAATTAGATAGGTAGGTTAATATGGATTTAAAAGAATTAGCAAGTAAAGCAATTAAGGGAGAATTGGACTTAACTTTCGAACATCATCCTGTGCATTCTTTTGTAGATGGCTCTACAGAAATCCAAGATAATCTTTTAGCTTTTAAAGGCATAGCTGGTTTCTTTGTTCTAGATACAGGATCCGGTCTAGTCATGCTTGATGCAGGTCATATTATTGATATTGAACGAGCTTATGAAGAAATTAGAAAATGGCGACCTAATGAACCTCTAGTCGCAGCTATATTTACTCATCATCATGTAGATCATATCTTTGCCGTTGAAAAATTTGATGAGGAGGCTTTATCTGATGGCTACGATAGACCAACGGTGTATGCAAACAAATTAATGCCAGAACATTTTGATAGATACTTAAAAACACTTGGCTGGAATACGGCAATTAACAGAAGACAATTTGCGATCAACGTTCCGCATTTTACCTGGCCAGATAAATACCGATATCCAGATGTTTTAGTTGAAAGTAAAACAAGTTTTACAGTTGGCGATACAGAATTTTTGCTTAACCCTGCTAGAGGTGAAACTGATGATCATTTGTGGGCTTTTATTCCAAAAGAAAAAATATTACTACCTGGTGATTTGTTTATATGGGCTGTACCAAATGGGGGTAATCCGCAAAAAGTACAAAGATATGTTTCTGACTGGGCTGATGCCTTAAGAGAGATGAGCGAACTAGAAGCTGAAATAATGCTACCAGGTCATGGTTATCCTATGTTTGGAAAAGAAAATATACAGAAGGCATTGACTACCACGGCAGAATTTCTTGACGATATAGAGAATCAAGTTATAGAACTGATGAATCAAGGTAGAACTTTAAATTTCATTATTCATAAGGTTAAATTTAAAAAAGAACTAATGGAATTACCTTGGTTGAAGCCAGTTTATGACGATCCGGAGTTTTTAATAAGAATGATTTGGCGTCGATACGGAGGTTGGTGGGAAGGTGAATATGATCGATTGTTTCCAGCTAAAAGGTCTGATGAAGCATCATTATGGATTGATCTCGTTGGTTCACTAGACGCTGTGATCTCAAAAGCTATCGAATTAAGCAATAAAAGCGATTATAGTTTAGCGGCACATTTAATAGAAACCGCTTTTTACTCTGACCCAAGCAACAGCAAAGTACATGAAGCTAGAGATACAATTTATGCTAATTTCTCAAAAGAACAAACATCTTCAATGGGAAGAAATATATTGAACCATGCATCTTTAGCAAGCAAAGAAGGTTTAAGAGACTTAGCGGAACAGAAAGACTAATTAGATCCTAAATCAATCGCTTCTTTCATAACTACTATTGGTATATCGTTTTTTATCGGGAAAGCGATATTCCCAGTCCGGCATATCAGCTTATCTTCTTCCAAAAAAAGCTCTCCTTTGCATCTAGGGCACACAAGAATGTCGAGAAGTTTCTTCGAAATCATATAAATTAAAGCTTTCTTTTCTCTAAAAATAAGTTAGATTAATAACTAATATAAGTAACCCTTAATTTTGGAGAAAGATTAATGAAATTATATAAGATTTTAATCATTGGTATTCTTACTTTTGTCTCATTCAATACTTTAGCTCAGCAAAATTCAACAGTGCCAGCTGAAGTGTGGATGTGTGAACTGAATCAAGGATATTCGATGGATGACGTAAGAAAGGTTTCAAGCGATGTTCAAAAATTTGCAAAGAAGAATGACATGAAAAGTGCTCAGTGGATTTTTACCACCTTCATGGGTGATATGAATCCTAATGGCTTTGCATTAATGACAGCTTGGACTGATTTCTCAATGATGGGAAATGGATTCCAAGATTTTTTTCTTGGCGGTGAAGGAGATAAAATCTTTTCACAATGGCTAAAAGTTGCTACTTGCAGCGAGAGAAATCTCGTTCTTGTAGAAAATACTTTTAATTCAATGAACTAAAAATAAATAGGAGATTTATTATGAAAAAAATATTACTTATTTTAGTAATGCTAAGTACAGGTTATGCATTTTCACAGAGCATGCCTCCTACTTTTCCTGTTGAAATGTATTATGGATGTACTTATGAAAAAGGTAAGGACATAGAAGACTTAATGGAAGTAGGTGAAGATTGGAGAGAATGGCAAGAGGAAAATGATCCTGTTGGACGTGAAAATTACAATGCTTGGGTATTTACAGCTGACTTTGCTGGTGCTTCTTTACATGGAAAATCAATGTGGTTTGGCATGTCTAACAATTGGAAAAATTTTATGAAATCGCATTTCAATTGGGTTAGAAATGGTGCTGACATGTCGAAAAAATTTGATAAGGTGATGGGTCCTTCCAATTGCATGGGTCATTTGATGGGAATTATGTTTCCTACAAAACAAGCAGAAGGATGGGAACCGGTTGATGTTAGACCTCTCTTCACCTCTTTGTGTACTGCCAAAGAAAATACTTCATTGATGGATTTCAATTCAGCCTATTCAAAAATGAATGCATTTTTAGATGCAGGCGGAATGGCCAACAAAGTAGCTATGTTCAATATCTTTCCGGTAGCTGGTCAAACTACTGATTATGATTTTGCAACGATGATGGTCCTTAAGGATGACGAAGCGTTAGGAGAGCTAGCAACTTTGATGTCCACTGGTGGAGCTGCGATGCAGAGCTCATTATTCGAACCTCTTCAAGAGTGCGTTCAAAATTCAATGATGTTGTCTTCTCCTCTTCCGGGAAACACAAACTGGAACGAATAAAATTTGTATCTAAAAAAAAGGAGCTCATTGAGCTCCTTTTTTTATTTTAGATACTCCTCAATCCTTTGTTTCGACTCCTCATTGCCCAAAAGATATATAAGCTCACCTAATCCTGGAGCATTAGTTCTTCCGGTTAATGCATATCTCAAAGGTTTACCTAACTGAGGAAATTTAAGATCATTGTTATTAATATAATCTTTTAATCTTTGACTAATAGACTCTAAATTTTCATCTTTGGAAAAATCAAAGTTATCAAAAAAATCTTTAATGATTTTTTTATTTTCTTTGTTAGCTAATGAATCCGACTTATCTATTGAGGGACTTTTAAGAAACATATCAAAGTTTTCCTCAATTTCTTTTAAGCTTTTGGCTCCTACTTTTAGAACATCGATTATGCCGTGAATGTTTTTAAAGTTTTCATTTATATTGATGCCAATATCACTTAATAATTTAAGTAAAGTTGAACTATCCATTTCCTTCATATATTCATTGTTGTACCAATCTAATAGTTGCAATGAAAATTTTGACGGTGAAGAATTAATATCTGACAAGTCAAAAAAATCAATAAGTTCATTCATTGAAAATTTTTCAACTTCATCTTTTGCCCATCCTAATCTGACTATGTAATTCAATAACGCTCCGCTTAAATATCCTTCAGATTTATAGTCCATTATGTCTAAAGCACCGTCTCTTTTAGACAGTCTTTTTCCTGATTCTGATAAAACCATGGGAAGATGAGCATAGTTAGGAATATTTCCTTCAAGAGACTTAATTATGTTGAGTTGCTTAATAGTATTAGTTAAATGATCGTCTCCTCGAATAACCGTTGATATTTTCATATCTAGATCATCAATTGCCGCACAAAAATTATAGGTAGGAGTTCCGTCTGCTCTTAAAATAATAAAATCATCTAATTCTTTGTTATCTACGGTAATGTCGCCAAGAATTAGATCTTCAAATGAAGTTGAAGCATCAGGCATTTTGTAGCGAAGAACATTTTTTCCTTCGTATTCTAAATTTTTCTCTCTACTTCGCCCGTCATACATTGGTTTTTGTTTATTTTTTATCTGAGTAGCACGAAGTTCTTCCAACTCTTCAATAGAAAAATCACAATAATAAGCTACGCCTTTCTCAAATAGAGATAAGGCTAAAGATTTATGTCTCTCTATATTTCTAGACTGATGTACTGGCTCCTCGTCTGGATTTAAATTAAGCCATTCTAATGATTTTAAAATTGAGTCTTTAAATTCATCTTTAGATCTCTCTGTATCAGTATCCTCGAACCTTAGAAGGAATTGGCCACCTTTAGATTTTGCGAATAGCCATGAAAATAATGCTGTCCTGGCGCCACCAATATGCAGATGGCCTGTTGGACTCGGCGCAAATCTAGTTCTTTCTGTCATTCTCTAATAGATTTTAAGTAATTAAGGTGTTGGTTCGATTCTTCCTGAGAAACACTTACCATGTAGACTTTCTTTTCTTTTGATTCATTTATAGTATTACCTGATTGGGATATTTCTTGGCTAAAACCTATGCTGGTCTGCCCACCTGTCATCGATAAATATACATCCGCAAGGATTTTAGAATCTAATAATGCCCCGTGATAATTTCTATCGTAACCATGAATTTGATACCTATCCACAAGGGCATCTAAACTATTTCTTTGGCCTGGATGCATAGCCCTTGCCAATTG
Source organism: uncultured SAR86 cluster bacterium (assembly GCA_902578495.1). Taxonomy (GTDB): domain Bacteria; phylum Pseudomonadota; class Gammaproteobacteria; order Magnimaribacterales; family AG-339-G14; genus CACNYO01. The sequence continues at coordinate 8,654 of CACHCY010000012.1, forward strand.
AAGAGTATCAATGATATTTGAAGAAACAGTTTCAATCGTAGGATAATCAGATTGTAAAATATTTATTTCATTATTGAGAAACCCTAAATCAAACTCTGCATTATGCATAAGAACTTCAGCATCTTCTAAAAAAGTAAGTAAATCTTCTGCTATATCTGAGAAAAAAGGCTTATCTGAGAGAAATTCTTTAGATAGACCATGAACTGCTACTGCACCAGGATCTATATCTCTTTCTGGATTTAGATAAAAATGTAATTCATTGCCTGTAAATTTCCTATCAATGATTTCAGTGCATCCTATCTCAATCACTCTATGACCATTGGAAACATCTAGCCCTGTGGTTTCTGTATCTAATGTTATTTGTCTCATTTTAGTAATATGCCTTTATTCGCTAGGAAATCTGCTCTCTCATTCTCAGGGTGACCGCTATGAGCTTTTACCCAATTCCAAGATACATTTAATGTGTTTGATAAATCGTCCAATCTTTTCCATAAATCAGAATTTTTAACTTCCTTTTTTGAAGCTGTCCTCCAATTATTTGATTTCCAATTATTAATCCAACTGGTGATGCCTTGTTGAAGATACATAGAATCAGTATAGATTGTTACTTCTTTTTTTTCTGTTATAGCTTCTAAGGCTTTTATAGCAGCAAGAAGTTCCATCCTATTGTTTGTGGTATTTTCTTCATAGCCGAAGATCTCTTCTTCGTTGTCAGGATAGATGATTAAAGCTCCCCAACCACCATCGCCTGGGTTACCTTTGCAAGCTCCGTCTGTATAAATTTTAATACTCAAATCAAATCTAGATAAAAAATTCTGGTTACAAATGGTAAAATCACGTTTCTATGAATATTTTACCTTTACCAGCTTTTACTGATAATTATATATGGCTTATAGAAGAAAATGGAAAAGCAACAGTAGTTGATCCAGGTGATGCAGAAGTCGTTAATAATTATTTAAAAGAAAAGAATTTAGAACTAGAGAACATTTTAGTCACCCATCATCATTTTGATCATACTGGCGGAGTAGAGCAATTAAAAGAATCTCATAAATGTAATGTTTATGGGCCTCATGATTCACCTTTTAATGGAGTAGAAATAAAATTAAAAGAAAACGATGAAATTTTAATTCATGGTTCAACTTTTAAAATCATAGAAGTCCCTGGTCATACCTTAGATCATATTGCTTATTACTCAAAAGAACAAAATACTTTATTTTGTGGTGATACTTTATTTTCTGGTGGTTGCGGAAGGATATTTGAAGGAACACCAGATCAAATGTATGAATCTTTATCTAAATTATCAGTTCTAGATTTATCCACAAAAATTTACTGTACTCATGAATATACTCAAAGTAATTTAAATTTTGCAATTAAAGTTGAACCAGGTAATGACAATCTTGTTGAATATAAAAATAAAATAGACGAAAAAAGATCAAATAATGAGATTTCTCTTCCCACCAATTTGAAGTTAGAAAAAAACATAAATCCTTTTTTAAGATCACATGTTGAAGAGATCAAGGAGAATGTTAAAGATTTTGCTAAAATAAATCACCCTTCTGACTTAGAAACATTTACGGCTGTTAGATCATTAAAAGATAATAGTTAATCAAGAAATGAAGAAATATATAACCTGTATATTCGTATCTTTTTTTATTATTCCTATTTATGGACAAGAAGATTTATGGGACGTTATAAGAGAAAATTCAAATTTTCAATACTCAGCAGATAGATCAGAAATCCAAAAAGCGTTAAAAATTTACCAAAATAATCAGTATCTCGTAGACAGATTATCAAAAAATGGTCAAAGGTATCTTTATCATATGGTTGATGAAACCTTAAAAAGAGATATGCCTGTCGAGCTTGCTCTTCTTCCATTCGTAGAAAGTCAATTTGATCCTTATGCTCAATCTCCTGCAGGAGCCTCAGGTATTTGGCAATTTATTCTTAGTACAGCTAGAGAACAGGGTTTAAAGAGAAATTGGTGGTATGACGGTAGAAGAGACATTATTGCATCGACCAACTCAGCCCTTAATTATTTAGATTCAATGTATAAAAAAACTAACGATTGGATGCTAGCAATTGCATCCTTTAATGTAGGTCCTGCAAGAATCCAAAGAGAAGTTAAAAAAAATAAAAACCTAGGAAAAGAAACTGATTTTTGGTCTTTAAAACTCCCCAAGGAAACAAGCAAGTATCTCCCTAGGCTTTTAGCACTACTTGAAGTAATTAAAAATCCTGAAAATTATAATGTTGATTTTCCCTTCCTGCCTAATAGGCCATATTTTCGGGTAATAGATATACCTTCTCAGGTAGATTTAATGCAAGTTGCTAATATCTCTGGTCTTAGTATTGAGGCTGTATATGAGTTAAATCCGGGATTTAATCAATGGGCAACTGATCCCAACGGTCCTTTTTATTTATTACTGCCTATAGGGATAGCAGATCGTTTCGAAATTAAATTAAATTCAATGAGTGAAGAAGAACTTGTGAAGTGGGATAAATATATCGTAAAGAAAGGAGATACGTTAACGTCAATATCCAAAAAATACATGATTTCTCAAGCTCTTTTGAAAGAGATTAATAATCTTGATGATGATTTAATTTTTGAGAATGAAGAGCTTACCGTGCCAAGAGGACCTGAATGGTTAAAAGATTACCTTAATAAACCTGATATCTATTTTGTCTCAAAAGGCGATACTCTATGGTCAATAGCAAAAAAATATGGTGTTCAAGTTTCTGATTTAATTGTTTGGAACGACTTATCTACCGAGAGATTTCTTCAAATAAATCAACAAATAAACATTTATCCTAAGTACTTTGTTCCCAAGAAAAAAAAGAAGGTTAATCTAAATGACCTCACTTACCCCGTTAAAAGAGGCGACACAATTTCTAAAATTGCAAAAAAATTTGGGGTAACAGGCGATATGATAGTCCAGTGGAATGAATTAAAAAATCCAGAGGTGATTTATCCTGGACAAGTTTTAGATATAAAATTTTCGGATTTGAAAGTTAACTAAGTTGCTGAGTTTTTCTAGGATCCAAGTAATCTCGAAGACCATCGCCTAGAAAATTGAGGGCAAATAAAGTTAGAGAAAAAACTATGGAAGGAAATATTAAAAGCCACCAATATTCTTCCATGGTAATAGCACCTTCCCTAATCAATATTCCCCAAGAGCTTTCCGGAGGTTGAACTCCAAGTCCCAAGAAACTCAAAAATGCTTCTAACAACATAAACTGAGGTATTAAAAGGGTTGAATATACAATAACCGAACTTAAAACGTTTGGAATAATGTGTTTAAACAAAATTCTTAAATGGCTTGCACCCATGCTTTGTGCTGCTAATACATAGTCTTGACGTCTAAGACCTAGAACTTGGACTCTTACAATTCTAGCCATAGATAGCCAGCCAAAAGCACCTATTGCTAAAAATAATAAAGTCATACTTCTGCCAATAATTACTAGTATTAAAATTAAAAAAATAACGAAAGGTAGCCCATCGAGAATATCAACTATTCTCATCATTAAAGAATCAGTTCTTCCTCCTAAATAACCTGCTATCGAACCCCATAAAACACCTATGGTAAGGGCTACTAGAGTTGCAAGAAAACCGACTAATAAAGAAACTCTGCTGCCATAAAGCATTCTCGTAAAAAGATCTCTTCCTAGTACATCTGTTCCAAGCATATATTCTGAAGAAGGAGGTGCTGCACCTAATAAAAGATTTTGTTCTGAATAACTATAAGGGGTAATGAATGGTGTAATAAGTGCTAGAAAGACTAATCCTAAAATAAAAATAGAACTAAAAAATGCTAACCTATGGTATTTGTAAAAATTAGCGAGAAAAATCATAATCAGTTCATCGATCCCTTTTCTCTAAGTCTAGGATTTAGGATAGTAGCCAAAATATCTGAAAGCAGAACAAAGGTAAGTGTAAAAAAAGTTATTAGGATTGAGATGCCTAATATTAATGTGTAATCTCTATTGAAAGCAGCTTGAACGTAATATCTACCAATGCCGTTTATTTGAAATATAGTTTCAACTACAAACGAGCCCGCGAATAAACCAGCTATTGCAGGGCCTAAGAAGCCTATTGTAGGCATAATCCCACCTCGTAAAGCATGGTAAAGAACAACTCTAGTTTCATTTAAGCCTTTTGCTCTAGCTGTTCTAATAAAATCCTGAGCGAGTATTTCTAACATTCCACCTCTAGTGAGTCTTGCAAAGATTGCTGCATAAGCCGAGCCAAGTGTAATTGTTGGCAAAACTTTGTCTCCAGGAAATTCACCCCAACCACTAACAGGTAATATTTCAAACCAAATTCCAAAAGTTAAAATTAACATTGGACCAAGAATAATTGATGGAACACATATGCCGATCATAGATACACTCATTGGTAAATGATCAAGTAATTTACCTGGATTCAAAGAAGCAAGTATTCCGGATAATATTCCTAAAAATAAGGCAAGCAATATGGAATAAAGAGCTAATTCCATAGTTATCGGTAACCCAGAAAATATTAATTCAGAAACTGAACGTCCAGGATATTTATAAGATGGACCAAAATCTCCTTGAATAGCATTGAATAGATAGTTTCCTAATTGGCTTAATAAAGGGTCATTTAAATTATAAGTGTCATTCAGCTGTTTAAGTATTTCAGGCGATGCAACTCTTTCATCATCAAATGGTCCTCCGGGTGCTGCGTGGACCATAAAAAAAGTAGCGGATATTACTATCAACATAACAGGAATATATGTGAAAACCCTTTTTAAAATAAAATAAGTCAATCTTCTAGAGATATAAATTGATAAGGGTGTGTATCAAGCATATTTGGATACCATCCCTTAACTTCGTTTCTCAGCATGTAAACCCTTGTGTAGGTATAGATTGGGATAATAGGTAGTTCATCCATCAGAATTTCTTCTGCTTTAGAAAAATTTATTAACCTCTCAGCTTCATTATTGGCAAAAGTAGCTTTTTTGACATAAGAGTCATATTGTTTGTTTGACCATCCAGTTTTATTATTTCCTCTGTCCGTTACCATCATGTCTAAAAAAGAATTAGGATCAACATAGTCCCCTATCCAACCAGCTCTTGAAATTTGATACTGACCTTGGCTTTCTCTATCAAGGTAAACTTTCCAATCAACGTTTGTTAGGGTAATTTTTATGCCTAGTTCTTTAAGCCAGAATTGTTGTATAGCTTGAGCAATTTTTTGGTGGCCTTCATTTGTATTGTAGAGAAGCTCAAATTCGGGAAAACCTTCTCCATTAGGATAACCTGCATCAGCGAGATATTTTCTCGCTAATTCTGGATTAAAATTTAGTTGCGTGGGGGGATCATAATAATCCTCACTAGGAGGAGTAAATGAATAAGCCGGTTTCTGTCCTCCTTTAGTAACTTTATCAACGATTAATTCCCTATCTATTGCTAACGAAAGAGCTTTTCTAACATTAATATCACTTAATTGTTCAATCTTAGTATTGATACGATAGTAGTAAGTACCGAAGTACTTCTCCAGTTTAAATTGATCTGGGTATTCATCTTTATATTTAGCAATTTTTTCTGTTTGAATTGTGTATAAATTATGAGTTTTACCAGATCTATAATATCTATCAGATGTTGATTCATTATCAATGGGAAAAAAATGAATCCCATTTAATTTAAGATCCTCTATACCCCAATAATTCTTATTTCTTCTAACTTTAATTACCTTGTTAATTGACCACTCATCTAAAATAAAAGGGCCATTAGATATAATATTTTCCGGTCTAGTCCATCTACTATCTCTATTAGAAATGCCGCCAAAACCCTCAATTGTTTCAGGATGAACAGGATAGGTAGCATAGTGAGCTAATTGCTTGAGAAAAAATGGAGTCTTAGTTTTAAGATTAACTTTTAAGGTTTTTGAATCTAAAGCTTTGACGCCAACTAAATCAAAATTTTTAATCTCAGATTTATGAAACTGTTCAGCGTTTTTTACTGCATATAACATGTCAGGATATCTTGAACCTAATGCAGGAGTTAATATTCTTCTCCAAGAATAAACGAAATCTTGAGCTGTTAAAGAATCACCATTAGACCACTTTGCATCGGGCCTTAGGTTAAAAATAATTTCCAAACCATCTTCAGATATGATCCATGATTCAGCCGCAGCAGGAATAACGCCCTCACCTTTTGGATTTTGCATTGTTAATCCTTCAAACAATGCAATAACAATTTTATGCTCAGTAACGCCAGTAACTATATGTGGATCTAATCCTTGTGGTTCTGTGCCGTTATCGAGGAGTAATATCCCCTGCTCATTTGCACTATTTACATCTAATGATTCTTGAGAAGAACAAGATACTATTAAAATGACGAAGAGAGAAATTATAATTTTTTTCATGTCTTTATTATAAAAAAAAGGAACCTAAAAGGTTCCTTTTTTTTTAAGTAGATTCTTAGAATCTTGCTTCAATACCTAATCTAATAGATCTAGGATACTGATAAGAAATAGGTAATTGGTAATACTTATATGGGTAAGAAGTTGGTCCACCACTTTCACCATATTCATTCATATCATCAACACCGTCTTGACCTAGGATATTAAAAATATCAACTTTAAATCTAGACTCTTTAAGAATTCCTGCTCCACCGAGATCCCAAGCCATAGAGAAATCTAGTTGGAAAATGGTATCACTTTCAAAAATAGACGCTCTTGGAGTCAGTTGCTTACCACAATACCATGAAGAGTCACCGTATGCTTGTGCAAAAACGTCAGTTGGGTGTGTACCGATACAACCAAACTTTCTTGGTGCAGTAAGTGAACTATTAAATCCAAGTACTAAGTTATCTGTAGCTTGGTAACCACCGAATACACTAATTCTATAATCTCTATGGTTAGGTAAGAGTCCATAAGAACCATCAGTTAATCCTGGCTGGTCAAAATCCTGAGTTAGACCTGCATCATCCTGACCGTTGTCAGATTTAACTGAACCTTCATAGTTACCTTTTGTAGAACTTACTGTAATTAGTCCATCAATAAAGTAGACATCATCCCAATCTTTTGAAAAAGTGAAATCAAGTGCTTGATATACTCTTTCCACTTCAGGATAGTTTAATTGTTCTGCAGTTAACATAACCTTGTTGTAACCTTCTTTTCCAGGAAGCTCATTTGTTTCATATACTAAGTCGCTTCCAGGATTGGTAAGAACATAGTGATGAAATCCATCCCATATAGCAGGACATCCGTCTATGCTATTAGCAGTACAATATTTTGCTATAGCAGCATCAATTGCTACATCTTCAATAGTTGAAGAAAGTTCTCTATAAGTTAAAGCTAGACCTAGATTCCAATCATTTTCAATCCAATCATAAGTTGCAATAAATTCAGTTGCATACATTGGTTCGATTGTTTGATCCACCAATTCTTGTTTGTCAGGCACTGCACCAGTTGAGTAAGTGTCTTGATAGAATTTTGTTGATTCATCGTAAATCGGTCTGAATTCGCCTTTAGAATCATCTACACCCGTGAGAATGTAATATTCCTGGATGTAAGTCTCTGCTCCAGCCATTCTAATATTGGTATTAGCAGCTATTGGTAGGTAGTACGTACCTAAGAATAAACCTAATTTTTCAGAACCATCTCCATTTACGTCAAATGTTGTTCCAATTCTGTATGCTAGTTGATTTTCAAGAGATATGAATGATTCACCATTTGCATCTCCATTATCAAAACTATCTGATCTTAAACCGGCATTAAGCAACCATCTATCAGTAAGTTGAAAACTACCTTGTACAAATAATGCACTGTTTTCGATTTTGTAAGATCCGCCTGATTTGTAAGTTCTTTTTCTAACAATTTCCTCGTCAGTATAACCAGCTGCCGTATAACCTATACCTCCAGGACCTCCATCAGTTCTAGGATGCTCGGCAATATAGTCATTTTCGATCAATAAGAAATATGCTCCACCAGAGTTAGTAGTTTCGTCAACAGCAATTAGATTTTCAGCTTCATAACCAAATTTGATTACATGTTCATCAAAACTTACCTCAGCAGTTGCTTTTCCTATTTCTCTTTCGTCAGAACCTGCTCCAACTGTCCAGTTAACCCAGCAACCTTTTGGAGTAAATGCTCCTCCAGTGATTGAAGTTCTTCTTTCATAGACTGCAGGACAACCATCATTACTACTTTGAGCTGTTCTATTGGATTCGTTTCTGCCGTATAGAAATGAAAGAGTCCAGTTTTCATTGATGTTAGAGGTGTAGTTAACGATAGTGTTTTCTCCACCTGTGTAATTGAAACCTTTACCTATGAATGTGCCTCTTGTGAATGTCGCATCATCGTAATTATAAGTATCAGTTTCTATTCTGGTTTTATCTGAGAAATATGTTATCTCTAAAATATTATTATCATTAAAATATGCATCTATTTTAGTTCCATAAAAAGTATCGTCGTATGAATCCACATACTGCTGATCAGCTAAATAACCGGCATAAGTATTTTTAGATTGTCTTGGTTGAGCAAGAACATAATAAAATAATCTGTCAGGAACTACTGCTCCACTAAATGAAACATTATATGTGAAGTCATCGTATTCATCTTGTTGATTAATTGCTGCATAAGTATCTGGACTATCCCATCTTAGTGCATCAGGCGCATAGAAAGCGTTTAGTTTAATTTCAAAATCATTAGATCCTGATTTAGTAGTTGCGTAAATTACACCACCAGTAGCTTTACCAAATTCTGATTGATAACCACCTGTTTTTACATCTACTGAATCATAAAATTCAAAAGGAACAGTAGAGTAACCTAAAAAGTTTCTGAAGTTTGTTATGTTAAGTCCGTTTACATAATATTGGTTCTCAGCAGAAGATGAACCATTAATGGAAGCTAATCCTCCAAAAGCTGAATCACCTTCAGTAGAACCTGGGGCTAGAAGTACAATACTGTTTAGTGAATTAAATTGAGGAGTTTTTGAATAAAGATCTTCAACGTCAACATTTATACCTGTTTCAGTAACTTCAAATGCATATGATTTAACGATCTCTCCTCTTACTGTTAAGTCTTCTGCATTAACAGAAGTCATTGTAATAGAGTATGCATTTGCTCCTGCTAACAGTACAACGCTAGATGTAACTGTATCCAATGCAGGTGCTGAAGCTCTAACTGAATAATTTCCAGGAGGAAGAGCCGCAAATCTTACAGAACCACCACTAGAAACAGCTGATCTTTCTAGACCTGTACCAGTGTTACTAACAGTAATTGTTGCATTATTAATGTCTGTACCAGAAGCTGTTTGAACGGAAGCCGTTAAATCAGCTGTGGTGTCTTGTGAATACGCAATTGACGCAAATCCTAAGGCCAATGCGATAAAAAAGTACTTCAAATATTTCACTTTTTATACCCCAAATGTGATTAAAAAACGCAATTTTACACTTAAATTCAAAAATATGTCACTTATTTGACAAAAAAATATTTCTGAAACCCATAAAAAAAGGCGGTTAAAAACCGCCTTTTTTTAGTATTAACCTATTTTAGAATTTAAGAGTTAATCTTAAGTATCCAAAAGAACCCATTACGTCGTAGTTTTCAATAGAAGTATTTCCGTTGAAAGCTG
>CACHCY010000013.1 GCA_902578495.1 uncultured SAR86 cluster bacterium
TTGATGAGCTCCCATTATTTTTCTTGATTGCTAGCTTGATAGAAGGAGAATCAGAATTTAATGGTTTATCAGAATTGAAGCATAAAGAGAGCGACAGACTTTCAATCATGATCAACAATCTTCGAAAACTTGATATTGAAGTCCATTTAAATAGGGATAGTCTAAAAATAATTGGTAAAAAGGATAAAATTTTTTCTGATGGAGTATTTGATTCGCATGGAGACCACAGAATCGCGATGACAATGTTAGTAGCAGGGCTGAGATCTTCTGAAGGCCTTATAGTGAAGAATGTAGATTGTATCGATACCTCTTTTCCAGAATTCATCGATCAGGCAAAAACGTTGGGGTTCAATTTTAAAAATGGATAAATTAATAACCATTGATGGACCAGGAGGCTCTGGTAAAGGAACAGTAGCTAAAATATTAGCTGCAAAACTAGGATGGAATATTTTAGATAGCGGAGCTCTATATAGGTTAATAGCTCTGATTTCTGAAAATATCAAAAAAACTGATCCAGATTCAATTGGAAAAGAATTAAAGGATAAGAGTATCTTTTTTGAGCTTGTAAAAGATCAATACCATCTTTTTTTTGACGGTAAGGATGTAACAAACTTTATTAGAAGAGAGGAAATAGGGATAAAGGCTTCAGACTTGGCACATAATCAAAACATTCGAAACCTAATTAAAGAAACTCAAAGGTCTTTTTACGATCCAAATATAGGTTTAATAGCTGATGGAAGAGATATGGGATCAGTGGTTTTTCCTGAAGCTGGAATTAAAATTTATTTAGATGCATCAATAGAAGAGAGAGCAAAAAGACGTCAAATTCAGTTGAAAGAAAAGGGTATGGAGGTTAACATGCGCAACCTTATCTCAAGCTTAGAAGATAGAGACTTAAAGGATAAAAATAGAGATGTATCTCCTCTTTTGATTCCACAAGGGGCAAAAGTGATTGATTCCACAAATCTATCAATAGATGAGGTAGTAAATAAAATAATGGATTTAATTTAAATTATGGAACAAGCAAACTTCGGAAAACTTCTAGACGAGAGTCTATCTACATTAGATTTTCAAATAGGAACTATCATTACCGGAGTTATAGTAGATCTGAAGCCCGACTGGGTTACTGTTCACGTAGGTTTAAAATCAGAGCCGGTTCTCGCTAGAAGTGAATTTTTAGCAGACGAATCTGATAAGGAGCTTGAGATAGGTGATGAAGTAAAAGTTACATTAGAGGCTGTCGAAGACGGTTATGGTGAGACCAGGGTTTCAAGATTACGTGCAATGCACGATGAAAGTTGGCTTAATTTAGAAGAATCACTCAAGACAGGCTCAATAGTCAAAGGATACATAACCGGCAAAGTTAGAGGCGGAATGACCGTAGACGTAGCAGGAGTTAGAGCTTTTCTGCCAGGTTCTCTTGTCGATTCAAAACAACTTGAGAGTTTTGATCACTTAGAAAAAACTTTTCAAGACTTTAAGGTCATCAAATTAGACAAAGATAAGTCTAATGTAGTTCTATCCAGAAAAGCTGTTCAGGAAGATATAAATTCTGAGGAAAGAGAGAAGCTATTTGCAACTATTGAAGAAGGTTCAACAATAGAAGGTACTGTAAAAAATCTAACAGATTATGGAGCCTTTATTGATCTTGGAGGCATTGATGGACTACTTCACATTACAGACATCACATGGAAAAGAATTAATCACCCATCTGAGGTTCTTAATATTGGAGATCAACTTAATTTAAAGGTCACAAATTTTGATAAGGAGAAATCAAGAATTTCTTTAGGATTGAAGCAAATGTCTTCAGATCCTTGGGAGACAATCGAAACCCTTTACCCAGTTAATTCAGTACACAAAGCCAAAGTTTCAACTCTTACAGATTATGGTTTCTTTGCTGAGCTTGATAAGGATACTGAAGGTTTAGTGCATGTTTCTGAAATCGATTGGACCAACAAAAACATTCATCCATCTAAGGTTGTATCTCCAGGAGATGAGATAGATGTTATGGTTTTAGAACTTGACTTAGAAAAAAGAAGAATTTCCCTAGGAATGAAGCAATGTCAGGAAAATCCTTGGCTGATCTTCTCCGAAAACAATTCTGTAGGAGATACTGTAAAAGGTTCTGTTAGGTCTATAACTGATTTCGGAATGTTCGTTGGTCTTGACGGTGATATTGATGGATTAGTTCATCTTTCAGACTTGTCTTGGACAGAAGTAGAAGAAAATGCGGTTCAAAATTTTCAAAAAGGCCAAGATGTTCAAGCTCTTATTTTGGCCATGGATCCATTAAAAGAGAGGATATCTTTAGGTATTAAACAACTAGAAGATGACCCAGTTGAAAACTTCATTAAAGATCATCCAAAAGGAACTTCTGTTACAGGAACAATCTCAAATATTGAGGATGAGATTTTAAAACTAACCGTAAAAGAAAGTATTTCTGTTCTAATGAGAAAAAGAGACTTTATTGAAGACGAAAGCTCTACACTTGAAGAAGGTAATCAAATAAACTTTTTGATTTCAAATATAGACAGAAAAGAGAGAAAAATCTGGGGCTCCATGAAAGCACTTGAAAAAAGTAAAGAAAAAGAAATCTTGAAAGAAAACGAAATGAAAAATAAAGAGATTGAAGAGAGTTCTAAATCTTCAATTGGCGACCTCATTAAAGAGGAGCTTGAAGATAAGTAATTTATGCAAAAATCGGATCTTCTTGAAAAACTAACTACCCAAAATACTACTTTTACTAACTCCGATTCAAAAATTGCTCTTGATTCTCTAATTGATCATCTATCAAACCTTCTTTCTGAAAAGCATAGAATTGAAATAAGAGGCTTTGGGGCATTTTCAGTCAGAGAGAGAAATCCAATCAGGGGAAGAAACCCGAAATCAGGAAAAGCAATAGAACTAGATAGTAGATCTTTAATTTACTTCAGACCTTCAAAGCTGATCAAAAATAGAATAAATAAATTGACCTTATAACTGATATAATTTTTAAAGTTTTTTTAAATGGAAAAATTTATCAAGCAGGGACAAATAATAGTCGGATTAGATTTTGATAATTCGCAAAGTGCTCTTGAAATAACTAAATTCCTCAATCCCGAAAATTACAAAGTAAAGGTTGGAAACCAACTCTTTACAGCATGTGGGCCACAAATATTAGATGATCTAAAAAAGCAAGGCTTTGATATTTTTTTAGATTTAAAATATCACGATACACCAAATACAGTTGAGAAAGCTGTCTTAGAAGCTTGCAAACAGAATGTATGGATGACAAATATTCATCTTTCAGGAGGGCAGAACATGATTGAGGCTGCGGTCAATGCAAAGAACTCAATTTCATCTGAGATTCTTTTAATAGGCGTTACTATTTTAACAAGCCTTGATCAAAAAGATTTATCCGATATTGGAGTCAGCAACGATCTGAGGGATCAAATTATCTCTCTTATTAACTTAGGAAAAAGGGGAGGTATAGATGGAATCGTTTGCTCTCCTAATGATCTTGCTTTTTTAAATAAGGAAGAAATGGATTCTTTTATAACTGTATGTCCAGGAATAAGAGTTAAAGCAGAGAGCGGAGGCCAAAAAAGAACTTCAACTATTCATGATGCCATTAATATGGGTGCAGACTACTTGGTAGTGGCAAGAGAAATAATTTCATCCTCAGATCCTCTTAAAGTAATTAATGAAATTGATTCATACTTTATTTAAGAGAAATTTATTAATTTTTCTTTTTCTTATTTCTTTAATCGGTTTTTCAAGCGTATCTGTTTCAAAACATAATGCGGTTGTTGTAACGAGACATCACTTAGCAACTGAAGTTGGTTCAAAAATACTCCTAGACGGTGGCAATGCATTTGATGCAGCAATATCAGTTGCTTTTGCACTTGCAGTTGTAAATCCCTCTGCAGGAAATATTGGAGGTGGAGGATTTGCACTACTTTATGATGCAAATAAGAAAACTATTGAATCCATAGATTATAGGGAAAGAGCTCCAATTAGAGCCAGAGAAAATATGTTTCTAGATGAAAATGGAAATGTTGTAAATGGTCTAAGCACATCATCTTTTTTAGCTTCAGGGATTCCAGGAACAGTTGATGGAATGTTTAAAATCCATAAAAAATATGGTTCTCTTCCAATTAAGAAATTAATTTCACCTGCAATAGATCTTGCCGAAAAGGGATTTATATTATCTAAATTTCAAGCTGAATATTTTAATAGTAATAGAGATAAATTCTCAAAAAACCCTGAAACAAAAAAAGTTTTTGTAAAAGAAAATTTATGGAAGAAAGGTGATCTTTTCTTTCAAGAAGACCTAGCAAAAACTTTAAAGAGAATATCAAAGTTTGGTAGAGATGAATTTTATTCAGGCGAGACAGCAAAAAAAATCATTAACTATTTCCAAAAAAATGGGGGTATTTTTACAAAAAAAGATTTTATGAGTTACCAATCATCATTCAAGTCTTCTCTTTGTTCAACTTTCTTTGACTTCAAGGTATGTTCGATGTCTCTTCCAAGTTCAGGAGGTATTGTTCTTTCACAAGCTCTAAATATTCTTGAAAATTTCAATTTAACTTCGTATGAGCATAATTCTCTTGAATACAATAGGCTCTTGACAGAAGCTATGAGATTTTCATTTGCAGATAGGTCAGAATTTTTAGGAGATGGAGATTTTAATAATTTTGATATTAGTAGAATAACTTCTAAGAAATATGCAAAATCACTTTCAACAATTATTAAAAACTCTGAAAGTAAAATCTTAATTAATACCCCAGGCGAATATTTAAATGAAAGTGAAGAAACAACTCATTTCTCAATAATTGATTCAAAAGGAAATGCTGTTTCAAATACTTATACATTAAATACAGCATATGGTTCTGGAATAGTTGCAAAAGGAACTGGAATTCTGATGAATAATGAAATGGATGATTTTTCAATAAAACCTGGCTTTCCAAATTTTTTTGGGCTGGTAGGATCTGAAGCAAATAAAGTTGAATCTAAAAAAGCTCCTCTTTCATCAATGACGCCAACTATAGTCTTTCATGAAGGAAAACCCTATCTAATTACTGGATCTCCTGGAGGATCAACTATCATATCGACTGTTCTCCAACTTTTATTGAATATATTAATTTTTGACATGGAGCTAGATGAGGCATCTAAAGCTAAACGAATTCATCATCAATGGAAGCCAGATATTTTGTTTATAGAGAAAGATAAGAAAATTAAAAATATCAACAGGATAGGTTTTGATACAGTTTATCGAGAAAGAATTGGTGAATCACACTCCATACTTTTCAATAAGGAAAATTATGAGGGTTTTGCTGACTTAAGAAGACCAGATGGAAGAGCAATATCAGTACGCTAAAACAAAAGAAATTTTCTCTAAGGAAAAGGATCTACCCAAACTCCCAGGAGTTTATAAATTCTATGATGAAAAAAATAAGATTCTTTATATAGGTAAAGCAAAAAATCTTTCAAATAGACTTAAATCTTATCTTTCGTCATCTAAGGATAGAAAGAAAAATGAATTAATTGATAAGATAAAATTTTTAGAAATATTTCTTACTAAAACTGAAAGTGATGCTTTGCTTTTAGAACAAAACCTAATTAGAAAATTAAAACCACCTTTCAATGTACAGTTTAGAGACGATAAATCTTTTCCTGCTATCTATTTCTCATCTAATCATAATTTTCCAGGTATTTACTTAACTAGAAATAAAAAACTTAAAGGTATAAAACTTGGCCCTTATGCAAATGTGTCGGCAGCAAGAGAATCCATAGATCTAACAAGGACATTATTTGGTATAAGGAATTGCTCTGATATGGTTTTTCAAAATCGTTCAAGGCCATGTATTCAACATCAAATAGGCAAGTGTTCAGCTCCTTGTGTTGGAAAAATATCTCAGGAAAATTATTTGGAAGAGATCCATGCAGCTATAAAGTTCATTGAAGGGAAAGATAAATCTTTTCTTGATGTTCTTTATTCCAAAATGGATAAGTACTCATCACTAAAAGAGTTTGAGCGTGCTGCACTTTTTAGAGACAAAATTAAAGCTTATAGAGACATCCAGAAAGATCAATCGGTCTTTACAACTTATGATAATGCTATTGCAATAACAAAGAAATCTAATGATTTTGTAAACTGTATTTCTATTTTAGAAATAAAGGACGGTTGGCTTACAAATACTGAAAACTATTTTTCTAAAAAAGATAAATTTACATTTGATGAAGACCTTATGGAAAGCTTTCTTTCTAAAATTCTAATAGAAAAAGAGTTAGAAAATCTTACTTTACTTTCAGATTTTAAATTCAAAAATTTAAATACACAGCTTAAAGAAAAAAAAATTCACTTAGAGAAAAGGAATCACAAAAATAAAAAAATTTTTGAGTTAGCTTTAATGCAATCAGACGATGGTCTGCAACGTCAATATAATTATCCTTGGATAACAGAAGGACTTTCTTTCATCGAAGATAAAACTCTATCAAAAATAAACAGAATTGAAGGATTTGATGTTAGTCATTTTTCTGGAGATAACGTAACTGCTTCATGTGTAGTATTCGATAAAGATGGACCACAAAAAAAACAATATAGAACTTTCAATATAAAGACTAATAAAAATGATGATTTTCTCGCTATGCAGGAAGTTTTATCCAGAAGATTTAAAAGGCTGGAAAAAGAAGGGAACAACTTCCCAGATATAATTGTTATAGACGGAGGAAAGGGACAGCTCACATCAGCAAAGAAGATAATTGATAAATTTCATGGCTGTAATACTGAAATTCTTTCTTTAGTCAAAGGTCCAGATAGAAATTCAAAATATGATGACATTCTTTGTTTTTCATCTGGAAAAGTCATGAGGATGACTTTGGAACAAGAAGGTAAGCGTCTTCTTCAGTTTGTAAGAGATGAGTCACATAGATTTGCTTTATCTAGAAGCAAGAAAAGAAGAAAAAATATCACAAATTCAGCTATTGATGAGATTAAGGGCATAGGAAGTAAAAATAAAAATGCTCTTCTTAGACATTTTGGAGGAATAGAATCCCTTAGGAAAGCAAGCTTGGATCAGATAAAATCTATTGAAGGTATCGGGCCGATGAGGGCTAAATTAATCTTTGATTACTTAAACAAAAAATGAAAGAAAATCCTTTTACAAAGAGATCAAAAATCCTTGAAGAGAACAAGGATTACCTTGATCAAACTGTTCGAACTATCTCAAAAGTCTTTATAGAAGTCATAAAAAATAATGGCAAGCTTATTTTTGCTGGCAACGGAGGTAGCGCAGCGGAAGCTCAGCATATGTCAGCTGAGTATGTTGGAACTTTAGTAACATCCAATAAAAGAAATCCCATACCTTCAATTGCCTTATCAACTGACACATCTTTCATTACTGCTTGGTCTAACGATCATGGATATGAGGATATTTTTAGAAGGCAATTACAGGCATTAGCTGACAAGAAAGACTGTTTCGTTGCTTATTCTACTTCGGGAGAAAGTAGCAACATTATAAATGCTATTGATTATGCAAATTCAAAAGGCATTAAAACAATTTCTTTTACAGGTTCAAAAAATTCAAAAGCATCAAAAAGTTCTTTTTTTACATTCCAGGCACCTTCTGAGGAAACTGCTCTAATACAAGAACTCCATACAATTGTTGGTCATGAAATTTGCTCTATAATTGATGAAGAGTTTTCATGATACCAAACGTCATTTCTCTATCCAGAATATTTCTTGTATTGCCAATTATTTATCTAATTGCTACAGGAAATGAATATCTAGCTCTATTGATATTCTTATTGGGGTGTTTAACTGATTTTATGGATGGATTTCTTGCTAGAAAATATAATCAAGAGTCTATATTAGGAGAAAATCTTGATTTATTAGCAGACAAGTTATTTATTTGTATTCTATTAGTATTTTTACCATTCCATTTTGATAACTTTTTATTACTTTTTTTCTCTATTCTTTTAATTGCCAGAGAGTTAACTATAGGATCTGTAAGGCAATACTTTCTATCAATTAATTTAGCTGAGAAATCCAAAGTAAATTTTCTTGGAAAATCAAAGACTTTTTTTCAAATGATTTCTGTTGGCTCAGCAATAATTTTCATGAGTACATCCTATGAGTACATCTCATTGATATTGTTTTCAATTACTTTATTTCTTGCTTGGTTTTCATTATTTATCTACTTAAGAAATTAATAAAAAACTAACTTTTCTTTAATATATAATTCCAATTTTGGCTGAGTGGCAGAGTGGTTATGCAGCGGACTGCAAATCCGTGAACGCCGGTTCGATTCCGACCTCAGCCTCCAGAAAAAAATGAATATTTTATTGACGGGTTGTGCAGGCTTTATTGGATATCATCTCTCCAAAAGACTTCTTCAAAACAATAGAGTTTATGGATTCGATAATCTCAATGATTACTACGAAATAAAAATAAAAAAAGATAGATTATCAGAATTGCAACAATCAAATAATTTTTCATTCTTTAATGAAGATTTAAAAAATACTATTTCTTGCTTTGAGGATATTCAATTTGACATAGCCATAAATCTTGCTGCACAAGCAGGAGTTAGGCTTTCTCATGATTCAAATTACAGGTATTTAGATTCAAATATAATCGGATTTCATAACTTCATGGATTATTGTGTAGAAAAAAATATTTCAAAAGTTATTATTGCTTCAAGTAGCTCAGTCTATGGTAATTCATGCTTGAGTCCCTTTAAGGAGTCTGAAAAAAATCTAGTGCCAGCTTCAATTTATGCATCCACTAAGCTTTATAATGAAAATATTTCTAAAATATATTCAGACAAATACAATATTTCTCTAGCAGCCTTAAGATTTTTTACTGTTTATGGAAGCTTTGGTCGCCCTGACATGGCTTACTACAGTTTTTGCAAGGATTTATATTCTCAAAGAAAATTTACAGTTTTTAATGAAGGCAAAATGTCTAGAGATATGACCCATGTTGATGACATCGTCTTAGGTATCCAAAAAGCCATTGCATTTGTCATGGAATTTAATTCTTCCAACTTTGAGATTTTTAATTTGGGGAATGCTAATCCAATATCAACATTGGATTTAATCAATAAATTAGAGGTAATTACTGATAAAAAAGCAATATTTCATTTTCAAGAATCATTGAGTGAGTCAAGCATAACTCATGCTGACCTTAATAAATCAAAAAATATTTTGAATTATTTCCCGAAAATTTTGTTAGATGATGGACTTAAAGAGTTCCACGACTGGTTTGTTAGCTATCATGATATATAATCTAAAATTTTCTGCCCAGGTGGTGGAATTGGTAGACACAAGGGACTTAAAATCCCTCGAAGGCGACTTCGTGCCGGTTCAAGTCCGGCCCTGGGTACCAAAGCGGAAATATAAAGAATTATTTTGAGAATTTCAGTTGTTAGTGGTGGCTTTGATCCTTTACATAGCGGTCATCTAAGTTATTTATTTGCAGCAGCTAAATTCGGAGAGAAACTAATTGTATGTCTTAACAGCGATGAATGGCTAGCCAAGAAAAAAGGTAAATTTTTTCTTCCCTTTAAAGAAAGAAAGAAAATACTTCAATCATTAGAGATGGTTGATTCTGTTTATTCCTTTGAAGATGATGATCAAGGAAGTTGTATCAATGGACTAAAGAAAGTGATTAAAGATTATCCAGACGAAGAAATAATATTTTGCAATGGTGGAGATAGAAACAAAGCAAATATTCCTGAGCAAGTTTTAACGGATGTTAAATTCGAATTCTCTGTAGGAGGAGATGAAAAAATTAATTCTAGTAGTGATATTTTGAATAATTGGCAAAATAATCATGAAATCAGGAGATGGGGAAAATTTTTTAACTTACTTACAGATGATAACGTAAAAGTGAAAGAACTTATTTTGCATCCAGGAAAAGAGATAAGCTTTCAGAGGCATTTTAAAAGGAATGAAATTTGGTTTGTTTCTAAAGGTGAATGCATTGTTAGGCATAGCAAAAGTGAGCCCGAAGATGCTTTTGAAAAAAATCTTGCAAAGCATGATTTATATTTAGTAGATAAAAATGATTGGCATCAACTCAAAAATCCCTCAAAAGACTCTTGTCACATAATTGAAATTCAATATGGTGATGAAACTATAGAAACTGATATCGAAAGATTAAATGAAGGTTGAAATGAATTTATTAACAAAAATTAAAAGTAAAAAAGCGGTAATAGGAATAGTTGGCCTAGGTTATGTCGGGTTACCCCTAGCTTTTGCATTTAGAAAAAAGAAATTTAAAGTCATTGGATTTGATATCGATCAAAAAAAAATTAATTCCTTGGATGAAGGTAAATCTTTTTTATCTCATATTTCAGATAAGGATATCTCAAAGATGAATTTAAAAAATGGTTTTACCTCAACAACAGATTTTTCGAGATTAACGGAAGTAGATGCAATTATTATTTGCGTTCCAACCCCGCTATCTAAGTTTAAAAAACCTGATCTCGAACCTGTTTTTCAGACTGGTAAAACAGTTTCAAAATATCTAAAGAAGGGACAAATTGTTGTATTAGAATCAAGTACATATCCAGGTACAACAAACCCAGAATTAAAAAATATTCTTGAAAGAAGCGGCCTATCATCAGGAAAAGATTTTTACTTAGCATACTCTCCTGAAAGGGAAGATCCCGGCAATAAAAATTTTTCTACCTCTATAATTCCCAAAATAGTTGGGGCAGATGATTTAAAAACTAGCAAATTAGTATTCGAATTATATAAGCAAGTTATTTCTAAGGTTGTTGAGGTATCTTCCACGCAAGTAGCAGAAGCCGCCAAACTTACAGAAAATATTTTTAGATCAGTCAACATAGCATTAGTTAATGAGTTAAAGGTTATCTATGACGAGATGGGGATTGATGTATGGGAAGTTATTGAAGCGGCCTCAACAAAACCATTTGGATTTATGCCTTTTTATCCTGGCCCTGGATTAGGAGGACACTGCATTCCAATTGATCCATTTTATTTAACTTATAAAGCTAAAGAATTTGGTATAAACACAAAATTCATTGAGTTGGCTGGCGAGATAAACACTAATATGCCCAACATTGTCATAAATAAACTGACTTATGCATTGAGTGAGTTCATGAATAAATCAATTAATAAATCTAAAATTCTCATAATTGGAATGGCATATAAAAAAGATGTTGATGATATGAGAGAGAGTCCTTCATTAATATTGTATGAATTACTGCAAAAATATGGCGCGCATGTTGATTATCATGATGATTATGTCAAACAAATCCCCCCCACTAGGGAGCATAAAAATCTTGAAGGTCTTAAAAGTGTCAAATTAAGTTCAAGCAATCTAAAAAAATATGATGCACTTTTGATTAGTACTGATCATTCATATATCAACTATAAATTTTTATCAAAAAACTCTGACTTAATAATTGATACTCGTAACGCAATGGATAACATTCAAGGTAATGCCAAAGTAGTCAAGGCATAATATATGAAAGTAATAGTTGTTGGCTGTGGCTATTGGGGTAAAAACCTTGTAAGAAATTTTAATGACTTAGGACATCTCTATGGAATTAGCGATTTCAATAACGTTGTTGCGACTGAATTCTCTAAAAAATTCTCAGTCTCAAGTTTTACCTTTGAAGAAGCATGCAAATCAGATGCAGATGCATTGATCCTATCAGTTCCTGCTCCGTTGCATGCTGACCTAGCTGTTAAGGCACTGAAGGCTAATAAACATGTTTTTGTTGAGAAACCTTTATCAATGAATTTGAAAGAAGCTGACAAAATGATAAAAGAATCTAAAAAAAGTAAACGTATATTGATGGTGGGACATCTTATTCAATACCATCCTGTTTTTGAAAGATTAAAAAAAGAAATAAAGAAAGGTCTTATTGGTAATGTGAGTTTTATCCAATCAAACAGAAGATCTCTAGGTAAAATAAGATCTCAGGAAAATGTAATTTGGAGTTTTGCTCCTCACGATATATCTATGATTTTATCTGTGGCTCAATCAGATGTGTTAAAAGTTTCTAAATTTGGGGAAGATATTTTTCAAAAAGATATTTTTGATATAGCCCTTATTAATATTGAATTTAAAAATGGAATTAAGGCCATAATAAATACATCATGGGTTTCTCCTATAAAAGATCATTCTTTTACTGTAACAGGCGATAAAGGTTCTTTGATCTTTGATGATACGAAAGATTGGAATGAAAAATTAAGTTTTTATAGGCACAAAGTAACCAAGAAAGGCTCTTCAGAAATTTCAATTAAAGGTAGTGAGCCAAGATTCATTAAAGTTCCTCAAAAAGAACCTTTAAAAGAGGAATGTAAATATTTCATAGAAGTTATAAGAGGATCAAAAAAACAAAGAACTGATGGTTATGAAGGCAGAGAAGTTGTTAAAATACTTCAAAAGCTAAACTAAACCCGTTTTATTTTTTTACTGCCTATGAATGATTTTAAGAATGTTTTTATTCATGATTCTTCTTATATTGATGAAGAAGTTTCAATAGGAGAAGGAACAAAGATTTGGCATTTCTCACACATCCTGAGTAATTCAAAAATCGGTAATAATTGCTCTCTGGGACAAAACGTTGTGGTGGGTCCAAATGTTA
>CACHCY010000014.1 GCA_902578495.1 uncultured SAR86 cluster bacterium
TTAGAGAAATCTGATAAACAAACCATAAAAGATGCGCTTGCAGCATCGGCTAAAGCTATTTCTGAAGATACAGAATTAAATGTAAATTTTGGAATAGAGAACCTTAGACAAAGTTCTTTGCCAGAACCGCTTCAACCAGTTAAAAACTTTAATGATCTCAGAGCGAAGTCTGATCAAGTGGCTCTTATAAATAAATATTCAAGTGATAATTTATTCACACATAGAGATGCAAAAGTAAATGAAATCATCAAGGACTTAGACCTTACTAGAGTAGAGCTGCTGGGCTCAAAAAAATTTCTAGGAGTTTCAAAAAACCTTGAATTTCTTTTTCAGAAAAATATTAATTCTTTGGATGCTAATGAAGACTCTTCTTCTGTTGCTATTTCGCATTGGTTGAGATCTGAACT
Organism: uncultured SAR86 cluster bacterium; assembly: GCA_902578495.1. Classification (GTDB taxonomy): domain Bacteria; phylum Pseudomonadota; class Gammaproteobacteria; order Magnimaribacterales; family AG-339-G14; genus CACNYO01. Next base: position 408 of record CACHCY010000014.1, read on the forward strand.
TCTCGGACAAGATTTAGGACGTCCTGATTCAAAAAAATTTGAAGATCTTTATGAAAAACTCATTTCTTTTCAGGAGGAATACTTAGAGCAATTAGAAGAGTCTTTAGAAAGTTCGTTGGACTTTTCTAAAGTCATCTTTTCTTTACTAAAAGATCTTGAGATTAGCGTGGACGAGCAACAGCCTGAAGAAGAAAATGATGAAAAAAATGAAGAAGAAAATGAAGATGAGTCCAGCGAAGAAGAAAATCAGGAGGAGGAAGAAGAAACCGACTCAGAGGATGGACAAAGTGATGAGCAAGATACTTCTATAGAAGATGAAGAAATGGATATCGAAGAAGGAGAAGTAGATGCTGATGAAGATTCATGGATTGAAAATAGATCAAAATTAGAAGAACTTCTTAAAAAAGTTGGGGAACAAGAATATAAAGTTTACACAAAAGATTTTGATGAAGAAATTAAAGCAGAGGAGTTATGTGACTCTGATGAATTGGCGAGATTAAGGGGAAGATTGGATCAATTAATGGAATCCAGTAAAAATGCCATAGCGAAATTAGCTAATAGACTGCAAAGATTATTATTAGCTCAACAGAATAGATCTTGGGAATTTGACAAGGAGGAAGGTCAGCTAGATCCTAGCAAACTTCACAAAATTATCGTAGATCCTCTCACTCCACTGAGTTTCAAAATTGAAAAAGACTCAGAGTTTAAAGATACTCTTGTTTCTATTTTGGTAGATAGCTCTGGATCTATGAGAGGAAGATCAATGACTACTGCAGCGATCTGTGCAGATATCATTGGCAGCACTCTTGATCGATGCAACATAAAAACAGAGATTCTTGGATTTACAACTAAGCACTGGAAAGGTGGAGACTCCAGAAAGTTATGGTTAGAGCAAGGTAAAATCCCTAATCCAGGGCGCTTAAATGACTTGAGACACATAATCTTCAAACCTGCAGATCAAGCTTGGAGACGGGGGCGAAAAAATCTAGGACTGATGCTCAGGGAGGGGCTTTTAAAAGAGAATGTAGATGGAGAAGCATTGATGTGGGCTCAAAACAGACTAAACAAAAGACCTGAGCAAAGAAAAATATTAATGGTTATTTCAGATGGAGCCCCTGTTGATGACAGTACGCTTTCGACAAACTCCACTAATTATCTTGATACTCATCTACGAGACGTTATTAAAAAAGTAGAAACCGCATCTGAGACAGAACTAATTGCAATAGGTATCGGACATGATGTTACAAGATACTATAAAAAAGCAGTCACCATTCACAGAGCAGAAGAGTTAGGAGGGGCTATGCTTGATCAATTAACTTCGCTGTTTGAAACCTGATTAAATTGACCCTCGGCATTCAAAATGCTTTAATAAATTTTTAAAAAAGGTACACATATGGAAATTGTTAAAAGAAACGGACCTCCTGAAGATTTAATATATTTTGATGATGAATTGCCTCTAGAAGAGAAGCATGTTGAAGATGTTATTGAAATCTTTAATACCCCTCTAACCGGGGCATACAACTGGGATTACACAGTAGCAGAAAATAGAATTAAAAGACTTTATGAATTAGGTAAAGAACTAAATTGGAATGGTTCTATTGATTTAGATTGGAGTTACAATCATCCTAAAGATAAGCCTTTAGTTGGTGGAGAATTGTTCGAGCCACCTCACGAACAATTAGATGCTTGGAAAAATCTATCTGATGAAGAAAAAATAGAATTTGATAGACACGAAACAGCTGAACTCCTATGTCAGTTTTTGCATGGCGAACAGGGTGCGTTATTAGTTGCCTCACAAATTGCAAGTTGTGCACCAACATACAATGCAAAACTTTATGCTGCTTCACAAACTTTTGATGAAGCAAGACACGTTGAAGTTTTCAACAGATATCTTCAGGAAAAAATAGGTTTTCATTATCCAGTTAATGCAAACTTAAAAGCTTTGCTTGATAAAATTTTAACTGACGAAAGATGGGACCTTAAGTTTATTGGTATGCAAGTAATTATAGAAGGTCTTGCCTTGGCCGCATTTACTAACTTAAAACTAGATACTAATTGCGTACTTCTCAAACAACTGCTTCATTATGTAATCAGAGATGAAGCCAGACATGTCACCTTCGGGATTAATTATCTTGAAGAATATATAAAAACTTTAAGTCCAGAAGAAGTAGAAGACAGAGCTCAGTTTGCATACGAAGCATGTGTCATTTCAAGAGATAGAATTATTAACACCACTGCTATGCAGAAATTTTTGAAAATGTCTCCTGAGGAAGCTAGGCAATTTACTTTAGAATCAGGAGCCATGGAAACTTTTAGAAACTTCTTGTTCTCAAGAGTCATGCCTAACCTATCAAAAATTGGCCTTTTGACAGACTCCATCAGACCAAAATATGAAGAATTAGGTTTACTTGAATATGAAAATGCTCCAAGTGATTTTGAAATTGATTGGGCTGAGATAACAAAACCTCTCGAAAGCTCAGAGCAAATAGTCAAGGAATCAAACGAGCAAGCCAAGGCTGTAGCAGAAATGCTAAACCAAGCTTAAGTTTTATTTAATTTTTAATCTTAAATAGAAAGTCAGGTTAGCCTGACTTTCTGCTTTTATGTTGTTGAGATTCTCAACAAGAAATAATTTAAGTCCGAATTCGGAAAAATCATTGATTGGTGATGAATAATTTGCTGAAAGAACTCTTTCTCTATGGGCAGGCGCCAAGTTAACTTTCACTGAACCCACCGTGGAATTACCAAGATAGTCTCTTCCAGATATAAATTGAAGGTCAGCTGTACCTTTTTCTATAGATAAAGGAACTAAATAATCCAATCTAAAACGATCTTTTTTAATGAAAATATCTTTACCAAGAATGCTTAGGTTTGTTGAAGTAAGAAATGATGAATCCGATCTAATATTAATAAAAGATAAATTTTCATAAGGTTCAGCCCTCATGCCTGTCAATGATATAAAGGCTGAGAACTTTTCATTAATAAAAAAATCTGAATCGACAGTTAATATTGAAGAATAGGAATTTTTTGAAGAACTTTGTCCATTTAAAAACATCATCCCAAGATAAGAAGAATCTTCCTCAAGGCGTCCCAACTTGATGGATGTTTTATTATTTTTTGAGAAGATATTTAGCTGAATTGAAAAATACTTCGAATAAGCTTTATCTTGGTCTGTCCAAGGATTCCAGCCCTGGAAACCTTTGGAAAAACTAAAACCGTAACCAAATCTTTTGTCTTTGAATGAATACTTGATGCTTGGCCCATTGGATACAAAATTTTTAATTGGATCGTAAGAAGTACTTAGTGATGAATAATAATTCTTCTGATTTAAAGATAAATTAAAGGAATTATTGGGATCTAAAGGAAGAGCATATGAAAAACCACTTTTCTGAGTAGTTTGATTAGATAAAAAATCATAATTCTCTATTGTGGAAAATAACTGTAAATATTCATTTCCTGATGTAGGTAATTGCGAGTTGGGAAATCTAGGTAAATAGCTATTTTCTGGATTATTATTTCTTACTAGTTGACTAACATTAATTGAAAAAGGGGCTCCAAGCTCATCAAAATAAGTTAAGAATAGTTTGTCGTCTATGTTATTAAGACTTCCAAATAATGGCGAACTCAAAAAAATGTTAGCCTGGGAAAAAGTGGTTACTTGGTTTGTTATGGGAGAAATAAAATATGTTTGTCCAATCGGTTCTATAGCTTTTTTTAGATCAAGAAGACCTTGACCATAAATATCAGAATTTGAGTAAACTCCTTCTTTATTTGCTGTTACATAAATACGTTGAAGTATTTCTTGCCCAGTTAACTGCCCATTGAATTTTTCTGTTAACAAAGCTATTGCGCCACTGACAAAAGGAGCTGCGAAAGAAGTTCCTGAACCAACCCCGTAATTATTATTTTCTGGGTATTCATTCGTAACATAAGCTCCGGTAATATTCTTGCCTGGAGCAGCAATACAAAAATCTTTTGCTAAGCCACAACGATTAGAATGATCTGCAATCAGGCCTTCTTCGTTAACTGAAACAACTGCGACAGAGGTATCCTGGAGCTCTTCGATAAAATAGACCATTCCTGGAAAAATTTCAGGACTTGAGTTATCAACTTGTTGATCCGAATATCCTCCTGCATTACCTGCGCTCCATACAAAAATTGTTTTATTAATCTTATTCTGCTGCGCAATGGTTTCTATTACAGTAGGAAAAGATGCCCGAACTGCGGACTCTTCATAATCAGCAATGTTTCCTTGCATTCCATAACTATTATTCACTGCTGTAACATATCTAGATGTAAAGTCTTTATAAAAAGAGGCGTATGACTGATCAAGACCGCTGTAATCCTCTGCATTATCTTCTGTGACTTCTACCGGATCATAATCATCATCAGGTTCTGCAAGGGGAATAGCAATAAAATGAATTTGGGCGTTATAAGCAACTCCTTGAATATCATTAGGATTATTGCTTTCATCTCTATCTCCTGCAGCTATTGATGCAACAAAAGTTCCATGAGTTTTATCATCTGATGTAGGAGCCCTATATCCCGAAAAATTTGAATAGTCTAAAACGCTATCAGTTGTAATTTTGTTCTGAGAATCAAGCTCAACATGATTAGGTTCTATTCCACTATCCATTATTCCAATGGTTGTTCCAGCACCTGAAAGATTGTTTGCGTAAGAATCTGCTGCATTGATCATTGAAAGACCATATTGATTAATATATTCAACTGAACTAGTAAATTTAGTCATCAGTTCTACATAAGATGCAGTAGAGTCTGAACTGCTCGAGTCTTGGGATGATTGTGTTTGATTTGAATTTGATTGAGAATTCTGCGGAGGAACGTCATTATTTGGGGAAGAAGGCTGTGTTGAACTACCCTTCCCTCCGCCGCCACAGTTAGCCAATGCGAATGCAAAAAAACAAATTGTAATAATTTGCTTAAAATTCTTCATGTATGATGTAAACAGAAAAGTTCAATGAAAGTAGGAATTGATTTTGGTATTAGTTTCACAGATTTATCTATTTTAGATGAATCTGAACCAAAGTTTATATCTTTCGATTCTAAAAGGTTATCAGTTTCTAATATTTCAAAACAAATTCATAAACTAGTTAATTTTGATGATGTCGAATTCATAGGTGTGACAGGGGGAAAGCACTATGATTTACCTTCAAAGATTGATGGAATTGAGCTGTCGCATGCAAATGAAATAGATGCCATAAGTAAAGGTACAAATTATTTGGCTAAAAATGATAAAAAAAAGTTAATTATCAGCTCAGGATCTGGTACGGCGTTCGTCTTAAGTGACGGAAACATGATATCTCATGCAGGGGGAACAGGCGTTGGAGGAGGAACTATAGTTGGTTTGTGTAATCTAATTAATGATGAAAATAATCCAGATGTAATCAATAAACTTGCAAATCGAGGTAAGGTAGAAAAGGTAGATTTATTACTTAATGAAGTTGTATCAGGACCAATTGGCGAATTACCCAAAGATGCAACCGCTGTAAATTTTGGAAAAGTAAGATATAAAAATAAATCAACTAAAGCAGATAAAACAGCTGCAATAATGAATTTAGTCGGACAAACTGTTGCGAGGATGGCTTCTGCAACAGCAGTAGCATTCAACTGCGATAATGTTTATATAGTCGGGAGAACGCCTCAATATGATCTATACAAGAGCGTTCTAAAAAGGTGGATTTCTTTTGCTGGATTATCGGCTGATTTTCCAAATAACGGAGAGTTTGCAAGCTCTTTAGGGACTCTTATTGATTAAAGAATTATCTCTTATGGATCTAAATTCGTTGTTTTGGTACCAATTAGGGAATTCTCTCGAATTTGCTAAATCTTTTGTCATTGAATAGAAGATATCTATATCTTCAGCTATCCCATCATAATTCCAATCTTCGTATACTTCATCTGCTACCTGATGATAGAGATTGCTAGTATATTCTGCTGCATACTTCATACCTTTTTCCAAACCACCATCAACAAGGTCGTACCCCGGATCTGCATACAAAACAGGGATTCCTTTTTTTGCAAAACTTATGTGATCTGATCGATAGAAAAATCCTTTTTCAGGGAACAAGTCTGGCGTAATGACCTTTGAATATTTTTTTAGATGTCTTTTGAGAACATCTTCTAATTCAGAGGCTCCATAGCCAATAACTAACATATCTTTTGTTTTACCAATTGCGGGTATTCCATCAAAATTCATTCCTGCAACAATTTGAGAATAGTCAAATGGGAAATTCTCAGCTAAATACGCTGAACCTAATAATCCCGATTCTTCAGCAGTTAAACCAAGAAACATAACAGACCTTTCTGTATCTTCATTTTTTAATCTTTCAGCTACGCTCATAATCAAAGCAGTTCCAGTAGCATTATCAACAGCTCCATTATAGATTTGGTCTCCATCTAAGGAAGAATCCTTACCTAGATGATCCCAATGAGCCATCAACATTATGAATTCATCAGGATAAGTCTTCCCTTTTTTTATGCCCACTACATTATGAGAATTTGCATATTTAATTTGATTATTAATTTTTGCAGTAACTTGAAAGCCTTCCAGCTCGATGGCTTTAAAGTCTTTCTTCAAAGCAGCGCTTTTCATTTCTTCATAGGATGATCCAATAAGAGAGAAAATTTTCTCTGAAGTTTCTTTGGTAATCCAACCTTCAATCTTTGCTCTATGGACATTCTTTGATTCTGAATATAAATCCAATTGAGGCCCTGTATTACTTGTCTCTACAACGTTCCATCCGTATGCAGCTGGAGCAGTTTCATGAATGATGAGCATCCCTGTAGCTCCTTTTTTTGCAACTTCTTCAAATTTATAGGTCCATCTACCGTAGTAGGTCATGGCTTTTCCTTTAAATATATTTTCATTTTCCAGCTCAAATCCTGGATCATTAATTAAAGCTACAACTACTTTTCCCTTTAAATCGACTCCTTCATAGTCATTCCAATCGTATTCAGGAGCATCAACGCCGTAGCCTATAAAAACCATTTTTTTGTTTTTTAGCTCAACTTCATTGACTTGCCGTTTTGTCCAAAAAACATAATCAGCTCCAAAGTCTATATTTAACTCTTTATCATTATGAGAAATAGAAAAAGTTGATGAATTCTTAAGAGTAATTTCAGTTAATTTTACATCGCTAAGATAACTACCGTTCAAACCTTCAAGACCAAATTCTGAAAACTTTTCCGATATAAAATTCTTAGTTTTAATTCCTCCTGGTGTCCCCGGGGCTCTACCCTCAAAATCATCTGAAGATAATGTTTCTACATAGTCGATAAAGTTGTCCATATATTCTGTAGAAACAGTTGAAACTTGAGTGCAAGAAAATAAGAAAAGGAAAATAAGTAATGAAAAGGTTCTCATAGTGAGAATATAAACGAAAAGCTCGACGATGTCCTACTCTCGCGTAACAAAAGCTACACTACCATCGGCGCTAAGTGGTTTCACTTCTGAGTTCGGAATGGAATCAGGTGGGACACACTTGCTATTGTCATCGAGCAAAATTCGTTTTTCGTATTGAATTCCAAATATTCTGGCTTAGTTTAGAAAAATTTCTAAATAACTAAAAATATACGGTTAAGCCTCACGAGCAATTAGTACAAGTTAGCTCAATGCCTCACAGCACTTACACACCTTGCCTATCAACGTCCTAGTCTTGAACGGCTCTTTAGGAACCCGAAGGTTCAGGGAGATCTTATCTTGAGGGGGGCTTCCCACTTAGATGCTTTCAGCGGTTATCCTGTCCGAACATAGCTACCGGGCAATGCCACTGGCGTGACAACCCGAACACCAGAGGTTCGTTCACTCCGGTCCTCTCGTACTAGGAGCAACTCCTCTCAAATCTCCAACGCGCACGGCAGATAGGGACCGAACTGTCTCACGACGTTCTAAACCCAGCTCGCGTACCACTTTAAATGGCGAACAGCCATACCCTTGGGACCTGCTCCAGCCCCAGGATGTGATGAGCCGACATCGAGGTGCCAAACACCCCCGTCGATGTGAACTCTTGGGGGGTATAAGCCTGTTATCCCCGGCGTACCTTTTATCCGTTGAGCGACGGTCCTTCCATACAGAACCGCCGGATCACTATGACCTACTTTCGTATCTGCTCGACTTGTCAGTCTCGCAGTTAAGCATCCTTATGCCATTGCACTCATTGCATGATGTCTGACCATGCTGAGGATACCTTCGCACTCCTCCGTTACTCTTTGGGAGGAGACCGCCCCAGTCAAACTACCCACCACACACTGTCCTTGATCCGGATTACGGATCTAAGTTAGAACCTCAAATGTATAAGGGTGGTATTTCAAGGACGACTCCACCAAAGCTAGCGCTTTGGTTTCAAAGTCTCCCACCTATTCTACACATATAAATTCAAAGTCCAGTGTGAAGCTATAGTAAAGGTGCACGGGGTCTTTCCGTCTAGCCGCGCGTATACGGCATCTTCACCGCAAATTCAATTTCACTGAGTCCTGGGTCGAGACAGTGTGGCCATCGTTACGCCATTCGTGCAGGTCGGAACTTACCCGACAAGGAATTTCGCTACCTTAGGACCGTTATAGTTACGGCCGCCGTTCACCGGGGCTTCGATCACAAGCTTCGTCCGAGGACTAACCTGATCAATTAACCTTCCGGCACCGGGCAGGCGTCACACCCTATACTTCCACTTACGTGTTTGCAGAGTGCTGTGTTTTTAGTAAACAGTCGCAGCCACCTGGTATCTTCGACCTCTTTCCGCTTAGAAAGCAAGTTTCATCACGTAATAGAGGCGTACCTTCTCCCGAAGTTACGGTACCATTTTGCCTAGTTCCTTAACCCAAGTTCTCTCAATCGCCTTAGTATTCTCTACCTGATCACCTGTGTCGGTTTAGAGTACGGTTCCTTGCAATTTAAGCTTAGAAGTTTTTCCTGGAAGTAAAGCATCAATCACTTCTTTTTCATAAATGAAAAATCGTCATCAGTTCTCAGCATAAAGTATCCCGGATTTACCTAAGATACATGCCTAAGACCTTAAACAGGGACAACCATCGCCCTGCTGACCTAGCCTGCTCCGTCACTCCATCGCAATTACAAAAAGTACAGGAATATTAACCTGTTTCCCATCGACTACGGCTTTCGCCCTCGCCTTAGGGGCCGACTTACCCTGTCCCGATTAGCGTTGGACAGGAAACCTTGATCATTCGGCGGAGAGGTTTTTCACCTCTCTCTCGTTACTCATGTCAGCATTCTCACTTCTGATACCTCCAAAGAACCTCTCGGTCCTTCTTCATTGGCGTACAGAACGCTCCTCTACCATAGATGTAAACATCTATCCGCAGCTTCGGTTTATGGTTTAGCCCCGTTAAATCTTCCGCGCAGGCCGACTCGACTAGTGAGCTGTTACGCTATCTTTAAAGGATGGCTGCTTCTAAGCCAACCTCCTAGCTGTTTGTGCCTTCCCACATCGTTTCCCACTTAACCATAATTTGGGACCTTAGCTGGCGGTCTGGGTTGTTTCCCTTTCGACTACGGACGTTAGCACCCGCAGTCTGTCTCCCGTGCTCATACTTCTTGGTATTCGGAGTTTGCGTCG
>CACHCY010000015.1 GCA_902578495.1 uncultured SAR86 cluster bacterium
AATTATTTTCCTGATCTTTCATTTTTTTCTTCGTTTATAATACATAAATGCAGAGAGCAGTTTATCCAGGTACTTTTGATCCTATGACTATGGGTCACGTTGACTTAGTTAAAAGGGCAAGCAAGTTATTTGATTCAGTAATAATCGCAATTGCTTCCAGCGATTCGAAGAAACCTATGTTTTCTCTTGAAGAAAGGATCGAGATAGGAAATAAAATATTTGCTGACGAACCTAAGGTTGAAGTGGTTGGTTTTTCTGGACTATTAGTCAACTTTGCTAAAGATAACGATGCAAATATCTTAATCAGAGGTTTAAGGGTAGTGGCTGATTTCGAATACGAATTCCAATTAGCCAACATGAATAGGGCAATGAGTCCTGACATTGAGAGCGTATTCCTCACTCCCAAAGAAGAATACTCTTATATTTCGTCAAGTTTAGTAAAAGAAATTGCTACGATGGGCGGAGATGTAACAAGATTTGTCGATCCTGTCACCTTAGAAGCTCTCAATCAGAAGATCAAAAATTAGTGCTGACAATTTGAGCAGTAGACTGTACTTCTGTTGCTCATCCTAATTTCTTTGAGAGTTTTTCCGCACGTTAGACATTCTTCGTTTCCTCTTCCGTATACTTTTAATTCGATCTTAAAGTATCCCGGAGCACTGTCAGGATTCAAATAATCTCTCAAAGTTGTACCTCCAGCCTTAATAGCTTTCTTTAAAACTTTCTTTACTGAGGCAACTAAAGCTTTGGCTTCATTTTTTGTAATCCTACTGGCTTTTTTTGTCGGTCTTATATTCGAATCAAATAAGGCTTCGCATGCATAAATATTTCCGATACCAACTACAATCCTTGAATTCATTATCAAAGCCTTAATTGGAACTTTTCTTCCTCTAGATATTTCATAGAGGAAGGTTTCATTGAAAGCATCAGATAATGGTTCTGGTCCAAGTGATTTGATAAGAAAATGATTTTTAAAATCTTTGGTGTAATGAATTGAGCCAAATCGTCTTGGATCTGTGTATCTGAGTATCATTCCATTTTCAAAACATAAATCCCAATGGTCGTGTTTTTCTGGAGATATATTATTGGACAAGTATCTTAGACTTCCAGACATACCTAAATGAATTAAAAGATACTCTGATCCTAAATCAACGATCAAATATTTAGCTCTTCTTGAAAGACAAGAAACGTTTTTAGAAATTAGTATCTTTGATAAGTTCGATGGAACCGGCCAACGAAGATTTTTATTCCTTAATTCAAAAGTCTTTATCCGACTTTTTTCTAATTTAGGTTTAAGAGCTCTGACAGTAGTTTCAACTTCTGGTAATTCAGGCATGAATTAATTCATAAACTCATCTAGGTTATACAGATCCTGTGGCGAAAGAGTACCTGCAGAAAGTTTTAAACCAAAATCGGAGAGGATAAAGTCGTATTTCGCAGAAGCGTAATCTCTTTCAGCAGCAAAAACATTTCTTTGAGCATTCAAAAGGTCAATTATATTTCTCGTATTGGCCTCAAAACCGTACTCCGTCGCAATTAAAGCTGATTCAGCTGATTTGAAAGCTTGCTCTCGCGCTTGGACATTAGCTTTCGCAGTTAAGACAGATGAGTGTTTTGATTTTATGTCCTGAATAACACTTCTTGTAGTGAATTTAGTCTGTTCTTTTGATTTATCATAATTCGCATATGCTTCTCTTCTTTTTGAATGAGCAATACCGCCTGCAACGAGCGGCCAGCTAAATTGTATTGAATAATTATTTGATTCTGTTTCTAAACCCAAGAGAGGATTTTCAATAAAGCCACCGAATCTTCCTTGATAAGAGGTACTACTATTGAGAGTTCCAACTAGATCAATATTTGGAATATGACCACCAATGCTCGCCTTTGCGTTGTTTTGAGCAGCCCTTTCAGAAAGCTTAGCAGTCTTTAAAACATTACTGTTTACGAGACCAATTCTCACCCATTCATCTTGATCATCAACTAATACTTTACCGAATGGGTAATCCAATAAATCAGATATCTCGGGCGCCTCGTTGACCAAGGCTATTAATATTTCTCTTGCAACTACTAATTGACCCTCAGATGAAATTCTTGCGACTCTTGATAAATCATAGAAAGCTTGAGTTTCTTGATAATCTGTAATTGGGGATATGTTTTCTTCAAACAATCTTTTCGCTCTATCTAATTGTTTTTTTAGAGCTCTTTCTTCTGAAACCGCTGTCTCCAAATTATTTTGAGCTTTTAACAAACCAAAATAAGCTTGTGCAACTCTAAAAATCATTTGTTGTTGAGACAAAAGAAATTGAGCAGCAGCACTCTCTGTCAGAGCTTTTCCGCTAGCAAACTGAAACCATCTATCAACTCTAACAATCGGTTGACTCAATCTCAGGGAATAGCCAAAGGAGTTATATTCATCTGTTTTATTATTATCTATAAAGCTGCTGTTCCAGGTAGTTGATGCACTAGTCGTAATTGACGGCAGAAGGCCAGCTAATGTTTGTTCTTTAATTTCTTTGTTAGCTCTAAAAGTTGCCTCTGCTATTTTTAATTGAGGATCTTCCTCCAAGGCAATTTCATATATTTCAGATAAGGTTTTACTAAAAGCAGGAGTTGTTAAAAATAATAAGAGACAAGAAAAGATAAAAATTTTCATTTTAAGAATATCTTGATATTTTTTTAAAAGTTATCTTCATAATAATTTTTTGAGGGGCATTATGCTATAAAATATAGTGAATGAAAAAGTTAGACGTCAAAAGCATCAAAGAAGTTCCCTTTAACGACAATATTCAACAAACCGCTAGCTCTCAATTTAAAAATTCAGAGAAAGTTTACCTCTCCGGAAGCACAAAAGATATAAGAGTTCCTATGCGGAAAATAACTCAAACCTCTTTAAAAACCTCTGAAGGAGAAGAAAAGCAACCTCCAATCTTTGTTTACGATTCCTCTGGTCCATATACCGATCCAGAAGTATCTTTTGATATAAAAGAAGGCTTGCCTTCTTCAAGATCTTGGTTAAAAAAAAGGTTAGAAGAAGATCCATCAAGCACTCAAATGAGTCTTGCTAAAAAAGGCATTGTTACACCTGAAATGGAATACATCGCCATTCGAGAAAATCAGAACATAGAAAATAATAGAAAACTGAAAGAAGGAACCTTCCATGTAGGCGAGTCTTTTGGGGCCAGCATTCCACCTTTTTATACTCCTGAATTTGTGCGCGACGAGATAGCATGCGGAAGAGCTGTGATACCTGCCAATGTTAACCATCCTGAACTTGAACCTATGATTATAGGTAGAAATTTTAAAATTAAAGTTAACTCTAATATAGGAAATTCAGCTTTATCCTCCTCAATCGAAGATGAGGTAGAAAAGCTAACTTGGTCCACGCGTTGGGGAGCAGATACAGTGATGGATTTATCAACTGGTAAAAACATACATGAAACAAGAGAGTGGATTATAAGAAATTCACCTGTGCCAATTGGAACAGTTCCAATCTATCAAGCTCTTGAAAAAGTTAATGGAGTAGCAGAAGATCTGAACTGGAATGTCTTCGAAGAAACGTTAATTGAACAAGCAGAACAGGGTGTAGACTATTTCACAATCCATGCAGGAGTTCTTCTGCGTTATGTTCCCATGACGGCAAAAAGAGTTACGGGCATCGTTTCAAGAGGCGGTTCCATTATGGCTAAATGGTGTCTTGCTCATCACGAGGAGAATTTCTTATATACAAATTTTCATAAAATCTGCGATATCATGCAAAAGTATGATGTTACTTTTTCTCTTGGAGATGGTCTCCGTCCTGGCTCTATAGCCGATGCAAATGATGAAGCTCAATTTTCCGAATTGAGGACTCTTGGCGAGCTTACGAAGATAGCTTGGAACGATAATGTTCAAACTATGATTGAAGGACCTGGTCATGTTCCTATGCATTTGATTCAGGAAAATATGACTGAGCAACTTAAACATTGTGATGAAGCACCTTTTTATACTTTGGGGCCTTTAACTACTGATATTGCCCCTGGATATGATCACATTACATCAGCAATTGGTGCTTCCATGATTGGTTGGTTTGGATGCGCTATGCTGTGTTATGTCACGCCGAAAGAACATTTAGGCTTGCCTAATAAGGAAGACGTAAAAGAAGGTTTGATGGCATATAGAATTGCTGCTCATGCTGGAGATCTAGCTAAAGGACATCCCGCAGCTCAGATTAGAGACAATGCTCTATCGAAGGCAAGATTTGAATTTAGATGGGAAGATCAGTTTAATCTTGGACTCGATCCAGAAAGATCAAGAGAATATCATGATGAAACACTCCCTAAGGATTCTGCCAAAGTTGCTCATTTTTGTTCGATGTGTGGACCGAAGTTTTGCTCAATGAAGATTTCTCAGGAAGTAAGAGATTATGCAAAAAACGAGGAAGTTAAATTATCTGAAGAGATGAAAAAGAAATCTGAAGAATTCTTAGAACAAGGCAGTGAAATTTACAAAGAAGTCTAAAAACAAGAAATAGTGGCAAAGGAGTATACATCCGAATCAATTGAGGTGCTATCTGGTCTTGAGCCCGTTAGAAAAAGACCAGGAATGTACACTGATACTTCCAATCCAAATCACCTTATCGCAGAAGTTGTAGATAACAGCGTAGATGAGGCGCTTGCTGGGCATGCCAAACAAATATCAGTTCTTCTTTCTAAAGATGGATCTATCACAGTTGAAGATGATGGCAGGGGCATGCCAGTAGATATTCATCCAGAAGAGAAGGTTCCAGGCGTTGAGTTAATTTTTACTAGGCTCCACGCTGGCGCAAAATTTACCAATAAGGATTACACCTTCTCGGGAGGGCTTCATGGTGTTGGAGTTTCAGTTGTTAATGCATTGTCCAAAAAACTAAATGCTGAAATCAAAAGAGATGGAAAAAAACACGAAATTCAATTCAAAGGCGGTGAAATCTCTAAACCGCTCAAAGTAATTGATTCTGTTGGGCAAAGGAACACTGGTACTAAGATTACCTTTTACCCTGATGAAGCATTTCTTGATACCACAAAAATTTCAGTAAAAAATTTAAAGTATTCTCTGAAGGCAAAAGCTGTTCTTTGTTCAGGTTTGACCATAAATTTCACAGACAAGATTGCTAATGAAAAAGAGACGTGGTGTTTTGTCGATGGCTTGGGTGATTATTTAAAAAAATCTCTTGATTCAGAATTATTACCCAGTGATCCAGTAGAAGGAGAATTTTCTGATGGTGAGCAAGGCCTTAGCTGGTCTGTTGCCTGGTCAAATAACATTCTCACGGAAAGTTATGTCAATTTAATTCCTACTATCGAAGGAGGAACTCATGAAGCAGGACTGAGGTCTGGTATTACTGAATCCATAAGAGAGTTTTGCTCACTTAGAAACTTAATTCCGAAAGGAATCAAATTGACTCAGGAAGATGTCATGAAAGATTGTTCTTTTATCTTATCTGCAAAGATAAAGGATCCTCAGTTTACTGGTCAAACGAAAGAAAAGTTATCTTCTAAAGACTTTCAAGTAACTGCTACTTCAATAATTAAAGATGCCTTTTCATTATGGTTGAATCAAGAAACAGAGGCAGCAGAAAAAATTGCTCTGCTTAGCATCGATAATGCTCAAGAAAGGTCAAAGCAAGTAAAAAAAGTAGAAAGAAAGAAAATTACAAAAGGACCAACTTTGCCTGGAAAACTTACAGATTGTGTTTCCACGGATGATGATGAAACTGAGCTTTTCTTAGTTGAGGGAGAGTCAGCAGGAGGATCAGCCAAGCAAGCTAGAGATAGGAACTTTCAGGCAGTAATGTCTTTAAAAGGAAAAATATTAAATACTTGGGAAGTTGATACAGGATCCATAACTCAGTCACAAGAGGTTAAAGATATCTCACTTGCTCTTGGTTTAGAACCGGGATGTAGCGATTTAAATGGTCTTCGTTATGGGAAAGTTTGTATCCTTGCCGATGCTGATTCTGATGGTGCGCATATAGCAACACTATTGTGTGCCTTATTTCTGAGACACTTTAGACCTCTTGTTGAGGCTGGAAAAGTCTTTGTCGCGCAACCTCCTCTGTATCGAGTTGACCAAGGGAAAGAAGTTTTTTATGCCCTTGATGACGAAGAAAAAGATGATTTGGTGAAACAGTTAGGCAAAAAAAATAAATCAAAGAAAATTGAAGTACAAAGATTCAAAGGTTTAGGAGAGATGAACCCAGGCCAGCTGAGAGAAACTACAATGATTAAAGACTCAAGAAAACTAGTAAAATTAACACTAGACCAGCCTACAAAATCAATTTCTATGATGGATATGTTGCTCTCTAAAAAAAGAGCAGCAGATAGAAAAACTTGGTTGGAGGATAAAGGAAATCTAGCTACTTTAAGCAAAGGAGAATGAGTAAAGAAAGTGATCTGCCGTTTTTCAATTACGCTGAAAAGGCGTACTTGGAATATTCGATGTACGTCATTCTTGACAGGGCATTACCTTTTGTAGGCGATGGGTTAAAGCCAGTACAAAGAAGGATTATTTATGCAATGTCTGAATTAGGGCTTAAATCTAGCTCTAAATTTAAAAAAAGTGCCAGAACTGTAGGAGATGTAATAGGAAAATTTCATCCGCACGGTGACTCTGCAGCCTATGAAGCAATGGTACTGTTAGCTCAAAACTTTTCTACTAGATATCCATTGTTAGAAGGACAGGGAAATTGGGGATCGTTAGATGACCCAAAAAGTTTTGCTGCTATGAGGTATACGGAATGTAGGTTGTCAGCGTATGCTCAATCACTTCTTGATGAGGCAGCACAAGGAACAGTTGACTGGGTACCAAACTTTGATGGCACTCTAATTGAGCCAAAATTTCTTCCGGATAGACTTCCAAATGTTTTATTAAATGGTGCTTCTGGAATTGCAGTTGGGATGGCAACAGATATACCGCCGCATAATCTAAAAGAGATAGTTAATGGTGTGATTTCTTTGATTGATAGTCCAAAACTTTCAAATAAAGAATTGATGAAAGATATTTCAGCGCCAGACTATCCTACTTCAGCTCAGATTATGAATTCCAAAGATGAGGTTTTAGAAATATATGAAACTGGCAGGGGAGCCATTACTTTAAGATCAACATTTGATGTAGAGGATGGAAATATCGTCATAAATTCTCTTCCATACCAAGTCTCTTCCATGAAAGCAATTGAACAAATTGCTGCACAGATTGATTCTAAAAAGCTTTCAATGATTGAAGATATAAGAGATGAAGGAGACGAACATAATCCAGTACGTATCATAATTGTTCCAAGATCAAATCGTGTTGATAAAGATGCTTTGATGTCTCATTTATTCGCAACAACTGAGCTTCAAAAAAATACGCGTGTAAATATGAATGTTATCGGTCTTGACGGCAAGCCCAAAGTGTTTGACCTCAAAGGAATTCTCAAGGAATGGATTAAGTTCAGGACAGAGACTGTAAAAAGGCGAATACAACATAGACTTGACTGGGTTGATGACAGACTGCACATCTTAAAAGGCCTTCTTATAGCGTATTTAAATCTTGATGAAATAATAAATATCATTAGAAACGAAGACGATCCAAAAAAGACTTTAATGAAAAAATTTAAGCTTTCAGATCTCCAAGCTAATGCAATTTTGGATATACGTCTTAGACAATTAGCCAAACTTGAAGAAATATCTATAAAAACTGAACAAGAGGATCTAGCCTCGGAAAAAAAAGAGTTGGAGGCATATCTAAAATCATCGTCTAGACTGAAAACTCTCATCAAAAAAGAACTTAAAGCTGACTCAGAAGAATATAGTGATGAACGAAAAAGTTTTTATGGAGAAGGAGTTTCTGCAAAAGCATTTGATGAGTTAGATCTTATTTCTAATGATCCCATGACGGTTGTATTATCAGAAAAAGGATGGATCAGAGCAGCTAAAGGACACGACATTGATCCTGAAAGCTTGCAATATAGAGAAGGCGATAGTTTCCTTTCAGCAAGTAAAGGCAGAAATAGTGAATCTGTTGTGATCATTGATAATTCAGGAAAATCCTACTCTTTACCTATTCATAAATTACCATCTGCTAGAGGACAAGGAGAACCGGTTTCAGGAAAAATTAATGCTCCTTCAGGCTCAAGTTTTAAAGGTGTGATTGCCGGTCCAACTGACCAGAAACTTCTTTTAATGTCCGATCTTGGATATGGTTTCTTAACCAAAATTGAAGATATCTTTACAAAAAATAGATCTGGTAAATCAGCCTTAAATGTTAAAGATGCAAACCCCATTAAACCTATTGATATAAGTGAAACTGATAAGAAAATAGCTCTTGTCACAGCTGCGGGTAAATTATTAGTAATTGATAAAGAAGATATTCCTGTACTAGCTAGGGGAAAAGGGAATAAATTAATTGGGATCGATAAAAAACTTTATGCGTCTGAAGAGGATAAAGTTATTTTTGCCAATGCTCTTGGCGAAAATGACTCCCTAAAAATATTTAGTGGCAAGCAACACTTTGAAATAAAATCAAAAGACTTAAATAACTTCGTTGGTGCGAGAGGGAGGAAAGGAAATTATCTTCCAAAAGGCTTCAGAAAAATCAATAGGACCGAAAGTATTCCAAAGGACTAGCAAAAAGATTTTGCTACTTTTTCTAGTTTTAAAAATCCTTCTTCTATCTCTTGGTCGCTAATAATCAGAGAAGGTGCAAATCTTAAAGTGCTCTCACCATTTGCTGATACCAAAAGAAGACCTTCCTCATAACTTCTAGATAAGAATTCTTTTGAAGTTGCTTGCTTCATATCAGCAGCAATCCACAAACCAGCAGATCTTATATCTGTAAAAAAATCGTACTTTTTAGATAAGTTTTGCAAATGATCAATAAACTTAATTGTTTTTTCCATTACTCCGGATAATAATTTTTTGTTATCTACAATATCTATTAATCTTGAGGCAACAGCACAAGAGACTGGATTACCTCCAAATGTACTTCCATGAGTTCCAGGTTGCATACAATTAGCTATTTGAGTTGTGGTAATTGTTGCAGCAATGGGCAAACCACCTCCAAGCCCTTTCGCTAATGTAAGTATGTCTGGTATCACTCCATAACCTTGATATGCAAATAAAGTTCCTGTTCTACCAATTCCACTTTGAACTTCATCAAAAACAAGAAGAATATTATTTTCATTACAGATATTTCGAAGCGCCTCAATAAATTCATTTTGTGCACTTATTACGCCCGCTTCACCTTGAATTAATTCAACTATTATTGCTGCAGTTTTGTTAGATATTTTCTTCTTAACATCTTCAATATTATTGAATTCAGCTTTTATAAATCCTTTTGGTAACGGACCAAAGCCAGTTTG
>CACHCY010000016.1 GCA_902578495.1 uncultured SAR86 cluster bacterium
CAAACATGGATTGATAATCAGGTTGTCTTTTTTCCAAACCAAAAAATTACGAATGAAGACTTTGCTCGATTTGCTAGGTATTTTGGTGGTTACGGTGAAGATCCTTATCTAAAAGCGATGCCTGAACACAATCATATTGTAGAGGTTAAAAGATCTGCCAAAGAAAAAACGTCACCTTTTGGTGGAACTTGGCATTCTGATTGGTCTTTTTTAAAAAATCCTCCTGCCATGACTCTACTTTATTCAAAAATCATACCGCCTGTAGGAGGCGACACACTTTTTGCATCCACGAAAGATGCTTGTATCGATCTAGAGCCTGGTCTCAAAGATAGCATTAAAGATTTATCTGGAGTCCATAGCGCGATGTTGCCATACGCTGATGATGGATTTTATGCTACAGAATTAGAGGATAGATCCATGAACATAGTTACGAGCAAAAAAGCCAAAGCCATGCAAAATCACCCGATCATTAAAGAGCATAATGAATCTAAATTAGATACTCTTTTTATTAACCCTGTTTATACAGTCGGGATAGATTCCAAGAGCGATGATGAAGCTGCAAGTATGCTAGCATCTCTTTACGAGCATATTCTTCAAGATAAATATATTTATCGCCACAAATGGTCTGAAGATACTTTATTAATGTGGGATAACCGCTCTGTCATGCACATGGCTGAAGGGGGTTACGATGGCCATGACAGGCTTTTACACAGAATTACGATAGCGGGTTAATTGCCAGAAAGTTCTAAACCTTCTAATTTTCCTTCTTTACGCCATTTATTCATCATAGAAAAGAACTCCAATGGTCCTCCGCCGTAAGGATTATTTTGTGGTTCTAGATCGGGTTTACCTTCGTTGTTGTAATAACCAGGAGTACAACTCTCTCTAAAATCTCGCATGTCACGAGACTTAGCTATTATTATATCCACCCAATCTGCTTCAGCCTGTTTGGAAGCTTCTACATAAGTTAGTTTATCTTCTTTCATTTTCTTCAGAATGTAAGATAGATGAGTGCTTTGCTCATCAAGAGAATGAGTGTAGTTAGCGGTGAATGCTCCTTGCTGCGGTCCAAAGAAAAAACAATTAGGAAAGCCATTTGCGTGCATTCCGTGAAGGGTAGACAAACCATCCTTCCACTTATCAGAAACGCTTAAACCATTCTTGCCGTAAATTTCATAACCGCATCGTCTGGTGTACTCAGTGCCAACCTCAAATCCGGTAGCAAATATAATGCAGTCAACTTCATACTCCTTGCCATTGAAAATTATTCCTTTTTCAGTGATCGTATCCACACCTTTGCCGTCTGTATCAACTAATTCAACGTTATCGTTATTAAAAGCAGATAAATATTCATCATGAAAACAAGGACGTTTACAAAATTGTCGATAATAGGGTTTAAGTGATTCTGCAGTCTCTGTATCGTTGACAACAGAATCAGCCCTGGCTCTAATTTGTTCCATTTTTTCGAAGTCAGCCATTTCAACTTGCTTGGCTAAATTTTTAACTCCGACATGGGACATGAATTTCTCTTGCAGATATGATCTTAATCCTTCGGTATAAAGTTTTTTTGAGAAAACTGAACCCAAAGTCCAAAGAAAAATTCTAAATTTGGAAGGACCGTTATTTAGCATTGCACCCAATATTCTCCTGAAAACTTCCGTCCACCCATCGTTAACTAAATCTTTGCCATTAACATTTCCTGTTAAAAAGCCTTCAAAATTTTCTCTTCTTTTAGCTTGCCAACCGGGCGATTGATTTAGAAACCAATCTTCGTTGGTTTCTTTGTTATTTCTTTCATCGATAGAAGAGGGCGTCCTTTGAAATACATACAATTGCTTTGCAGACTCTGCTAGGTGAGGTATACATTGTACTGCAGTGGCGCCTGTGCCAATAACAGCCACTCTTTTATCTTTAAGGTTAGATAGATTTCCCTTTGAAGATCCTCCTGTGTATTGATAATCCCATCTACTTGTATGGAAAGTATGCCCCTTGTAATCATTAATTCCATTTATTGCAGGCAATTTAGGACGATTTAGAGGTCCATTGGCATGAACAACATAATTACATTTAATCTTATCTCCCTTATTAGTATTTATTTCCCAGAGTCTTTCGTCGTCTTTCCATCTAACATCGTTTACTTCAGTTTGGAAAATAGCATGCTCTTTCAACCCAAATTTTTCTGAGATAACATCAAAATATTCTAAAGTTTCTGGTGCGTTGGTGTATTTTTTGCCAGGAATAAATTTAGTTTCTTCCAACAAAGGAAAATAGATGTAGGATTCTATATCGCACGATGCACCTGGATATCTGTTCCAATACCAAGTACCTCCAAAGTTACCGCCTTTTTCAATGATTTTAAAATCAGAAAACCCAGCTTCTTTGAGTCTAGATGCAGCCAGAACACCACCAAAACCGCCTCCAATGATCACTATTTCATAAGAATCAGTTAAAGCTTGCCTTTCTATTGCATCATTTATGTAGGGATCATCAACAAAATAAGAGAAATCTCCGCTTACTTCTTGATATTGATCGTTCCCATCTTCACGAAGACGTTTATCTCTTTCTTGTATGTATTTCTCTCTGAGATGATCAGGATCAAAAGAATAATTTTGCATTTTTATTTCCTCACGCACGGATAATTTATCATATTCACACGCAAGCAAAAAATATTCAAAAATAGTAAAGTAGCAAAATAAATTATATAAATGGGGCTATAGCTCAGCTGGGAGAGCGCTTGCATGGCATGCAAGAGGTCCGCGGTTCGATCCCGCGTAGCTCCACCAAAAAATTTAATCATGGAATTATCAAATAAAAAGATTTCTTTTCCTTGGTGGTTTTCTTTAATTTTATTTTTATTAGTTTCACCGATGTTTTACGGTCCATTAATTGCATTCGTAAATCCTTCATTTTTTGGAGGGATTGGAGTAACTGAACTTAATCTTGGTACTACTCTATTTATTGCAAGAAATCTTGCAATCGGATTAGCCTTTGTATTTGCTATTTACATTAAGAATGGACCTATGCTCTTTATACTAATTTTAGTTAGATTAATTACAGATTTAATTGATGCTCCAGCATTTCAAATTTTTCGAGAACCTCCATTGGTAGCGCAAATGATAATTTTTACGTTGCTGTGTTATCTACCAGCCTTTTATGGATTGCGTTTCCTTTGGAAAGAAATGAGGAATGACTGATGGAAATATTCATTAATAAGAGATTCAATGGTCCGCCTAATTCAGGAAATGGAGGGTACGTTGCAGGATTGATTGCAAAAGAAATAGGAAAATGCTGTGAGGTAAAATTGGTTGCGCCACCACCGCTTCAGAAAAAATTATTACTAAAAAAAAGTAATGAAAATTATGAATTGTATGATGGCGAAACTTTAGTGTGTATTGCGAACACAACTACCATTGATAATGATCCTTGTGAATTTGTCAGCTTTTCAGATGCTCTTATTGGTTCTAAGAATGGATTAAGTAAATTTGAACCCATTCATGCAATGCCAGATTGTTTTGTATGCGGCCCAAATAGAAAAGAAGGTGATGGATTGAGACTATTCACAGGTCCTCAAGATTTAGATTCCAATCCTTCTGAGGATGATTTAGTTTCAACAACTTGGGTTCCTAATAAAGGCCTCAGCTCTGATGGAAAACATATTAACAGCGAGTACCTCTGGAGTGCCATGGATTGTCCAAGCGGATGGTCTGCCTCATTTGGAAGACATAGAGATGAATTGGAAGGGCAATTATTTGTTTTAGGAAAATTAGCAGTAGAGATCATAAGAGTTCCAAGAGTAGAAGAAAAATGCATCATCACAGCAAAGTATTCTGATAAAAGCGGAAGAAAAGTACTTACCAATATATCTATGTACAGCGCTGAACAAGAATTACTTGCAAACGGTAATGCTACTTGGATACTGATTTCCTAATCACATTCAGATTGTTTATAGATTAAAATGAAATAATTATGTTTATTGCATCGGTGATACTTTTATCCATATGGGAGATATATTGGACAGTAAAAGCATGCTGGAAAGCCGCTCAAGCAAAAGAGGGTTATTGGTTTGTTTTTATGTTGGTGTTTAATCTTCTTGGATTACCGGAAATCTATTATCTGCATTTTAGAAAAGATAAAGATGCGCTAGAAGATATGAAAAATCGCTAAAAATTAGTAAAATAATGTCGAGAGGTACAAATATGGCTGAAAAATTAGCAAAATTCACAACTATGACCAAAGGTACAGCTGAGGATTATCAAATAATCGCAGAAGCTAGTATGCAGCACAGCGTCAATCTTCCTGACCGAATGGTTGAACACCTAGAGTTATTGAAAGGCGATCACGGCGGTTTTGCAGTAGATAGGTATACTCACTGTTTGCAAACTGCAACTAGGGCAATGCGTGATGGTAGAGATGAAGAATACGTTGTTTGTGCGCTCCTTCATGATATTGGAGATACTTTAGCGCCAGCAAATCATGCAGATTTTGCAGCTACCATGCTTGAACCTTTTATTTCCGAAAAGAACTATTGGATTCTTAAACATCACGGAATTTTTCAGGGCTACTACTTTTTTGATTTTCTAGGATTGGATAAAAACATGAGAGACAAGTTTAAAGACAATCCGCACTGGAAAGACTGTGCAGAATTTTGTGCAAAATACGATCAAAATTCTTTTGACCCAGAATACGATACAGAGCCCATTGAGAAATTTATTCCTATGTTAAGGAATGTTCTCTCTCAAACTAAAAAATCTATTTACAAAGCTAGTTAAGATTTTTTTGGTTCTGCCTTTTTTTGAACCTCAGAATCATGATTTTTCTTAGTTTCAACTAGGTCTCCAATAACTCTATCTAATTGATCTAGAGACCATAGTTCCTCAGATAAGAAAGACTCTATCACAGCAGGCTGTTGCATAATTCCTACCGTTCCGTTTTGAACATGAATGATTTGATTGGTTACATCAGATGCTTCATCACAGCATAACCAGGTAATAACAGGAGCAAGTTGTTGTGGGCCTTGTTTCCAATCATCAACATCGACATCTCTTCCTGCGGCTTTAATCAAGTCAATGGTCATCCTAGTAGCTGCCCCAGGCGAGATTGTATTGACGGTGCACTTATATTTAGCCATTTCAAATGAGAGGCTTCTGGTAAACCCAGCAATGCCGGCCTTAGCAGCACCGTAATTGGTTTGTCCAAAATTTCCATACAATCCGGAAACCGACGACATGTTGATTATTCTACAGTCCATCCTATTAGTTTCTCTTATGTAGGAGGCAAAAGGCTTGGTGCAATTAAAATGACCTTTGAGATGAACAGCTATAACTTGATCCCAATCATTTTCTTCCATATTAAAAAGGGTTTTGTCTCTTAAAATTCCTGCATTATTGATGAGGATATCCATTCCACCAAATTCATCTATGGCTGTTTGAAAAATATTTTGTCCCCCAGCAAATTCGGAAACGCTATCGTAATTTGCTACTGCATCTCCGCCAGCAGATTTGATTTCTTCTACTACTTCGTCAGCAATTTGAGTGCCACCGGTACCATCGGTATTGCCGCCCAAATCATTAACAACGACTTTAGCGCCCTCACCAGCTAAAAAAAGTGCAGTTTCTTTACCGATACCGCGGCCAGCTCCAGTTACTACAGCAATTTTGCCATTTAATCTTCCCATCATTTCTCCCTATTAATTAATGCATTATGTTTATCACTAAAGTATATTATTTTTTTTAGTCAAATAAATGACAGAAGCAAAAGAATTTAAAGTTTCAAACCTAACGCTTTTCTTGCATTCAGCAGGATCAGGCGTTGTTGGAATTAAGAATGTTATTTTTGGTACTTGGGTTCTTTTATATTACAACCAAGTTCTAGGTTTGCAGCCTTACCTAGCATCTATCGCTATTGGTGTTTCTCTTCTATTTGATGCTGTATCAGATCCTTTGGTTGGAGTTTGGTCAGATCGCATCAGATCTAGACTAGGACGAAGACATCCTTTTATTTATGCAAGCATCATACCTTTAGCCATATGTGTTTGGTTATTATTTACACCACCCAACTCTTACGAGCAGGGCTATTTGTTCATCAAATTACTTGTTCTAACAATACTCATTAGATTAGCAATAACTTTTTTTGAAACTCCAAGGGCTGCTTTAGGACCAGAATTAACTAAAGATTACGATAGAAGAAATTTACTCAACGGGATGGGACTTTTTTTTGGTTATGTTGGCGCAATAGTAATTGGATTTGTGATGCTTGAATATTTCTTACCTGAAACAGAGCAATTTCAAGGATCTGCAGCCTATCTGAATCCAGAGGGTTATGAAAAACTTGCCTATTTTGCAGCAATCTTAGTTTTAATATTAGGAGTAATTGCAGCATCCAGTACTCATAAACATATTAAAGATCTCCATGTGGTTGAACCATCAGGACCAATTAAAGTAAAAAATGTTGTGGCTGAAGTTATAGAGGCTCTCTCTAATAGATCTTGGTTAATGATCTTTTTAGCTGGGTGTTTGTATGCTCTATTTTTAGGTTTAAATAATGGTATTGCTAATTACATCAGTGTTTATTTTTGGCAATGGACACCATCGGATATATCTATTTTTCCTCTAGCAGGTGGAATTTCAGCTATCATTGGAGCAGTCATTGCAGTAGCAATATCAAGAGGAAGAGAAAAAAGGATTATCGCACTTCTTGCTTTTGCCGGAACAATTTCAATTTCATATATCCCATACATTCTCAGATTAGTTGACCCTTATTTTGAAGCCCAAACTTTTCCTGCTAACGGATCCGATGCTCTCTGGTGGGTGATGCTAATGCATTTATGCATAACTGATATCTTCTCTGTCATGGGTTGGGTGGTCATGATTTCAATGATGTTTGATGTTGTTGAAGACAGTCAAATGCGAACGGGAAGAAGAGATGAAGGTCTCTTTTTATCTGGGCCTGGTTTATTTCAAAAAATATTTTCAGGTTTGGGCGTTTTTATAATAGGTTTTGTGTTGCAGTTTCTAGGTTTCGATAACTCGCAATCCAATATTGAGCAGATGCAAGAACCTATTAATAATTTAGTTATTTTTGTATGCATTAGCGGGCCAATCTTGAATTTTGCTGGATTAGGTTTCATATACTTTTACTCCATTACCAGAGATTCTCATGCTTCGGCTGTTGATGAGCTTGGCTATAAGTCATAGATGTTTTTTCCTTTATACGACGATAACCCAACATCCATAAGGCCTTACGTAACGCAATTTATCGTTGTCGCTTGTACGTTTGTTTTCATTTTTCAATTTCTTGCTGGAATGCCTGGACAATTATTTCTAGATTTTGGTTTTATACCAGATCGATTTTTTTCCAATTCATTTTTTGATTTAACAATTATCTCATCAATGTTTCTCCATGGCGGAATCGCACATATCCTAGGTAACATGGTTTATCTTTGGATTTTTGGCGACAATGTAGAAGAATCCATGGGAAGGATAAGGTTTGTATTGTTTTATATTACTTGCGGTCTTATTGCAGCTTTGTCTCAAGCTTTAGTTAATACTGATTCAAACATACCAATGGTAGGGGCAAGTGGGGCAATCGCTGGTGTTCTCGGCGCATATTTAATGTTACATCCTAGAGCCAATGTCAGCTGTTTTGTCTTTTTAATTATTTTCATACAAGTCATAAGAATTCCTGCATTTCTTGTCTTGGGTTTTTGGATTTTAGGTCAGTTTTTTAGTCTTCCAAATTCGTTACAAGATGAAGGTGGAGTTGCCTATTTAGCTCATATCGGTGGGTTCATTGCCGGGATGATACTTGTTCCTTTTTTTAAAAAGAAAGATGTAAAATTATTTGATATTCCTCATTCAAAACCATGGCAAAACTCTAATATGAATTTTCAAAATGAAAATACGAGAGACTTTCTCAAAGACTTCATAAATAAATCAGAAGATAAGAATAGGAAGTAGTCTGATGCGAATATTTTTTAAATCATTTTTGTATTTATTGTTTTTAATTTTTGTCATTATTTTTACTTATACTTTATTTGCTTTTTACGGTTATTTTGGATCACTGGAGCCTGGCGGTAATTCCATTAACAGCGAGTTACCCAAAAAAGTATTAAATTCAAAAATCAGGAGCCAACTGAAGCACTCTAGTTCATCAAAACAGATTCTTTTTGGGGATACTCATGTACACACGACATATTCTAGTGATGCTTTTTTATGGAGTCTGCCGATGTATAACGGAAGAGGTCCTCATCCAGTTTCAGATGCTTGCGATTATGCAAGATTTTGTTCGGCGTTAGATTTTTGGGTTATTTCTGATCATGCTGAGGCTAGCACTCCTCACAAATGGAATAATACAATCGAACAAGTACAAAGCTGCAATAAAAGTACTGATCCAGAAAATCCGGATATGATTACCTTTTTAGGTTTCGAATGGACTCAAATAGGAGATAACCGAGAAGAGCACTATGGACATAAAAACGTTATTCTGAAAGAAATTGACTCAGAATATTTGCCTCAATCACCAATCGCTGCCGGTGGCGATAGCCTTAACAATTTTAGAGATCCTAATAGGGCTAACGAAACTAGGATAAATATGATGGTCCAAGCGTATAACGATCTTGGAAATAGACAAAGTTATTATGACTTTATTGCATACAATACAGATATTACTAGTTCTCCGGTTTGTACCGATAGCGCAGATGACAATAAGGATTGTCTTGCCTCGGCTGATACTCCCAAGGAACTTTTCACAAAATTAAATGCCTTAAAAACCGACTCGATAGTAATCCCGCATGGCAACACATGGGGATTTTATAGTCCTTTAGGAACATCCTGGGACGATAAACTAGACAATGTTCACGATCCGGAAAGACAAATTTCTTTCGAAATCATGTCCGGTCATGGAAATTCAGAGGAATATAGAAGTTGGACCGAAGTTATTTTCGACGGAGATAATTTAATTTGTCCTGAAGAGTCAGATAATTATCTTCCTTCTTGCAAGCAAGCTGGAAACATTATTTATGAAAGATGCATAGAAAATGGTAAGAGAGAAAATGAATGCAGACAAGATGCTTCTCAAGCTGAGATTTTCTATTTACTGGCAGGTCAGTCAGGACATTTTGTGGTTCCAGGGGCAACGCCTGAA
>CACHCY010000017.1 GCA_902578495.1 uncultured SAR86 cluster bacterium
TTCAATGAAAGAAGACTTAGAGCTTTTTAAAAAAAGAGTCCACTACAATCTTATGTTAGATGAAAAGGAACAATATAAATTTCTTTATGAAGAGGCAAATGGAGATGTAACTAGAATTCATAATTTACATGATAATTATGCTCCATTGATTAACAGACGACATGAGTATGAAGATATAAAGCAAAGGCTTGAAAAATTGGGTTTTAACAATATTATAAGAACTATTGATCATTCTGAATTATTCATTAGAGCTTTTAAGGGAGATTTCAAAGATACAAATCATCTCTTGAATCCAAAAAAGCCTCCTTATTGGTTCCAACATCACAAATATTGATTGCTTTTTAAGAGCAAGAATAAATTAAACAAATATCCGTTTATTTAGTAGTCTCTTTAAGCTAATATCTAATCAAAAGAGGAAAATATGCATCCAGTAGAAAAATGGCACAAACTAATTAAATCAAATGATTCTAATAAGTTTGATGAATTATTGGATGAAAATTGTACTTTTTACTCTCCCGTTGTTTTCACTCCAATTAAAGGCAGAGAGATGACAAAAATGTATTTAATGGCTGCCGGTGGTGTTTTTGGAGAAGGACCCACCAAAGGAGAAGAAAGCAAGTCTAAGCCTTTTAAGTACATTAAAGAAGTTATTGATAAAAATTCTGCAGTTTTAGAATTCGAGTCAACAATTGATGGAATTTACATAAATGGAATAGATTTAGTTTCTTGGAATGATGAGGGAAAAATTACTGAATTCAAAGTAATCGTTAGACCTCTTCAAGCAGTTAATAAGCTTCATGAGCAAATGCAAAACATGCTTGAACAGATGAAAACTGCATAACTAATTTGTCACCAAAAGTCTCAATCATCGGAGCGGGTATTTCTGGCCTAACTGCTGGAATTTGTCTTTCAAAAAAAAATATTCCCTCAGTCATTTATGAAAGAAACACTGCGATATCTGATATCTCAGCTGGGATAAATTTGTCTCCAAACGCTACATATCTATTACAAAAAATTGGAGTCCTTGAAGATTTAATTTCCATAAGTCATCAGCCATCTAAAGTGGTTTTCAGAGATCACGAAGGCAAAAAGATCAGCTCTTACAAAGTGAATAGGGGCGATGAAAAGTATCTAACTCTTAATCGAAAAGGACTTATTGGTTTACTTTATGACAAATATAAAGAGCTCGGCGGTGAAGTTGTTTTCAACAATAAGGTAGAGGATGTTAAAAACAATGATATTGCATCAAAAGATAAATCTTTCGACGCAGAGTTGATTTTTGGTTGCGATGGAATTAATTCCTCATTACGAACAAAAAAATTTGAATCTGTTCCTCCTTTATTTTCTGGATTTATAGCATGGAGAAGCATTAAAGAATTCTCACTTCCATTTGAAAAAAATGGTGGAGAAGATATAAATTTCTATTTAGGTCCAAACTCACACATCGTTACATATCCAATTGGAGAAAATACCTACAGCGCAACATGCATCATTAAGTCTAGTGATTGGATAAAAGAATCTTGGGTATCAGAGGGAACTAAAAGTCAGTTTCAAGCTGACTTTAAAAACTGGAATAGTGAATTATTAACTTATCTTGCAGATTCCAAGCTTTACAAATGGGGAATTTTTCAAAGATCTCCTTTAGAAAGCTTTTCTACTAATAATATATTCCTTTTAGGAGACAGTGCTCATGCTATGGTTCCGTTTTTAGGTCAAGGTTCCTGCTTAGCAATTGAGGATAGTTATTGTCTTGCAGAAATTTTAGATAAAAAAAAATTTATACATGACGCAAAAAAAATATTTGATGATTTTAGAATATCAAGATGCAAAAACATCTATAAAAGATCCCTCAGACAAGCTAAGCTAAATCACATTTCTAATCCACTACTAACTTTTTTAAGAAACAAACTTTTGAGTTATCTTCCTCTAGCAAACTTTATGGTTCGAGATATTCATAGCTATGATCTTGATGCAGAGCTAAAAAAACTTATCTAGTTACCTGGAACCTTGACCATCATCTATTTTGATACATGTACCTGTTACACATTCTGATGATGGAGATACCAAGAAAAGTAGAGTCGAATCCATTTGCTCAGGAAGTCCAATCCTCTTTCGAGGAAAAGCCTGACTAATATCTCCAACCCTTTCGATCATGCCATCCATCATTTCGGATGAAAAAGCTCCAGGCGCTATTGCATTGACATTGATATTTTTTGCAGACCATTCAACTGCCAAAGCTTCTGACATCCTAACAATAGCTCTTTTAGTTATGGAATATAAAGATGCTGCAGACTGTGGCGTTGTGTTGAAGGCAGCTATTGATGCAATGTTCACCATCCTTCCTGGCATGTTTTTTTCAATTAATCTTTTTGCTACTTCTATAGAGAGCAGATAAGGCCCAGTTAAATTAGTGCCTATGACATTATCGATTAGTTCATCTGATTGTTTTATGGCCCATTGAGCATCAGGAACCCCAGCATTGTTTATCAAGGTATCGATGGTTCCCAACTCAGATTCAACCGATTGAACTGCAGCTCTGATGCTTTCTCTATCAACCATATCAATGGGAACAACCGCACATTCCCCTCCATCATTTTTTATTTCCTTAGCTAAAGCTTCCAACTTTTCAACCCTTCTAGCAGAAATTGCTACTTTGGCTCCGCATTTTGCTAATACTTTTGCAAACCTATATCCCAAACCCGAAGAAGCTCCTGTCACCAGAGCTACCTGGCCTGATAGGTCAATTGAAAAATTTGGTACCGTATTCTCCATCATTTACTCCTTTTTTTTCTTTATACTACATTAATTGACAATACATAAAGATAGGGGAGAGATCATTTATGCTCTGGGTTAAAACATTATTAGGAATCACCGTTCAAGCTTTATTTCTTGGACTTTTTATTTACTTGCCTGCTTGGACTTGGTATTGGGAAGACGCAATAACTTGGTTTAGCATTTTTTATTTCATGACGTTTTTTTCATGCATCTATTTGCTGATCTATAAGCCTGAAAGCTTAGAGGCAAGATTAAATATGCAACCCAGCAGTCAGCCAAGAGAAGATAAAATTGCGACTTCTTTAATGGTTTCTGCTATGGCGATTGGACTAATTTTTTCTCCTTTAGATGCGTTTCATTTTCAAGTTACACCATCCTTCGAGGGCATTTTAAAAATAACAGGTTTAGGAATTTATGTAATAGGTTATCTCTTCATACTAGCTTCGATGCTTGCTAATGAATTTGCAGAAATGACAGTAAATATCCAAGACGATAGGGGACAAAAAGTCATTGATACTGGAGTTTATGCTTATGTGCGACATCCAATGTATACAGGATTTATTTTTTTTATTTTAGGAACAAATCTTTGGTTAGGAACTTACCTTTCATTTGGTATCTCAGTGATAGCTCTGACTGTAGGTCTTCATTTCAGAATTCGCATTGAGGAAAAAACACTATTAAATGAATTGGACGGCTATCAAGATTATTTAAAAAAGGTAAAATTCAAAGTAATCCCATACATCATATGATTTCAAAACTAGAACATCCTTTAGAAATGTTATCAACAGAGGAAATTTCTCTGGCATATGAAATATATAAAACATCAGAGGATTATGATGAAGCAACTCATTTTAGTCAGATTTCTTTAGTGGAGCCTACAAAAGAGCTTTTAAAAGATTTTAAACCAGGCGATCCTTTTGAAAGGGAAGCAAAACTCATTGGAAGAGATTCAGTTCTCGACGGGGGTTTTGTAGCAACCATCAATCTGTCAAATAAAACTCTTAATGTCGAAAGAGTGTCAAATTCAGCACAAGTTCAATATACCGTGCAAGATATTTTTACAGCCATGACTCTTCTGAAAGAACATCCAGACTATCAGGCTGCTATGAAAAAAAGAGGCATTACCGATATGGAAAAGGTGCAAATCGATCCTTGGCCGGCTGGTGGTATTGTTCACGAAAACATCAAACAAGGACATAGGGCCCTTAAAGGCATATCCTTTTTTAAGGAAGATGCTGGAGATAATCCATATGCAAAACCCATTAACGGAGTAATCGGTCACGTTGATTTAACACTTGGAGAAGTTGTCTGCGTTGAAGATCACGGAGTAGATCCTATTCCAGAAGCCAAATCTAATTACGACGCAGCATCACAAACAATCTTGAGAGATGAACCAAAAGAAATAAAAATCACTCAGCCCGATGGAGTTGGTTTCAGCGTTGATAGAAATAAAATATCTTGGGAAGGTTGGGATGTCAGAGTTTCTCTAACTCCCGATGAAGGAGTAGTGCTCCATGAGCTCTCTTTGAATGATAGGCCGATCTTATTTCGGGCAGCTATGTCAGATATGGTTGTTCCCTATGGGTCTGCTGATCCCATGCACTCATGGAAAGCAGTCCATGACGGGACTGAATATGGTTTCGGAAGACTGTCAAATTCTCTTACGTTAGGTTGTGATTGTCTTGGGGAGATCCATTATTTCAATTCTTGTGGAATATCTTTTGATGGTTCGGTGGAAGTAATAGAAAATGCAATTTGCTTGCATGAAGAGGATTATGGGATTCAATGGAAGCATAATGATGGAATGGGGGCGCCTAACGAGGTGCGAAGATCCAGAAGGCTAGTAATCAGTTCGATTTCAACAATAGGTAATTATGATTACGGTTTATTTTGGTATTTATATTTAGATGGCACCATTGAAGCAGAAGTTAAACTAACTGGTATTGTCGGCATCAGTGCTTACAACGAACAGAAACATAACCCCAATCAAGACTTGAGAATTTCAAAGGAATTGGTCTCCCCAGTTCATCAACATCTTTTTTGTATGCGATTAGACTGGAATTTAGAAGGAGGTAATAATCAATTATTCGAGAGTGAAGTTGAGTTAATGCCTAACGATGATAGCAATCCTCATGGAATGCAATTCCAATCAGTTTCTACTCACTTAAAAACTGAACATGAAGCCAAAAGAGATATTTCTCCTGCAACAAGCAGAGTGTGGAAAGTAGTTAATCCGCAGAAAAAAAACGGTATGGGTCTGCCGGTTGCTTATAAATTACTACCAGGAAATACACCTAAAATGCTTGCACGGGATGATTCTCCGCCGGCTAAAAGAGCCTCTTTTGGAAAACATAACCTTTGGGGGACCCCATTTAACGACGATGAGTACGCTGCAGGAGGAGCAAACTCAGTGATGCATTCTGGAGAAGGTGGTTTGGATGATATTACTTCTGGGGATAGGGATATAAGTAACTGTGACCTAGTAACTTGGTATACATTTGGAGTGACGCACGTACCAAGACCAGAGGATTGGCCTGTGATGCCTGTTGAATATTGTGGTTTTCATTTAATTCCAGTAGGTTTTTTTGACGAAAATCCAACAATTAATCTCCCCCCAAAATGCTCTGATAAGAGTGGCAATTAATCAATTTATTAAACTTATATTTTTGTCATTTTTATTGGCGACAAATTTATGTGCTAATGAACAAAATTTAGAATTTAATCCAAGTGCTGTCAGGGGATTTACGGCAAATGAACTTTCTGGAACAGTTTATGATTCAGTTACGAGACTTCCGCTAGAGGGAGTAACTGTTCAGTTACTATTCGATGACTCCTTGGTTAATTCTGAGTGGCTTGATGCTGAAATTGGTGGTCCTAGTTCGCAAAATGTTGACCTGAATGGAGAATATAATTTCGTCATCAATGCGAGCGCCCCTTCAGGAATATATACAATTAAAGTAATTCCTCCATCAGGATATCAATTCCCGAGTAACCTAATACCTCCCATTGAAATTGTTTACGAACCTGAACTTGGAGGCGGTATTGAAGAAGTGCAAACACAATCCACTCCTCCCCAGTCTAATGAAAGTAGCACATATTTCCTGACAATTAATTTTCAAATTAATGAAGACAGTGCAAGTAGTTCAAATGGAGTAATTAATAATCATATTCCATTGGATAAAACCATTCCTCCTGAAATAAGTTCATCTCAATTATCTTCAAATAGAACAATATACATTGATGAAAATGTAAAAGAAGTTGATGACTTTTCTTCTAATGAAAATGTAACTTGGTCATTAGAGGGAATTGATGCAAAACTTTTTCAAATCGACTCTGCATCAGGTCAGCTTTACTTCATAGATTATCCAAATTTTGAAATTCCATTGGATGAAGATAAAGACAATACTTACTTAGTCAGTGTTAAAGCAGAAGATGATTTTTCAAATATATCCATTTTGGAATTAAGAGTTATCGTAAGAGATGTGACAGATGATCTTCTAACACTAACAAAAGATCAGCTTGAGTTTATTCTTGATAAGGATCTAGCGTTAACGATAGATAGCCAACTCAGAGATCTCTCTCAAAATTCTAGAGATTCTCTTACAAGGCTTGGAACTCAACTGACAGAAAATTCATGTAAAAAAAATATCAAAGATCAGAATCATGGCTTTGATGACGTTATCAACTCTAATTTACTTAAAAGTCTCGAAACAAAATCCTTTAAGGGTAATTTTTCCGAT
>CACHCY010000018.1 GCA_902578495.1 uncultured SAR86 cluster bacterium
TCCACCAAATCCTTTTGCATTAAGATATATAGAATCAATTGAATTTATATCTATTTTTTTATCTTTTAGAAGAAAATCTAAGTTATTTTTATGGACATCTTCTGCTAAAGCCTCAGTGGTATTAATTCCAGGAACGTATCCATGCTTCCAGAATCCTATTGCTGTCATAAGTTCATCTCCAGCAGCTGGACCCATAGTGTGACCAAGAAGTCCTTTTAAGCCAGTAATTTTCCAGTCCTTGAGATTCATTCCATTCGCCACTGAACTAAGAACATGAGATTCCGTACTTCTGTTTTGAAAGGTGCCTGTGCCGTGAGCTATGACAAAGCTTTTATTTAAATTATCAGAAAATTTTTTTGATTCATTTACAGCAGATGCCATGGTGATGTAGTTACCAATTCCTGGAGACGATATAGATTTTTTTATTCCATCAGCGTTTATTTTAATAGAAGGCACCAAAGCATATATTTCAAGTCCCAACTCAATAGCTTTTTCAAGACTGGAGACAAGAACAAACTGCGCCGCTTCTCCCAGTATCAGTCCCGCATTATCTCCAAACGGTCTGCATGCTCTTGTGTAGTCGATGTCAGATTGATCATTATTTCTTTCTTGCATTGCAAGAATCTTCTTATCATCCGCAATCCCTGTGGTAGCCACAAAACCGTCTGTGACCTCGGCAGTAATTGGGGCTTCAGCAGATCCGGCAATCCCTATATCTAAACGATTCTCCTTAATCCCGTTTACCAAGAGATCGAGGTTATATAAAAATGTGGCACACGCACCTGCATTGGCTCCGGTAACACCAACCGAACCGAGAATATATGCATTGATGAAGTCGGCAGACATTTCTAACAAAGACATAGATAAATGTTTTGAGCTAGCTCTTTTCCCTTTTAATCTCGATTGCATTAATCCACCCATGCCAAGAAAATCTAACTGCCCTATAGCAGGACCAGAAAAAACTCCAACTCTAGACGGATCAACAAATGGTTTAATATCAACATCCCAATCTATTCCTGAGTAACCTAAAGCATCGGATACACCAAATATTGTTGTTTCGAGACCAACGGGATGTTGTCGCGATTTATAAAAGCTTCCTGATTTAAAGCCTGAGGGAAATTGACCGGCAGCATTAACGTTCATAGTCTCAGTCATCAAACCATCTGAGTCGTACTTTTCCTTATCAATTTTCCTTACTAAAGTCTGTTTTTTAAAATTATCTTTATTTGTTTCGTTATTAGTTATGTTACAGAGATCTTCGACAACTTCATTTTTCATTTCTTTAGACAGAAGATCGAAAACGAGTCTTTTATAAGCAAGATCTGAAGAAGATCTACCAGCAGAATTAATACCCCCGTATCCACATATCACCGGCAATCTTCTTATTGAGTTCATAATATGATATTTTTTATTTCGGAGGAGTTATTTTACTTTAAAAATACAAAATATTATGCACCCAGGTATTAATGGCCCAAAACTTAAAGATAAACCAGCAATAATTATGGCTGGAAGCGGAGATGTAATTACTCACCAAGAATTAAATGAGTTATCTAATCAAGGGGCTCAATTGTTTAGGTCTCTGGGATTAAAGCCTGGTGATAGCATGGCTTTCATGATGGAGAATCATAAATTGTTCTTTCCAATTGCCTTTGCTGCATGGAGAAGTGGACTTAAGTACACTGCAATCAGCTGGAGACTTCAAGCAAACGAAGTTGAATATATTGTTAAAGATTGCGGCGCAAAAGTTTTCATTACATCAAAATTTCTAGAAGATTCAGCTCAAGATTTAACTAGCTCGCTTGAAGGTGTTCATAAATTTATGCTTGATGGCGAATCAGGAGATTTCAAATCGTTTGAAGATGCGATTAAAGCAATGCCAGTTGAACCCATAGAGGATGAATGCCAGGGAGCGGCTATGCTATATTCTTCGGGAACTACTGGAAAGCCAAAAGGCGTTAGCAGGGAGATTAATTTAAGTCCTTTGCCTTATGACTCTGCTGACGATGATCTAGGTTTAACTAGAGTTGTGCAAGGTCTTTACTCTGCTGACGAAGAATCAATTTATTTATCACCAGCACCTTTATACCATTCAGCCCCAATGGGTTTTAATACTGGATTTTTAGCTCTAGGTGCTACAAGTATTATTTTAGAAAAATTTGATCCCGAGGCAGCCTTGGAAGCTATTGAGAAATATAAAGTCACTCATAGTCAATGGGTACCAACTATGTTTATTAGATTTCTAAAAAGCGATCCTGAGATTATGGATAAGTACGATTTATCCACTCATAAAATTGCTATTCATGCAGCTGCACCTTGTCCTGTTGAAGTAAAAGAAAAAATGATTGATTGGTGGGGCCCTATAATCCATGAATATTATGCTGGAACTGAATTTAATGGCTTTGTTGCATGCAATTCTGAGCAATGGCTTGCTCACAAAGGGACGGTTGGCCAGTCTTTGCTAGGCCCAGTTCATATTCTTGATGATGATCAAAATGAAGTTCCAATCGGAGAAGAGGGAACAATATATTTTGAGGGACCCACTTCGACGGGTTTTTCTTATCACAACGACGAAGAAAAAACTAAAGGAGCAACTTCTAAACAGGGATACACAACTCTTGGAGATGTGGGTTACTTAGATGAAGAGGGTTATCTATATTTAACCGACAGAAAGGCATTTATGATTATTTCTGGAGGGGTGAATATATATCCCAAGGAAACAGAAGATACTTTAATTATGCATCCAAAAGTTGCTGACGTAGCTGTATTTGGGGTTCCAAATGAAGAAATGGGCGAAGAGGTCAAGGCAGTTGTTCAGCCTAAAGACATGAGTTTAGCTGGAGCGGATCTTGAGCAAGAATTAATGGCATATTGCAGAGAAAATATTTCACACGTCAAATGTCCCAAAAGTATCGATTTTAGAGAGGAGTTACCAAGGCATCCCACAGGAAAGCTTTATAAAAGACTTCTCAAAGATGAGTACTGGGGGAAAGGAAAAGCTATTTAAATTTCTCTTCGCAACTTTCTAGCGTTTGCATTATTAAAGTGTTGATGGTCATTGGCCCTACGCCACCAGGAACTGGAGTGTATGCAGAGCAAACTTTATCTAAACCCTCTTGTTCAACATCTCCATAACCGCCAGGGTGAAATCCTGCATCAACCAAAACAGAATCTTTTTTTAGCCAATCAACTTTAATGAATTCCTTTTGTCCTAAAGCAGCAACAACCAAATCTGATTCTTTGACAATTTCGCTAAGATTTCGCGTTCTAGAATGACAAACAGTTACCGTCGTATTTTTATTTAGTAGCATCATGGACATAGGCTTGCCTAGAATGGGACTTCTGCCTATGACGCAAGCACTTAAACCTTCGCAAGATATGTCGTAATGATCAAGTAACCTAATAATTCCGTAAGGTGTACATGATCCATATGCTTTTTCACCCATAGTCATTAATCCAAAGCTTTCAGAGGTAACCCCATCAACGTCTTTTTGCACCGAAATTCTATCAAAGCATTCTCGCTCATTGATTTGAGCAGGAACAGGATGTTGCAACAATATCCCATGCACATCTTCATTATTGTTTAACTCATCAATTTTATCGAGAAGTTCGGTTGTTGATGTCTTTTGATTCATTTCAACTTTCAGAGAATCCATTCCTACTCTTCGACATGCATTACCTTTCATCTTCACATAGGTAGCTGAGGCTGGATCATCTCCAACTAATATTGTGGCCAATATTGGACTGGACCCGGTCTTTTTCCTAAGTTGAGCTACCCTTTTTTTAAAGTCTTCTTCAGATAAAGAAGCCAGAAGTTTTCCATCTAATATTTTTGCCATGTTTTATTATAGAGCTTTTGCTTGCAGACAATGAGAGTTGAATTCAATTAAGTTAATAGTTTAGTAAAGCTAATAAAAATTATTAAATTTACTTAAGTATTTATGTTAACTTAAAGCTTATATGGAGAAAAAGATGATTAGAGTTTTATTGGCGTGCACGTTTTTTATTTTGGTTTCATGTGGCGGCGGAGGCGGTGGCGGTTCCTCTTCTTATGCTGAGTCTAATTCATCTACATCCAGTAACACTTCTAGCGCATCAAACACAAGCAACGCAACAACAACAATAAATCCAACTGCGTATAAATTACCTAAAAAAATTAAAGTTGTAGAAATAGAACAGTGAGGACAACAATGAATTTCAAAAAATTATTAGCTTTAACAATCTTATTTTTATCTGGTTTTATTATTTCGGCTGCTTATGATGAAGATGAAAGAGAAATATATATTCAAGACGATCAGGTAGAAGAACAGTTAGAAGAAATCAACGTTATTTTATGTACTCTTGCTAACACAATGATGGAGCAGTTTGCTGACAAGGGCCCTTATAAAGCAACTGTATTTCCATCAAGGTGTGAAGCCAAAGATACCTCGTCGAATCAAGGAGGTAATCAACAGCAAGGTCAGCAGGCAGAAGTTGAAGTGCCAAGTAACATGGTCCTTGATGTGGTTTCCAAACAAGATGAATCAACAGGTGATACTTATTTAGAAGCAAAGATCTGGTTTACAAGAAAAGGGGATTACTCGACTGCAATGGAGTCTTATCCTCATAACAGTGATCCTGATACGTTAGTCTACAGTTTGGTAAAAGTTTATGCTGGAGCCACAGAGATCGATCCTAATGGAGATCTAGAAGTTGCCTATACGGCAACGTCGCTTTGCGAGGGAGGCGTTCCTGGCACACAAGATGATTGGAAATGTCCTCAAGTTGGTTTTGTCGCAAAGCAAGGAGTTATTAGCACGTTAGGAAATCAAGTCACTTTGAAGACCTGGGGCGAAACTCTTGTAATGGAGACTAATGACGCTGTTGAAGGTACTACTTCTGTTACCTTAAGAGACGGTGTATTCATAAGAACCGGGGGCTTGTGCATAGATACAGACGGGACTGAGATTGACTATCCTCAAAGCGAAGCTGTTTGTTGGCAACCAGGAGGTGAAAATTACGATTATTCTAAGCGAAAAAAATTGAATTTAACTTATGGATTTAGTTTTGATGAAGGAAAAGATACTTACTGTCAAAAATTGCTCAATGTTACTTATAACACTGCCCCAGATGGTCAGC
>CACHCY010000019.1 GCA_902578495.1 uncultured SAR86 cluster bacterium
GATTGATTTCTTCAAGGCTGGTATTTACAAAGTTTGGTTTATTTTCAAGTTCTGATATTCCTTTCTTTGCCTCTTCAATAGCCTCTATGTTTATATCAACAGAAGTTACTTTTGCTTCCAGCTTGCACAAGCCATGGGTCCATCTTCCATTACCACAACCAGCATCAAGGATTTCTTTTCCTCTAAACCAATCTGGGTGAATTAGAATTTCCTCCTCACAAATTATTCTTGTTAGATTTTTTTTAAACCATGGGTCTGAAAGAAGATAATAACCCTCTTTATATTTTTCCCATTGCTTAGCGAATGTTTCTTGAGTATTTTTTTTTGATGCAATCTCCATAGATTCGTCAAAGTCATGAACTTGGTCATATAGAATTCTGTACAAAAGATCTAGTTCATTTTTATTCTTATTGAAAGAGAAAAGTCTCTTTAAAAATTTATAAAGTCTGAAAGACAAAGTTTTAAGTTTAGTTTTCATAATTTACTTTAAGATTTATATATTTATTCATAGATTCCTATCATTTTAGATTCAGCTCGAAAAGGTAAGTCACTTTCAAAATTATCATAAATTGGCAGGTTATCTTCTTCCCATAGTACATCCCAACAATTGTTACTCTTCAACAAATCTTTAATAAAGGTTTGAGTCTGATCTGAAGATTCCAAAAAATGTTTTCTTATCTCTTTCAGACACCATACTCTATATAAAGAATAACGAACGTTTTTATAGTCAACATTCATATCTTCAAAGTCAAATGTTTTTCTTTTTTGTCGAACTGCACAAGCATTTGC
The DNA here is from genome assembly GCA_902578495.1 of uncultured SAR86 cluster bacterium. Taxonomy (GTDB): domain Bacteria; phylum Pseudomonadota; class Gammaproteobacteria; order Magnimaribacterales; family AG-339-G14; genus CACNYO01. Next base: position 790 of record CACHCY010000019.1, read on the forward strand.
ATTTAAATAAGGTAAATATTTTTTACCAATATCTTTGATAAGAGGTTCTATGTCTCTTGGTATGTGATCCAACCACTCACCATCATTTGAAGACATGCGATATTTCCATAAATTACTTACCCAAGAGAGAACGTTTGGTGCTCGCTGCTTAATAATTTCTAAAGGCACAGGATCTAAAGCAAAATGTCTAAAGAAAGGCCCTGAAAGTCCAATATCAGCTAAAGAAGGTTTGCTGCCAAATAAAAAACTTCTTGAAGAAAATATATCTTCCAACTTATTCAAAAGATTAAAAAAATCTTTCTCGACATATTTATAGTTTGAGTTATTAATTCCGTCTCCTGATGTATAACCATTTCTCTGTCTGCTCTGAATATATCTGCGTTTAAACCATTTGGGTACAGGCATATCGCTAAGGATTTCATTAGCTAGATGGAAAGAAGCAAATCTGGCTCCTTTTTCATAAAACCAACGATAATGCATTGCAGGCCTCCACCACCATTCATCAGCCCAATCTTCTATTAAGAAACACAAAAAAGCTTGAGATGCATTATCTGGAATGATTGAATTTTCAGGATATTTAGATTCAAACCACTGAATCATTTTAGTTGTATCTGTCATCCAGCGACCATCATTCAAAACAACAGCTGGCATTTGCTGAACTCCAACTTTTTCAATCATGGTTTTCTTAAAAGAAGGAAAGCGCATTGGCTTAAATGAATAAGGTATTTCCTTCACATTAAAGTAGTTTTCCATTTTTCCTGTGAAATATGAAATGCTTGAACCGTATAGAGTTACAGGATGAAAATCATTCACTGCTAGTAATATTGGATATGGCTATATTGCTATTTAAAAATTCCTGAATTTCTTTTTTGTTATAGTCTGCTTCCAATAAGATTTCTTCAGTATGTTCTCCTAGTCTAGGAGCCGGTCTAACTATTTCGCTGGGCGTTTTTGTAAATCGAGCGGCAGGTCTCGCTTGTCTTACTTCTCCTAAAGATTCATATTCTGTTCTCAAAATTGAATCGTTAGCTAGTATTTGTTCATTTTCAAGAAGCTCCATTCGATCCAGCAAAGGAGCACAGGGCACTCCTTCTTTTTGAAATAAGGCTAGGATTTCTTCACTTTCCCATTTGGCAATTTCTTCCCCAGTAATTTCTTTTCTTATTTGTGAATTGATAACTCTTCCTGCAGGAGTCGAAAATCTTTCGTCTTCAATTAGATCTTCCCTGTTTAAGGCTGTGCACATTCCCTTCCATTCAGCATCAGATACAGCTCCTGCTGTTATATATCTGTCTTTTGCTTTATAAATTAAATCTTGAGAGCCCTGTAATTTTCTAACATCAGTTTCTTTCTCAGCAAAAACAATTCCTGCCATTCCTTCAGGCCAGAAAAAGGAAAGCATGCAATCCAACATCGAGAGCTCGATGTGTTGAGCAATTCCTTTTTTTTCTCTTACATACAAAGCTGATGATACTGCTTGTGCTGCAGTCAATGAGGTAACTTTGTCAGCAATGATAATTCTGAACATCTTGGGTCTTCCGGTGTCTCTATCGGCTTGTATGTCTGTTGCACCGGAGAGAGCTTGAATAACGGGATCATAAACTCTTGATGCTGAATAAGGACCGTTCTTGCCAAACCCACTTATTGAGACATAAATAATATCTTTATTAATTTTTCTAAGGTCTTTCTCGCCAAAACCCATTCTTTCAATAGCGCCTGGACGAAAATTTTGCATAAAAACATCTGCCTCAGAAGCAAGTTTAAATAGTATCTCTTTGCCTTGTTTTGTTTTCAGATCTAAGGCAATTGACTTTTTACCTCTATTACAAGAATAAAAAACTGGATTGAGTCCATTATGATCTGCAGCCATGTGTCGAACTAATTCTCCATTTAGTGGCTCAACTTTGATTACCTCTGCACCTTGATCAGCTAGAATCATTGCTCCCATCGGACCTGAGACCATACTGGTAAGATCGAGAACTTTTACTCCTTTAAGTGGTCCCATTTCTTTTATCTAGAATAGTTTATATCCATAGCTTTTTTGTATGCTGGTCTATTAATAATATCGTCTCTGTATTGAGCCATATTTTTAGTTAATTCAAACTCATAAAATATAGCCCAATCTAAACATGAAATTAAGAAAATATCACAAATTCCAAAGCCTTCTTTCATTATGTAATTTTTACCTTCCAGATATTCTTCAATGACCTCAAATTGTCTTTTTAAGTAATCTCTACATGCATTTGTAACCGTCTTTGATTCACCATAAATTTCTTTTAAATCATAATGTCGTCTCATGACATAAAGTGATGTCTCATCAATCTCACTTAAAATAAAGCAACACCATTCGTCCTCTTTAGCTAGTTCTACATCTGAAGTTGGAATAAATAATCTTTTTGATGGGAATGCTCTTTGCAAATATTTACATATTGCTAGACTCTCCGATAAGTAAAAATCCCCTATTTGCATTAAGGGAATTTTTTGTTTTCTATTTAAGCTGGTAAATTCTTTTGTTTGAGTTTCACCCGTTCTTGGGCCTATAGGATTCAACCTATAACTTAATCCTAATTCTTCTGCCATCCATATAGGGCGAAAAGTCCTGGCCGTTCCAGCTCCCCAAAAAATTATTTCTTGATTATCATTCATTGGTTTATCTTAAATTGAAAAAACCAAATCCGTATGCCTGAAATACATAATAATCATTCTCTGTGGATAATTTATTTGACGGAAAAGCTGAATTGTATTGATAATTATTTTTTTCTATTGTTTTCGTTTCATTATCCAAGTTAAAAATACAAATAATTTTTTCTGAACTTCCATTAGAGAAAATAAGAAGATCATTTGATGGAATGAAGTCGAAATCGTAAGTTTGCCTGCTAAAGTGCTCTTTTCTAGCCTTAATCATCTCTTTATAAAATCTTAGGACAGAATCATTTTTATCTTCTTGAAGGTCGATGGATTTTTGTTTTTGCTCTTTTTTTACAGGCAACCAAGGTTTAACCTCTGAAAAACCAGCATTTAATTTTTGTGAGTTCCAAACCATAGGTGTTCTGCATCCATCGCGACCTGCTTCTTCTGGCCAGAATTCTATTCCAGGGGGATCGGTGAGTTCCTCAAATTCTAGTTTTGTCTCCGTTTGTCCTAATTCTTCCCCCTGATATATACAAACTGTCCCCTTTAAGGATAGAAGTAAAGCACAAGATATCTTTGCAAGATCATCAAGATTGCTTTTATCTCTAGACCACCTAGAAATATGTCTCTTTACATCGTGGTTTGAAAAACTCCAACAGGGCCATCCGTCTTTCGTTGACGAATAAAAGTAATCAATACTATCTTGTATAGTATCAGTGGATAATTCTTTTCGGAGTAACTCAAAGCTATAGGCTAAATGGAGCTTATCACCGCCTTCAGTATATTTAATTTGTAGATCTTTGTTATCTATCTCGCCTAAAAGGATTGAGTTTTTGTATTTCTCAGAAACTATTCGTAACTTTTTCAAAAAGCTAAAATTTTCTTTTTGATTTATAGAATATTTATGGTCTTGCATTCCGTATGGATTTGCAAAAGGGGCTTTTATATTTTTTCTTGAAGGATTGTCTCTTAATTTAGGATCGTGAAAATAATAGTTTGCCACGTCTAGTCTAAAGCCATCCACACCTTTTTTTAACCAGAAATCAGCTATGGATAAAACCCAATTTTGTACATCAATGTTGTGAAAATTTAAATCTGGCTGAGACTTCAAGAAATTATGTAGATAATACTGTCTTCTTTTAGATGACCACTCCCAAGCTGATCCACCGAAGACAGATAGCCAATTATTTGGTGGACCGCCGTCTTCTTTTGGATCAGCCCAAACGTACCAATCGGCCCTATCATTTTCTTTATCCTTTTTACTTTGTTTAAAAAATGGATGTTCGTCTGAAGTATGTGAATAAACCTGATCTATAATTAATTTCAATCCATTTTTATGACAAATATTGATTAATTCTTCAAAGTCATCCATGTTTCCAAACAATGGATCGATATCAAAATAATCAGACACGTCGTAGCCCATATCATTCATTGGCGATTTAAAAATTGGGGAAAGCCAAATAGCGTCAACTTCAAGAGATTTCAAATACTCTATTTTTGAAATTATCCCTATCCCATCTTTGTTTGAATCAAGAAAAGATCTTGGGTATATCTGATAAATTACAGCGTTTCTCCACCAGTCTTTGTCGGATTGATGCATAGAAATTAGAATGAATTATTAAACTTTTA
>CACHCY010000020.1 GCA_902578495.1 uncultured SAR86 cluster bacterium
TTTATGGAGCTACAGGAGGGGAAGCATATTTCAGAGGGATAGCCGCAGAAAGATTTTGCGTAAGAAACAGTGGAGCTAAGGTTGTAGTAGAAGGTATCGGAGATCATGGATGCGAATACATGACCGGTGGAGTGGCAGTAATTCTTGGAGATACAGGCAGAAACTTCGGTGCCGGCATGAGTGGAGGAGTTGCATACGTATATGATTCTAAAAACTCATTCAAAAGAAAATGCAACACCAGTACTTTTGACTTAGAAAAATTAGAAAATGAGAATGATCTCAAAGAGCTTAAGCAACTAATAAAAAATCATAAGAAATTTACTGGTTCAGCTGTAGCGACTAGAATCTTAAAGGATTGGAACAATTCAATATCAAAATTCGTAAAAGTAATGCCTACTGATTACAAAAGAGTCATGATGGAATTAAATGAAACAAAACTTAAAGTGAGTTGAGATGGGAAAAGTAACTGGCTTTAAAGAATTCTCTCGAGAAGTTGAGCCTTACAGGCCAGCCAAGTCTAGGGTTTTGGACTTCAAAGAAATATACACTGATCATGACGATAAGCTCCTAAATACTCAAGCTGCCAGATGTATGAATTGTGGTGTACCCTTCTGTCAATCAGGTGAAGGCTGTCCTGTATACAATTTAATTCCTGAGTGGAATGATTTGGTCTACAACGAGCAGTGGGAAGACGCATTTGATAGGCTTTTCAAAACAAATAATTTTCCAGAAGTTACAGGAAGGGTCTGCCCAGCAGTCTGCGAAGGGGCTTGTGTTTTAGGTATAACTGAAACTCCTGTCGCCATTAAAAATCTAGAATTTGCAATCGCTGACAAAGGAATAAAATCTGGATGGCTTAAGCCTAAAGTTCCAGAAGTCAGAACCAATAGAAAAATAGCTATAGTCGGATCAGGTCCTGCTGGTCTTTCAGCAGCTCAACAACTAAATAGCGTTGGCCATTCTGTTGAAGTCTACGAAAGATCTGACCGCCTCGGTGGATTAATGATGTACGGAATTCCTAACATGAAACTCGATAAATCAATATTAGATATGAGAATTGAGATTATGGAGAAGGAAGGGATAGTTTTTCACACAAATACTGATATTGGTGCTCCGAATTCACCCTCTCTTGAAAACCTTATCAACGAGAATGATTCTGTCCTCTTAACCACTGGAGCTACTAAACCCAGAGATCTGGCCATCCCTGGCAGAGAAGGAGATGGCGTTCACTTTGCCATGGAATTTCTTGGCAAAAACACTAAAAGTCTATTAGACAGCAAACTCAAAAATAATAATTTTATCTCTGCCAAAGAAAAGAACGTAATTGTCATTGGTGGAGGAGACACAGGAAACGATTGTCTCGGGACATCATTAAGACACAAGTGCAAAAGTCTTCTTAATTTTGAAATAATGCCTGAGTTGCCAAAAGATAGAGCAGATAACAATCCTTGGCCTCTTTTTCCTAGAATACATAAAGTTGATTATGGTCATGAAGAATCAATCGAGGTATTAGGAAAAGATCCTAGAGAATATTCAATCTCTGGAAAAGAATTTTTAAGAGATGAGTCTGGAAAGTTAATAGGAATCAAAACGGTAATGGTTGATTCAGCTTTTAAAGAAATAAAAGGAACTGAAAAAACTTGGAAAGCAGATCTTATTCTTCTAGCGATGGGCTTTCTAGGGCCAGAAAACTATATCAATCAAGAAGTGGATATTGATCTCGATGAAAGATCTAATTTTAAGGCAGATCATAATATCCATAAAACCTCACATCCAAAAGTTTTTGCTGCTGGGGATTGCAGAAGAGGTCAATCACTTGTTGTTTGGGCGATAAATGAGGGAAGAGCCGCTGCGCGAGAAATTGATAAAGAATTAATGGGCTCTACTGCTCTTATTTAGAGTAATCTGAGTCTATCTTTCTCATCAATCCTTCTTGGATAGCTGAAGCTACCAATACTCCATCCTGCGTATAAACACTCCCTCTGTTGAAACCTTTTGCATTACTTGCGCTAGGACTATCTGTTACATATAACAACCATTCGTCCGCTCTGAAAGGTCTATGAAACCACATGGCATGGTCAATACTCGCAGCCATTACTTTTCTGTTCATACCTCCCCAACCGATACCGTGCGGAAGTTGTGCTGTGCTAAGCAAACCAAAATCTGATGCGTACGCTAATATGTTTTGGTGAACAAGAATATCATCTGGAAGCTTTCCATTTGCCTTCATCCACGTATGTTTATAAGGAGGTTTTTTTTCATTATTCAATGGATTGAATTGCTCAACTGTTCTTAATTCGATAGCCTTCTCTCTAAGAAATCCATCTCTGTACTCTTCAGGAATTTGATCCATCATTGACTCTCTTAATTCCCTTTCACTTTTGAGCTCTTCAGGTCCAGGAACATCAGGCATGTCGAATTGATGTTCGAAGCCGCCCTCGTCCTTTTGAAAAGAAACAGACATATTAAAAATTGCCTCGCCATTTTGAATTGCATCAACTGTTCTCGTTGTAAAACTTCCTCCATCTCTTATTCTTACTACTTGATAAACAATGGGGATGTCTATTCTTCCAGGCCTTAAAAAATAAGCATGAAAAGAATGAGCATATCTTTCCTCTTCAATGGTGTTATAGGCTGCACTTAAGGCTTGGCCTAAAACTTGACCACCGAAGACTCTGCCCCATGCAGTTTTTTCGCATTCACCTCTGAAAAGGTTCTCTTCTAATTTTTCTAAATTAAGCGTTTGAACTAAATCATCTAAACTTTTTTGTGACGACATTAATTTTCCTCAATTGTGTGATCAACTTCAGTCCCAGGAGTTTTTATAGAAGTCTTACCAACTACTTTTGCTGGAACACCAGCCACAGTCATGTGTTCAGGAACATCTTCTAAAACCACGCTTCCAGCAGCTATTTTTGCACCTTCGCCTATTTCAACATTTCCTAAGATTTTAGCTCCTGAACTTATTAAGACTCCCTTCCTTACTTTGGGGTGTCTATCCCCTATCTCTTTTCCTGTTCCACCAAGAGTAACTCCCTGGAATATAGAAACATTATCCTCAATCACTGAAGTTTCTCCAATCACTATTCCAGTAGCATGATCAAGCATTATTCCTTTTCCAATAGTAGCTGCAGGATGAATATCTACGCCATAAACTTGCGAGGTTCTGCTTTGTAGAAAATAAGATAAAAGAGTTTCTTTTTTCCAATGATAATTAGAGGCCCTGTAGGCCTGCAAAGCTGAGAATCCTTTTGAAAATAAGAATGTCTCCAAAATGGTATTTGTTGCGGGATCTCTGGAAATAACTGCATTAAGATCTTTTTCAATAGCTTTTGAAACATCTTTGGTATTAAGGGCCTGCAAAATACTTGGAAATAATTTTTTTTCAGAAAAAGACCATGCCTGAGATAAATCTCTGGATAATTTTAGGCTAATGGAAGAAATAAAATCATCATTAGATAAAACCAAAGACTCCAAAAATTCTTTATAATCTTCATTGGATTTAATATAGTCCTCAGCCTCAGATTGAAGCTTTGTCCATATATTGTTATCTACGGTATTCATAAAAAAAAAGAAGTCTAGACGAAGTTAACAAAAAGTCATAGCTATATATTTGATGTTTTAGGGTATAAAGGATAATAATTTATAAAAGAATAATATGACAATTTCAACTTCCCAAAATCTAAGCGCTACTCCAGATATTAAGGTTAGCGTTGGAAATACCTTTGGCTTTGACTCTAATCTAGAAGTACCGGCCTTTTCTGAACCAAGTGAATATGTTCCTGCTCTTGATCCCGACTATTGTTTTGACAAAGAGACAACCCTCTCAATTCTTGCAGGATTTTCGCATAATCGTCGAGTAATGATTCAAGGTTTGCATGGTTCTGGTAAATCAACTCACATTGAACAAGTCGCTTCAAGATTAAATTGGCCTTGTGTGAGGATTAACCTAGATAGTCATATCAGTAGACTAGACTTGCTAGGCAAAGATGCAATTGTTATTGAAGATGGAAAGCAATTAACAAAGTTTGTAGAAGGAATACTTCCATGGGCAATACAGAATTCGGTTGCGTTAGTTTTTGATGAGTATGATGCAGGAAGACCAGATGTAATGTTTGTCATTCAAAGGGTTCTTGAAGCTGAAGGAAAATTAACCTTGTTAGATCAAAATAGGGTTTTAACGCCTAATCCGTATTTTAGATTATTTGCAACTGCAAACACCGTAGGTTTGGGAGATAGTACTGGCCTTTATCATGGGACACAGCAGATAAATCAAGGGCAAATGGATAGATGGCAAATCGTGTCAGTTTTAAACTATTTAGATGAGGAGCTTGAGCAAAAGGTCATCCTTTCAAAAGTAAAAGATCTAGATAACAAAGAAGGAAAGGAAACTGTCCTA
>CACHCY010000021.1 GCA_902578495.1 uncultured SAR86 cluster bacterium
CAATACAATCTTGATGGAGTTCAATTGCCTTTTTAGTTAGATCATTATTTAAGCCAGGTCGATTCATAACTAATATTGACGTCATTTTTATGATGTGTTGGTAGTTTTTCCAAAGATGAAAACTTTGAAATGAATCCTCCCCAATAATTAATAAAAAATGTTTTTTCTTTCCTAATTTATTATCCAAGTATTGCAGGGTTTCAATCATAAAAGATGGACCTTCCTTATTTAATTCATAATCTTCAATTTCAATCTCTTTGAAGTCTTTGAAAGCTATTTCAAGCATTTTGATTTTTTCCAATGAGTTTGCAACTGATAGATCTTTTAAAGGAGAAACCTTGTTTGGTATTACTAATACCTTGGATAAGTTGAATTTCTCAGTGACGCTTTTTAAGGACTCTATGTGCCCTTTATGAATAGGATCAAAAGATCCTCCAAAGATCCCCATGTAATCTTTTTTACTCAAGATCTAATTTGGCCTCTTCCTTCCAAAATAAACTTTTGAGTTGTTAAACCATTCAACCCTACAGGGCCCCTGGCATGGAGTTTATCTGTAGATATTCCTACCTCGGCTCCCAGACCATATTCAAATCCATCTGCATAACAAGTTGGTAAATTGTGCATGACAGAGCTTGAGTCGACTAACTTAAAAAATTTTTCTTTCTTTTCTAGGTTTTCAGTGATGATGCTATCCGTATGACCAGAGCCATAATCATTGATGTGCTTTATCGCTTCATCTAAGCCTTTGACGATCTTAATTGAAATAATTGGTTCTAAATATTCTGTTGACCAATCTTCTTCAGTAGCTTTGTTCGCTGAGATAATATTAAGAGTTTGACTGCATGCTCTTACTTCAACTCCTTGCTTATTGAATTCATTGACTATATTTGGTAAGAATTTTTGAGCAATATCTTCAGAGACTAGAAGGGTTTCCATAGCTCCGCATATGCCGTATCTATAAGATTTTGCATTGCTTACAACTTTTTGAGCCAGCTCTTCATCGGCTTCCGAATCAACGAATACATGACACAATCCCTCAAAATGCTTAAGTATTGGAACTTTTGACTCTGCAGCAATTAGTCTCACCAAACTAGATCCTCCTCGTGGAATAATTAAATCAATGCAGTCATCAAATTTGATGAATTCTTTAACCAAGTCTCGATCTTGATTTTGAATCAATTGAACACTGTCTTCAGGCAAATTAGCTTTTTTTAGGCCTTTTCTTACTTGTGTAACAATGTGATTATTTGAACGAACGGCCTCAGATCCACCTCTTAAGATTGATGCATTTCCCGATTTAATGCACAAAGCCGAAGCATCAGCTGTAACGTTTGGTCTTGATTCATAAATGATTCCTATTGTGCCTAAAGGCACTCTCATCTTGCTAACTTTAAATCCTGAAGGTGAAGGATTCATTCCTTCTAACTCTCCAATAGGATCGTTCAGGTTTATGACCTTATTGAGGCCATCTATCATTGAGTCTACTCTGTTTTCATTTAGCTCAAGTCTGTCAATGAAGCTATTTTGCAAGTCCAACTTTTTTGCTTCCTCTAAATCTTTTTCATTTTCTTTGAAAAGATCAGGCCTGTTTTTATGTATTTCCTCGCAGGCAAATTTTAAAGCTTCATTTCGTGTGTCCGCAGACGAATTAAGCAAGAATTCCTTTGCTTCTTTTGCTTTGGCTCCTAAAGAATTTAGCTCTTTCTTAAACTTTTGATTCGTCATATGGGTTATTATGCTATGGATTTAATTATTTCCAGAAAGATATTTTGTTTGATCTAAGTAACATTATGGAATTTCTTCAAGCTAATCCTGCTTGGATTACTTCCGCTATGTTCCTGCTTACTTTTGGTGAGTCCATAGTCATTCTTGGTTTATTCATTCCAGCAAGTTTGGTCATGCCAGGAATTGGTGCCTTAGCCGCAGCAGTTGGTATCGGTCCGGTTGAGATTATGTTTTACGCCAGTCTAGGAATGATTATTGGCGACACCGTTAGTTATGTAATAGGAATAATAATTGGTACAAGAATTGAGACCTGGGTACCAAATCAATATCAGAAACAACTTCATCAAGCTAAGCAATTTATGAACAAGTACGGAATATTGTCCGTTGCTTTAGGTAGGTTTTTAGGACCTTTAAGATGTCTTGTACCAATGACTGCAGGCTCTCTGGGTATGAGATTTACCATTTTCGCTCCGGTTGAAATATTATCTGCGCCTGTTTGGACAGGCTTGTATGTTTTATCAGGATATTTCTTAGGAGAAGTATTTATAGAAAATTTCTTAATTGGTATGGGTATAATTTTTGTTATTATCTTTGTTTACTCAATATGGAAAGACCCTTTTGGAGTAATGAAACAAGCAAGAGAAAACGATGAAAAGTAAAAATAAATTTTTAGACGGTAATTGGCATCCTGTTGAAGAAACTTCGGCTGAAAACTTAAAAGTCTCAGGAGAAATTCCAAAGGAATTAGCTGGATTGTTTCTCAGAAACGGTCCAAATCCAAAAAAATTTGATGAGGCTAACTATCATCCTTTTTTTGGCGATGGCATGATTCATGGTCTAAGACTTGAAAACGGTCAGGCACTTTGGTACCGAAATAAATTTGTGACCTCCCCTAATGGATTTGGTCCAAATACTCACGTCATGAAACATGGAAATAAAATATACGCTCTTGTGGAAGGCGGACTTGCTCCAGTTATTATGGATGATGAAATGAACTTCCTAGATGACGAGCCCTTTCCTTCTTCGCAGAACAAGAGATTCACCGCTCACCCAAAAATTGATAGTAAATCTGGAGAGATGCATGCCATCAGTTATGACTTTAATGAATATTTCAAAGGAAAGGAACAAGTTCACTATGTAGTGATTGATAAAAATGGAAAACAAACAAAAGATAAAATTATAGAACTTTCGAGTCGTCCAATGGTTCATGATTGTGCAATTACGGAAAACTATATTTTGGTTTTTGATCTGCCTGCAACCTTTAATTTAGGCAGAAGAGAAGGCCAAAACAAAGCAACTTCTGGTGACTATCCGGTGATTTGGGATAAGGATCATAATTCAAGAGTCGGTTTGCAGTCCAGACATTCAGATAAGATAACTTGGATAGATGTTCCGAAAGGTTTTTTATTTCACATCGTTAATTCTTATGAAAATGATGCTGGCGAGGTGGTTCTTGATTTTTGTCGATACGATAAACTGTTTGATTTTGAAAACCCTTTGCCTATGGGTCATAAGCCTTTTCTTACTAGATGGGTTATAGATATTGAAAAGAAATCATGCGAAGAAACTATGCTAGACGATAGATCCATGGAATTTTCGAGGGTACATCCTGATCTTGATGGTCAAGAGCATCAATTTGGGTACATGCTTAATGATGACAGTTTAAATAGATTTTTTAAAAGAGACTTTTTTAAAGATCGGACTAAGGAGCATTTTTTAGGAGAGAACAAACAAGCCGCTGAGCCTGTTTTCATTCCAAAGAAAAATGCTGTCAGTGAAGACGATGGCTTTGTTGTAGGTTTCGTCTACGATAAAACTTCTGACTCGAGTGAATTCGTAATTATTGATGCAAACAATTTTTCAGATAAGCCTTTAGCTACTGTCTCCCTTCCACAGAGAGTGCCTTTTGGCTTT
>CACHCY010000022.1 GCA_902578495.1 uncultured SAR86 cluster bacterium
TCATTTTTCAACATAAGTGGGTTCGGGCCTCCAGTGAGTGTTACCTCACCTTCACCCTGGCCATGGATAGATCGCCCGGTTTCGGGTCTACTCCCTGCGACTCAACGCCCTATTAAGACTCGGTTTCCCTATGCCTACCTATTAAAGTTAAGCTTGCCACAGACAGTAACTCGCTGACCCATTATACAAAAGGTACGCCGTCACTCCGTATATCCGAAGATATACTTAGAGCTCCGACAGCTTGTATGCATACGATTTCAGGTTCTATTTCACTCCCCTCTCCGGGGTTCTTTTCGCCTTTCCCTCACGGTACTGGTTCACTATCGGTCAGCTGAGAGTATTTAGCCTTGGAGGATGGTCCCCCCATGTTCAGTCAAGATTCCACGTGTCCCGACCTACTCGATTTCACTTTGAAGAAGAATTCAAATACAGGACTATCACCTTCTATGGTTGAGCTTCCCAACTCTTTCTTCTTTCTTCAACAAAGCTTAAGGGCTGTTCCGCTTTCGCTCGCCGCTACTAACAGAATCTCGGTTGATTTCTTTTCCTGCGGGTACTTAGATGTTTCAGTTCCCCGCGTTCGCTTCATTTATCCTATGAATTCAGATAAAGATACTTGAGTTACCTCAAGTGGGTTTCCCCATTCGGAAATCTCCGGATCGAAGCTTAATTGCCAGCTCCCCGAAGCTTATCGCAGGCTTTCGCGTCCTTCATCGCCTTCAGCTGCCAAGGCATCCGTCGTATGCACTTAATTACTTAACCATATATTTTCAATTACTTAAAAATTATGAAAGTTTTCTGATTACTAAGCGCCAGAATTTGCCATTAGCATTCTGAGATAAATCTCAGAATATTACTTGGTGAATTATCAAAAAATTTTGATAAAACAATCAACAATTGATAACAAAAAATTGTTGATCATGAATGAATAAATTCATTCATATTTTGGAATTACAATACTTTTAAAGAACTCTTAAGATCTAAATAGTGTCAATTTAGCGATCTGTAGAAAATTCAAGTAATTCGAACGGACACTCACAATATTAAGTCGTGTATATATTTTAGGAGGTGATCCAGCCCCAGGTTCCCCTAGGGCTACCTTGTTACGACTTCGTCCCAGTCGCGTATCACACCGTGGGGGCCGCCCTCCAAAGGTTAGGCAAACCACTTCTGGTGCAACACACTCCCATGACGTGACGGGCGGTGTGTACAAGGCCCGAGAACGTATTCACCGTGACATTCTGATTCACGATTACTAGCGATTCCTGCTTCATGGAGTCGAGTTGCAGACTCCAATCCGGACTGAGGAAGACTTTTTGGGATTAGCTCCAGCTCGCGCTTTCGCAACCATCTGTATCTCCCATTGTAGCACGTGTGTAGCCCAACCCGTAAGGGCCATGATGACTTGACGTCGTCCCCGCCTTCCTCCGTGTTATACACGGCGGTCTCCTTATAGTTCCCACCCGAAGTGCTGGCAAATAAGAATAGGGGTTGCGCTCGTTACTGGACTTAACCATACATCTCACGACACGAGCTGACGACAGCCATGCAACACCTGTCATAGTGTTCCCGAAGGCACAAATCTATCTCTAGAAATTTCACTAGATGTCAAGGGTTGGTAAGGTTTTTCGCGTTGCATCGAATTAAACCACATGCTCCACCGCTTGTGCGGGCCCCCGTCAATTCATTTGAGTTTTAGCCTTGCGGCCGTACTCCCCAGGCGGAGAACTTAATGCGTTAGCTGTACCACTGAATCTAAGATCCAACGGCTAGTTCTCATCGTTTACGGCGTGGACTACCAGGGTATCTAATCCTGTTTGCTACCCACGCTTTCGCACCTCAGCGTCAGTGTCGATCCAGAGAGTTGCCTTCGCCATTGGTATTCCTCCTGATATCTACGCATTTCACCGCTACACCAGGAATTCTACTCTCCTCTATCGTACTCTAGTCTATAAGTTTTGAATGCAGTTCCTAGGTTGAGCCCAGGGATTTCACATCCAACTTGACAAACCGCCTACGCGCGCTTTACGCCCAGTAATTCCGATTAACGCTTGGACCCTCCGTATTACCGCGGCTGCTGGCACGGAGTTAGCCGGTCCTTATTCTGTAAGTTAAGTCACGGAATATAGGTATTAACTATATTCTTTTCGTCCTTACCTAAAGTGCTTTACAACCCTAGAGCCTTCTTCACACACGCGGCATAGCTGGATCAGGGTTGCCCCCATTGTCCAATATTCCCTACTGCTGCCTCCCGTAGGAGTCTGGGCCGTGTCTCAGTCCCAGTGTGGCTGATCGTCCTCTCAGACCAGCTAGAGATCGTAGTCTTGGTAGGCCATTACCCCACCAACAAACTAATCTCACGCAGGCTCATCTAACAGCGAGAGCTTCCAAGGATAGGCCCTCTTTCCCCCTTAGGGTGTATGCGGTATTAATTCGGGTTTCCCCGAGCTATCCCCCACTGAAAGGTAGATTCCTACGCGTTACTCACCCGTCCGCCGCTTTACTAGCTACCGAAGTAACGTTCTCGCTCGACTTGCATGTATGAGGCTTGCCGCCAGCGTTCAATCTGAGCCATGATCAAACTCTTCAGTTTAAAAATGGACGCTCAATAAATGAACATCAATTACGAGTGTGAGTTGTCGTGTAACAACTCAACAAATGAAGTTTTAAAAAACTTCTAAAAAATTGCACGAACCTTAATATTTAAGGCAAGTGCCCGCACGAATTACTTGAATAAACTGTAAAAAAACACCCCTGCAAATGCGCAAAAAAAAAAGGATTTTTGGCGTTCGGGACGGTCAGTATACATTTGTTTAAAGAAAAACAAAGTACTATTTTTTTTAACTTACCAGCTTGATTCTTAGATGCTTTCTCTTACCTACTTGGAAGTAATTTTCTTCTCCCAAATTTATCAAAAGATCAGGATTTTCAACTTTTTTATTGTTCATTTTAATCCCAGATTGTTTTATCAATCTTCGGCACTCTGACTTGCTTTGAATAAATTCATCACCTAAATCCTCATGAGTTAGAAGTTCAACGATTGATATGCCTGAGGTTTCATTTATTTCAAAAATAGGTATTTCACTAGGTTCTAACTTGTTACTAAAAACATTTGTGAATGCTTTCTCGGCATTCTCTGATGATTTTTTATCATAGAACCT
>CACHCY010000023.1 GCA_902578495.1 uncultured SAR86 cluster bacterium
CAAATGTATTCTCGACAAGGTCTTGCGAGAAGTGATTATTTCGGTTCAAAAATTAATAAATTATTCCCCATAACGGAACCAGACTGCTCTGATTCAGGTTCATTCGATAATGTTCTTGAGCTGCTAATAATGTCAGGAAGAGAACTACCTGAGGCTGCCATGATGATGATTCCTGAAGCTTGGCAAAATGACAATGAAATGAGTCCAGCAAAAAAAGCCTTTTATGAGTATTCATCATCATTTATGGAACCTTGGGATGGTCCTGCATCTATAGTTTTCACAGATGGAAATTATGTTGGAGCCGTTTTAGATAGAAATGGACTCAGACCGAGCAGATTTTATGTAACTGATGACGACAAAGTCATCATGGCTTCAGAGGTAGGAGTTCTTCCGGTTGATCAAGCAAAAGTTTTATCAAAAGGAAGGCTTCAGCCAGGAAAAATGTTTCTTATTGATTTTGAGGAAGGCAGGATGATTCCAGATGAAGAAATAAAAAACAGGGTCTCAAAAAAACTTCCCTATAAAGATTGGGTAAAAAATCAAATTATAGATATCCAAGATCTAAAAACATCCAAAACAAAATATAAAACAGACGATCTAATCTCAAGGATGCAGTCTTTCGGTTACACCACTGAAACACTTGAGTTCATGTTGCTACCCCTTGTAACTGAGTTGAGAGATCCTCTTGGATCAATGGGAAATGATGCTGCTTTAGCATGTCTATCTGATAAACCCAGAATGATTTATGACTACTTCAAGCAACTTTTTGCTCAGATTACTAATCCAGCAATCGACTCAATAAGAGAGGAAGTAATTATGTCTCTTGAATGCCTAATTGGCCCGGAGAGTAATTTGCTCGAATCTATAGAAGAAAATGCACATCGATTAAGATTGAAGCATCCTATTCTTTCAAATGAAGAACTATTTAGCATAAAGAATAACAAAGATTATGGTTGGACTACTAAGACTATCGATATTACATACGAAAGAGGTAGCGGAGCCTCAGGTCTAAAGAAAGCTCTAAAAAGAATCTGCACTGAGTCAGAGGACGCAATAAAACAAGGATATTCTTTTGTACTTTTATCTGACAGAAACCTGTCGAAAAGTAGAGTTGCTATAAGCTCATTGCTTGCGTGTTCCTCCGTCCATCATCATTTAGTTAGAAAAGAAAAAAGAACACAATTAGGGCTAATTATTGAGTCTGGCGAAGCCAGAGAGGTTCATCATCACTGCCTACTTATCGGATATGGGGCTGATGCAATAAATCCTTACTTGGCTTTTGAAGTTTTGGAGAAATCTTTAAAAGATCAAATACTGCAAGATAAAAAATTGAGAAATACCTCAGATTTAGTTAATGCCTATAAAAAAGGAGTTGCTAAGGGTATGTTGAAGGTCATGGCCAAAATGGGAATTTCGACACTTCAATCTTATAAAGGTGCCCAAATTTTTGAAGCGGTTGGTTTAGCTGATGAAATAATAGATTTTTGTTTTCCTGGTACTACTAGCAGAGTACAAGGGGTAAATTTTGAAGTTCTAGCTGAAGAAATAGAGAGAAGACATGCAATAGGTTTTCCTGAATACGATCAAAATAAAGTATCTGTGCTTCCTAACCCTGGAGATTTTCATTGGCGTAACGGTGGTGATTCACACATGTGGGATCCAAAATCGATTTCCTCTTTACAATTGGCGTCTCAAGCAAATGACGAGAGTAAATATTGGGAATTCTCAAATCATGCAAATGAACAGACTACCAAGAACAGTACTTTGAGAGGCCTAATGAAATTCAAATATCCTAAAAAAGGAATTCCTTTGGATCAAGTTGAATCTGAAAAAGAAATTGTAAAAAGATTTGCAACGGGAGCAATGTCACTAGGTTCTATCTCTACAGAAGCTCATGAATCTCTTGCATTAGCAATGAATGAACTAGGAGGTAAATCGAATACTGGTGAAGGAGGAGAAGATCCTATCAGATTTAAACCATTAAAAGATGGGAGATCAAAAAGATCAGCAATAAAACAAGTAGCCTCTGGAAGGTTTGGTGTAACTATGTGGTACCTGACTAACTCTGACGAACTTCAGATAAAGATTGCGCAAGGTGCGAAGCCCGGAGAAGGTGGTGAACTTCCTGGAAAAAAAGTCGATCAATATATAGCAAAGATAAGACATTCCACGCCAGGCGTTGGACTAATAAGTCCTCCTCCTCATCATGATATCTACTCTATTGAGGACATAGCTCAATTGATACACGATCTTAAGAATGCTAACAGGAAAGCTAGAATAAGTGTGAAGCTAGTCTCTGAAATTGGAGTTGGAACTATTGCAGCTGGAGTAGTAAAAGCGAAAACAGATCATCTTGTCATTGCTGGTCACGATGGAGGAACAGGAGCCTCTCCATTAACATCGATCAAGCATGCAGGTCTTCCCTGGGAGCTTGGAATTGCTGAAACACACCAAACTTTGGTGATGAATAATTTAAGATCCAGGGTGGTTCTTCAAACAGATGGCCAGTTAAAGACTGGAAGAGATGTTGCTATAGCAGCCATCTTAGGAGCCGAGGAGTTTGGTTTCTCAACAGCACCACTGGTTACTTTGGGGTGCATTATGATGAGAAAGTGTCACTTAAATACTTGCCCCGTTGGAATTGCTACTCAAGATAAAGATCTAAGAGAAAAATTTAAAGGTAAGCCAGAAAATGTTGTTAATTATCTTTTTATGGTTGCAAAAGAGCTAAGAATGATAATGGCGAAGTTAGGAATCAAAAATCTCAACGACATGATAGGAAGAGTTGATCTTCTCGAATTAGATAATGCTATCAATCATTGGAAAAAAGATGGCATTGATTTATCAAATCTTCTTACTCCTGCTGAAAAAGTATTTAAAAATACTGATGTATTTAAAACTCAAGATCAAAATCATAATCTAGAAAAATCACTTGATCTCAAGCTACTTAAAAAGATCAAACCATCAATATTACGTAGAGAGAAAATTACAATAAATCAGAAAATTGGGAACACAAATAGAGTCTTCGGCACCATTATCTCTAATGAGATCTCTAAAATCTGGGAAAACAAAGGATTGCCTGAGAATACAATTCATATGAAATTAAATGGATCTGCTGGACAAAGTCTTGGAGCTTGG
>CACHCY010000024.1 GCA_902578495.1 uncultured SAR86 cluster bacterium
GCTGGAACTGCATTATCTGGAGTGATTGAGCAAAAAACATTTTCGCTTCGTTCAAGCTTAGGCCTTGATTTAGCCGTTGCTTCTTCGTCATCACCAACAGTTCAAATGGAGCAGCTTGGGATTAAAGAGAAAGGCAATATTGATTCACCTAGATATCGGGGCTCAAGATGGTTCTCAGAATATATTTTTGATTTAAAGGATTTTAAAAACGATAGCGAAAGTTTAGAAATAGCCCCAAGGTTATTCTGCGATGATACTTTTAAGTATTCTTCAAAAAATTGTGGGCTTGGGGCATATGTTTACTATAAATTCAAAGATAAAAAAGATAACAATTTGGCTGTAAGGTTTGATCATGAACAAACAAACTTAATTCAAAGGACAAAATTTAGATTTTATCAAAATCTTAATATATCCAATGTATCTGTTGATTCTGGAGCCAACTTAATGGTGGATAATTTTGGAAAAACACAGATAGAATATAATTTTAATTTCTATTTTCATTAAATTTTTAGTTAAGGGGAGAATTAATGCTAGATTTAAGCCTAAAAGGGAAAAGAGCTGTTGTAACCGGTGCCAGTCTTGGTATTGGAGAAGCCGTCGTTCAAATGTTGAGTGACCACGGTGCATCCGTTACTTTTTGCGCAAGAAATAAAGATGCAATTAAAAATTTAACAGATTACAAATCAGATAGTCCTGACTCAAAGATTAAAGGATTGATAGCTGATATGTCAGATGCCAAATCTACTGAAAATTTTATAAAAGAAACTTTAGAAGATGGACCCATTGATATTCTTGTGAATAATGTAGGTGCATCTCCATCCAGAAATTTTTTATATATGTCGGATGAAGATTGGCAGGATTTACATGAGCTTAACTTGCTCTCTGCTGTAAGGTGCACAAGATCATTTCTCCCTCACATGAGAGAGCAGAAATGGGGAAGAGTGATAATGGTATCAAGCTCGGCAGGAAAATATCCAAGTGCTGCATTAATAGATTATGGAGCTACTAAATCAGCAATGATTTCTATTAGTAAATCTTTAGCAAAGAAATATGGAAGAGATGGTGTTTTAGTCAATTCAGTTTTACCTGGTCTTATTCATACAGCAATGTGGGAAAGAGCAGCTGGTGAGATTGCTGAGTCAACTGGCAGTAGTGCTGAAGAAGTGATCAAGAAAAATGGTTTTTCTGTGCCCATAGGTAGGTACGGAACATCTGAGGAAGTTGCTGCTTTGGTAGTTTTTTTGTGCTCAAATGCAGCTTCATATATAAACGGATCAGCAATCGAAGTTGATGGCGGACAAGCGGGGCATATATAAATGAGTGAACTAAACGACGACCAAAAAAGACTGGCGGATGCTCTTGAAGAGTTAAAAGAACATAATTTCATGAGAATTCATGAGTCCGCTTGGAAATTTTTGTATTACAACTTGCTAAGGGGTCTGGCCATAGGGCTAGGATCTGTTGTGGGAGCAACTTTATTAGTAACTATTCTTATACAAATCCTTGCTCAAATAGAATTTGTTCCTATTTTAGGCAACTATGCTCACCAGATTATTGAAATAATCGAGAGACTAGAAAAGAAAGGTTAATTACTTTCCTTCAAAAACAGGTTCTTTCTTTTCCACAAATGCTTTGACAGCATTTTTGTGATCATGAGTTTGACCGCAATGAATATGATGAGTTGCCTCTAAATCTAGACAATCATCTACATCACCGTGCATAGCTCTATTGAGATTTTCCTTCATGTATCTGAAAGCAACAGCAGGACCAGACGCAAGTTTTTCTGCAATTTCTTTTGTTTTAAGTTCAAGATTTTCTGGCTCGACTATCCAATTAGTTAAGCCAAGCTCAAGAGCTTGATCAGCAGAAATTCTATCTGATAGAAAATATAATTCCCTTGCTTTTGCAGATCCGATAAGTTGGGTCATGAAATAGCTTCCCCCGTAATCGCCTGAAAAACCAACTTTCGCGAAGGCAGTTGTCATGAAAGCTTCAGAGGACATTATTCTTAGGTCGCAAGACAAAGCATACGATAGTCCTGCTCCGGCTGCAGCTCCAGATAAAGAAGCGATAGTGGGCTTAGGCATCTTAAAAAGCTTTCCTGAGGTACCTCTTTGGTGATCTCGTTGTTTATGGATTGCTGCATCTATGGTGTTATCACCGACAGTTCCATCACCTCTGGAAGCCATTCCTTTAACATCTCCTCCGGCGCAAAAGCCTTTACCTGCACCTGTCAAAACAATGCATCTGACTTCGTTATCCAGTTCAAAAGCGGCAATAGTATCTTGCATGGCTTTGTTCATTTCTTGAGACATTGCATTTCTTGCCTCGGGACGATTCATCACAAGATACCCAACTCCATTTTCTTTTCTTGCTAATAAATCTTCTGTTCCAGTATCAATTGTTGTCATTTATTCCTCACTCCATTTTTATTTGTTATTCTACAAATATTATGAGGATAAGACAGTTAGTTTTTGTAGCAAAGGAAAGAGATAAATTAGCCCAACAAATTTGCGATCTATTTGAATTAAAAGAAACGTTCAATGACCTTGGAATTATTCATTTCGGATTAGAAAATGTTCTCATTCCCTTAAATGACACTTTTATTGAAATTGTTACTCCAGTTCAAGAAAATACTACCGCAGAAAGATTTCTTGATAAAAGAGGAGGGGATGGAGGCTATATGGTTATTTTGGATGTAGATGACTTTGAGGACGAGAAGAAAAGAGTTGAGGATGAAAATATATCTATTGTGTGGAATGCCGATAGAAAAGAAGAAGATATACATGCTAGAGCAATTCATCTTCATCCCAAAGAGACTGGTGGCGCTATTTTATCCTTAGATAAAATGATCCCAGAAGATGCATGGTTATGGGCAGGAACAGATTGGACAAAAGATATTAGTACATCTCTAGTTGACAGCCTCACCGGCGTTATCCTTCAGTCAGATAATCCGGATAATCTATGTTCTAAATGGGAAAAAGCATTGGGCAAAAAAAAATCTTCAAATGAATTAGCCATCGAACTTGATAGTTCAAAAATATCTTTTTTAAAAAGTACTGATGGTAGAGGCGAAGGAGTAAACGCTTTTGTTATCAAAACTTCTAATAAAGATGAAGTATTAA
>CACHCY010000025.1 GCA_902578495.1 uncultured SAR86 cluster bacterium
ATTTTTGACCATTTTCAATCCTCATTGGCGAAACGAGTCTTTTTCGATATTTGTCCCAAGAAAAAGTTTTTTCTGCAGGCCTATTCATAAGATCAATGATTTTTTGCTGCTTATTGGCACTTGAAAAAATTGAAATTAGATAGTTTTGATCAAAATCATGTTTTTTATGCATCTCTTTGATAAAACTTTTTACATCGTCATGAGAAGAATAATCAGCAAAGCATAGCGGAGTAAGAAATATAATCAAAAATATGATTCTTCTCATACTGTCCTCCTGAAAGATAAAATAATTCCGATCATGATCATGTTAATGATTAATGCTGTTCCACCTTGGCTCAAGAAAGGAAGTGGCATGCCGACAACTGGTAAAATTCCAACAACCATAGCAGTATTGAATGCGACATAAGTTAAAAGAAGAAAGATAAATGTGCCGGCTACTAGTTTTACAAAAAGAAAATTTGAGTTTTTTGCAATCATAACTAATCTAAAAACTAATAATAAGTATACCAAGAACAGTCCCATTACTCCGAATAATCCAAATTCTTCAGCCACAACAGCGAAAATAAAATCTGTATGACTTTCAGGTACAAAATTTAATTGGCTTTGAGTTCCTTGTAAAAATCCTTTACCAAAAAGACTTCCTGAGCCAACAGCTATTTGTGATTGGATAATATTCCATCCAGTACCTAATGGATCTGAACTAGGATCAAAAAAAGTGAGTACTCTTTGTTTTTGATAATCCAATAAATTCATCCAAATAAAAGGTGTCGATATTAAAATAATAACTATTCCAATTATTTGATGGCTGACTGGAAATCCGGATATTAAAACTGGAAGAATCCCCGAAATCAAAACCATAATCGCAGTTCCCAAATCAGGTTGAATAAAAACTAGATAAAAGGATAAAAAACTTACTCCAATAACAATCATCCAATCTCTAAAGGCTATTCTTGGATTTCTAGAAAGAAAAGCTGCTGCACTTATTGTCAAAACACAACGCATAAGCTCTGAAGGCTGAAAACCAAAAATTCCCAGATCAATCCACCTTCTGGTAGCTGAATCAGAAGGTATTACAAGAACTACCAGTAAAAAAAATATTCCTATCCAAAATACATTCAAGTAAATGGGCAACAACCTCTGATAATCGCTGAAAGATAAATAGATCATAAAGACAAAGCCAACTATTGCAAAAGTGCCTTGTCTCAAAACCATCTCTATAGAGCCAGATGCGCTGTAGATCATCATTAATCCAAAACTAACTAAAGAGATGATTATGAAAAGAACTAACCAATCTTGATTAAGCCACCTATTAGGCTTGATCATTTTAGAAGATAAAGAAAATTCTAAAGGATTTCTACTCATTCTTAGTTAAATAATAATCAAAACCTGCTTTCGCGATTGGTGCCGCTACCCTGCTTCCAGATTCTCCATTTTCAATGATTACCAAGATTAAAAGTTCTGGATCTGGGATAGGAGCATAACCAACGAATAAAGCATGATCTCTGAAGAATGGGTTTTCTCTAATATCTTCATATTCCTGATCTTCATAACTTTTGATTTGGGCTGTACCAGTCTTACCTGCAATTACATATCTAGTGTCCTTAATATTATTTGCTGTGCCATTTGAAGAGTTAATCACTTCGATCATTGATTTTTCAATTTTTTCCCAATTAGTATCATCTTCTAGGTTAATTTTTCCTAAAGACTCTAATTCTGTAGGTGATTTATCAATTTCTTCTACTAAGCGAGGTTTAATTATCTCTCCTCTATTGGCTATTATCGCTATAGCCTGAGAAATTTGTATTGGGGTGGATAGCATGTAACCTTGACCAATGCCTAAGTTAATACTATCACCCTTGAACCAAAACTCGCCTATGTAGCCTAGCTTCCATTTCTCGTTAGGGACAAGTCCCTTAGATTCTTCCGCATCAATATTAGTCTTACCACCAAAGCCAAATTTATTCAGAAAAGGTTCTAACCTTTTTATCGTAAGATCGTATGCTGTAGAATAAAAATAAACGTCCGAAGATTCTACGATCGCTTTTTCTAGATCAACTTTGCCATGACCATCTTCCTTCCAACCTCTGTACGGTCGAGGATCGCCTTCAACATAAAATTCTCCATCGTCTTGAATAATTGTATTCCAATCGACTATTCCCCCATCAAGAGCTGCTAAACCAAGAATTGGTTTTATAGTTGATGCAGGCGGATAATTACCCATAGTTGCCCTGTTAAATAAAGGTCCTTCATCATCATTGAGGATTGATTGGATTTCAGCTAAAGAGCTGCCTGAGTTAAAAATATTAGGATCATAAGCAGGCGAACTTATCAATGCCTTAATTAACCCTGACTTAGGTTCTAAAGCTACCAGCGCACCTTTTTGTCCCTCAAAA
>CACHCY010000026.1 GCA_902578495.1 uncultured SAR86 cluster bacterium
TGCAAATTCAACTGCCTTTTTACCAACAGCATAAGCCTGATCAAGGTCTGTTTTTGATGATATGTGTCTTGCTGATCTTTGAAGGTAGTCTGAAACAGCCCAATGATTTTTTAAACCAATTGAAGAAATCATTTGCGCTAAAACTGGAGCAACACCACCTAGTTGTTTGTGGCCAAATGCATCGGTAAGACCTGAATCGGCTAAAAACATTCCGTTCTTGTATCTTGTTCCTTCAGAAGCCACCACAACACAGAAGCCTTCATTAGCAACTGTCTGTTTAACTTTATCTATAAATTTCTTCTTCACAAAAGGGACTTCTGGCATAAGGATGATGTGAGGAGGATCAGTTTCATTTCTAGAAGCTAAAGCTGACGCTGCAGCAATCCAACCCGCATGCCTTCCCATAACCTCTAGGATAAATACCTTTGTAGAAGTTTCTGACATACTTTTAACATCTAAGCCTGCCTCGAGAGTTGATGTGGCAACGTATTTTGCAACAGAACCAAAACCTGGAGAACAATCAGTTATCGGCAGGTCATTATCTACAGTTTTAGGAATGCCAATACAAGTTAAAGGTAGTTTAAGTTCCTTAGCCATCTTTGAAACCTTAAAAGTTGTGTCCTGACTATCTCCACCACCATTATAAAAAAAGTACTCAATGTTATGGGCTTTAAAAACCTCAAATAACCTGAGGTATTCTTTCTTTTGCTTTACTGGATCCTGAAGTTTGAAGCGACAAGAACCGAAAGCTCCCCCAGGGGTTTGCCTAAGTTTGGCAATTTCAGACTTCTTTTCTTTAGATGTATCGAATAATTCTTCGTTCAAAGCTCCTAGGATCCCATTTTTTCCGCAAAGAACTTTATTTATTTTGGAGGATTTATTTGCTGTTTCAATTACGCCACAAGCTGAGGCATTAATAACTGAAGTTACTCCACCTGATTGAGCATAAAAGGCATTTGCGGGCTTATTCATAGAAATATGTTACTGAAAAACTATTGATTTGGGAAAGGGTATAATTTCTTAATGAAGATTTATATCCTCGGTATAGGCGGCACTTTCATGTCTGGCATAGCTCAATTAGCTAAAGAGAAAGGTTACGAAGTCCATGGATGCGACCAAAAACTTTATCATCCTATGGATAAAGTGTTGCAAAGAGCATCAATAAAAGTAGACGAGGGATACGATGAAAAAAACCTTCCTTCAAATATTGATATTTTTGTCATCGGTAACGTCATCTCCAGAGGTAATCCTTTAATGGAGTATATTTTGACCAAAGGCTTCAGATATTATTCAGGGCCTGATTTCCTTTATGAACACATTTTAAGGAATAAACATGTGATTGCGATAAGTGGTACGCATGGCAAAACATCAGTTTCTGCGATGACCTCAAAAATATTTTTGGATCAAAAGTCAGAGACTGGATACTTGATTGCCGGCGAAACAAAAGACTTTCCAAGTTCTTCAAGATTGGGGTCTGGAGATTTTTTTGTTCTTGAAGCAGATGAATATGATTCAGCATTTTTTGATAAAAGATCCAAATTTATTCATTACAGACCAAAAACCTTGCTCATTAATAACCTGGAGTTCGATCATGCTGACATTTTTAATGACCTTTCTGATATTCAAAAACAATATTCACAATTATTGAGAACCTTAGCTTCAGATGCTTGCGTGATTTATCCCAACTCTGACTTAAATATAGAGGCACTTTTTAAGAAGGATTTTTTCAGCAAATCTAGAACCTTTTCTTTTGGACAGGATGACATAAAGCTTTCTCAATTAAATAATGATGGTTCAAAATTTGAGGTCTTTAGATCAGATGATTCTTTTGGTGAGGTAAATTGGGAGTTAATAGGAGAGCATAACTTAAGCAATGCTTTAGCATCTTTAACCATAGCCGATGAGTTGGGTCTTGATCTATCGAAAGCAGTGGAATCTCTTTCATCTTTCAAAGGAGTTTCAAGAAGAATGGAGCTTTTATTTTTTAATGATGAAATTCATATTTATGATGATTTCGCTCATCATCCAACGGCAATAAAAAAGACAATAGAAGGACTGAGGAATAAAGTTGGTTCAGATCCTATTCATTGTTTGTTAGAAATGAGATCGAACACAATGTCAGGAGGTTTTCATGATAAAGAAATACCCAGCGCAGTGGAGAAAGCTG
>CACHCY010000027.1 GCA_902578495.1 uncultured SAR86 cluster bacterium
CTAAAGCCCCAAAAATAGGTATCAAAAAATAATTCCCAATGAAGTTAAAAAATAAAGCAATAAATGTGAGGTAAGAAAAGATTTCTGTCCTTTTTGAAATAGAAATGCCTATGGCTGTAACTTGGGTAGTAAAATTTAAAAGTACGCCATATGTGAGAAATATAGTTGCCAATGCAGCTCCAAAATATTCAGGAGGGAATAATAACCAAATAGCTTCTCCGCAAAAAAAACCTACAGTTCCACAAATTACACCTCCTATGCAAATAGCAATATAAAGAGACTTTCCTATGAATTCTTTGAATTTTTCAATGTGATATTCCTCCCTTAACTTCATAAAAAGAGGACTCCATGCAGCACCAAAAGCATTAAATAAAATTAATGGTAAAAGAGCTAGCTTTGATGCTATGGAGTACTGACCAACCTCTTCCATGCCAATAAAAATGGAAAGAAAATATCTATCCATTGAACTAAATCCCCAAAAAGCAATAGCAGTAAAAATAAAAGGCCAGCCATAAGAAAAAAAATTTCTGAAAATTTTTATATTAAAGCTAATACCGATGTATTCATAATTTTTAATAGAAAGATAAATGTTTGCAAGTAAAAGAAATATAGCTGAGCTATAAAAATATGCATGAAGCTTAAAATCAAAAAAATACATTAAAGTTAATGTGAAAATTGGTGGAAAAGCATATCCAATCAGCCCACTTATAAAAAAATAAAAGGGCAGAAATCTCATTCTGATTATAGTTTGATGATAATAAAGTAATGAGGTAAGAGGAATAATAGTACAAGCGACAAAAATAAGATTTTTATCAACTCCCTCTAATGTAATAAATTTTTCATCAATGATTAAGACATATAAAAAGATTATTAGGTAAATTGCAAAATTCAAAATGAAAAGAAAGATTAGACCTGTAGAAAACATCAATTTTTGATTACTCAAGTCATTATCACTTTCATAAAAATACCTATTGAGGGAATTAGAAAAACCAAATTGTGAAAAAATTGCAACTAAAGCTAAAGAAACTGTAATAATCTCTAACGCTCCAAATAGTGAAGGACTTAAAAAGATTGCATATACAGGCACTACTATTATTGATATTGATTTAGTTATGAATTCAGAAGCTGAATATAAAGAAATTGAACTGAAGAAAACTTTAGAAGCTTTAAACTCTTCCATGCTTTTTATTCAAATGGTAATTAAGCAAAGATTTTTTGGACTCTAAAGAATTAAATATCATTACTAGTTCATCGGATAGGACGTCAAGGCTGTGATATTTTTCAACAAACTCTCTTCCTTTTTTTCCCAGCTCAGCCCTTAAAGCTTCGTCTAAGACTAACTCTCTTATTCTGTCTTTTATATTCAAAGAGTTTGCTGAATAAATAGGACATTCATCTAAAAATGAATAAGTTCTGAAAAGATTCATAAGATTACTATCTTCGATATTTGCTATTACTGGAAGTTCAGAAGACATTCCTTCCAAAGCATTAAGTGCATATCCTTGAGCAATTAATTGATCAATCAAAATATCTGCTTCCTGAGACAAATAAGAGGCAATTTTGCTATTTTCGATACCTTCCAATAAAATAAATTTAATATTCAATCCTTCTTGAATAAGTTCATTTACTGCATTAACAATTATTTCTGTCCCTTTAAAACCTCTATGGTTAGGTGCATGTACAACTATGACTTCAGATTTACTTTTTTTAATATTTGAAGGTTTAAATTTATCTGTATCTATTGAGAGAAATGAGGGTCTGACATAGTGCCACTTAGGTACAAATTTATCCTCAGTTATAGTAGCTGGAAAAAAATCCAGATACTTGAAGAAAAGATTCTTATTCTTCTTTATTTTATCTTGATTTTTTAATTGTTCACTGTGAGAAGTAAGAAAAGCATGTTTGAAGGATTCATCTAGAATCTCAGAATATACATAAGAATCGCCGCCAAAAGGAAATACTAAAACTTTCTTATTACATATCTTCATCCAAATTATTTCCCATCTGCCTAAAAGAGACCTGCTTAAAGACGCT